>NZ_JBVHPX010000007.1:0-415761 GCF_055567735.1 Streptomyces sp. NPDC026394
CCGTTCGCCGCACCCGGCACCGACGAGACCGAGCCCGACACCCGCGAGACGGTCGTCGTCGAGGTCGGCGGCAAGCGCCTGGAAGTCTCGCTGCCCGTCCTCCCTGAGCATGCCCCTGGCCCGCGCCGCGGTCGCCGGCGGCGCCAAGCCCAAGCGCACGGCCGCCAAGAAGTCCGGCTCCGCCGCCTCCGGCGACACCCTCGCCTCCCCCATGCAGGGCACCATCGTCAAGGTCGCCGTCGAGGAAGGCCAGCAGGTCGCCGAAGGCGACCTCGTCGTCGTCCTCGAAGCGATGAAGATGGAACAGCCCATCACCGCCCACAAGGCCGGCACGATCGTGGGCCTGACCGCCGGAGCCGGCGCGTCCGTCACCGCCGGGTCCCCGATCTGCGACGTCAAGGAGTAGACCGTGACCGACCTCGTCTGCCCGCCGTCGGGCTTCCCTCCGGTCCCGCCCCTAGGCGCCCCGCCCTTCGCCCCCGTACGCCAGGTCGTCGTGCAGGCCGACGGCGTCCGGCTCTCCGGACTGCACTGCGCTCCCGTCTCCGGGCCGCCCCGCGCCATGGTCGTGGCGCTGCACGGCGCCGGAATGCGCGCCGGGTACTTCCACGGCCCCGCCCACCCCGGCCTCTCCCTGCTCACCCTGGGCGCCGAGCTCGGCTTCTCCGTCCTGGCGCTGGACCGCCCCGGCTACGGCCTGTCCGCCGCCGCCTTCCCCGACGGGCTGTCCCTGCCCGAACAGTCCGCCGTCCTCCGCAGCGCGCTCGACGCCATCCGCCGCCGGTACACGACCGGGGCCGGCGTGTTCCTGCTCGCGCACTCCTTCGGCGGCAAACTGGCCCTCACCCACGCCGCGGAACACCCCGCCGACGGCCTCCTCGGCGTGGACGTCTCGGGTTGCGGCCACCGCTACGCCCCCGGCGCCGAGAAGGCCCTCCGTGGCCGCGACGGCCGCGCGGCCTGGCAGTTCCACTGGGGTCCGCTCCGCCTCTATCCCGCCCGCACCCACACCACCAGCCGCGACCTGGTGACGCCGATGCCCGCACGGGAGACGGCGGACGCCCTGAGCTGGCCCGAAGCCTTCCTGCGGCTCGCCCCGCGCATCCGCGTCCCGGTCCGTCTCACCTTCGCCGAGCACGAACGCTGGTGGTGCCACGACGCACGGGCGGTGGACGAGATACGCGGCGCACTCGCCGGCGCGCCCGTCCAGGTGGAGCGTCAGCCCGACGCCGGCCACAACCTCAGCCTCGGGTGGGCCGCCCGCACGTACCACCTGCGGGCCCTCGACGGTTTCGCCACGCACCTGGCACAGCACTCCCCGCGCACCGCACACGGCGTACCGAACGCCCCGCAGCCCGTCCCGTACCCGTGATCGCGTCCCTGCTTCCTCCCACGGTCCGCGCCGCCGAAGTCCTCGCCGCCCCCGGCCACGCCTCTGGCCTCCCGGGCTCTGCCCTCGGTGCCGAGCAGGAAGACCCCAGCGCCGTCCTGCACCCCGAGGAACTCGCGCACCTCCAGCACGCCGTCGCCAAACGCCGCCGCGAATTCGCCCTGGTCCGGGCCTGCGCCCGCCGTGCCCTGCACGCGCTCGGCGCCCCACCGGCCCCGGTACTGCCCGGGCCGCACGGAGCCCCCCAGTGGCCCGCAGGCATCGTGGGCAGCATGACCCACCGCCAGGGCTACTGCGCAGCCGCCCTGGCGCACAGCGCCGACCTCCTGTCCCTGGGCATCGACGCCGAGCCCAACGAGCCCCTGTCCCCCGCTGTCCTGCGCGCCTTCGCCCTGCCCGAGGAACGCGACAGCCTCCGCCCCTGCCCCCACCACCCCGGTGTGCACCACGACCGTCTCCTCTTCAGCGCGAAGGAGTCGGTCTACAAGGCGTGGTTCCCCCTGACCCACCGCCCGCTACGGCCCCAGCACCTCCAGGTCCGCCTCCACTGCCCTTCCGCAAGGACCGCCTCGTCCACCGGCATCCCACCCCACACAGGCACCTTCCACGCCCGCCCCCTGCCCACGACGGACCCGGTACCCGACGCCCCGGCCCCACCCCGTCTCTTCACCGGCAGCTGGCTGGCACACCACAACCTCATCCTCACCGCAGTCACCGTCCCACACCCCACCACTCCGGCCCCGACGGCCACGAAGCCCTTGTGACGCGCGGGCACTGCGTCGCCGGCACGGGCCCAACCGCTCACAGCGGTAAGGGCGGCAAGAACTGGAACAAACCACAGGCCACCAGCAGCTTGTTGCAACGAGTAAGGGCGCGGCCGAGTCAGCAGCCGCGCCCCCTCGTACCGGAACCGGTAGGCCGGTCAGTCGCGCTGGGTGTTCGCCGGGAGGGCGCGCAGCTTCATCGTCTTGGACTTGGGGGTGCCGAAGCCGTGGTCGAGCAGCTTGGCGGCGTCGGCGTAGCGGTCCTTGCTGTTGAGGACGGTGCCGTAGAGGGTCTTGTCGCCGCGGGTGGCGGCGAAGACCAGGCAGTCGCCGGCCGGGGTGGTGGTGCCGGTCTTGATGCCGATGACGCCGTCGTAGGAGCCGAGCAGCTGGTTGGTGTTGTTCCAGGTGTAGTAGCGGGTGCGGCCGTTGGCCGCGGGTGCCTCACCCTTGTACTGCTTGGTCTTGACGACCGTGCGGAAGGTCTCGTTCCGCATGGCGTGGCGGGCGAGCTCGACCAGCTCCCTGGGGGTGCTGGCGTCGGTGCCCGCCCCGTCGAAGGAGGTGAACTTGGTGTGGTCGAGTCCGAGTTCGCCGGCCTTCTGGTTCATCTGGGCGATGAAGGAGGCGGTGCGCTCGTCGTTGGTGCTGCCGGTGCCGAAGGTGTCGGCGAGGGCGTAGGCGGCGTCCGCGCCGGAGGGCAGCAGGGCGGCGTAGAGCAACTGGCGGACGGTGAGCTTGTCGCCGGTCTGGAGGTCCGCGGTGCTGGAGCCGTGCTGGGTGACGAAGTCCCGGTACTCCTGCTTGACGGGGACCCGCCGCTCCAGGTCGACGCCCTTGGTGTCGAGCACCACGGAGGCGGCCATGATCTTCGCCGTACTGGCGATGGGGCGGACCGTGTCCGCCTCCTTGCCGAAGAGGGACCTGCCGGACGCGCCGTCGACCAGGCTCGCACCCTTGGCCGCGATGACGGGTGCGGTCTGAGTGGGCCGCGGGGTCTGGAAGGTGTGGGCGGCGGGTGCGTTCTGCGTGGGGGGTGTGACCTGAGCGGCCTGCGCGGTCAGGGGGGAGAGGGCGAGCAGGGCGCCGCCTGCGACGGCCGCCACTCGCGAAGTCAGGACTCGGGCAGTCAAGTTGGAACGCTCCATAACTGTCGTGCTGCTGGTCGAACTGTGTTCCCGTGCGGGACGAGCCTGCAGAGGATGCCCTCTACATCCAACTCCATGACCGGGGTTACGTCACCGCCGGGCCGGTCCCTGCCACCGCGCCGGGCGCGCGACTTGCGGAAGTAAGACGGCGGTTTGCCGGATACCGCCGGTCTGTACCGGATTGCCCCTGAGGTGTCGGAGGATTGGGGTTGGGTCCGAATCCGGGGAGGCGTAGGAAGGCGTAGGCAAGGCGTAGGAGTGGCGTCGTGGGGGGCGCTGCGTAGGTCGGGGGCGGTGTCCGCGAAGGGGGCGTCGCGAGGGGGGAGGTCCATGATGCGCGTCGTCCTCGGGGAAGACCTGTTCCTCCTGCGGGAGGGCATGGAGCACCTGCTGACCGCCCACGGCTGCACGGTCGTCGCCTCCGTCGGCAGCGCCCCGGAGCTGTTGCGCGCCCTGCTCGACGAGCGGCCCGACGTGGCCGTCGTGGACGTACGGCTACCGCCGGCCTTCTCGGACGAGGGCATCCAGGTCGCACTGGAGGCCCGCCGCCGCGTCCCCGGCCTGCCCGTCCTGGTCCTCTCGCAGTACGTGGAGCAGTTGTACGCCCGTGAACTGCTCGCGGACGGCGCGGGAGCGGTCGGCTACCTCCTCAAGGACCGGGTGCTCGACAGCCGCCAGTTCCTCGACGCGGTGCGCCGCGTCGCGGGCGGCGGTACGGCCATGGACCCCGCGGTCGTCGAGCGGCTGCTGCGCAACGGGCCGCGCCGCGAGCCGCTGGACCTTCTCACCCGGCGCGAGCTGGAGGTACTGGGTCTGATGGCCGAAGGCAGGTCGAACGCCGCCATCGCCGATGCGCTGTTCGTCACGGGCAAGGCCATCGACAAACACATCAACAGCATCTTCACCAAGCTTCGGCTACTGCCGTCCAAGGACGACAACCGCCGGGTGCAGGCGGTCCTGGCGTATCTGACCTACGTGCATCACGACCATGACGACCACCACGCCCCGGCCCGGCCGGCGGTGGCCGCCGCCGCGGTCACCGCGCGGAAGTAGGGCCAGCACCACTGACTACCTGCGCCGCGCGTCGGACGATGGACGCGTGAGGGACGAGTAAGGGATGCGGGTGCGGATGCGAATCCGTATGCGTACGACGCCGCGCACGCCCCGCACCGGGCGCCCGACCCCGGGCCCCGGGCCGGGCACGCGCACCGACACGGAGACGAGTGAGATGGCCGAAGGTCCAGGTCCGGGCAGCGACGTTCAGGATGTGCGCCAGGGACGCAACTGGTTCACCGCCGGCTGGTCGGCCATGGGGCGCGGCCTGAGCATGTTCTTCCTCGGTGTGCTCGCCGTCGTCCTCGCCTGGGTCGCCCTCGCCGGGATGTCCCTGGTGCTGCTCGGGTTCGGCCTGTTCCTCGTGCCGGGCCTGGTCGCGGCCCTGCGCCGGGCCGCGGGCGCGCAGCGGCGCCTGACCGGGAAGACGGGGGTGCCGATCGCCGAGCCGTACCGGCCCGCGCCCCGTGCGGAGAGCGGCTGGAAGGGTGCTCGGCGCCGCTGCGAAGCGGTCTTCACCGACAGCGCCACCTGGCGCGACGTGCTGTGGGCGCAGTGTGCCGTCACCGTGACGGGCCTCCTCGCGATCGTCCCGTTCGGAATGCTCGCGCACGGCCTGTTCGGGATGGCGCTGCCGTTCGTCTGGGAGCCGGTGACCGGGGCCTGGGACGGCACCTGGTACCTGTTCGTGCCCGTACGCGGCCAGGAGAGCGCCTGGATCGCCGCCGGCCTCGGCTTGGCCGAGATCCCCGTCGGCCTGCTGATCGCCCCGTACGTGCTGCGCCTGCACGCCCGCATCACGCGCTCCCTGCTGGCGCCGACCGCCAAGGCCGAGATGGGCCTGCGGGTGGAGCATCTGGCCCGCACCCGCACCGATGCCGTCGACTCGTCCGCGGCCGAGATCCGCCGCATCGAGCGCGACCTGCACGACGGGGCGCAGGCCCGGCTGCTGGCCATGGGCATGAAGCTGAGCGCCGCCGAATCGCTCCTGGACGAGAACCCCGAGGCCGTCCGTACGCTGCTGGCCGAGACCCGCGACGCCTCCATACGCGCGCTGGAGGAACTGCGCGACCTCGTCCGCGGCATCCACCCTCCGGTACTGGCCGACCGCGGCCTGGTGGACGCCGTCCGCTCACTCGCCCTGGAGAGCCGCCTCCAGGTCCGGGTGACCGCGGACCTGCCGTCCCGTCCGGAGCCTGCTGTGGAGTCCGCCGCCTACTTCGCCGTCTGCGAGCTGCTGACCAACGCCACCAAGCACTCCGGCGCGCAGCGGGTGCTGATCGACATCCAGTACCGCTCCGGCGCGCTCGTCGTAGGCGTCACCGACGACGGCAACGGCGGCGCGGGTCCGGAGCACGGCAGCGGCCTCCAGGGCATCCAGCGGCGGCTGGCCGCCTTCGACGGCACCCTCGGCATCAGCAGTCCGGCGGGCGGCCCGACGATCGTCAGCTTCCAGGTGCCCTGCGCGTTGACGGTCATGTCCTGAGCCTGTGCCCCGCCGGTGTGCCGAGGCGGAGGGAACAGCCGTACGTCACGCGCCTCGGCGCACGTAACCGGCCGTCGGATTCCGGGCACTTGCGACGCCACAGCTCCTTGTCCTTACCTGAGACGTGACCGAACAGGAGACCCTTGTGACCACGCACCGCCCCGCAGTCCGGCCCGGCACCCGCGCCGATGTACCCCGCGTCCTGCGCACGCTGGACCGCGCGTTCGCCGACTACCCCTTCACCCGGCACACCATCGCGGCCGACGACCACGCCGCCCGCCTGCACCGCTTCAACGAACTGTTCGTCACCCGGATCGGGCTGGACCACGGCCGGGTGTGGGTGGCCGACGACGGCGACGCGGTGGCCGTGTGGACCACCCCGGAGACCTCGGCGGCGGGCGATGTCTTCGCCGAGCTGGGCCCACGCTTCGCGGAGATCGCCGGGGACCGTGCCGAAGCGTCCGCGCGGGCCGAGGCCGCCATGAGCGGACACCGGCCCGGCGAACCCGTGTGGTTCCTCGGCTCGGTGGGCGTCCACCCCGGGTGCCAGGGCCGTGGTCTGGGCAGCGCGGTGATCCGCCCGGGACTCGAAGCCGCCGAGGCGGCGGGAGTGCCCGCCTTCCTGGAGACCTCCGACGAACGCAACGTGCGCTTCTACGAACACCTCGGATTCGAGGTCACCGCCGAGTGCTCGCTCCCCGACGGCGGCCCCCGCGCCTGGGCGATGACGCGTAAGACTGGGGCCTGACCGGGAGTTCGCCCTCGCTCGCGGCTGTGCGGCGGCTTTTCAGCGGGCGTTGGAATGCCCGTCGCGGCAAAAACGTTCAGGGGGCATCCACTTGCACCCACCGGAGGCCGCACGCATGCCGCAGACGACGGAACAGCGCGCCGGGGAACCGGCGCCCACCGCCGCGCATCCCCTGCCCGACCCCACCGAAGCAGCCCTTGACGCACCCGACGGGGCCCGGCGGACCGGAAGCGGCGCCGTCGTCCCCGTACTCGCCTTCGCCGGCATCGTCGTCGCCGTCATGCAGACGATGCTCGTACCGGTCATCAAGGACCTGCCGGCCCTCCTGGCCACCGCCCCGGGCAACGCCACCTGGGTGATGACGGCGACGCTGCTCACCGGCGCCGTCGCCACCCCCGTCATGGGCCGGCTCGGTGACCTGTACGGCAAGCGGCGGATGCTGCTGACGAGCTTGGCGTTCATGGTCCTCGGCTCGCTGATCTGCGGCTTTACGGTTGACATGGCCACGATGCTGGTGGGCAGGTCGCTCCAGGGCTTCGCCATGGGCGCCATCCCGCTCGGCATCGGCATCATGCGCGACGAGCTGCCCCGGGAACGCCTCGGCTCGGCCATGGCGCTGATGAGTTCGTCCATCGGCGTCGGCGGCGGCCTCGCGCTGCCCGCCGCGTCCCTGGTCGCCCAGCAGACCGACTGGCACGCGCTGTTCTTCGGCGCCGCGGGACTGGGCGTGCTGGCCATGCTGCTCAGCGTGGCCTTCGTACCCGAGACCTCCGTACGGGCCACCGGCCGGTTCGACGTGCTCGGCGCCATCGGGCTGACCGGTGGCCTCGTCTGCCTGCTGCTGCCGATCACCAAGGGCAGTGACTGGGGCTGGGGTTCGCCCACCACCCTCGGGCTCTTCGGCGGCGCGGTCGCCCTCCTGCTCCTGTGGGGCCTCTACGAACTCCGCGTCGCCGCCCCGCTGGTGGACCTGCGCACCACCGCCCGCCGCGAGGTCCTGCTCACCAACCTCACGTCCATCATGGTCGGTGTCGCCTTCTACGCGATCTCCCTCGTCCTGCCGCAGCTCCTCCAGCTCCCGGCGTCCACCGGGTACGGCCTGGGCCAGTCGATGGTGGTGGCGGGCCTGTGCGTGGCCCCGCTCGGCCTGACGATGATGCTCACCGCCCCCGTGTACGCGCGGATCTCCGCCCGGCGCGGCCCCAAGGCCACCCTCATGCTCGGCATGCTGGTCATCGCCGTCGGGTACGGCGCCGGGCTCGGCCTGATGAGCGCCGCCTGACAGACCGTGATCATCTCGGTGGTCGTCGGCGCGGGCATCGGCCTGGCGTACTCCTCACTGCCCGCCCTGATCGTGGGTGCCGTCGACCCGTCGGAGACCAGCGCCGCCAACGGCCTCAACACCCTGATGCGCTCGATCGGCACGTCCGTGTCGAGCGCCGTCATCGGCATGGTGCTGGCCCGCATGTCCGCCCCGGCGGGGACGGGTTCGGTGCCGACCCTGGCGGGGTTCCGCACCTCGTTCGCCATCGCCACCGGCGCGGTCGCCGTCGGGCTCGTCCTGGCGGCGTTCCTGCCGTCCCAGCGCACGGCGTCCCGCCCGCAGTTGCTGGCGCGCGGCGGGGAGGAGAGCGGGGACTTCGAACTGGTCGCGCCGGGCGGCGGGAAGGGCTACGGGGAGGGCGGCGTCTCGGACGGCGGGCGACGGACGGATCCCGCGGGCGCCACCACGCCCGCGTCGACCCTCGTCACCCCGCCCAGGTCCGGCTCCCACCGCATCCACGGCACCCTGCTCGGAGGCGCCGACGGCACCCCGCTCGACGGCGGACGCGTCGTCCTCACCGACGCGCACGGCGCGGTCGTGGCCACCACGACGGCCGATGCGCAGGGCGGTTGGGAACTGACCGGGCTCCCGCCCGGGAACGTCACCCTGGTACTGAGCGCCGCGGGTCACCGCCCGCTCGCACGCTCGCTCATGTCTCCCGGCACACCCGCACGTCAGGATGCCCGGCTCTACCCGGCGGCCGCGGTCCGCGGCACCGTACGGGACCCGCACGGACGTCCGCTGCCGGACGCCGCCGTCACTCTTCAGGATCAGGGCGGTGCACCCGCCGTCCACACCGTGACCGGTCCGGACGGCACCTTCGCCTTCACCGGTCTCGCTGGCGGCGCCTACACGCTGACGGCCGCCGGCTGCCCGCCGCACGCCCAGCGGGTCACGCTCGCCGCCGGTGACCGGGAACGCCGCCTCGATCTCGACCTCACCCACGAGGCTGCCAGGAGGCCGCTTCCGTAAGCCGGTCGGGGCCGGAGGGGCTGCTGCCGGTATCCGGTGCGTCCGTTGTCACCTGCGCCGTACGGCTCCGGGGCCCAGCGGCTCCAGGACTCACTGGCGCCAGGACTCACGGGCTCACGCGGTTGCGGCTCAGGCCCGCGCCCGGTACGGATCGGGCCCGCGCTCGGCACGGCCCGGAACGCCCGGCTCGGAACGCCCGGCTCGGCCCGCGCGTACTCCGTACGGCTCAGGCCGGGCAGAGGACGCGCTCGGGCCGACGGGCGGCGGGCACCGCGCCGCGGGGCGACGGCACCGCGGCGGCACGGGCCGGCGGCGCGCCCACGGGAGCGCTGTAGGGGGCCGGGTGCGACGCCGCGTACGGGGCGTCGAAGGCGTCGGCCTGCACGCAACGGGAGCTGGGTGCCGCGCCGTGCGCCTCGGCACGGATGCGCTGCTTCATCGTCGGCGGCAGGGTCCGCCCGTACATCGTCCGGGACGTGGCGAACAGTGGCGCGGTGCCCGGGTACCCGAAGTCGGGCTCGGCGTGCGGGCTTCGGGCCGCGTCCGGTGCCGGGCGCGACGCCGCGTGCGTCCTGCTGCCGGGCGGCGCGGTCGCCTCCCTCGCCCCGGGCGCGCGCCCGGCCCCGTCGGCGGCGGGCGCGGCGGCCGTGCCGCGCGTCTCCCCCTCGGCGGGGGCGGGGATCGTGGCGAAGGCCACGGAGGAGGCCGCGGCGGGGGTGCGGAACCCCAGTGCGGCGAGGAACTTGACGATGACGACGAGGAAGGCGGTCCAGAGTTTCGTGACCTTGGTGGCGGCCATGATCCCTCTCTTCTCTGCTCGGTCCTGCGGTGGTTCCGGGCCGTCGGGCTGCGCCGCGGTGCGGCGGTGGCACAGCGCCGGTGAGACGCTTGTCCCGATGACCGATTTGCGTACTTTCCTCATGATGTGTAGACGCCGCCGGAACACGAGCACCGGCCGCCGCGATTCGCCGTTCTTCGGATGAACACCACCCGGTCGGCCGAACCCGGCTCGCGCCGCCCCATCGCCCCGTGCCCACCGCGCCGCGCCCGCTTCCCTCTCCGCGCCCTCCGTTGGGGTGGCAGCGGCCGAGGCGCCGTGTGGTGGTCACCCGGCATTCACCGTGGGCTGGTGGGCTTCGCAGCGTCGGCATCCGGCCGGCGTACGAAGAGGAGAGCTCATGCGAAGACTGCGCCTGTCCCGCCGCAGCGTCATCACCGGTGCCGCCGTGGTGCTCGCCACCGCCGCGGCCGTACCCGCGGGAGCCGTCGCGTTCGGGTCAGCGGACCAGGCGGAGCGGGCGGTCCGGGGCGGAGCGGCGAAGAACGTCATCCTGCTGATCGGCGACGGGATGGGCGACAGCGAGATCACCCTCGCCCGGGACTACACCGTGGGGGCCGCGGGGCGGCTGAACATGGACAAGTTCCCGATGACCGGCACGTACACCACGTACGCCGTCGACAAGCGGAAGAAGCCGGACTACGTCACCGACTCCGCGGCCAGCGGCAGCGGCTGGGCCACCGGCCACAAGACGGTCAACGGCCGGATCTCCAAGACGCCGGACACCGACAAGGCGCTGCCGACGATCCTGGAGCTGGCGCAGAAGAACGGTTACGCCACCGGCTCCGTCACCACCGCCGAGCTGACCGACGCCACCCCGGCCGTGCTCGCCTCGCACGCCACCGACCGTAGCTGCCAGGGCCCGGCCGACATGGCCAAGTGCCCCACCGACAGGATCAGCAAGGGCGGCCCCGGCTCGATCGCCGAGCAGAGCGTCAACCACAAGGTGGACGTGCTCCTCGGCGGCGGCAAGCAGCGCTTCGACCAGAAGATCACCGAAGGCCCGTACAAGGGTCTGACGGTGGCCGAGCAGGCCCGCAAGCTGGGCTACCAGGTCGTCACCGACCGCGACGCGCTCAAGCGGGTCGAGAGCGTCGCGCACGGCAAGCCGGTGCTCGGCCTCTTCGCGCCGGGCAACGTGCCCGTGGAGTGGACCGGCAAGCCCGCCGCCGTCGGCGGCACCGACCCGCAGCGCTGCACCACCGGCAACCCGCAGCGGTCCAAGGGCACGCCCGCCCTGGACGAGCAGGCGGCCAAGGCGATCCAGTTGCTGGAGAAGAAGCAGCGGGCGCAGCGCGGCCACGGCCGGGACAAGGGCTTCTTCCTCCAGGTCGAGGGTGCCTCGATCGACAAGCAGGACCACGCGGCCGACCCCTGCGGGCAGATCGGCGAGACCGCGGCGTTCGACCGCGCGGTGAAGGTGGCGCGGGACTACGCCGCCAAGCACCCCGACACCCTCGTCGTCACCACCGCCGACCACGGCCACTCCAGCCAGATCGTGCCGCTGGACGCCAACCCGCCCGGCCTCTCCTCGACGCTCGTCACCGACGAGGGCGGCAAGCTGAAGGTCAACTACTCGACGAACACGCCGGGCAAGTCGCAGGAGCACACCGGTACGCAGGTCCGGATCGCCGCGCAGGGTCCGCAGGCGTACCGCGTCCTCGGTGTCACCGACCAGACGCAGCTCTTCAGCACCCTTCGCACCGCGCTGCGGCTGCGCTGACGGGCAGACAGCGGGCCGAGGCCACCTGAATCTCCCGGGGGGCTGCACGGGGAACGGGGGAGCGGGGGAATGCGGAGGGCCGGGGCCGATGCCCCGGCCCTCCGCACGTTCAGGGCCGTACCGGTCCGCACCCCCACCCTGGCGCGCCAGAATCTACAAGGCTGTAGATTTTGCTTGCGCATTACTCGACCAGCAGTGATGCGCGGCACCACGCGGGAACGACAAGGAGATCCACATGGCTCTGTGGGACCGGATCAAGGATTCCGCCCAGACGATGCAGACCCAGCTCGTCGCGAAGAAGAACGAACTGAAGAGCGGCGCCTTCCGGGACGCGAGCATGGCGATGTGCGCGCTCGTCGCCGCCGCCGACGGACACGTCGACCCCTCCGAACGGCAGCGGGTGGCCCAGCTCATCGCCACCAACGAGGTGCTGCAGAACTTCGCCGCCGACGATCTGCGCCGCCGCTTCGACACCTACCTGGACAAGCTGACCGCCGACTTCGACTTCGGCAAGGTCGGCCTCATGCAGGAGATCGGCAAGGTGAAGAAGAAGCCGGTCGAGGCGCGCGCCGTCATCCAGATCGGCATCGTCATCGGCGGCGCCGACGGCGACTTCGACAAGACCGAGCAGGCCGTCGTGCGCGAGGTCTGCTACGCGCTGGACATCCCGCCGGCCGAGTTCGACCTCTGACCGGACCGCGTCGTACGACGGGCGGGCCCGCGGCACATGCGCCGCGGGCCCGCCGTCGTACCGCTCCCGTCCGGGCCCGGGTCAGACGTTGACGCCGAAGTCCGCCGCGATGCCGGCCAGTCCGGACGCGTAGCCCTGGCCGACGGCGCGGAACTTCCACTCCGTGCCGTGCCGGTACAGCTCGCCGAAGACCATGGCGGTCTCGGTGGAGGCGTCCTCGGTCAGGTCGTAGCGGGCCAGCTCGGCGCCGTCCGCCTGGTTGACGACGCGGATGAACGCGTTGCGGACCTGGCCGAAGCTCTGGCCGCGGGACTGCGCGTCGTGGATGGACACCGGGAAGACGATCTTGGAGACCTCGGCGGGCACGCCCGCCAGGTTCACGTTGACGGACTCGTCGTCGCCCTCGCCCTCACCGGTCAGGTTGTCGCCGGTGTGCTGGACCGAGCCGTCCGGGCTGGTGAGGTTGTTGTAGAAGACGAAGTGCCGGTCCGAGACGACCTTGCCCGACTCGTTGCACAGCAGGGCGCTCGCGTCGAGGTCGTAGTCGGCACCGGTGGTCGTACGGACGTCCCAGCCGAGGCCCACCGTCACGGCGGTCAGGCCGGGCGCCTCCTTCGACAGCGAGACGTTGCCGCCCTTGGCCAGCGAGACTCCCATGGATGTTCCTCCCGGGTCGGGGTGTGGCCTCCCCTGTGCGGCGGGCCACAAAATCTACAGTGCTGTAGAAGATGACGAACGGGGAGCGGGACGCGTTCCCGCGCTGCTCAGTAGGATGCGGCGACGCCCCCGCCGCGCGGGGCATGCGGTACGAACGGGAGGCGACGGCGATGAACGGGGACCCCTCCGACGGCCGTACGGGCAGGTTCGGCGGCCATACGGGCGGACCCGGCGGCCGTACGGACGGATGCGACGCCCACCCGGACGGCCGCGACCGCGCGCGCCGCCGGGGCCAGGGCGAGCTGGAGGCGCAGGTGCTCGCCGCGCTGCACCAGGCGCCCGGCGCGGCCACCGCCGCCTGGGTGCAGGACCACCTCGGCGGCGACCTCGCGTACACGACGGTGATGACGATCCTCTCCCGTCTGCACGCCAAGAAGGCCGTCACCCGTGAACGCGCCGGCCGCTCCTACGTGTGGACCCCGGCCGCCGACGAGGCCGGGCTCGCCGCGCTGCGGATGCGCCGCGTCCTGGACAGCGAGTCCGACCGGGACGCCGTCCTGGCCAGCTTCGTCTCGGCGCTCTCCGCCCAGGACGAACAGTTGCTGCGCACCCTGCTGGAGCGCGCCACCGGCGAGGACCCCGGCCACGACGCCACCGGGCCCGGACCCGGACCCGGCCCGGACCGTCCCCCGCACGGAGACTGAACTGACCCATGGGCGTCTTCGTCTTCCTCCCGCTCGTCCTGCCGCTGACCGCGCTGCCGATCGCCCGCCTCGCCGGGCAGCATCTGCACCCGCGCAGCACCACCCGCCTGCTGACCGCCCTGTCCGTGGTCCTCGGCGTGTGCAGCACGTTGTGCCTGGGGCTGCTGATGGTGGTGGGCACCGCCCAGCTCCCCGGCAACCCGCTGCCCGACGGATGGTCCGACCCGGAGGTGCGCGCGGCGGTGCCGTTCGCCGAGGTGGCCGGTACGGCGGCGATCGCCGCGCTCGCCGCCGTCCTGACGGCCGGCGGTACCGAACTGCGCCGCCACTACCGCGTCCGCTCCCGTACGCACCGCGCGCTGGACGGCCTGCCGTCCGCCACGGAACTGGCGGTCCTGCCCGACGACTCCCCGTACGCCTACGCCGTCCCCGGCCTGCCCGCGCGCCCGGGCAGACCCGCGCGGGCCGGCCGGATCGCGGTCTCCCGCGGCATGCTGCGCAGCCTGGACAGCGACGAGCGCCGCGCCCTCCTCGCCCACGAGCGAGCCCACCTGACGGAGCGCCACCACCGCTTCCAGCTCGCCGTACGGCTGGCGGGCTGTGCGAATCCGCTGCTGCGGCCGCTGCGTACGGCGGTCGCCTTCAGCGCCGAGCGCTGGGCCGACGAGGAAGCGGCGCGGGCCGTGGGCGACCGGCGGCTGACCGCGCGGGCCGTCGGCAAGGCCGCGCTCGTCTCCCGGCCCACGCCAGGGCCCGCGCTGGCGGGCTTCGCCACCCCGGAACCGGGCCCCGTACCGCGCCGGGTGGCGGCCCTCCTGGGCCCGGTGCCCCCGGCCCGCAGTTGGCCGCCGGCTCTCACCCCGGCGGGCCTCGCCGCCCTGGTCGCGGCCGCCGGCACCGCCGCTTCGGCGCTCTCCGCACTGAACGCGGCGGTCGCCCTCTTCCTCGTCCTCAAGGCGGCCACCCCGCTCTGACGCCCCGTCCACCGGCCTCCGCCGACCCGTCCCACCCCCCTTTCCGCCCCACCCCTGTGTGATTCGCCCCACACCCACTCTCTTCTACAGTCCTGTAGAGCCGGACTGTAGAGTGCGCCGGAACATGCGCAACCGACGTGGTGGCAGGGGGAGATGACGACGAAGTCCGGGCCCTCGCCGGGAGGCGGTCCCCCTCCGGAGGCGGAGGTGCAGTGGGTCTACCAGCCGGTGGAGCTGCAACACCCCGACGGCGGGTGGGAATTGGGCCGCATCACCGCCTGGTGGCGGGACGGGGCAGGCGAACTGTGGTGCAGGTTGCGTACGATGCGCGGCAGCGGCGGCAGTTGCCCGCAGTGGTTTCCGTACGACCCCGACCGGATTCTCGTTCTGCCGAGCGCGGGCATCTGACGCACCAGAAGGACCATAGAGCGTGCAAGACAGGCACCGGCCCCGGCGGGGCGCACCCTCCGGCCAGACCGGCACTTCCGTCACCTCCGGCCCCGCGGGCCGGAGCGGCTCCTCGGGCCGCACCGGCCCCGCCGGGGGCTCCCGCCGGGCCGCCCGTGCGGGCTCCGGCGGCTCCCGCCGGGCCGCCGGCTCCGGCCGCGGGCGCAGGCCCGGCAAGGCCCGGATGACCCGGCGCGGGCGCATCCTCGCCTGGACCGGTGGCATCATCGGCGTCCTGCTGCTGATCACGGCCGGGGTGGGCGGCTGGGTCTACTTCAAGCTGGACGGCAACATCCACGGCGCGGACGTCGGCAGCCGGCTCGGCGGCGACCGCCCCGCCAACCTCAGCCCCGGCTCCAAGAACATCCTCGTCGTCGGGTCGGACAGCCGTGCGGGCGCCAACGCCAAGTACGGCAAGAACCTGGAGACGATGCAGTCGGACACCCTGATGGTGCTGCACATCGCCGCCAACCGGGAGTGGGCCACCGCCGTCTCCTTCCCGCGGGACTCCTGGGTGTCCATCCCGTCCTGCGACAGCGGCAACGGCCGGAAGTCCAAGCCCCACCACTTCAAGATCAACGAAGCGTTCACCATCGGCGGCGAGAGCGGTGACGTCGCCAACGCGGCGGCCTGCACCATCAAGACCGTCGAGAAGAACACCGGGCTGCGCATCGACCACTTCGTCTCGGTCGACTTCCAGGGCTTCAAGGGCATGGTCAACGCCCTGGGGGGCATAAAGGTCTGCCCGAAGACCGCGATCCACGACAAGAAGGCCCACCTGGACATGGAGGCGGGCTGCCAGAACGTCCAGGACGAGAAGGCGCTCGGTTACGTCCGTACCCGCTACAGCGTCGGCGACGGCTCCGACCTCGGCCGGATCGGCCGCCAGCAGGAATTCATGAAGGCGCTCGGCGAGAAGGCGCAGTCCAAGCTGACCAGCCCCGGCGCGCTGTACGACTTCCTCGACTCGGCCACCAAGTCGATCACCACCGACAACGAGCTGGCGGGCGTCAAACCGCTGTCCGAGCTGGCCTCCACGGTCAAGGACATCCCCAGCGACCGGCTCACGTTCCTGACCGTGCCGAACTATCCGCGCGAGGCGGACGTGCCCACCGACAAGGCGAACGTGGTGTGGCAGTACCCGCAGGCCGGCGGCCTCTTCAGCGACCTGGCGCACGACAAGGAGGTCGACAAGGACAAGCTGGCCGCCGAAGGCAAGAAGCTCGTCACGGCGCGCTCGGTGAAGGTACGGGTCCTCAACGGCACGGGGAGGACCGGCTACGCGGCCGAGGTGGCGGCGGCCCTGCGCAAGATGGGCTTCACGGTCGTCTCCACCGACAACGCGCCCCCCGGCACCAGCGAGACGGCCATCACCTACCCCGCGTCGCTGGACGCGCAGGCCAAGGTCCTCTCCGCCCGGCTCGCGGGCGTCAAGACGGAGAAGTCGGCGGACGCGACGGCCGCCGGTCCTGGCGTGGTGACACTGACGGTCGGGGAAGGGTTCAGCACGACGGGCTGACGGCTCCGGGGGGCGGCACGACGGGCCGGCCCCTCTGCGACGTACGTCAGCGTCGCGCAGACGCCGGAGCGCCGGGCGGGCTGAGTGGTCAGCCCGCCCGGCGCTCCGGCGTCAGTCCGTGTCCGGGAACCCGTCAGCTCTTCTCCTCCAGGTCGCCCTCGGTCTCCAGGAACGCCTCCCGGAGCGCCGTCAGCGTCTCCTTGTCCGGCTCGGCCCACATGCCGCGCGACTCCGCCTCCAGGAGGCGTTCCGCGATGCCGTGCAGGGCCCAGGGGTTGGCCTCCTGGAGGAACGCGCGGTTCTCCGGGTCCAGGACGTACGTCTGGGCGAGCTTGTCGTACATCCAGTCGGCGACGACGCCGGTCGTGGCGTCGTACCCGAACAGGTAGTCGACGGTCGCGGCCAGCTCGAAGGCGCCCTTGTAGCCGTGGCGGCGCATCGCCTCGATCCAGCGCGGGTTGACCACGCGGGCGCGAAAGACCCGGGAGGTCTCCTCGACCAGCGTGCGGGTGCGGACCGTCTCCGGGCGCGTCGAGTCGCCGATGTACGCCTCGGGCGCGGTGCCCTTGAGCGCGCGCACCGTCGCGACCATGCCGCCGTGGTACTGGAAGTAGTCGTCCGAGTCGGCGATGTCGTGCTCGCGGGTGTCGGTGTTCTTCGCCGCCACCGCGATCCGCTTGTACGCGGTCTCCATCTCCTCGCGCGCCGGGCAGCCCTCCAGGCCGCGCCCGTACGCGTAACCGCCCCACACCGTGTAGACCTCGGCGAGGTCCGCGTCGGTGCGCCAGTCGCGGGAGTCGATGAGCTGGAGCAGACCCGCGCCGTACGTGCCGGGGCGGGAGCCGAAGATACGGGTGGTGGCGCGGCGCTCGTCGCCGTGCGCGGCCAGGTCGGCCTGGGCGTGCGCGCGCACGTAGTTGACGTCGGCGGGCTCGTCCAGGGACGCGGCGAGCCGTACGGCGTCGTCCAGCAGGCCGATGACGTGCGGGAACGCGTCGCGGAAGAAGCCGGAGATGCGCAGCGTCACATCGACGCGCGGGCGGCCCAGTTCGTCTGCCGGGATCGGCTCCAGGCCGGTCACCCGGCGCGAGGCGTCGTCCCACACGGGCCGGATGCCGAGCAGGGCGAGCGCTTCGGCGACGTCGTCACCGGAGGTGCGCATCGCGCTCGTACCCCACAGGGACAGGCCCACCGAGGTCGGCCAGTCGCCGTGGTCGGTGCGGTAACGCTCCAGGAGGCTGTCGGCGAGGGCCTGGCCGGTCTCCCAGGCCAGCTTGCTGGGTACCGCCTTGGGGTCGACCGAGTAGAAGTTGCGGCCGGTCGGCAGCACGTTGACCAGGCCGCGCAGCGGCGAGCCGGACGGGCCCGCCGGGACGAAGCCGCCGGCCAGCGCGTGCACGGCGTGGTCGATCTCGTCGGTGGTCGCGGCCAGACGCGGCACGACCTCGCGGGCGGCGAAGGCGAGGATCGCCGCCACCGGCTCGCGCTGGTCACCGGGCAGCTCGGCGGTGACCCGCTCGACGGCCGCCGGGTCCCAGTCCGCGTCGTCCATGGCCTGCACCAGGCCGCGGGCCTGCTCCTCGACCGCGTCGGCGGTCGTCCGGGTCGCCGCCGACTCGTCCAGGCCCAGCGCCTCGCGCAGGCCAGGCAGCGAGGACGTGCCGCCCCAGATCTGGCGGGCGCGCAGGATGGCGAGGACGAGGTTGACGCGTGCCTCGCCCGCCGGCGCGCCGCCGAGGACGTGCAGCCCGTCGCGGATCTGCGCGTCCTTGACCTCGCACAGCCAGCCGTCGACGTGCAGCAGGAAGTCGTCGAAGCCCTCGTCGTCCGGGCGCTCCTCCAGGCCGAGGTCGTGGTGGAGCTTGGCGGCCTGGATCAGCGTCCAGATCTGGGCGCGGATGGCGGGCAGCTTGGCCGGGTCCATGGCGGAGATCGCCGCGTACTCGTCCAGCAACTGCTCCAGGCGCGCGATGTCGCCGTACGACTCGGCGCGGGCCATCGGCGGCACCAGGTGGTCGACGAGGGTGGCGTGCACCCGGCGCTTGGCCTGGGTGCCCTCGCCCGGGTCGTTGACCAGGAACGGGTAGATCAGCGGCAGGTCGCCGAGGGCCGCGTCCGGGCCACAGGCGGCGGACAGGCCGGCGTTCTTGCCGGGCAGCCACTCCAGGTTGCCGTGCTTGCCGAGGTGGACCATGGCGTCGGCGCCGAAGCCGCCGTCCTCCTGGGAGGCGGCGATCCAGCGGTACGCGGCCAGGTAGTGGTGCGAGGGCGGCAGATCGGGGTCGTGGTAGATCGCGATCGGGTTCTCGCCGAAGCCGCGCGGCGGCTGGATGAGGATGAGCAGATTGCCGCGGCGCAGCGCCGCCAGCACGATGTCGCCGTCCGGGTTCCGGCTCCGGTCCACGAACATCTCGCCGGGCGGCGGGCCCCAGTGCTCCTCGACCTGCTCGCGCAGTTCCTTCGGCAGCGTGCCGTACCAGCGCTTGTAGTCGGCGGCGGGGATGCGGACGGGGTTGCGGGCGAGCTGCTCCTCGGTGAGCCATTCCTGGTCGTGGCCGCCGGCCTCGATCAGCGCGTAGATCAGCTCGTCGCCGTCACCGGACTCCAGGCCGGGCACGGGCTCGTCCCCGTAGTCGTAGCCCTCTTCGCGGAGGCGCCGCAGCAGCGCCACCGCGCTCGCCGGGGTGTCCAGGCCGACCGCGTTGCCGATGCGGGAGTGCTTGGTCGGGTACGCGGACAGCACCAGCGCCAGGCGCTTGTCGGCCGGGGCGACGTGGCGCAGCCGGGCGTGGCGTACGGCGATGCCGGCGACCCGGGCGGCGCGCTCGGGGTCGGCGACGTACACCGGCAGGCCGTCCTCGTCGGTCTCCTTGAAGGAGAACGGGACGGTGATCAGCCGGCCGTCGAACTCCGGCACCGCGATCTGGCTGGCGGCGTCCAGCGGCGACAGACCCTCGTCGTTCTCCTCCCAGGCGCTGCGCGGCCCGGTCAGGCACAGGGCCTGGAGGATCGGCACGTCCAGCGCGGCCAGCGCGCCCGCGTCCCAGGACTCGTCGTCACCGCCGGCCGACGCCTCGGCGGGCTTGGTGCCGCCCGCCGCCAGCACGGTCGTCACGATGGCGTCGGCGGCCCGCAGCTCCTCGATCAGCTCCGGCTCGGGCGCCCGCAGCGAGGCGACGAACAGCGGCATCGGGCGGCCGCCGGCCTCCTCGATCCGCTCGCACAGCGACTCTATGAAGCCGGTGTTGCCGCTCATGTGGTGCGCGCGGTAGTAGAGCACGGCGACCAGCGGGCCGGTCGCGGCGCCCGTGTCGTCCGTACGGGCCACGACCTCCGCGCCGGTACGCGCCTCGGCCGCCAGGTGCTTCGAGCGCTCCAGGTGGCCCCAGGAGGGCGCGGCGGCCGGCGGCTCGAAGCCGTGGCCGGTCAGCAGCACGGTGTCGGACAGGAAGCGGGCGAGCTGCTCCAGGTTGGCGGGGCCGCCGTGCGCCAGGTAGGCGTGCGCCTCGGCCGCGATGCCGATGGGGACGGTGGACGCCTCCATGAGCTGCGCGTCCGGCGCCTGTTCGCCGGTGAGCACCACGACGGGCCGGGTCCGGCCGGCGGCGAGGAGCTGGTCCAGGCCCTCCTGCCAGGCGCGCAGACCGCCGAGGAGGCGGACGACGACCAGGTCGGCGCCGTCCAGGAGCGCGGGCAGCTCGGCGAGGTCGAGACGGGCGGGGTTGGCGAGCCGGTACGGCACGGGACCGGCGGCCGCACGGGCGCTGAGCAGGTCGGTGTCGGACGTCGACAGCAGCAGGATCATTGCGGCGTCTGGCCTTCCTCGGGGTCCGCGCCCCGGGCGGTGTCACGGACGGCGGGAGTTCCTGGCTCGCCCCGCGGTGGCCGGGCTCACAGTGGCGGGACCGCGCCGGGTTTCCACCGGGCTTCCTCCCTTGGCGCCGTCGCTGGCGTCCGATGGGCCAGCTGACCCACCGACCTGCATAGTAGAGGCTGTGATCGAACGGCGGGCAGCAGACCGTACAGACCATCGTCGGTATGCTCGCCGCCATGCCGCCCACCCCCGCGATACCCCCGCACCGGGACGAATCCCTCGTACGGGACAGCGGTGCCGCCTGCGCACAGGACCGTGGCGACGCCGTACCGCCCCGCGGGGACGCCGTACGGGGCCGTGCGGACACCCGGGGACCGGAGCACGCGGACGCCCGCGTACCGGCCCGTGAAGACGCCCTCGCGCAGGACAGCGGACCCGCCCGCACCCAGGACCGGGGCACCGCCCGCGTACGGGGCCGTGAAGACCCCCTCGTACGGGACCGCGGGGACGCCTGCCCCGGAGCGCTGCGGCTGCACTCCGCCGCCGACGGCTCCCTGGCCCGACTCCGTCTCCCTGCCGGGCTCCTGACCCCCGCTCAGGCACGCGCCCTCGCCGACGCCGCCGACCGCCTCGGCGACGGCCACCTCTCCCTCACCTCCCGCGGCAACGTGGAGCTGCGCGGCCTGGGCGACGGCTGCGCCGCGCCGCTCGCTGACCTGCTGCGCGCTGCCGGCCTCCTCCCCTCCGACCAGCACGAACGCATCCGCAACATCGTCGCCTCGCCGCTCGCGGGCCTGGACGGGCAGGGCGCCGACGGCGGCGCCGCCGTCCAGGAGTGGGCCCGTGAGCTGGACCGCCTGCTGTGCGCGAGCGACACGGCCCCCGCCCTCTCCGGCCGCTTCCTCTTCGCGCTGGACGACGGCCGCGGCGACGTGGCCGCGCTCGGCGGCGATGTGACGTTGGTCGCAGAACCCGGTGGCACGGCGCTGCTGCGCGTCGGCGACGACTCCGCGGCCCTGCGCCTCCCCGGCAGTGAGGCCACCCGCGCGGCCCGCACCGCCGCAGAAGTCTTTCTCTCCGTGGCCCACGAGGCCGGCAACGGCTCCTGGCGGGTCCGCGAACTCCCGCCGGGGCACGACGCCGCCGCCGTACGCGCCCTGCTCCGTACCCGCCTCCCGCAGCCGTACGAGACGACCGCGGCCCCCGCGCCCACCGCGCCCCGCCCGCCCCGTCCCGGCATCTTCACCGCCCCCGACGGCACCCGGGCCGCCCTCTCCCTCCTCGCCCCCCTCGGCCGCCTCACCACCGCCCAGCTACGGCGGCTGGCGGACGTGGCGGCCCAGGACGGCCACGGCGAACTCCGTATGACACCCTGGCGCGGCGTGGTCCTGCCCGGCCTCTCCCCCGAGGCGGCCGGCCCCCGGCTGCGCGCACTGGCCACGGCCGGCCTGGTCACCGACCCGGCCTCCCCCTGGTACGGACTCGGCGCCTGCACCGGCCGCCCCGGCTGCGCCAAGTCCCTGTCCGACGTACGGACGGACGCCGTGACCGGCCTGCGTACGGACGGCACCGGCGGCCCGCCCGGGGACGGCACCGGCGCACGCCGGGAAGACACCGGCCCGCGCGAGGACGGCACCGCCCCGCACCGGACAGGCGGCACCGGCCTCCTGCCCGTCCACTGGTCGGGCTGCGCACGCCGCTGCGGCCACCCGCACGGCGCGTGGGTCGATGTCGTCGCCACCGGCGACGCCTACGAGGTGTCCGTACGGGGCACCCGGCACGCGGCGCCCGCCACGGCCACCGTCCCCCTGACCGAACCCGGCCGCCTCGCCGACGCCGTCGCGTCGGCCCGCGCGGCCGGCCGCACCACGCCATGACGGCCCCCCGCACACCTGACCTGACCGATGACATGACCGAGGGCAACGAAACACAGTGAGCGAGTTCGACTACGAGAAGGACGGCGCGGAGATCTACCGCCAGTCCTTCGCCACCATCCGCGCCGAGGCGGACCTCGCGGACCTGCCCGACGACGTCAGCCGGGTCGCCGTCCGCATGATCCACGCCTGCGGCATGACCGACCTCGTACGCGACCTGGTGTACTCCCCGAAGGTCGTCGCCCACGCGAGCGAGGCCCTGCGCGGCGGCGCCCCCGTCCTCTGCGACGCCAACATGGTCGCCAGCGGCGTCACCCGCAAGCGGCTGCCCGCGGACAACGAGGTGCTCTGCACCCTCGCCGACCCGTCCGTACCGGACCTGGCCAAGCGCATGGGCACCACCCGCAGCGCCGCCGCCCTCGAACTGTGGCGCGACCGCCTGGACGGCGCGGTGGTCGCCGTCGGCAACGCCCCCACCGCCCTCTTCCGACTCCTGGAGATGATCGAGGAGGGCGCGCCCCGCCCGGCCGCCGTCATCGGCATCCCGGTCGGCTTCATCGGCGCGGCCGAGTCCAAGGACGCGCTGGCCCAGCACCCCGCGGGCCTGGAACACCTGGTGGTACGCGGCCGGCGCGGCGGCAGCGCCATGGCCGCGGCAGCGATCAACGCGATAGCGAGCGTGGAAGAGTGACCGAGCAGCACACCGCAGGCCACACGGCCGAGCCGTCCGCCCCTGCCCCGGGCCGCCTGTACGGAGTCGGCCTCGGCCCCGGCGACCCTTCCCTCATGACGCTGCGCGCCGTCGAGGTCATCTCCTCCGCCGACGTGATCGCGTACCACAGCGCCCGGCACGGCCGCTCGATCGCCCGTTCCATCGCCGAGCGCCACATCCGCCCGGACCACCACGAAGAACCCCTGGTCTACCCGGTCACCACCGAGTCCACGGACCACCCCGACGGCTACCGGGGCGCCCTCAACGACTTCTACACCGAGGCCGCCGCCCGCCTCGCCGCCCACCTCGACGCGGGCCGCACGGTCGCCGTACTCGCCGAGGGCGACCCCCTCTTCTACGGCTCGTACCAGCACATGCACCAGCGTCTGGCCGACCGGTACGAGACCGAGGTCATCCCCGGCGTCACCTCCGTGAGCGCCGCCGCGGCCCGCCTCGGCAAGCCCCTGTGCGAGGCGGACGAGGTCCTCACCATCCTCCCCGGCACCCTGCCCGCCGAGGAACTGACCGCCCGTCTCGCCGCCACCGACGCCGCCGTCGTCATGAAGCTCGGCCGCACCTTCCCCTCCGTGCACCAGGCCCTGACCGACTCCGGCCGCCTCCCGGAGGCCGACTACGTCGAACGCGCCACGATGCCCGGCGAACGCACGGCGCCCCTCTCGGACGTGGACCCGTCCACCGTCCCCTACTTCTCCGTCGCCGTCGTCCCCAGCCGCATCGCCACCCCGCCCCCCGCCCCCGTCTCCGGCTCGGTCGTGGTCGTCGGCACCGGCCCGGCAGGCCCCCGCTGGCTCACCCCCGAATCGCGCGGCGCCCTCGCCTCCGCCACCGACCTCGTCGGCTACACCACCTACCTGGACCGCGTCCCCGTACGCCCCGGGCAGGAGCGCCACGCCTCCGACAACAAGGTCGAGTCCGAACGCGCCGAACTCGCCTTGGACCTGGCCCGCCGCGGCCGCCGGGTCGCGGTCGTCTCCGGCGGTGATCCCGGCATCTTCGCGATGGCCACCGCCGTCCTCGAAGTAGCCGCCCAGGAGCCTTACCGCGCCATCCCCGTACACGTCCTCCCCGGCGTCACCGCAGCCAACGCTGCCGCCGCCCGCGCCGGCGCGCCCCTCGGCCACGACTACGCGGTCATCTCCCTCTCCGACCGCCTCAAGCCCTGGGAGGTCATCGCCGACCGCCTCCACGCGGCCGCCTCCGCCGACCTGGCACTGGCCCTGTACAACCCCGGCTCCCGCACCCGCACCTGGCAGGTCGCCAAGGCCCGCGAACTCCTCCTGGAACACCGCGCCCCCGACACCCCGGTGGTCATGGCCCGCGACGTCGGCGGCCCGACCGAATCCGTCCGTGTGGTCCCCCTGGCCGACCTCGCCCCGGAGGAGGTCGACATGCGCACCATCCTCCTCATCGGCTCCTCCCAGACGGAATCGGTACGGCGGGACAACACCGACCGGGACACGGTCTGGACGCCACGGCGCTACCCGGAGAAGTAGCCGCGTGACGGCCGGACCGGGCGCACACCCCGGCCCGGCCGTACCGCCCCGTATCCCTTCTCCCGGTCGAATACCCGCCACAAGGTCCCCACTCAGCAGGCGAATTCAGCCACCACCGGGCCGTGCCACCCCCGATCACCTACCCTCGGCGCGGTCCCGCCCACCCGGCGGACGACACACCGGAACACGCAGGCGGGGGCGGCACCACATGACCGGCACATCCAGAACCAGGCACACGCACTTACGCACCGCCGCAGCCACCGCCACGGCACTCCTGCTGACAACCTCAGCCACCGGCTGCGCCACCGAGGACGAACGCTGCGGTCCGGCCCCCTCGTCGCGCTACCGTGCCGCCGATCTCCACGGCGCCTGGACCTCCCTGAAGGGCGGCCGCCTCAAGCTCAGCGACCTCGGCGGCAAGCTGGGCCAGACCTTCGTCACCCTCGACTGGCCGAAAAACACCACCCTCGACCAGACCGTCAACGGCGCCCCCCTCGAAGGCGGCCTCTCCGGCAAGGGCAACTGGTCCCTCTCCACCGACCACACCACCCTCACCCTCACCTTCGACCGCCTGGACGCCGACCTGGAACGCAGCACCATCCACACCCTGCGGACCGGCGAGGAGAAGAACCGCCCGGTGCTCTACACCAGGGTCGGAGACCCGAAGGAGTGCCACGTGCTCACGCTGACGCGGCAGGGGGACTGAGCAGGGGTCCGGTGATGGGCCGGGGCCGGCAATGAGAGCCCCGCCCGTACCGCGACAAGGGCGCTTGGCGGTAGTGCGCGACCGCTCCTCCGCCTGTTCGGACGCCCCGACAACCGGTACGCCCTCCGATATGGCCGGCTTTCGGGCGTCCAACGCCGGCGCCCCCGCATGCACCGCTGTCAGCTTCGGCACGGGCAGGGGCTCGAAGGAAGACGGTGTGTCCGCGCTCGACGGGGAGGGGCTGAGTCAGGAGCGGTGGTCGCGCCCCTTCAGTTCGCCTATGAAGGCAACCCACGCGGCGTGGGTGAATATCAGCGTTGGGCCGTCTGCGTCCTTGCTGTCGCGTACGCGCAGCGAACCGGTGACCGCGTCGGCTACCTCGACACAGTTGCCGTCGCCGCCGTTGCTGTGGCTGCTCTTACGCCACCTCCCCGCCGCCGGGCCGTTGCCTCTACTCATGCCGTACTGCCCTCCAACAGGTGCTTGATGTACGCGACCGAGTCACACGGCGCCAGCGCCAAGTCCCACAACCGTTCATAGGACAGGCGGTACTGCGCCACCTCTGCCGCGTCCTCGATGAGTTCCCCCGACTTGTTGCCTTCAAGGTAGGCAACGGCACTTCCGTCCGCCATCCACAAGAGGGAAAGCGAGCCACCGAGCAGGTCGTGTACTCCCGCACTGAGCGGAAGTACCTGCAAGACGATGTTCGGCACGTCGGCGGACGCCATGAGATGCGCAAGCTGGGCCTGCCAGATCTCCGCGTCTTTCAACGGCCGCATGAGTACCGACTCGTCGATGATCACGCGGATATGGGGAGGCGTCGCTCGGCACAGGATTTCCTGCCTGCCGATGCGGGTCGCGACCGCCTCCTCCACTTCCTCTTCGCAGAGAGGCGTCGGGGCCGACGGGAGAACCGCCTTGGCGTAGTCCTCTGTCTGCAACAGGCCAGGCAGCACCATCATGTACTTGTGCATGACAGTGGCCCTCGCCTCGTACCACATGAACGACTTGTAGCGGTCTTTGAAAGCGTCCTGACGTGCGAGCCTCCACAGCCCAACAAGCAATTTGCCCGTTCCGTAGACCCGGTCCAGCGCCTCCATGACCTCCCGCCGCGACAGGCGCTCGCCGTTTTCCAGGCGGTTCAAGTACGTACGGTCGTACCTGGTTTCCTCAGCGAGCTGAGCCAGCGACATCCCGGATGCGTCCCGCAAACGGCTCGACTCACGCGCGAGCACCTCACGCGCCGACTCCTCTGCTCCGGCACCCTCCGTAGCCATGCGGCCTCCTCTGTTGCCCCTTCAGGGGTGACAACAGCGCCCCCCTACCTGCGGCTTGTCCGGAGGGTAACCATGGATGGACACAAGGTGCCCACGAACTCCATCGTCCACTCAAAGGCAGAAACACGTGGCTACGAATACGCCCACCCGAACCACGAACCCGATCAAAAACGCCGAGGAAGCGCGCGACGAACTCCGTACCGCCCTCACCGCAGTCGGCGTCAAACTGCCCACCCTGAGCCTGGACGCCGCCTCCCTCACCGGCGACATCGCCCGCCCGCTCGTCACCCTCGGCCGCTGCACCCCCGAGGTGGCCCGCCGCCTCGCCGCCGTACTCCGGACGTGCTCCACGTGACCGCCGAACAGCCGCGACCTCCGGAGCGGCCGTCAGAGCCGCCTCCGCCCCCGGGCCTGCCCATCCGCCGCGAGGCCCTGGAGGCACGTGTCCGGGAAGCCAACCGTTGGAGTGCGTCATGGCCCGGTGAAACGCGGCTCCGCGCGCCATAATCCAGCCAGGAGCCTGAACATTGCCCCTCGGACAAGAATGCGCGAAGCGACGGCAGTCCCCGCACCGAAGCCCTGGGGTTCGACACGGATGCGGCCCTTCCCCAAGGCATCCACCCTTGCCCCCGCCCGGGCCGTACTCGCCCCCGAGAGCCGAACCGCCCGGTGGCAGCACCCGGACGGGAGCGAACTGTCCACGCTGGAGCGGCACAGGCGATCGGAAACATCTTCCGGGACGGCGGTGCTGACCAACCCGGACGGCAACGCCGACCAGGGCAGTGACCAGGAAGGCGACACCGATTGACCGGTCAGCCACCCGTCCTGGTGGTCACCAGGCCGGACGACGCGACGGCAGACGTGGTGACGACCGAGCTGTACCGGCGCGCGGTCCCGGTCGTCCGCTTGGACCCGGGCGATTTCCCCACCGAGGTCGCCCTCAATGCCCACCTCGGCGAGGACGGTCTCACGGGGACCATCCGTACAGCGACCAGGAACGTGTCCCTCTCTGAGGTACGGGCCGTCTCCTGGCGGCGGCCCACCTCCTGCCCGCCTCCGCCGCTCCTCGCGGAGCAGGATGCTCGGTGGTGCGTGGAACAGGCCCGGTACGGCCTTGGCGGAGTGCTGGCCGCGCTACCGGGTGCGCACTACGTGAATCACCCGTGGCGCAACACCTCGCGGTCACAGCGCCAGCAGCCAGTCGACCGCCTGCCCCGGAGCCTCGACGACCGGTACACCGGGCGGGACCGCCGGCCTCTGTACGACCACCACCGGTACCCCCGCCTCCCGCGCCGCCGCCAGCTTCGGGGCGGTGGCTGTCGCGCCGCTGTCCTTCGTCACCAGGACGTCGATGCGGTGCTCGCGGAGCAGGGCGCGTTCGCCTTCGAGGGTGAAGGGGCCGCGGTCGAGGAGGGTCTCCATCCGGGGCGGGAACGGGGGCTCGGGGGCGTCCACGGAGCGGACGAGGAACCAGAGGTCGGTGAGGTGGGCGAAGGTGGCGAGGCCCATGCGGCCGGTGGTGAGGAAGACGCGGTGGCCGAGGGCGGGGAGAGTGGCGGCGGCCTCTTCGAGGGAGGCGGCCGGGTGCCAGTCGTCGCCCGGACCGGGGACCCAGCCGGGCCTGCGGAGGGCGAGCAGGGGAACATGGGCGGAGGCGGCCGCCTGCGCCGCGTTGAAACTGATCGTGCCGGCGAAGGGATGGGTGGCGTCGATGAGCGCGTCCACCGCGTGCTCGCGCAGCCAGTGTGCGAGGCCGTCCGGGCCTCCGAAACCGCCGATGCGCACCTCTCCGGCCGGGAGCCGGGGCGCGGCCACCCGGCCGGCCAGGGATGTGGTGACGCGCAGGCCGGGGTGCCCGTCCGCCAGTTCGGCGGCCAGCCGGCGGGCCTCGGTCGTGCCGCCGAGGATCAGGACGTGGGGAACACGCGCAGGTGCGGCGGGACCGGTCATGGCGGGCGGCATTCTCCATGGCTGAGACGGGTGCGGTTCCGGGTTCGGAGGGGAACAGTACGGGAGACGCGGGAAGCGGTGCCGGCGGCCGTACGGCGCAGCTCGCGCACACCGGGCTGCGGCACGGCTGGACGACCGGGGCCTGTGCGACCGCGGCGACGACCGCCGCGTACACGGCGCTGCTGACCGGGGACTTCCCGGACCCGGTGACGATCACCCTGCCGAAGGGGCAGACACCCGCGTTCGCGCTGGCCGCCGAGGAGCTGCCCGCGGACCGCGCCACGGCCATGGCGGCCGTGGTCAAGGACGCGGGAGACGATCCCGACGTGACGCACGGGGCGCTGATCCGGGCCACCGTGCGCCGGCTTCCGGCGGGCAGCGGCGTGGTGTTCAAGGCCGGGCCGGGGGTGGGTACGGTCACCCGCCCCGGGCTGCCGCTGGACGTGGGCGAACCGGCGGTCAATCCCGTGCCGCGGCAGATGATGCGGGAGCACGTCGCGGAGGTCGCGCGGCGGTACGGGGGCAGTGCGGACGTCGAGGTCGAGCTGTCGGTCGATCATGGTGAGGAGATCGCGCGCAGTACGTGGAACCCGCGGCTGGGGATCTTGGGAGGACTGTCGATCCTGGGGACTACCGGGATCGTGGTGCCGTACTCGTGCTCGGCGTGGATCGACTCGATCCGGCGGGGTGTGGATGTGGCGCGTGCGGCGGGGCGTACGCATGTGGCCGGGTGCACCGGTTCGACCTCGGAGAAGGTCGTCGTCGCCGAGCACGGCCTGCCCGAGGACGCGCTGCTGGACATGGGCGACTTCGCGGGCGCGGTGCTGAAGTACGTACGGCGGCATCCCGTGCCCAGGCTGACCGTGTGCGGCGGGTTCGCGAAGCTGTCGAAGCTGGCGGCGGGGCACCTGGACCTGCACTCGGCGCGGTCGCAGGTGGACAAGGGGTTTCTCGCCGAGCTGGCGCGGCAGGGCGGTGCGGACGCGGAGCTGACGGGCGAGGTCGCCGTGGCCAATACGGGGCTGGCCGCGCTCCAGTTGTGCGCGGCGCGCGGCGTACCGCTCGGTGACCTGGTCGCCAGGACGGCCCGCGACGAGGCGCTGGCGGTCCTGCGAGGCGCGCCGGTCGCGGTGGATGTGATCTGCATCGACCGGGCGGGGAACGTGGTGGGACGGGTCGGACCCCGGGGGCCGCGGGACGGGGAGTGACAGGCGCGGGCCTGGCGTACGCCCGCGTTCCGTTATGCGGCGGCCGGGCCCGGCGGTGCGGGCGGCGCGGGCGGCGCTTGGAACGGCACATCCTTCGCGTACGCGATGATTTCGACCTCGTCACCGAGGGCCCACTCCGCGACCCGCGAGGCCATCGCCGCCGGGACTCCCTCCGTCTCGCCCGGCGCGGGCGGTACGTCGTACGTGCCGTGCGCGTCGTGCGGCAGGACGACGCGGTACTCGCGCTCCAGGGCGGACCGCGAGGTCGCCAGCACGCACATCTCGGACATCACGCCGCAGACGACGAGGGACCGTACGCCGGACTCGGTGAGCAGCTCGCCCAGCGGCGTCCCGGCGAAACCGTCGTCCTGCGTCTTGCGGAGCACGACCTCGCGCGGGCCGGGCTCGACGTTCAGGTGCAGCTCCCAGCCCCGGGTGCCCGTCTCGTCGGACATACCGGGCGCACCGTCGTTCTGGAGGTGGACGATGAGCGCGCCGGCCGCCCGCGCCCGGTCGACCAGGTCCTCGGCGCGCGCCTGGACGGCCGCCGCGTGCGGTGCCGCGCCCTCGCCGGCGAAGAAGGCCGACTGCATGTCGACGACGATCAGCGCTTCGACAGGCTCGGGCAGGGGCTTGTCGGACTCGTGCGGGGTCTTGTCGGACTCGGCCAGGGCTTCGACGGGCTCGGGCTGCGGCATCGCGTTCATCCGGTCGATTCTGCTGAGGCCGCCGTACCCGATCAACCGGTTATCCGGCCTGCGCGTCGCGGAGTTGGCCGGACTCCGCCGCGCATCCCCGTTCCCGCTCCGTCGAGTACAGGTGGCTGTCGCGGAACTGCGAGGCGCCCAGCGTGCGGCCGACCATGATGACCGCCGTACGGACCACACCCGCCGCCTTCACCTGGTCCGCGATGTCGGCGAGCGTGCCGCGCAGCACCAGTTCGTCGGGGCGGGAGGCCATCGCGACGACCGCGGCGGGGCAGTCGGCGCCGTAGTGCGGCAGGAGTTCGCCGACGACCCGGTCCACGTAACGGGCCGCGAGGTGCAGGACCAGGAGGGCGCCGCTGCGGCCCAGGGTCGCCAGGTCCTCGCCCTCGGGCATGGGGGTGGCCTGCTGGGCGATACGGGTGAGGATGACGGTCTGGCCGACGGTGGGGACGGTCAGTTCGCGTTTGAGGGCGGCCGCCGCGGCGGCGAACGCCGGAACGCCGGGGACGACCTCGTACGGCACGCCCGCCGCGTCCAGGCGGCGCATCTGCTCGGCCACGGCGCTGAAGACGGACGGGTCGCCGGAGTGCAGCCGGGCGACGTCCTGGCCGGCCTCGTGGGCGCTGACCAGTTCGGCGGTGATCCGGTCGAGGTCCAGGTTCGCGGTGTCGACCAGGCGGGCGCCGGGCGGGCACTCGTCCAGCAGTTCGCGCGGCACCAGACTGCCCGCGTACAGGCAGACCTCGCAGCGCGCCAGGACGCGGGCGCCGCGCAGCGTGATCAGGTCGGCCGCGCCCGGTCCGGCGCCGATGAAGTGGACGGTCACTGTGCGTCTCCTGAGGCGGTGGGGTCGGAGGGGGCGATGGGGTCGGTGGTGGCAAAGGGGGCTGTGGTGCCGGAGGGGGCCGTCGCGGCGGAGGGGACGGAAGGTGCGGTAGGTGAGGGCGTCGCGGGCTTCGTCACCGACCACTGCGTGACCGGCATCGCCTGCCGCCAGCCGGTGAAGCCGCCCACCGGTACGGCGTGCGCGACCGCGAGCCGTACGAGGTCGCCGCCGTGCCGCCGGTACCAGTCGGCGAGCAGCGCCTCGGACTCCAGCGTGACGGTGTTGGCCACCAGCCGGCCGCCCGGCGGCAGCGCCGCCCAGCATGCCTCCAGGAGGCCGGGGGCGGTGAGGCCGCCGCCGATGAACACGGCGTGCGGGGCCGGGAGTCCGGCGAGCGCTTCGGGCGCGGGGCCGGTGACCACGCGCAGTGCCGGTACGCCGAGCGCGTCCGCGTTGCGGGCGATGCGTCCGGCCCGTACGGCGTCCCGCTCGACGGCGACGGCGCGGCAGGTGCGGTGCGTACGCATCCACTCGATGCCGATGGAGCCGGAGCCGCCGCCGACGTCCCACAGCAGTTCGCCGGGGGCGGGGGCCAGCGCGGCGAGGGTGGCGGCGCGTACATGGCGCTTGGTCAGCTGGCCGTCGTGCTCGTACGCGTCGTCCGGCAGACCGGGGGCGGCGGAGAGGCGGAGGGCTTCGGGGGCGCGGGAGCAGTCCAGGGCGATGACGTTGAGCGGGTCGATCGCGTGGAGCGGATGGCCCGTGGGGGTCGGGTCGGTGGCGTCGGTGGCGGGCGGGGGCGGCCAGTCCGCGGCCGTGACCTCGGCCTGCCGTTCGCGCGGGCCACCGAGCTGTTCCAGTACGCGCATCCGGGTCGGCCCGAAACCGTGCTCCCGCAGCAGCCCGGCGACCTGCGCGGGAGTCTCGGCGCCCGCGGAGAGGACGAGCAGCCGGCGACCGTCGTGCAGGGCGGCCGCCAGGCCCGCGAGGGGGCGGCCGACGAGGGTGACGACCTCGGTGTCCTCGACGGGCCAGCCGAGCCGGGCGCACGCGTACGAGACGGAGGACGGGTGCGGCAGCACACGCGGCGGCGCGGCACCCGCCTCGGCGAGCACTTCGGTGAGCGTCCGCCCGATGCCGTGGAACATCGGGTCGCCGCTGGCCAGGACGCACACCTCGCGCCCGGCGTGCGCGGCGAGCAACCCCGGTACGGCGGGCCGCAGCGGCGACGGCCACGGAACCCGCTCGCCCGCGCACTCCGCGGGCAACAGGGCGAGCTGCCGTGCGCCCCCGACGAGCGCCCCCGCGCCCCGCAGCACCTCTTGTGAGGCGGCCGGCAGCCCGTCCCAGCCGTCCGCGCCGATTCCGACGACGGTGACACGGGCGGGGCCGGGGACGCGCGGTACGGGGGCCGCCGACGACGGTTCGGGCGTACCCGGCGCGGGCGCTGCGGGCGGCGGGGCGGGGCTCACTGCCGGTTACCTCATGGCTTCGGGTCGGCCGCCGTACGGGGCGGCACGACGGGGTCCGGTGGACGCGGAAAGTCAACCGGGAGCAGACAACCCGGTCGGTGCGTTTCCAGAGTAAGAGGCGGTGCTCACGGCCCTCACCGGCGGGCTCCGGCCGCCGCTGCGCGCGATGCCCGCGGAACCGCCGCCGAATTCGTTTCACGGGCGCATAATTGGCTACTCCTAGTAATCGTGGCTTCACCGAGCGATGCTGTTCGGTGACGCGCGAACCGGGCTCCGAGGGAAGGCGCTGCGATCATGGACACAGTGGAACGCGCAACGGCGGGCGAAAAGATCACGGACGCGGAGGCGGCGCTGGACGAACTCCAGGCCGCGCTGGCCGGAGTGGGCATCACCCTGCCGTCACTGGGCCTGGACGGCCCGTCGCTGGCGGCCGACGCACCACGGCCGCTGGTGGAACTGGGCCGCTGCGCGCCCGACGTGGCACGGCGGCTGGCGGCCGCGCTGCGGTGCACGGGCCGGGAACGGTGAGGCCGCGGCGAGCGGTGAGGGCGCGGCAAGCCGTGAGAGCACGGCGAACGGCTACGGTGCGGCGGACGGCGACGGTGCGGCGAGCGGTGAGCGGCGGGTGGCCCGGAGAAGAAGGGTGCGGCGGGCTGCGGCTTCCGGGCCCGTAGAACCTGCTGAGCCCGGCCCGGCCCCGGGCAGGACCGGACCCGGCCCGGACCGGCCCCGGACAGGACCTGGCCCGGCCCGAACCCGGATAGGAACCGAACCGAGGAATCGGCTGGGGCGGAGACCGCCGACCCGCGTTGCGGCGGCGTGCCACGGACGCGTGGGCCACGCCGGCGGCGGACGTCTGCGCCCCGCCCTCTCGGCAATACAGGCCCCTCCTGTTCGAGGAGTCTGCGCAGTGGTGGTGCAGGTGTGGCGACGCCCCCGCGCGGACATGAAGGAGTACACCTGCCGCAACGCCCCACCAGCCCCGTGAGCCCCCTGCGCGGGCCCGCCATCGCGGCCGGCCACCGGGGCAAGGTTTCCTCAAGGACCGGTCAAGGCTTCCGTCCCGCGCCGCGGGCATCCCCACCTCAACCGGCCGACGTGTCCGGTCCGGAACACGCCGGCTTGATCCGACAGGGGGATGCCATGGGGGCATTGAGCGCTTTCGACAAGAATTCACCACACCAGTTACGTGAGTGGCTGACCCTCACCGGCCGCAAACGCGTCCTCGTCGTCGCCCACACGGTGACGTACATCAAACGCCTCCAGGAAGTGTTCTCGCTCCTGGAGTCCGACCTGCGGGTCCAGGTCCTGTTCACCGCCCCTCCGCACCCGTTCGGGGACGGGGTGGCCGCGTTCCTCCACCGGCTCGGCAGCGCGGTGCTGCCCTGGGAGAAGGCGGCCCGGCTCGAATACGACCTCGCGCTCGCCGCGGGGCCGCGCGGGCTGGGTGAGATCAGCGCGCCGCTGATCACGTTGCCGCACGGGGCCAACTACCTCAAGCGCATCATCGAGGGCACGGACGCCCGGGTGGCCGGCCTGGGGCGCCCGGACATCGTTCCGGACGGCCGGTGCCTGCCCGCCGCCGTGGTTCTGCCCCACCGGGACGACCTGCACGGCCTGGCGCAGTTGTGCCCGGAAGCCCTCCCCGTGGCCTCCGTGGTCGGGGACCCGGTGCACGACCGCATCGTGGCCAGCCTGCCCCGGCGCCCCGCCTACCGGCGGGCGCTCGGACTGCGCAAGGGGCAGAAGCTCGTCGCCGTGGTGTCCACCTGGGGCGCGCTGTCGTCCTTCGGGGCGATCGAAGCGCTGATCCCCCGCCTCATCAACGAGTTGTCCGGCAAGGACCGGCGGGTGGCGCTGCTGATCCATCCCAACGTCTGGTCGGGGCACGGCGCCTGGCAGGTACGGGCCTGGCTGGCGCAGTGCCGGCGGCACGGCATCGCCGTCGTACCGCCCGAGGCGGACTGGCGATCCGTCCTGGTGGCGGCGGACTGGATCATCGGGGACCACGGGTCGGTGACGCTGTACGGAACACTGACCCGCGCCCCGATCCTGCTCGCCTCGTCGCCGGAGCGGGAGATCAACCCCATGTCGCCCGCCGCGACCCTGGCGCGGACCGCTCCTGCCCTGTCTCCTGGCCATTCGCTCACCAGCCAACTGGCGTACGCCGCCGCCGAGTACGCGGAGCACCAGGGCGAGGAGTACGCGGCCATCGCGTCCCGGATCACCTCGGAACCGGGGCGGTTCACGAGAAACATGCGGCGGCTGATGTACCGGGTCCTGGGCCTGGGGCAGCCCGCGCACCCGGCGGTCACCCGGCAACTGCCGCTGCCGCCGCGCCTGGACTCCTGGTGCGCCTCGGACGCCGGTGCGGATACGGAGGCGACGGCATGATCGGTACGTGGGGCACGTCGGGCACGGCCGGCACGTCGGGCACGGCCGGCACGTCGGGCACGGCCGGTACGCCGGGCACAGCCGGTACGTGGGGCACGGCCGGTACCGCCGGTACCGCCGGTACCACCGCGCTACCGGCATCCGGCGGCCGGTGGGGGTGGCACCGTTCAGTACGGGTGCTCTCCGGGCCGCCGACCGCCGGTGCTTTCCGTACGGGAGCCGCCCCGGTACCCGGCATCACCCTCACCACGCGAACCGGAGTACGCACCGTGCTCGTCCGCACCGGGCAGCCGGACGTACCGGCCAGACCGGCCGCACCGGCCGCACCGGCCGCACCGGCCGCGCACCAGGCACTCCTCGGCACCGACGACCACTTCACCGTCGACGCCGACACCTGCGCCGAAGAGCCCTGGCTCGACTGCGCGGACGTCCTGGTCCACAGCCGGCCACGGCAGCGGCGCGAAGCGTGGCTTCGGCTCGACCGCGTACTCGCTCGCCATGTCGGCTGCCGGCTCGCGGCCTCGCCCCTTCTGGACGGCACCTGTGCCGTGGCGGTCCGCGACGGCACCCGATGCCTGCTGCGTCTCACCGAAGGGTCGGGTGCGGCGGGGCCGGAGAGATGGTCGCAGGCCGCGTCGTGCCTCCACGGCCTGGTCTCCACGGGGCACACCCTGGACGGGCTGCGTCACGTCAGCTTTCTGACGGGTCCGTAGGGCGCTCCTCCCGGGGGCCTGCCGGATCCACCGGCCTGCTCGTATCACCCAGGCCGGCCAGCAGGTCCCCTACGCGCCGGGCGTTCGAAGGGCTCTGTGACGCGTACAGATTCCTGGCGCGCTCCCAGTGTTCACGTGCCGTGTCCGGGAGGGAGTGCTCGCGCGCACACGCTCCCAGCATCTCCGACACCCGCGCCTGCCAGTGGGCGGACCCCGCGGAGGCGAAGAACCGCAGCGCCTCGCCGAGACGCTCCGCCGCCGTGTCGTACGTCCCGGTCAGCGCACTCGCCCGTCCGGAGAAGGCGAGCGCCCGCGCGGCGTCGTACGGGTCGTCCAGCGCCACCAGCGCTTCGTACGCCTGCGAGAAGAGTTCCGCCGCTCGCTCGGCCGGGCCGCCCGCGCCGCCGGAACGTTCTCTCTCCGCGTCCTCCAGCGCGATCTCGCCCAGTATGATCCGCGCCAGTGCCACTCCCCGCTCGTACCCCGCGGCCTGCCAGGTCGAGATGGACCGGTGGAGGTGGTCCGCCGCTTCCCGGAAACGTCCCGCCTCCCGGTGCGCGGCGCCGAGGCCGAGCAGCGCCTGCCCCTCGTCACGGGTGTCGCCCGCCTCGCGGGCGGCCCGCAGTGACTGCGTGAACCAGTCGATCGCGTCATCGGTGCGCCCGGCCGCGTTCAGGCCTATGGCACCGGAGTTCAGCATCTGGCGTTCCGCCGCACGGTCTCCGTCGCGGCGCGCCGCCCGGCGGCCGATCTCGTGTGCTTCGATCCAGAGGTCGTAGTAGCGCAGCCGGTGGAACATGGGCCATAACGCGTCCACGAGTTGCCAGGCCAGCTTGTCCCACCGCTTCTCGTCAGCGGTGCGCACGGTCGCCATCAGGTCCGCGCGCCGGGTCTCCAGCCAGGTGAGGGCGCCGCTCTCGTCCGTGAAGGGGCAGGAAAGGGCCGGTTCGTAGGCGTACGTGCGACCGAGGGTGAACTGTATGGGAGAGAGCAGCGCCTGTGCTGCTGACGCGGTGCGCAGGTGCCAGTCACCCACGCGCCGAAGCGTTTCTTCCCGGGCTGCCGGGCTCTCTTCCGCCCGGCCGCGTTCCTCGGCGTGCAGGCGGACGAGGTCGTGGAAGCGGTAGGCGTCCGGGCCCGTGTCCTCCACCAGGTTGGCCTCGACCAGCACGTCCAGCAGCCGCTCCGCCTCGCCGAGGGGCACGTCGAGAGCCACCGCCGCGAGGCGCGCGTCCAGTTCCCGGGCCGGGAGCAGCGCGAGGCGCCGGTACAGCCGGGCCGCCTCGGGCGTCAGTACCGCATACGACTCGTCCAGCGCCGCGTACACCGACAATTCCCCCTCCACGGCCAGCGCCGCCAACCGTCCTCGGTCCTGCTCCAACGCTTCCACCATGGTGCGCACCGGCTGCCGGGGGCGGGAGGCGAGCCGGGCGGACGCCAGGCACACCGCCAAGGGCAGACCGGCGCACAGGGACACGACCTGGTGCACCGCGCCGCCCTCACGCCGTACGCGCTCCGCGCCGATCCCCCGGGCAAGAATCTCGACGGCGGCATCCTGCTCCAGCAGGCCCAGTTCGTGGTACAGCGCTCCGTCGGCGCGCAGCCCGGTCAAGCGGTATCTGCTGGTCACGACGGTCAGACTGGGCCGGCCGCCGGGCAGCAGGGCCCGTGCCTGGGCGGCGGACAGGACGTTGTCGAGCATGATCGATATGTGCAGGCCGGCGGTGACCGAGCGCCACAGCGCGGCTCGCTCGCCCAGGCCGCGAGGCACCTCCCCGACGCCCAGCGCGCGCAGGAACTGGCTCATGACGTCGCCCGGAGCGGCCGGCCCGGTGTCCGAGTGGCCGCGGAGATCGGCGTACAACTGGCCGTCGGGAAATCGCTCGGTCATCCCGCGCAGCCATCGGGACACCAGGGCCGTCTTGCCGATTCCGGCGGGCCCGCTGACGACGATCAACGGGGTGGACAGCTCGGGAAATCTTCCGTGGAGATCCGCCAGTGCCGACAGATCATTTTCCCGGTCGGTGAAATGCGGCGTCACGGACAGAAGCTGGCGCGGAACGGGAAGCCGCGCGGCGGGGTCCCCGTGCACGTGTATGCCGCCGCTGACATCTCCCGTCTGGATACTCGTACCGTGAATCCTGGCCGAACCGCCAATGGCGTTCACATCCCGGCGCATCCCCCACCCCCGTCCGGTACGTCATGGATCACTTCAGCTCTACCCACGGAACAGTGACGGGAGACCTCCGGAAGGACGGCGGATGCCGCGAAGCCCGGCCACGGACCCGAACCGGCCACCCCCGGTGCCTACTGGCCACTTCAACCATTGAGTGCCATGCTCACCGAACCGGTATGGGGCGCCGATGAGGGGAGGCGCTGATGGAGATTTTCGTCCTCGGCCCCATTTGCCTCGGCTCGGACACGCACCGGGTCGGCCTCGGCTCCGACAAAGAGCGTGGCGTTCTCGCGTCGCTGGCCTTGTCCGTGGGCCGGCCCGTCGCCCTGGACGCATTGATCGACCGCCTTTGGGACGGCGCACCGCCGGGCAAAGCCCGTGAGTCGGTTCACACGTATGTGTCACGCATTCGCAAATCCATACGCGTGGCCGCCGCCGGAACCGGTCTTCCCGAGGCTGCGGCGATCACCCATCATGCGCACACTTATACCCTCGAAATTCTGCCCGAACGCATTGACTGGCACCGTTTCCGGGCTCTCGTCTCCAGGGCCCGGCGCCTGTCGGACGACGGGGGTGACGACCGGGCGGTCGCGCTGCTTCACCAGGCGGACGACCTGTGGCGCGGCGATCCCCTCGCGGGCCTGCCGGGATCGTGGGCCGAGCGGACGCGGACGAGTCTGGCCGAACAGCGCCTCAGCGCCACGACCTCGCGTATCGCCATGCAGTTGCGTCTGGGGCGCTTCAGCGAGGTGGTCGGTGTGCTCTGCTCCCTGGTCGACCAGTTCCCCGACGACGAAACCCTCCTCGGCTACTACATGCTGGCCTGTTACGGCTGCGGCCGGCACGCGGACGCCTTACGGATCTACCAGGAAGCCCGCCGGAAACTCCGTACGGAACTGGGCTCCGACCCCAGCGAAGAACTCGCGCGCATCCACCAGAGAATTCTGCGGCGCGTGCCGGCCCGCGAGGTCCTTTTCGACGGCCCGCAACATGCCCCTGACACATTCCGTACGGATTACGCCCCGCACAACCTGCCACGTCAGGTCGCTCTCGTCGGCCGCCGGCCGGAAATGCGGCGGTTCCACGCCGTCATCGCCGCCGCGAGCCGGACGGAAGGGGACGGTTACGCCTCCATCGTGGCCCTGGAAGCGATTTCCGGTATGGCCGGCGTGGGCAAGACGGCCCTGGCCGTGAACGCCGCCAGTGCGCTGGGCCGCCACTTCCCCGACGGGCAGCTCTACATCGACCTGCGCACCCATGCCCGCGTCCAGGAACCGATGAGCGCCGCCACCGCGCTGGCAACCCTGCTCCGCCTCCTGGGAGTTCCGGCGACCGCCATTCCTGCCGCGCTCGAAGAACGCACGGACCTGTGGCGGACGATGCTTTCGCACAAAAGAGCCGTCATCATCCTCGACGACGCCGCCGACACCGACCAGGTACGCCCGCTTCTTCCCGGCCTGTCACCCTCGCTCATCATCATCACCAGCCGCCGCCATTTGGCGGGATTACCCGGTGCCCACTCCCTCGCTCTCGATGTACTCCCCCCGCAGGACGCCGTGGCCCTCTTCCGTACGTTCTCCGGTCAGGAACGCACCCAGGACACCACCGGCATATCCCGGATCGTGAGCCTCTGCGGACATCTGCCGCTCGCCATCGAGATCGCCGCCAACCGGTTCAACGCCCGCCCCGCCTGGTCCCTGGCCGACCTCCGCGAACGACTCACCCGGGGCCCCGGCCGGCTCGCGGAACTGCACGACGGATACTCGGAGGTGGCCCGCGCCTTCGAGATGTCCTACCTGACGCTGACTCCCGCTCAGCAGTCCGCGTTCCGCCGCCTCGCCCTCCATCTGGGCGCCGAGTTCGGCCCGCACGCGGCGTCCGCTCTGCTGGGCCTGCCCCCGCAGCAAACGGAACGGCTTCTCGAAAGCCTGCTGTACTGCCATTTGCTCCAGGAGCCCCGCCCCGACCGGTACCGGTTCCACGACCTGCTCGGGGAGTACGCACGGGCACTGGCGCATTCCGAGGACGACGAGGAAACCCGCGACCAGGCCGTGCATCGCCTGATCGACTATTACTTGTCCGCCACCGAGACCGCTGACGCTCTCGTCTATCCGCAGCGGCCCCGGATGGCCCGTCAGCGCGCCGACAGCACCACCGGCTCCGTCGGCACCGTCGGCACCCGTCTGCCCTGGCGCGACGCCGAGGCGGCGAAGGAATGGCTCGTCACGGAACGCTCCAACCTCCTCACTGTGGAGCGCCATGCGCGCACCCACGGCATTCCCCGCCAGGCCGCACTGCTCAGCCACGCGCTGGCGGAGTTCCTGGACGCCGAATGCCATTGGGTGGACACCGACCGGATGCAGCGGCACGCCGTCGATCACTGGAAACAGGCGGGTGACCAGCGCGCACTCTGCCTGGCCCTGCTCGACCTGAGCGCCACCCGCACGAACACCGGGCACTACCCCGAGGCCATGGCGGCCGCCCGCCACGCGCTCGAACTGGCACGCGCCACACATGCCCCGGACGCGGAAGCCGACGCGCTGCGCAAACTGGGCATCCTGCACTGGAATCACGGCCGGAATCACGAGGCACTCGCCGCGCACCGGGAAGCCATCGCCGTACATGTCCGCTCGGGCAATACCTGGGGCCAGGCCCGCTGCGAAAACAACTATGCCATTTCCCTATTACATCTGGGAAAGCACCAGGAAGCTCTGGAGTATTTCACCCGGGCGATCGACACGTTCCAGCAGGCCGGCGACCGGCGGAATTCCGCCAAATGCATCAACAACCTCGGTGATCTGCACCTGCAAGTGGGCGATGTGGAGCTGGCACGCCGGACGTACGAAACCTCCCTCGCCCTCACCATGGACGTCGGAAGCCTCTCCGACGTGGCGACGATGCAGGCCAATCTCGCCGGACTGCTCTCCGCCTCGGCCGACCGGCACGACGTCGCTTCTGGCATGGACATGTTTAGGGAGTGCCTGTTCACCTTCCGGCGGCTCGGTGACCGAAAGAACGAGGGAAATGCTCTGATCGGCCTGGGCACGGCCCACTTCGGCCTAGGACAGTTCACCGAGGCGGCCACCCACCATCAGCAGGCCCTGACGCTCGCCCGGAGCATCGGCGCCGCCCAGGAAGAGGCGCGCGCTCTGCGGTGCCTGGGAAGCGCGGAGGCGGCACTCGGCCACCTCGCCGTCGCGGCGGAACACCTTTGCGCGGCGATTTCGCTCGCCCACCGAATTCACTTCCCGGAGGAAGAGGCGCGGGCGACGGATGCCCTGGCGGAGGTACGGCTCCGGGAGGGGAGCCGCGAAGCGGCCCAGGAGCTGTGGCGACAGGCGTTCGAATTGTTCGATGGTCTGGACAAGACGGAGGCGTCTCGGGTGGCTCGACGCCTTGATACAAAAGACGCCAAGAGTTGACAGTATTGTCAACCAACGTGCGTCGGAAGTAAGTTACTGATGAGCAAGTGTTGTCTTCCTGGCGACACGCATGGTCCAATGCGCCCTCAAGATCAGTCAAGCTTTCGACCGAGGACCATGCAAAGTGCACAATTGCGTAACTAGGCGTCTCGTCGCCTTAGCACTGGCCGGCGCCGCAGCCCTTCTGGCGCTGACCGTAGCGACCGCCTCGCCCGCGGCTGTGGAAGATCAAAAAGCCGCCCACAGCATGGTGTCCGCCACCGCGACACCCACCATGCGCGCGATCGCGAGGATATGTATACCGACGTAGACGCTCACGTCCGTCGTCAGTCGCGCCGAGGGGGCCGACGCAAGACCTGCGTCGGCCCCCTCGGCAGCCTCCGCCCCGCACCCCCCTGACCTGCACCGATGCGCCATCCGACGGTAATGACAACGGTCACCGGTGCAGCCTTTGGATCTAGCGGAGAAGTGCGGTTTGCTTCGTGGCGCACGTCCTGTCGGACGCCCCAGGGAGGAGCGCGCCCCATGACCGAGCACGCCCACAGCCACAGCCACGGACATGCGCATTCACATGCGCACTCGCACACCCTCTCCCCCGACGCCGATCGCCGCTGGCTGCGGGCCGCGCTGGTGCTGATCACCGCGTTCATGGCCGTGGAGGTGGTGATCGGGTTCCTGGCGCGCTCCCTGGCGCTGATCTCCGACGCGGCCCACATGCTCACCGACGCCGCCTCGATCGTGCTCGCCCTGGTCGCGATGCGGCTGGCCGCGCGGCCCGCGCGCGGTGGTTACACGTATGGACTCAAGCGCGCCGAGATCCTGTCCGCGCAGGCCAACGGCATCACTCTGCTCGTGCTGTCCCTCTGGCTCGGATACGAGGCGATCACCCGCCTGGTGTCACCGCCCGAGGTGACCGGCGGCCTGGTCCTGGTCACCGCGCTGGCCGGGGTCGTCGTCAACATCGCGGCCGCCTGGTGCATCTCCCGGGCCAACCGCAGCAGCCTGAACGTCGAGGGCGCCTACCAGCACATCCTCACCGACCTGTTCGGGTTCATCGCCACCGCCGTCGCCGGCGCGGTCGTCCTGACCACCGGCTTCGCGCGGGCCGACGCCATCGCCTCGCTCGTCGTGGTCGTCCTGATGCTGCGGGCGGGCACCGGCCTGGTCCGCGAGTCCGGGCGGATCTTCATGGAGGCCGCGCCGAGCGGTGTGGACCCGGACGCGCTGGGGGACCACCTGGTCGAGGTGGACCAGGTCGTGGAGGTCCACGACCTGCACATCTGGGAGATCACGTCCGGCGAACCGGCCCTGTCCGCGCACATCCTGGTCGCGGACGGCGGCGATTGCCACGCCGTACGGCGCGGCCTGCACGAGCTGCTGAGCCTGAAGTACGGCATCACCCATGCCACCCTCCAGGTCGACCACGTGGGCGAGCTGCCCCGGCCCGGCGAGGTGCTGTACATAGCGGCGGGGCCGGACGACGCGGCGCTGGCGCCCCCGCACTGCGAGGGCACGCACGGGCCGGTGCACCGGCCGGGCCCGCACGACCATTGAGGCGAGTCCGTCAGAAAGTGCCGTCCATCAGAAGGCGATGACTGTCAGAAGGTGCTGACTGTCGAAAGGTGACGACCGTCAGAAGGTGATGACCGTCTTGCCCTGCGTATGCCCCGCCCGGCTGGTCTCCAGCGCCTCCGGGGCCTCCCCCAGCGTGATCTCGTCGCCGAGGATCACGGTCAGCCGGCCCGCGTCGAGCTGACCGGCGAGGATCTCCAGGAGCTGCGGCGACGGCCGGTTCTGGAAGTTGAAGCCGCGCAGGTTGTGGTCGGTCAGCACGTCCGCGTCGGCGGACCCGACCGTGGAGACGGCCGTACCGCCGTCCCGTACGGTCCGGGTCATCTCGCCGAACGCGGCCGGACCGCTGACCAGGTCGAGCAGCACGTCCACACCGTCCGGGTGGGCGGCCAGCACCTGGTCGGCCACCGGGCCCAGCGTGTGGTCCACCGTCTCGGCGGCGCCCAGGCCGGCCACCAGGTCCGTCAGGCCCGGCCGCGCGGTGACGATCACCTCGGCGCCCCGGCCGGCCGCGAGCTGGGTGGCGAAGGTGCCGACACCGCCGGTCCCACCGACGATCAGGACCCGTTTGCCCTCGCTGATCCGGGTCTCCTCCACCAGGTTGTAGGCCGACGTCCCGGCGGTGGGGACGGCCGCCGAGGTCGCGTACGTGACGTTGCGGGCCGCGCCGGCCAAGGCCTTCTCCTCGGCCGCCGCGAACTCGCCGTACGAGCCGCCGCCCCGCTCCGGCCGCTGGAACTGGCCGAACACCGAGTCGCCCACCGTGAAGCGGCGCACTCCGGGGCCCACGGCGACCACCTCGCCCGCGCCGTCCGACCCCAGGACGAGCGGGAAGGTGTGCGGTGCCGCGTCCTTGAGAAGACCGTCGGCGATCTTCCAGTCAAGGGGGTTGACCCCGGCGGCGGACATCCGCACCAGGACCTCGCCCGGTCCGGGATCGGGCTCCGACAGTTCCATGAGCTGGGGCTGTTCGCCGAATGCGGTGACTGCTACGGCCTTCATCGTCGCGTTCCCTTCCGCCCGAACGATCCTCGATCCACCCTCCCGACCGGTGGCAGGGCAAGGGCCGCCGTCAACATGGCGCCCGTCGCGGCCCGCCTTCGGGTGAAACGACGCCAGGTGACGACAGCCCACAGGATCGTAAGCACGCGAACCGGGCGTATCCGGCAGGACGAGGGGCGGTGCCCCGGAAGCAACTCGTACGGCCCCCTTCCGAACCGGTGCCGCCCGGCTCCGCGCCGCGCCGCGTTTGCCCCGCGGCCCGGCCGGTTACCCGTCCTCGGTATGAGCGGCAGCAGCGGCGGCGCGGACGACGCACACACCATCAAGGCGGGGCGGCGCACGGTCAGGATCAGCCGGCCCGGCAAGGTGCTCTTCCCGGACGACGGGATCACCAAGGCCGACCTGGCCGACCACTACAAGGCGGTCGCCCGGCGCGCGGTCCCGCAGCTGCGCGACCGGCCGCTGATGATGGAGCGGCACCCCGACGGCATCGGCGGCAAGCCCCTGATGCAGAAGAACGCCCCCGACCACTTCCCCGACTGGGTACGGCGTTCCGAGCAGCCCAAGGAGGGTGGCACCGTCACCCACGTCGTGTGCGACGACCCGGCGACCCTCGTCTACCTCGCGGACCAGGCCACCGTCACCGTCCACCGCTGGCTCTCCCGTGAGCACCGCCCCGACCACCCCGACCTGATCATTTTCGATCTCGACCCGGCCGAGGGCGCGGACTTCGAGGACGTACGGTGGGCCGCCCACCGGGTCTGCGAACTGTGGGACGAACTGAAGCTGCCCGCCCGCCTGATGACCACCGGCTCGCGCGGCCTGCACGTCATCGCGCCGCTGGACGGCGGCTCCGCCTTCGACGCGGTGCGCGACTTCGCGCACCTGGCCGCCGAACGGCTCGCCCGCCAGTACCCGGACCGGCTCACCACCGAGCAGCGCAAGGCCGACCGCAAGGGCCGCATCTACCTGGACGTGCAGCGCAACGCGTACGCGCAGACCGCGGTCGCGCCCTATTCCGTACGGGCGAAGCCGGGCGCGCCGGTGGCGACACCGATCTCCCGCGACGAGCTGGACGACCCCGGCCTGACGGCCCAGCGGTGGACGGTCGCCACCCTCCCCGACCGTCTCGCCGAGGACGACCCGTGGGCCGGACTGTCCTGGCGCGGCCGGTCGGTCCGGGCGGCGCGGGAGCGGCTGGAGGCGTTGGAGGAGTAGGGCGGGGGGCGACTGCGCTCGCGCGGCCCGCCTGCGGGGCGGGCGGCGGGCGTGACTGCCCCTCGCGCGCGGTTCCGCCCGTTCGCAGGGCCAGCACGCACACTTCCGCACAGTCCCGCCCGTTCACAGGGCCACCGCGCACGCTTCCGCACGGCCCCGCCCGTTTGCCCGCATAAGGCGACCGCCTCCGGACCGCGGGCTTCAATGGACCAATGATCCGGTTCGAGTCCGTCACCAAGCGCTATCCGGACGGCACCACCGCCGTGGACGACCTGTCCTTCGAGGTCGCCGAGGGCGAGCTGGTGACGCTGGTCGGACCGTCCGGCTGCGGCAAGACCACGACGATGAAGATGGTCAACCGGCTCATCGACCCGACCGGCGGCCGCATCCTCGTCGAGGACGAGGACATCGCGACGGCCGATCCCGTACGCCTGCGCCGCCGCATCGGCTACGTCATCCAGCAGACCGGCCTCTTCCCCCACCGCACCGTCCTCGACAACACGGCCACCGTGCCGCACCTGCTCGGCTGGCCGCGCAAGAAAGCCCGCGCCCGCGCCGCCGAACTCCTGGACCTGGTGGGCCTGGACCCCGGCCTGCACGGGCCGCGCTACCCGGACCAGCTCTCCGGCGGCGAGCGGCAGCGCGTCGGCGTGGCCCGCGCGCTGGCCGCCGACCCGCCCGTCCTGCTGATGGACGAACCGTTCGGCGCGGTCGACCCGGTCGTCCGCGACCGGCTCCAGCGGGAGTTCCTGCGGCTCCAGGCCACCCTGCACAAGACGGTGCTGCTGGTCACGCACGACATCGAGGAGGCCATCCGGCTGGGCGACCGGATCGCGGTCTACGGGCAGGGCCGGATCGAGCAGTACGACACTCCGGCGAGCGTGCTGGGCGCGCCGGCCTCCCCGTACGTCGCCGAGTTCGTCGGCAGCGACCGGGCACTGAAGCAGCTCGCGGTCACCGGCATCGACCCCGGCGACCTGGAACACCCGCCCTTCGCCCGGCTCGGCGAACCGGCCGGCCGGGCGGCGGAGCGGCTGCGCGCGGAGGGCGCGCGCTGGGCCGTCGTCCTGGACGAGGAGGGCGGGCTGCACGGGTGGGTGGGGACGGAGGAGGTGACCGAAGCGCGGGGGAACGTTTCGGCGCACGCGCGCCGGATGGAGGCCTGGGTCCCGGTGAGCGGCTCGCTCAAAGACGCCTTCAGCGAGATGCTCAAGTACGACGCGGGCTGGATCGCCGTCGTGGACGGCACCCGCTTCCTGGGCGTCCTGACCCCGGCCAGGCTGCACGAGGCGCTGCGGCGCACGATCGGGTCCGACGAGCAGGGGGTGCCGCGGGAGGAGGCGGAGGTGGATTCCGTACCCACGGAGTGAGCGGGCGCCGCGACTGAGGGTCCGGTCACCGGCCCTACAGCAATCCCGCTGAGGGGACCGGCCACCGTCCCTACAGCAATCCCTTCTTCCGCAGGTAGTCCCGTGCCACGTCCTCCGGGAGCCGCCGCCAACTGTCCACCCGCTGGTTGAGGTCGGCCAGGTCCTCCGTCGTCAGTGCGGAGTTGAGCTTGCCGAGGGCAGCGGCGACCCGGGCGCTGCCCGCGCGGGCCCGGTTGACCACCGGAACGACGTAGTCCGCGTTCTGCAGCTTCTTGTCGTCCGCCAGGAAGACCAGCCCGAACTGCTCGACCGTCGCGTCCGTACTGGTCGTCAGCACCATCTGGTCCTGTCCGTTCTGCACGGCCTGCTTGGCGGGCGTGGTGCCCACCCCCTTCGGGTCGACGGCCGTGATGTCGATCCCGTACGTACGCTTCAGACCGGGCGCGCAGAACGGCCGCCGCACGCACTCGTCGCCCGCCGCCAGCCGCACCGGCAGCTTGGCGCGCCCCAGGTCGCTGAGGGTTTTCAGGCGGTGCTGCTTCGCGTACGAGGCGGCCACGGCGAACGCGTTCTGGTCGACGGCCCGGCCCGGCGGCAGCACGGTCAGGCCGCGGGGCGTGGCGAGGTCGCGCAGCGCCTTCATCGTCGTGCCGAGGTCCGGTGAGGCGACCGGGTCGGCGTCGGCCCCCTTGGTCTTGGCGTTCAGCCAGTCGGCGAAGGTCGCCGCGTACTCGGGTACGACGTCGATCTGGCCGCTTTCCAGAGACGGCTCGTACAGCTCCCGGTTGCCGACGGTGAGGATCTCGGTCTCGTACCCGGCCTTGTCGAGCAGCACCGCGTACATCTGGGCCAGCAGCTCACTCTCGGTGAAGCCGGCCGAGCCGATCGAAAGACGGTGGCTGTCGCCGGGCGCGGCGGTGACCTGCCCGCGGTTCTCCAGGGGCGGGCCGGTGGCGCACCCGGAGAGGGCCGACGCCACCAGCGCCACGGCGACGACGAAGCGGCGGGCGCTGCCGGGCGTACGGAGACGACCGGCCGCGGGGTCTCGTGGCCCGGTCGCGGAGCCTGGTAGACCGGCGGCGGAGCCGCGTAGACCGACGGCGGAACCTCGTAGCCAGGCCGCGGAACCTCGTAGCCCGGCCGCGGCTCCTCTGGTCGCTGTGCCTCGTCGCCTGATCGCGGCTCCTCCGGCCGCGGTTCCGCGTCGTCCGCTCACCGCGCCCTCCCCCGTGCCCAGGCCGGCCCCAGCCGCTGCACCACCTCGAACAGCACCTCCATCACCAGCGCGAACACCGCCACGATCACCGCCCCCGCCACCACCTGCGGCGTACTCGCCAGGTTGAACCCCGCCGTGATGATCCGCCCGAGCCCGCCACCGCCGACCAGCGCGGCCAGCGTCGCCGTGGCCACCAGTTGCACCGCCGCGATCCGCACCCCGGTCAGCACCAGCGGCAGCGCCAGCGGCACCTCAACCCGCCGCACCAACTGCCCGCCGGACATCCCCATCCCGCGCGCCGCCTCCACCACGTCCCGGTCCACCTCCCGCATCCCGACGTACGCGTTGGTCAGCAGCGGTGGCAGCGCGAACAGCACCAGCGCGATGAACGTCGGCCAGTCCCCGTGCCGGCCGAGCGGGGTCAGCAGGAGCAGCACCAGCACCGCGAAGGTGGGCACGGCGCGCCCGACGTTGGCGAGGTTGACGGCCAGCGCGCCGCCGCGGCCGAGGTGCCCGAGGGTGACGGCGACGGGCAGCGCGATCAGGCAGGCGGCGAGCAGGCAGCCGACGGTCAGCAGCAGATGTTCCGTGAGGCGGTGCCAGACACCGTTCTCACCCGCCCAGTTCGCGCCCGTGGCGAGCCAGGTCCAGACGTCTCCGAGCGTGCTCATACGTACCGCCACATCGAGCTCATGCGCGCCGCCACATCGTGTTCATGCGCGCCGCCACGGCGTCAGCAGCCGTTCCAGGCCGAGCAGCAGCAGGTCGAACGCGACGGCGATGACGACGCACAGGACGGACGCCGTCAGCACCTGCGCCTTGAAGAACGAGTTCATCCCCGCGTAGATCAGGTTGCCCAGCCCGCCGTGGCCGACGATCGCCCCGATCGTCGTCAGTGCGACGGCGGAGACGGTCGCGATGCGCAGCCCCGCCATCGCGGCGGGCACCGCCAGCGGCAGTTCGACGGCGAGCAGTTGCCGCAGCGGCCCGTACCCCATGCCGCGGGCCGCCTCCTTCGCCTCCTCCGGTACGCCGGCCAGGCCCGCCAGGATGTTCCGTACGAGCAGGGTCAGGGAGTACAGCGCCAGACCCACGATCACCAGGGTGGACGACAGCCCGTACAGCGGCAGCAGCAGCGAGAACATCGCCAGCGACGGGATGGTGTAGAGCACGGTGGTGACGCCCAGCACCGGCCCCACCGCCCAGCGCCACCGGCGCGCGATCAACGCCAGCGGCAGCGCGATCACCAGGCCGAGCAGCACGGACACCACGGTCAGGTGGAGGTGCTGGAGCGTCGCGTCGAGGAGGATGTGGCGGCGGGTGGCGAGGTAATCGCCGCAGATCCAGTCGTTGCGGGCCAGGCAGTCGTCCGGAGGGGCGGTCACGACAGCAGTCCACCGCGGTGCGGGGCGGGTGTCCTGCCGGGTGAGCCGGACGGGTGAGGGCGCCCGCACCTGCGCTGACCCCTACCTTGTCCGCTCCTTCCTTTTCCGCACCCTCCTTGTCCGCACCTTTCCCTGCCTTGTCCCTACGGCGTCGGAGACGGAGACGGAGACCGGGACGGCCGGGATGGCGACGGCGTCGCCCCCGCCCCCGGCCGCTTCGGCGGCGCGTGCGCGGCCTCCACGTCCTGCGGGAACGTGAGCTGACGCCCCTGCCACTCCAGGGCCGGCGCCACCTCCCGCCGCCATGTCGCGAACTGATGGCTGCCCCGCGGCAGGATGATCGAGTCGACGGTCATCGGGGGCTTCGCCGCCTCGACGAACCGCAGGGTGTCCCGGTAGTTCGGCTCACCCAGGCGGCTGCTGGCCACCAGTACCGAGACCCGCGGTACGGGCCGGTGCGCCAGCCGCCACAGCAGGTCGTGCTCGCGCTCCCGGCGCGCGGCGGCCGCACCGCTACCGAACAGGCTCCCGGTCGTCAGGTCGTCCTTGACGGCGTAGTCACCGGAGAGCGAGACCGCCGAGGTGTAGGTGCCGGGGCTGCGCAGGGCCAGCAGCATCGAACACGTACCGCCGGAGGAATAGCCGAACGCGCCCCACGCGCTGGGGTCGTGTCCGACCCGGTAGGCCGCCTTGACGGCCTCCGGCAGATCCTGGGTGAAGAACGTCTCGGCCTGCGGCCCGCCCGGCACGTCCACACACTCGGTGTCCCGCGGCGGCGCGATCGTCGGCCGGACCATCACCAGCACGGTCGGCTGCATCCGGCCCTCCTCGATCAGCCTGCCCGCGGTCTGCGGGATGCGGAGATGCTGCGCGAGGTTCATGATGCCGCCCGGGTAGCCGCTGATGACGACGGAGACGGGGAAGCGCTGGCGGCGGTACTGGTGCTGGAAGTACTGCGGCGGCAGGTAGACGAAGGCCGGGTTGACGACGCGGGTACGGCGCCCGACGAGCCGTACGGACTCCACCTTGCCGACCTCGTGGGGCGGGCCCTCCGGCAGCCCGGTCACCCGGTCCAGACCCTGCGGCCCGGCCGGCTGGACCAGTCCGCCCCGGAGGCTGCGGGCATCGGCGTACCGCGGGCCGCCGCCCCCGCTCACCGCCACCGGCCCCTCGTCGGCGGTGCCCAGCAGCTCGTCCCAACTGCTGTAGAACTCGAAGCTGGAGTTCACGGCCAGCGCGAGCGAGCACAGGACCGCCACCTGGGTGACGAGAATGGACCCGATCCTGCCCAGTACGGGGAGCACACCGCGCAGGGACAGCCGCGGCCACAGCCACACCGTCAGGGCCACACAGGCCACGGCCAGCGTGATCACCGCGATTTCGAGCGACTGACTGGTCAGCCCCATGCGCCCACATCTCCCGTCACCCGTACGAGGGTTGCCCGGTCCTCCGGACCGCCGCCAGGGTCAACGGGCGTCCGGTCGATGGGTCACCACACGGGCCGCGCCCACCACGGTCCCGCCGCCTCCGCCGCCGGGCGCCGAACTGTCCGTCCCTCCCACGACACCCCCATGTGACGTGCGCAGACGCCTACGTCACCGGCCCCGCACGCGGTCTTTCCGCAACCTCCACCCCTCCCTCACCACCCCTCACCGCACAAACATCCGCCTCGCCCAGTCGTCACGCCTCCTCCCTACCGTTCCCCTCCGCGTCCTCCGCGCCCTTCCGTCCCCTTCCGCTCCCCTCCGCCCCCTCGCTCCCGCCCCTTCGCACATCCGCCCGCCACACATACGCTCTCCCCACACACGTCCCACCCGCACACCCCCCACACCTCCACACCTCCACACCACCCCGCTACACAAAACACCCAAACGGGGCGTGCCGCGAGACGCGCGGGCTCCCACGATGGGACCGGCCCAGGCGGCTACCCTTACGTGTCCGGCCTGGTCAGGGACATGTCCGCGCTTCTCGGACATTCGCCGCACCCCACACACGCTAGAGAGGTTCGCCGATGGGCATTCGGAGTCTGCTGCGCAACGCTTTCGGTCGCTCCAAGGCGGCCCGCGAGGAATCGAACACCGCGGCGAGCGGCACCAAGGCGCCGGAAACGGCGACGATCCCGGAGGCCCGCGAAGAGGCCACCCCGGAACCCGCCACGCCCCGCGACCCCGCCGTCCCCACGGCCCGCACCGCCCCCGCCGACCCCCCGGCCGCCGCCCTCCCCGCCCAGACCACCCGCACGGACACCACGTCCCCCGCCGAGGACTCGGCCTCCGACCTCGTCTCCCAGGCATTCGACGCACCGAAGCCGACGCGGGGGGCGGAGGCGGAGACGGCAGCCAAGGCGGAGACCGAGGCGAAGGCGGAGGCGAAGGCGGAGACCGAGGCCAAGGCCGAAGGCGAGGCGAAGCACGGACCGGAGGCGGCGAAGGCGGAGCCGGAGGCCGTGGTCGAGGCCGTCGTCGAGGCAAAGCCGGAAGCCGTGGCCAAGACGGCGCCTGACACCAAGCCGGAGGCCGCGGCCAAACCGGAGACCGTGGCCGAGGCTGCGCCTGAGACCAAACCGGTGGCCGCGGCCAAGCCGGAACCTGACACCGAGCCGGGGGCCCTGGCCGAGCCGGAGCCCGAAGCGAAGGCAGAGCCCGAAGCCGCGGCGGAACCCCAGCCCGTAGCCAAGACCGAGCCCGAGACCACGCCCGAACCCGAGGCCACGCCCGAACCCGCGCCCGTAGCCAAGACGGCCCCCGAGCCGACCGTCGAGCCCGAACCCGTAACCGACACGGCCCCCGAGCCGACCGTCGAACCCGAACCCGAACCCGTAACCGAGACAGAACCCACCCCCACCTCCCCCTCCGCCCCCACCTCCCTGACCAAGGTCGAAGCCCAGGCCCCCGCCCTCGTCAGTCTCTACAAGGCGGCCCGGGTCTCCCTGGAGAAGCAGGGTCTGGCCACCCAGCGCGCCGCGGTCTACCTCGTCCTCGACCGCTCGGGTTCGATGCGCAACTACTACAAGGACGGCACCGTCCAGCACCTGGCCGAGCAGGCCCTCGGCCTGTCCGCCAACCTCGACGACGACGGCACCGTCCCGGTGGTCTTCTTCTCCACCGATGTCGACGGAACCGCCGACCTCGACCTGACCAACTACGCGGGCCGCATCGAAGAGTTGCACGCGGGCCTCGGCCACATGGGCCGTACGAACTACCACTGGGCGATCAACGCCGTGATCGAGCACTACGAGAAGTCCGGTGCCAGCGACCCCGCCTTCGTCATCTTCCAGACGGACGGCGCCCCCACGTCCAAGCCGGCCGCCGAGAAGGCGCTCTGCGAGGCCGCGAAGCTCCCCATCTTCTGGCAGTTCGTCGGCTTCGGCGACCCGGACGCCAAGGGCTTCGACTTCCTCCGCAAGCTGGACGACCTGGCCGTACCGGAGAAGCGCGTGGTCGACAACGCGGGCTTCTTCCACGCCGGCCGCGACCCGCGCGCCCTCGCCGACGCCGACCTCTACCAGCAGCTCATGGTCGAGTTCCCCGCCTGGCTCCAGGAAGCCCGCTCCGCCGGCATCCTCCCCGCCTGACGCACCACCCCTGCACTCCCCCGCACCACCCGTCGGGCGCGGGCCGGCCCCCCCCCCCCCCCCCCCCCCCCCCCCCCCCCCCCCCCCCCCCCGGGCCGCCCCGCCCCCCCCCCCCCCCCCCCCCCCCCCGACGGCATTTCCGCCACCACCCCTTGGTTGAACCCTTCACGGCGACCGCGGCCCAGCCGGTTCCCACAACTCCCAGCTCCACCGTCAGTGCCATGTGTAAGAGTGTTACGGCGTTGACCACACGGGGGTAGGGGGATCGCTATGTCATTGACCGAAGAAATCGCCGACATGTACGCGCACGACGGCGACCCACCGGCACTGATCGGGGAATTCCGCCGCACGAGCGTCTTGGTGCCCGTAACCGACGACGGGCTCATGTCCGCTGAATGGGGCGGAATACGCTGGCTCTACGCATTCACGGACGAGGACGCGCTCAGCCGCTTCGCCCTCGCCAGGGGAAGCACACCGGGCACCCGTTGGCATGCGCCCTGGACTCGGTCGGCGCGGAAGGAGTGGCCGACAAGGTCCGCTCCGCGGGCGAGGACGTTGCCGACAACCTCGGCGCCCACGTCGACGAGCGGAACCTGGGCGAGACCGACGACCCCAAGGACCTGGTCCACGGCGACGCCTCCGCGATCAACGAATCCGCTGCGCACCTGAAGGACTTCTACGCCGCCTTCGAACGGGTCGGCCAAGGCCTGCGCAAGCTGGACTCCGGCGGCTGGGAGGGCAAGGCGGCGGACAGCTTCCACGAGGAGTTCGACGCCCACCCGAAGCAGTGGATGCAGGCGGCGGACGCCTGCGAAGCAGCAGGCAAGGCCCTGCACGCGTACGGGGAGACGGTCTCCTGGGCCCAGAGCAAGGCCGAGACGGCCATCCACAAGTACCAGGCCGCGCAGGACGCCACCAAGAAGGCCATGGACGCCCACCAGGCCGAGGTCGACTCGTACAACGCCAAGGCGGACGCGTACAACGCCGCCTTGGAGAAGAACGCCGACCCGGGGCAGAAGCCCCAGAAGCCGGGCGCCTTCTCCGACCCCGGCGCGGAAGGGCGCAAGGCCGCCCAGGAACTGCTCAAGAACGCCCGCCACCAGCGGGACGAGGCTGCCGAGCGCGCTCAGCACGCCATCAGCCAAGCGCTGGCCCACGCGCCCCGGGAGCCGAAGTTCGGCCAGCAGTTCCTCTCCGACGTGTCGGACGGGGCGGTGTCCGGCGGCATCCAGCTCATGCACCTGGCAGGGGGTGTCCTCAGGACCGGGGCGGAAACGGTGGAACTGGTCCGTACGGTCAACCCGCTGGACATCTACAACCTCACCCACCCCTTCCAGTACATGTCCAACCTCTCCACCACGCTGATGGGACTCACCACCACGGCGGCCCACCCCGAGCGGCTGCCCAAGGCCCTGCTGGGTACGGGGTGGGGCAGCGACCCGGGGGACGCGACAGGGGCTCTGATCGGCAACCTCGTGGGCGGCAAAGGGGCCGGTGGCCTGGTCAAGGGCGCCGCCAAAGCCGGCGCGAAGGGGGCCGCCAAGGACTCCGCGCGCGCCGCGGTCAAGGAAGGCGGCAAGACCGCCCTTCGCGACCGCGCCCGCCGCTCCTGGTGCAAGGTCTTCGGCAGCGACCCGATCGACATGGCCACCGGCCGCATGATCCTGCCGCAGACCGACATCACCCTGCCCGGCAGCCTCCCGCTCGCCTTCAGCCGCACCTTCGAGTCGTCCTACCGGACCGGCCGCTGGTTCGGCCCCACCTGGATGAGCACCGTCGACCAGCGTCTGGAGATCGACGCCGAGGGCGTCGTCCTCATCGGTGAGGAAGGCAACCTGCTCGCCTACCCGCATCCGGCCGTCGGCGTCCCCTCCCTCCCCGTCGAGGGCGAAGGCCACCCGCTGGAGCGCACCCCGGACGGCGACTACTTCCTCACCGATCCGGTCGGCGGGACCCGCTGGTACTTCACCACGTACACCGACGACACCGCCGTCCTCGACGAGATCTCCGACCGCCGCGGCAACCGTCACACCTTCGACTACGACGAGACCGGTACACCGACCGCCATCACCCACAGCGCCGGCTACCGCCTGGTGTTCACGACCGAGGCGGGCCGCATCACCGCCCTCCACCTGGCAGGAGCGGCCCCCGGCGGCGGCGATCAGCTCATCCGCCGCTACGGCTACGACGAAACCGGCAACCTCACCACCGTCACCAACTCCTCCGGCCGGCCGCTGCGCTTCACCTACGACACCGCCGACCGCATCACATCGTGGACGGACACCAACAACAGCTCGTACAGCTACGCCTACGACGACCGGCACCGCTGCATCTGGCAGAGCGGCACCGAAGGCCACCTGCGGGCGCACTTCACCTGGGGCGACACCGACCCCGACACGGGTCTGCGCACCAACCTCCACCACAACTCCCACGACCAGGTGACCCGGCACCTGGTGAACGACCACCATCAGATCGTCGCCTCCACCGACCCCACCGGTGCCACGACCCGTACGGTCCGCGACGCCCTGCACCGCGTGCTGTCCGTGACCGACCCGCTGGGCCGCACGACCCGCTTCACGTACGACGACGGCCGCCCCACGGAGGTCACCCTCCCCGACGGCAGCCGCACCACCTCCACGTACAACGGCCTCGGCCAGCCGCTCACCACCACGGGGCCGGACGGAACCACCTGGTCCCACACCTACGACCTCGGCGGCAACCGCACCTCCTCCACGGACCCCGCAGGCGCGACCACGCACTACGCGTACGACGCCCGAGGTCACCTCTCCTCCGTCACCGACGCCCTCGGCAACACCACCCGCCTCTACTGCAACGAAGCGGGCCTGCCGCTCTCCACCACTGACCCCCTCGGCGCCCGCACCCATTACCGGCGCGACGCCTTCGGCCGCATCACCTCCGTCACGGACCCGCTCGGCGAGACCACCCACCTCATCTGGACCGTCGAGGGGCAGCTCGCCACCCGCATCGACCCCACCGGCGCCGCCGAACACTGGACGTACGACGGCGAGGGCAACCGCACCTCCCACACCGACGCCATCGGCCAGGTCACCCGCTTCGCATACACCCACTTCGACCTGCTCGCGGCCCGCACCGACCCGGACGGCACCCGTCACACCTTCACCCACGACACCGAACTACGCCTGACCCAGGTCACCAACCCCAAAGGCCTGACCTGGAGCTACGCCTACGACAGCGCCGGCCGCCTGTCCTCCGAGACCGACTTCGACGACCGCGTCCTCGCCTACACGCACGACGCGGCGGGCCGGCTCACCAGTCGTACCGACGCGCTGGGCCAGGTCACCACCTACACCCACACCCTCCTCGACCACCTCGCCGAGAAGAACGCCGCGGGCCTCGTCACCACCTACGAGTACGACATCGCCGGCCGCCTCCTGCGCACCGCCAATCCCGACGCGTCCATCACCTACACCCGCGACGCCCTCGGCCGCGTCACCACCGAAACCGTCGACGGCCGCACCCTCTCCTTCACCTACGACGCCCTCGGCCGCCGTACCTCCCGTACGACGCCCACCGGCGCCACCACCACCTACGCCTACGACGCCGTCGGCAACCGCACCCACATGTCGGCCTCCGGCCACCCGCTCGCCTTCGACCACGACGCCGCCGGCCGCGAAACCACCCGCCACCTCTCCGACGCCCTCACCCTCATCCAGTCCTGGGATCCCACAGGCCGCCTCACCTCCCAGTCCCTCACCTCTTCCTCTTCCCCTTCCTCCTCCCCTACCTCACCCCAAGCTCCCCTCCCCCCTCTCCTCTCCCGCACCTACACCTACCGCCCGGACGGCAACCTCACCGGACTCGACGACTCCGCCCGCGGCCACCGCACCTTCGACCTCGACCGCGCGGGCCGCGTCACGGCCGTCAACGCCGCCGACTGGTCGGAGACCTACGCCTACGACGAGTCCGGCAACCAGACCCACGCCACCTGGCCCGCCGAACACCCCGGCGCCGCCGCACAAGGGCCTCGCTCCTACACCGGCACCCGCATCAACCGAGCCGGCTCGATCCGCTACGAACACGACGCCCTCGGCCGCGTCACCCTCCGCCAGAAAACCCGCCTCTCCCGTAAACCCGACACCTGGCACTACACCTGGAACGCGGAAGACCGCCTCACCACCGTCACCACCCCCGACGGCGCCCTCTGGCACTACACCTACGACCCACTGGGCCGCCGCACCGCCAAACACCGCCTGTCCCCGGACGGCTCCACGCCCCTCGAATCCACCCGCTTCACCTGGGACGGCCCCACCCTCACCGAACAATCCACCACAACCCCCACCTCCCCCCAGTCCCTGACCCTCACCTGGGACCACGAGGGCCTGACTCCCCTGACCCAAACGGAACGCAAACTCACCACAGGCGACCTGTCCGCCGCTCCCCAACGGGTCGTGGACGAACGCTTTTTCGCCATCGTCACGGACCTGGTGGGCACGCCTACGGAGCTGGTCTCCGAGACGGGCGAGGTGGCGTGGCAGTCGCGCCCTACCCTCTGGGGCACCACCACCTGGAACGCGGGCGCCACGGCGTATACGCCGCTTCGGTTCCCTGGGCAGTATTTCGACTTGGAGACACACCTTCATTACAATCTTCAACGTCATTACGACCCGCACACAGCTCGCTTTATATCGCGCGATCCACTCGGCCTGAGGCCCGCAGATAATCCGGCTACCTACGTATCAAATCCGCACATATTCGTCGACCCACTCGGCCTCTCCCCATGCGAATGGAACATGGCGAAGATCGACGAGAAGTACGATAAGCACGTGTATGGCGACGGGAAGCCCAACGGCAGACCGGACATGCCCGAATACCAAGACCAAAGTCCAACCGACGACGGATTTGTCAGATACCAAAGGGACTCGCAAGCCCTTTCTCGTGACCCGCTACCCGAGGGCGCCCGAGAGATTGTGCGCAGCGGAGACGGCGCGATACTCCGCATGGACAAGGAAGGGCGACTGATCATCATGCAAGACGGTAAAATCAACACATACTTCCGACCGGACAACCCTCGCGAGTACATGGAAAATGAAAGTGAACGCTAAATCTTCGCCTTTCGCCTCGCACTTCAATCAGACTTTCCACTCACTGGGATGGACTCACGACATTTCACCAACCCAAGCGATTGACAGGTGGAATACATTCGAAGTGGATTGTCGGCAAGGGTACCCATGGGACCTTGAGGACTACCAGAACGAACTCACCCTCAGGAGCACACTGAAGAAAGCAATCCCCCAGCTACACCGGTACGAACCGACAGCTACTGCCGAAATGGTCGAGCGGATAGGAGCCATCGACCAGAGCCTCCAAACGCTCTTTACGAACCTCCTCAGCCCAGTCGCGGTTGACTGGTGGGTAAGGTTCACTCTCCCGTACGCATCAGCTTCGTTCTGCGAACAGGTTGGCGAGGCTTACGGAGTCCACATCCGGCCGAGTTCCAAATTCGATGAAAACTTGTTGCAATTGCAGCAAGCCTTGCCCAAAAGGCGAAATCCTGCCGAAGCATACCTGATAGCACGACGGGACGGATGGTACGTAACCGAACGCCCATCCTTGTTCTACCGGTGCTGCACGCATGCTTTCACCATGGACCGTCGACAAAGACAAGCACTCAGGTTGTGGATTCATGGGAAGCTGACGGATGAAGCATTCCAAGCCGCCTTTCAATCCGAACCGATTCAGTAAGAGAGGCGCAGATGCACGACACCGCCCAAACTGAACTTATGTTGTGACTCCTCGCCCGGGCGACGTGTGGCCGAGAGGGAGCGTGTCCTCCTGCACCCGGCCCGCCTCAGCCGGGCCGCCCACATCTCTTGGACGGATCTCGGCCTGGGCTTCGTCCTCGGGCGCTGCCTGCATTTCGACGAGGAGCGCTTCGGGAGATGGTTCACCGAGACGGTGGGCATCTACCGCACCCTAATGACGAATCCCGCGAGGGTGGGCCCAACTACAAGACGGTGGTGCCGAAGGCCCCCGTGGACGGGAAATACACCCTCACTAAGAATTTGAGTGACACGGTGGGCGCCCAGGTCCCGCGCAACGGCTCGTACGCTCACCGCATGACCACGGTGGACGGGCAATACCAGTCCGGCGCCAAGTCACTGGTGCTGCTCTCGATGTACGGCTCCGTCAGCGACCCGATGGAGGCCGTCAAGCAGACGATTCACGGAATGGAGAGCAGCGGCGGCGAACTGGTCGTGCCGAAGCGCGAAGAGCGGCCGCACGGCACCGAGGAACCGGTGTATTGCGGTGTCTTCGTGAAGCGGCAGATGGGCCAAAAATTTACCGCGCCGTTCTGCACCTGGGCGGATTCGAGTACGACCGGGAATGTGATGGAGACCGACGCGGAGCGGGTCGACGCCGATCCGTTCTCGGTGGACCTGGAAGCACTCGCGGAAAAGACGGACCGGATCCGTACCGAGACCAAGGTACCGACCGGGCCATAACCGGAGCCCGGGCGGCCGACAGGCGAGGGGGCGGGCCAGCGCCTACGCTGGTTTCGGGCTGCGGTGCTCGCCCGATGGGTGACCGCTGTCCGTTGTCCACGGCGGAGGCGGGTATTCATGAGCCAGGGTCAGGGTCAGAGCCGGACGCGGGAACGGACGGATACGGCAGGGGAGCCTGATCCGCGGCGGTGGTGGGGGCTCGTCGTCATTGCCGTGGCTCAGTTGATGGTTGTGCTGGACGCGACGATCGTGAATATCGCCTTGCCGTCCGCGCAGCGGGAGTTGCACATGTCGGATGCGAACCGGCAGTGGGTGATCACGGCATACACGCTTGCGTTTGGTGGGCTGTTGTTGCTGGGTGGGCGGATCGCTGACCTGGTGGGGCGGAAGCGGTCGTTCGTCATCGGGCTGGTGGGGTTCGCGGTCGCTTCCGCGCTGGGTGGGGCGGCGTCCGGGCAGGGGTTGCTGTTCGGGGCCCGGGCGTTGCAGGGGGCGTTCGCTGCTGTGCTGGCACCGTCCGCGTTGTCGTTGTTGACGACGACCTTCACGGACGGGAAAGAGCGGAGCAAGGCGTTCGGGATTTACGGCGCCATTGCGGGTGGCGGGTCGGCCATCGGGCTGATAGCCGGCGGGTTGCTGACGGAGTATCTGGACTGGCGCTGGTGTCTCTACGTGAATGTGCCGATCGCGGTGGTGGCCATCGCGGGGGCCTGGGTCTTTCTGCACGACCGGCGGGGGCATGGGGAAGCTCGGCTGGACGTTCCCGGCGTGGTGTTGGGGTGTGGTGGGCTGGTCGCGATCGTTTACGGGTGCAGTGAGGCGCAGCCGCGGGGTTGGGGGGATGCGATGGTTATCGGGCTGCTGGTGGGTGGGGCCCTGTTGTTGGCCGTTTTTGCGTGGTGGCAGGGGCGGGCGCGTTCACCGTTGCTGCCGTTGCACATCGTGCGGGACCGGAATCGTGCGGGGGCGTTTCTGACCATGGCGTTGGCGGTCATCGCCATGTTCGGGATGTTCCTTTTCATGACGTACTACCTCCAGGTGGTGCTGGGGTATTCGCCGGTGAAGACGGGCCTGGCGTTTCTGCCGATCACGGCGGCGATCATTGTGGGGTCGACACAGATATCGGCACGGCTGCTGCACCACCTGCCGCCCCGCGTGCTGATGGTGCCGGGCGCGGTGTTCGCGGCGGCGGGGCTGTTCTGGCTGACGACGTTGACCGCCGAACCCGCGTACGTCTCGCATGTGCTGCCGTCGGAGTTGCTGGTCGGGCTCGGGATGGGCCTGATCTTCATGCCGGTGATGTCCACGGCCACGGCGGGCGTCGCGCCGCAGGACTCGGGGGTGACCTCCGCGACCGTCAACACGGCTCAGCAGGTGGGTGGTTCGATCGGCACGGCGCTGCTGAACACCATCGCCACGTCGACGAGTGCCACGTACATCGGAACTCATCTGGCCACGGCTGCGAAGGAGGCGGGCGGGCGCCTGACGCCCGCGATGCGGGAGGGGGTCGTCAAGGACGGTGTCGTGCACGGGTTCACCGTGGCCATCGGGTGGGGCGCGGGGATCATGCTGCTGGCGGGGGTCGTCGCGGGCGTACTGGTGAATGGGAGGGCGCCGAAGCACGGGGATGGGGCTGGGGATGGGCCTGGGCCTGGGGCGAGGGCGGAGGCAGAGGCGGGGGCGAAGCCCGGGTGACGGCTTCGGGCACTGCGGGGTTCGCGCTGAGGGACTCGTACCGCGGGCCCGAAAAAATGTTGGCCACCCATGTCGAGAACTCCCGATCGGCTCCGTCCCCGTAGTGAACGCGACCACAATGGGCCGCACCACTCCGAGGAGACCCACGATGGCCAAGTACCTGCTGCTGAAGCACTACCGTGGCGCGCCGGCCCCGGTGAACGACGTGCCCATGGACCAGTGGACGCCGGAAGAGATCTCCGCCCACATGCAGTACATGCAGGACTTCGCGGACCGGCTGGAGAAGACCGGCGAGTTCGTGGACGGTCAGGCACTCGCCTCCGAGGGGGCGTGGGTCCGGTACGACGGGGAGGGCCGTCCGCCGGTGACCGACGGGCCGTTCGCCGAGACCAAGGACCTCATCGCCGGGTGGATGGTGATCGACGTCGACCGTTACGAGCGCGCCGTCGAGCTGGCCGGCGAACTGTCGGCCGCTCCCGGGGCGGGCGGGAAGCCGATTCACGAGTGGCTGGAGGTGCGCCCGTTCCTGGCCGCGCCGCCCACCGTCACGGAGTGACCTCCCAGGTGACGCGGATGGACGAGGCCCTGCTGCGGAGCCTCACGCCGAGCGTGATCGGGGTCCTCGTCCGCCGCGGGGCCGACTTCGCGGCGGCCGAGGACGCCGTACAGGAGGCTCTGGTCGAGGCGGTCCGCGGCTGGCCGGACGACCAGCCGCGCCATCCCAAGGGCTGGCTGGTCACGGTGGCCTGGCGCCGGCTTCTCGACGCGGCCCGGGCGGACGCGTCCCGCCGCCGCCGGGAGGACCTCGTCGACCAGGAGCCGGCGCCCGGGCCCGCGCCCGCGGCGGACGACACGCTCCAGTTGTACTTCCTGTGCGCCCACCCGTCGCTGTCGCCGTCGTCCGCGGTCGCGCTCACGCTGCGGGCGGTCGGCGGGCTCACCACCCGCCAGATCGCCCGCGCCTATCTGGTGCCCGAGGCGACGATGGCGCAGCGGATCAGCCGGGCGAAACGGACCGTGTCCGGCGTACGTCTCGATCGGCCCGGCGACGTCGCCACCGTGCTGCGCGTCCTCTACCTGGTCTTCAACGAGGGGTACTCCGGCGACCTGGACCTCGCCGCCGAGGCCGTCCGGCTCACCCGGCAGCTCGCGGCCGTGATCGACCACCCCGAGGTGGCGGGCCTGCTCGCCCTGATGCTGCTCCACCACGCACGCCGTGCCGCCCGTACCGCGGCCGACGGCAGTCTGGTGCCGCTCGCCGAGCAGGACCGGGGCCGGTGGGACACCGGGGCGATCGCGGAGGGCGTCGGGATCTTGCAGGCGGCGCTCGCCCGCGACCGGCTCGGCGAGTTCCAGGCCCAGGCCGCCATCGCGGCCCTCCACGCCGACGCGCCCACCGCGGCGGAGACCGACTGGATGCAGATCGTCGAGTGGTACGACGAGCTGGCGCGCCTGACCGACAGCCCGGTCGTACGGCTCAACCGCGCGGTGGCCGTCGGTGAGGCCGACGGGCCGCGGGCCGGGATGGCAGCGCTCGCGAAGCTGGACGCCTCGCTGCCCCGCCATGCCGCGGTGGCGGCGTACCTCCACGAGCGGGACGGCGACCCGGCGACGGCGGCGCGGCTGTACGCGGAGGCCGCGCGAAAGGCGCCCAACCTCGCCGAGCGCGACCACCTGACGCGCCAGGCCGCCCGGCTCAACGCCCGCCGGGACCGCCGACAGCCATAGCAGTCCCAGTAGTCCCAGTAGTCCCAGCAACATCAGCAGCGTCAGCAGCCCCCGGCATCGCAGTCCGCACGCGGAACGGTCCATGGCGGAGAGCCGACCTCAGTACGCTGGCCCCGTGTTCACCCCCGAGGGACCGACGCTCCGCGAGCTGACCGTGCAGGCGCTCTCCTCCGTCGAGCGCGGCTACGACCTGCTGGCCCCGAAGTTCGATCACACACCGTTCCGTACGCCGGACCGGATTCTCGACGCGACGGCGGAGGCGCTGCGGGGCCTCGGCCCGTTCGGGTCCGGGCTCGACGTCTGCTGCGGCACGGGAGCGGGCATGGGCGTGCTGCGGTCCCTGTGCCGGGAGCGGATCGTGGGGGCCGACTTCAGTACGGGGATGCTCGCGGCGGCGCGGAGCGCGCAGGAGCCCACAGTCCGTCCGGAGCCCACGGTCGGTCCGGAGTCCACGACGGGTCGGGAGCCCACGACGGGTCCGCCCGCCGACCCCACCACCGAGGGGCCATCCACCGGTCCCGCCACGGAAGCCCCGCCCACCGGCCCCACCGGCCCCACCGGCCCCACCGGCCCCACCGGCCCCACCGGCCCCACCGCAGCGTACGTACGCGCCGACGCCCGCGCCCTCCCCTTCCCCGCCGCCTTCGACCTGGCCGTCACCTTCGGCGCCCTCGGCCACTTCCTGCCCGCCGAGCGCGCCGCGGTCTTCGCCGGTGTGCACCGGGCGCTGCGTCCGGGCGGGACCTTCGCCTTCCCGATCGCCGCGCCCCCGCACCCCCGCTCCGCGCTGTACTGGACCCTGCTCGGCTTCGACGCGGTGATGCGCGCACGGAACGCGCTGTGGCGTCCCCCGTTCGTCATGTACTACCGGACCTGCGCGCTGCGCGACATACGGGCCGATCTGCGCACGGCGGGGTTCACCGTGGAGCTCCGGCCGGTGCGGGGAGCCGCCCGTCGCCCCGACGGCAGCCCCGGCTGGGGGCTCGTGGTGGCCCGCCGGCCCTGACCGCCCGAAAGAGACGATCAAGGACCGTACCGAGCGCGGAAAACCGGGCGCGGTCGCCCCGTACCCGTCCAGTACGATATTGACGTTCCGTAGAACAAAACCTCACTCACCGTAGCGACTTGGGAGCAGCCGGCAATGGCTCGACACCTCATCACCAGCGCCCTTCCGTACATCAACGGGATCAAGCACCTGGGCAACATGGTGGGGTCCATGCTCCCGGCCGACGTGTACGGGCGGTATATGCGCCAGCGCGGCCACGAGGTGCTCTACATCTGTGCGACGGACGAGCACGGCACGCCCGCCGAGCTGGCGGCCAAGGACGCCGGCCAGTCCGTCGACGCGTACTGCGGCGAGCAGCACGACGCGCAGAAGGCCATCTACGACGGCTTCCATCTGCAGTTCGACCACTTCGGGCGCAGCTCCTCGCAGCAGAACGTGGAGCTGACCCAGCACTTCGCGCGCAAGCTGCACGAGAACGGCTTCATCGAGGAGCGCGCCATCCGGCAGGTCTACTCGATCGCCGACGAGCGCTTCCTCCCGGACCGCTACATCGTCGGCACCTGCCCGCACTGCGGTTACGACAAGGCGCGCGGCGACCAGTGCGAGAACTGCACCCGGGTCCTGGACCCGACCGACCTGATCGACGCCCGGTCGGCGATCAGCGGCAGCAGCGACCTGGAGGTGCGCGAGACCAAGCACCTCTTCCTGCTCCAGTCCAAGCTCCAGGGCGAGGTCGAGCAGTGGATCGACGACAGCAGCGAGGACTGGCCGACGCTGGCGTCGTCCATCGCCCGCAAGTGGCTGACCGAGGGCCTCCAGGACCGGGCGATCACCCGTGACCTGGAGTGGGGCGTGCCGGTGCCGGCCGACGTGTGGCCGGAGCTGGCCGCCGAGGGCAAGGTCTTCTACGTCTGGTTCGACGCGCCGATCGAGTACATCGCCTCGACGAAGGAGTGGGCGGACGCCGACCCGGCGAACCGCGACTGGAAGTCGTGGTGGTACGAGGCCGACGACGTGCGCTACACGGAGTTCATGGCCAAGGACAACGTCCCGTTCCACTCGGTGATGTTCCCGGCCACCGAGCTGGGCACCCGCGAGCCGTGGAAGAAGGTCGACTTCCTCAAGGCGTTCAACTGGCTGACGTACTACGGCGGCAAGTTCTCCACCTCGCAGCGGCGCGGCATCTTCACCGACGCGGCGCTGGAGCTGCTGCCCGCCGACTACTGGCGCTACTTCCTGATCGCCAACGCGCCGGAGTCCGACGACACGTCCTTCACCTGGGAGCTGTTCTCCTCCTCGGTCAACAAGGACCTGGCCGACACCCTCGGCAACTTCGTCAACCGGGTGCTGTCCTTCTCCCGCAAGCGCTTCGGCGACGAGGTGCCGGCGGGCGCGGCGGCCGGGGAGGCCGAGGCGAAGCTGGGCGAGCAGATCGCCGAGCTGCTGGCGGAGTACGAGGGCCACATGGAGGCCCTCCAGTTCCGCAAGGCGGCCGCGGCCCTGCGGGCGCTGTGGAGCGCGGGCAACTCCTACCTGGAGGAGAAGGCCCCCTGGCTGGAGATCAAGACCGACCAGGAAGCGGCGGCGCTGACGCTGCGTACGGCGATGAACCTGATCCACCTGTACGCGATCGTCTCGGAGCCGTTCATCCCGGCGGCGGCGAAGGCGATGCGCGGCGCGTTCGCGCTCGACGGCGACACGGCGGCCTGGGTCACGGCGGAGGAGGCGCGGGCGCTGGCCTCGGTCCCGGCGGGTACGGCGTTCACGGTCCCGCCGGTGCTCTTCGCGAAGATCACGGAGGATGACCTGGCGGCGTACCGGGAGCGGTTCGGCGCGGCGGAGTAGGCACGCGGACGACGTAGGCCGAGGGGCCCGGAACCGGTCACCGGTTCCGGGCCCCCGTCATGTCTCCCGCTTCGATTCCACGCCCGGCTCCGCCAGCCAGCAGGACGGCTGGCAGGTACGCCGGGAGACCGTGTCGAAGTCACGGTCGTAGTGCAGAAGCGTCATGCCGGAGAGTTCCGCGGTGGCGGCAACGATCAGGTCGACCGGGCCGGCGGAACGGTGTTCGCCGTGGTCGGTGAGGAGTTGCTGCACCTCACGGGCTCGCTGGAAGACCAGGTCGGGCACGGGGGCCCAGACGAACGCCTGGCGCAGTTCTTCCTGTATGCCATCCCGGTCCCGGCGCGACCTCGCCGAGCAGAGAACCTCGATCTCCGTGAGGTCGCACATGGCGATCAAGCCGTTGACCATAGGTTCTGCCCAGTGATCGTCATACGCTTCGCTGCTCAGCAGTCGTACGGCGGCCGAAGTGTCGATCAGGTACGAGTTCTTCACCCGCGGTAGTTCCTCTTGTCGAGGAGAAGATCGAAGTCGCCGCGCGCACCCCTCTTCCTGAGCTTGGCGAGCGCTATGGCCCGACTACGCCGCTTGGCCACCTCCATCAGCGCCATGTTGACGGTGTCCTTCTTGGTCTTCGTGCCGAGGAGCTTCGCGGCTTCCGCCAGCGCCTCGTCGTCGACCTCCAGCAAAAGTTTCGACATACCGATCACTCCCCATATATCAGTCTACAAAAACTGTATATGCGGGCCATCCGGCCGTCCAATGAACCGTCAACGCGACGCCCGCAGAACCCTCCCCAGCTCCCTCGCCGATACGCCGCCTCAGCGCACCCAGCCCTTCAGCGGCTCGGTGTCCAGTTCGATGCCCACCGGGTCCGGCAGGGCGACCGTCTTCCCGAACGGCACCGTCAGGAGCATCTCGTAGCGGCCGCCGTCGGACTGCGAGTGCACCTTGACCTCGCAGGTGTCCCGGTCGATCAGCAGGTACACCGGGATGCCGGTCTCGGCGTACGCCTTCGGCTTCTCCACGCGGTCCCGGCGATCGGCGGCGTGGTCACGGGAGGTGATCTCGACGGCCATGAGCACTCCCTCGGCGTCCGTCCACCCGCCCTGGCCGACGAAGTTCTCGCTCGGCGCGAGGCAGCCGGTAGGGCGAGCATTGCTCTTGCGGTACGTCCCGACCCGCAGCCCCCGTCCCGCGTGAAGCCACCATCCCTCATCGGCCTTCATGCACAGACGCGTCAACCACGCGATGATCTCTGCATGGTCGCCGTCCGGCATGGGCTTCTCCCGGATCCTCCCGTTGACGAACTCCAGGCGCAGCGCCTCGTCCACGCGCTCACCGAAGCGAGCCAGCTCCTCGAACTGCTCCTGGCTCAGGACACTCGCGTGTACGTCTTCGCTGTCCGCCGCGGCCGGAGCCGCTTCGTGTGTCGCCATCCCCCCCGCAGCGTGGCACGCGAAAGGGCCCGCGATCATCCGATCGCGGGCCCTTCACACGTACGTATGAACTACTTGACCTGCGGCTTCCGGATCGACAGGTGCAGCTCCTTCAGGCGCGACTCCTCGACCTCCGACGGGGCGCCCATGAGCAGGTCCTGGGCGTTGCCGTTGAGGGGGAAGGCGATGGTCTCGCGGATGTTGGGCTCGTCGGCGAGGAGCATGACGATGCGGTCGACGCCGGGGGCGATGCCGCCGTGCGGCGGGGCGCCGAACTTGAAGGCGCGGAGCATGCCGCCGAACTCGGCCTCGACGGTGTCCTTGTCGTAGCCGGCGATGGCGAACGCCTTGTACATGACGTCCGGCTCGTGGTTGCGGATGGCGCCGGAGGACAGCTCGACGCCGTTGCAGACGATGTCGTACTGCCAGGCGAGGATGTCCAGCGGGTCCTTGGTCTCCAGCGCCTCCAGGCCGCCCTGCGGCATGGAGAACGGGTTGTGGGAGAACTCGATCTTGCCGGTGTCCTCGTCCTTCTCGAACATCGGGAAGTCGACGATCCAGCAGAAGCGGAACTCGCCCTCGACGAAGTGGCCGGTGCGCTTGGCCGCCTCGACGCGGACCGCGCCCATGATCTTGGAGACCTCGTCGAACTCGCCGGCGCCGAAGAAGACGGCGGAGCCGGGCTTCAGGTCCAGCGCCTCGACCAGCGCCTTCACGTCGTCCTCGGTGAGGAACTTGGCGATCGGACCGGTCAGGGTGTTCGACTCGCCCACGCGGACCCAGGCCAGGCCCTTCGCGCCCTGCTGGACGGCGAAGTCACCCATCTGGTCGAAGAACTTCCGCGGCTGGTCGGCGGTGTCCGGCACGGCCAGGGCGCGGACGTGCTTGTCGGCGAAGGCCTTGAAGCCGGAGCCGGCGAAGACGGACGAGACGTCGACCAGCTCCAGCTCGGCGCGGAGGTCCGGCTTGTCGGAGCCGTACTTGAGCATCGACTCGCGGAACGGGATGCGCGGGAACGGCGAGGTGACCGTGCGGCCGCCGCCGAACTCGGTGAACAGCTCGGTCATCAGCTGCTCGATCGGGCCGAAGACGTCCTCCTGCTCGACGAAGCTCATCTCGACGTCGAGCTGGTAGAACTCGCCCGGCGAGCGGTCGGCGCGGGCGTCCTCGTCGCGGAAGCAGGGCGCGATCTGGAAGTAGCGGTCGAAGCCCGCGATCATCAGGAGCTGCTTGAACTGCTGCGGGGCCTGCGGCAGCGCGTAGAACTTGCCGGCGTGCAGCCGGGACGGGACGAGGAAGTCGCGGGCGCCCTCGGGGGAGGTCGCGGACAGGATCGGCGTCGCCATCTCGTTGAAGCCGAGCGCGGTCATCTTGTGCCGGATGGCGGAGATGACGGCGGTGCGCAGCATCAGGTTGCGGTGCATCCGCTCGCGGCGCAGGTCGAGGAAGCGGTATTCGAGGCGCTTCTCCTCGTTGACCCCGTCCTCGGCGTTGATCGTGAAGGGGATCTGCTCGGCGGCGCCCAGCACCTCGACGGCCGTGACCTCGACCTCGATCTCGCCGGTGGGCAGGTCGGGGTTGACGTTGTCCGCGCCGCGGGCGCTGACCTTGCCGTCGATACGGACGACGGACTCCTTGGTCAGGGAGCCGAGCGCCTCGTTGGCGGGGGTGCCGGGACGGGCGACGAGCTGGACCAGACCGTAGTGGTCGCGCAGATCGATGAAGAGGATGCCGCCCAGGTCACGTCGATTGTGCAGCCAGCCGCTGAGGCGGACGTCGGTGTCGACGTCCGCGGCTCGGAGCTCGCCACAGTTATGGGACCGGTACCGATGCATCGCTCATCCAAGTCGTCGCAAGTTGGAGGGTGGGTTTCCTGTAACCGTTCCAGGTTACCGGTCACCCCACCGCCCGCGGTTGTCATATGCGCGTCAATCGGGCCATGGGATGATGGTCGGGTCCGCCGCACTGGTCGGCCGCCGTCAAACCCACATAAAGTGATGCAATGCGCACCAAGGACCTCCTGGCCGCCACCGCGACCGGCCTGTGGCGCTGGGACAACGTCTCGGGAGAAGTGACCCTCGACGCCGAGACCGCCCGGCTGCTGGGGCTGCCCGCGGAGCCCACCGAGCTGTCCGAGGCGGCCATGCGCTCCCGCCTCCACCCCGCCGACTTCGCCGAGATCACCGGCATCGTCAACCTCGCCGTCACCGAGAGCAGCATCGCCGAGGCACGGCTGCGCGTCATGGACAGCGCCGGCCGGGTGCTGCGCACCGTCCGCACCCGCTCCCGCGCCTTCCTGCGCAGCGACACCGACCACACGGACTACGAGCTGGTCGGCACCGTCCAGGAGATCTTCGAGGCCCAGCCCGGAACCGCCTCCCCGCACGCCCCGGCCAACGGCGACTGGCGCCGCTCGCGCGAGGCGTTCCTGCTGGACGCGGGCCGCGCGCTGGCCGAGGCGCACTCCACCGCCGAGGTGCTGCGCGTCGCCGCCGGCCTGTCCATGCCCGGCTTCAGCCCGGACGGCCTGGCGGTCTTCGGCATCGAGGGCGACCGGATCTCCGTCATCGGCCACCACGGGCACCGGCAGGGCGATCTCGCCCCCTTCGTCGACATGCCGCTGGACACCGACTATCCGGCCGCCGAGGTGGTACGGACCGGCCGCGCCGTCTACCTGCCCACCCCCGAGGACTACCGCCGCCGCTACCCCGCCACCTGGCCGCTGGCCGCCGCCTTCCGCCGGGCATCCTGGGCCTTCCTGCCCCTGGTGAGCGCGGGCCGCACGATCGGCGCCTGGATGGCGGCCTTCGGCACGCCGGTCGCCTTCACACCCGACGAACGCTCGGTGCTCACCACCGTCGCCCGGATGCTCGCCCAGGCGCTGGCCCGCGCCGGCGACCAGGAGTCGCGGCGCGAGCTGACCGACGGCCTGCAGCGCAGCATGATGCCGACGGTGCATCCGGACATCCCCGGCATGACGGTGGCGGCGCGGTACGTGCCGACCGGCGGCGGCCTGGAGGTCGGCGGCGACTGGTACGACATGATCACGCTGCCGTCCGGCCGGTTCGCGCTGGTCATCGGCGACGTGCAGGGCCACGACGTACGGGCCGCCGGCCTGATGGGGCAGTTGCGGATCGCCCTGCGCGCCTACGCCTCCGAGGGCCACCACCCCGACGCGGTGCTCTCCCGCGCCTCCCGCTTCCTGTCCGGCATCAACGACACCGAGTTCGGCGGCGAGGACCCGCGCTTCGCCACCTGCCTCTACATCGAGGTGGACCCGGCGACCGGCCTGCTGGACATCGCGCGGGCCGGGCACCCCGACCCGACCATCCGGATGGCCGACGGGACCGTTCTCGTCCGGCCCACCGCGGGCGGCCTGCCGCTGGGCATCGTGCCGGACACCGACTACCCCACCACCCGGCTCGTCCTGGAGCCCGGCGAGACGATGCTGGTCTGCACGGACGGGCTGATCGAGACCGGCGGGCACGACCTGGAGTCGGGCTGGGCGCGGCTGCGCCACGTGATCGAGACATACGGGGCCGAGGACCCGTCCGGCACCGCCACGGACGTGGTCGCGCCGACCCTGGAGGACGCGGCGGGCCTGGAGAAGCTCGCCGACGCGCTCGTGCAGGCCGTGCACGGCCCGCCGTCGTACCACACCACCGGCCCGTTCATGGATCGCCGCGAGGACGACATAGCGATGCTGCTGCTGTGCCGCGAGGGCGGGAGCTGCGGGGTGGGTACGGGCGGCACGGCGGCGCACCGGCCCGTCCGCCGTACGGTGCTGACCGTCAAGCAGGCCGAGCCCGAGCGGATAGCGGAGGCCCGTCACCAGGTCCGCGACGTGCTGCACGACTGGGCCGACGAGGACCAGGTCGACTCGGCCGTCCTGATGGTCTCCGAGATGGTCACCAACGTGCTGATGCACACGGACGGGGACGCGCTGCTGGTCGCGGAGATCACCGGCGAGAAGGGCAGCCGCCGGATCCGCGTGGACGTCGCCGACAGCAGCGACGAGCTGCCGCACCGCCGTACCCCGGGCGAACTGGCCTCCTCGGGGCGCGGCCTGGTGCTGATGGAACTGCTGGCGGGCGCGTGGGGCGTGGACCCGCGCGGCGACGGCAAGTCGACGTGGTTCGAGCTCTACGAGGACGCGGCGGGCGGCGCCGAGCCGTCACTGGCGGACCTCGCCGCCCCGGCCGGCCCGCCGGTCGATCCGCTGCCCGAACCCGCGGCGTAGTGCCGGCGCAGCTCCGAGAGCACGCCGAACGCCGCCGCGGTCAGCGGCACGGACAGCAGCATCCCCATCACCCCGGCGACGCTGGCGCCCGCGGTGATCGCCAGCATCACGATGGCCGGGTGCATCTGGACCGTACGGCTCTGCACGATCGGCTGGAGGATGTGGCCCTCCAGGAAGAACACCACCAGGACGATGCCCAGCGTCCAGATCGCGATGGCCGGGCCCCGGTCGTCGGCGAACGCGACCAGCACGGCCACCGAGCCGGACAGGAACGAGCCCAGGTACGGGATGTAGGCGCCCACGAAGACCAGCGCGCCCAGCCCGAACGCGCCGGGCACCTGGAGGATCAGCAGGCCGACGGTGATGCCGACCGCGTCGATCAGCGCGATCAGCGTCGTACCGCGCATGAAGCCCTCGATGGCCTGGTAGCCGCGGCGGGCCATCTGCTCCAGCCCCGGGCCGGAGTCGCCGGGCGCCCAGTCGTGCAGGGCGCGGACGGCCTTGTCCGCGTCGCGCAGGAAGAAGAACGTCAGGAACAGGGCGAGTACGGACGCGGCGAGGGTGGCCGCGACGACGCCGACGCCCTCCAGGACACCGGTGGCCGCGGTGCCGCCGAACTTCCCTATGAAGGGCTTGGCGTTGGAGACGATGTCGTCCAGTGAGGTGCCGGCGGCGCCGAAGTGCCGGGACACCTCCTTGGCGGCGTCCTTGAGCGAGGCGATGATCTGGTCGCCGGTGTCGATCAGCGCGCTGACGACGATGTACCCGGCGCCGCCGACCACCACGATCAGCAGGGCGCAGGTCAGCCCGGCGGCCAGCGAACGGTTCAGTTTCATCGCCACCAGCCGCCGGTAGACCGGCCCGAGCAGCGCGCTGCCGAGCAGTGCCAGCAGAACGGGGGTGACGGCGGCGCTCAGGGTCACGCACAGCCAGACGCCGACCGCCGCCACGGCGGCGACGAGCAGGCCCACACCGCACCAGGCCGCGGCACGGCGGGCGGGGTCCGGGAGCAGCGGCTGACGGTCCGGGGGTCTCAGATCGTTTCGCACCCCGCCAGTGGATCACGGGGCCGCCCGTGCGGGGCGGCATTCCGCCGCGAGCGGATGCGGTCTTGATGCGGCCGCGGGCGGGTACGGACCACCGTCGGCCCGTACCCGCTGTCTCCGGCTCAGTGGCCTTCGGCCGGCACCGTCCCCAGCCGTCCGGCCTGGAAGTCCTCGAAGGCCTGGGCCAGTTCGGCGTGGGTGTTCATGACGAACGGGCCGTAGTGCATCATCGGCTCGCGGATCGGCTGCCCGCCGAGCAGCACGACCTCCAGGTTGGGGCTGCGGGACTCCTGTGTGGCGTCCGCCCGGAGGGTGAGCGAGTCGCCGCCGGGGCCGAACACGACGGCCTGTCCGGTACGGAACGGCCGCCCGAGCGGGCCCGCGGTGCCGCGGCCGGCCAGCCCGTACGCCAGCGCGTTGAAGTCCGAGCGCCACGGGATGGTCACCTCGGCACCAGGATTGACCGAGACGTGCATCATCGTGATCGGGGTGTGGGTGATGCCCGGCCCCTCGTGACCGTCGATGTCACCCGCGATCAGCCGCAGCAGCGCACCGCCGTCCGCCGAGGTCAGCAGCTTGACCTGGCCGCCGCCGATGTCCTGGTAGCGCGGCGCCATCATCTTGTCCTTCTTGGGCAGGTTCACCCACAGCTGGAGGCCGTGGAAGAGCCCGCCCGTCATGACCAGCTCCTCCGGCGGCGCCTCGATGTGCAGCAGGCCGGAGCCCGCCGTCATCCACTGGGTGTCGCCGTCGTTGATGACGCCACCGCCGCCGTGCGAGTCACGGTGGATGAAGCTGCCGTCGATCAGGTACGTGACGGTCTCGAAGCCGCGGTGCGGGTGCCAGGGGGTGCCCTTGGGCTCCCCCGGCGCGTACTCCACCTCGCCCATCTGATCCATCATGATGAACGGGTCCAGGTACGTGTAGTCGATGCCGGCGAAGGCACGGCGTACCGGGAAGCCCTCCCCCTCGAAACCGCTCGGCGCGGTGGACACCGCGAGCACGGCTCGCGGCCGGGCGTCGGCGGGCGCCGATACCCGCGGCAGGGTCAGCGGGTTCTCTACGGTCACTGCGGGCATGACGGCCTCCTCGGTCGTTCACCGTTCAACTTAGTTGAAGACTGAACAACCTGCAAGGCGTCCGTCATTCCCCAGCCCCTTACGACGGAGAAGCCGCAGGTCACGGCGGTGCCGGAAAGCGGTACCCGGCGCACCACTTCCGCCCCTCCCGCGCCCCTCGCGCCGACCGCGTGTCCGGCGCACTCTGGACGCATGGGTGCATCCGCTCAGGACCCAGCGGGCCACGGAGAAAGGTGGAGGCAGCCGGGCCAGGGTCCCCCGGCGGCCTCGGGACAGGGACAGCCGGCACCGCCCGGCTCGCCGTACTCGGCAGCACCGCCGCCACCCGGGCGCAAGCGCGGCAAGGGATGTATGACCTGCGGCATCGCCGCGGCCGTCGCGGCCGTCGTGGTGGTGATCGCGATCATCGCCGTGTTCGCCTCCATGGGCGGCTCCGACGGCGGCAAGGAGGAGAGCGGCGGATCCGGCGGCTCGACGTCGCCGTCCGCGCCGGCCGGGAAGGGCAAGATCACCAAGGAGATGTACGACCGGGTCCGTACGGGCATGTCCGAGCGCGAGGTCACCGCGATCACCGGCCCCTGCGAGTCCTCGGCGGAGGACGAGGTGGCCGGCGTCCGGGGCAAGGTGCTGACCTGCCAGGGCGCCGAAGCCTTCAGCTCGGCGACGTTCACCTTCAGCAACGGCCGGCTGGCCGCCAAGGGGCAGGTGGGCCTGGGCGGCGACGCGGCCAGGAAGGGGTCGATGACCAAGGAGAAGTACGACCGGCTGCGGACCGGGATGACCGAGCAGGAAGCCCTGGCCGTCGCGGGGACGTGCGAGAAGAACTCCGACACCGACATCGCGGACAGCTCGGCGACCGGCTACACCTGCATGTCGGCGGACGGGCTGGGCAACGCATCGCTCGTGTTCTCCGACGGGAAGCTGGTGTCGAAGGCACAGGCCGGGCTGGAGTGACTGGCGCGGAACCGATGGCAGCGCGGCGGCGCCCCGGGGCGCCGCCGTCGTGCGGATGTCAGCCGTACATCCGGCGCATCGCGAAGTCGACCATCTGTTCCACCGACTTGGCGTCGAAGACCATGCGGTGGTCGCCCTCCATGTCCAGGACGAAGCCGTAGCCGGTGGGGAGCAGGTCGAGGACCTCGGCGCCGGTGATCACGAAGTACTTGGACTCCTTGCCCGCGTACCGGCGCAGCTCCTTGAGCGAGGTGAACATCGGGATGACCGGCTGCTGCGTGTTGTGCAGCGCCAGGAACCCGGGGTTGTCGCCGCGCGGGCAGTAGACCTTGGAGGTCGAGAAGATGCCCTGGAAGTCCTCCGCCGACATCGAGCCGGTGGTGAAGGCACGCACCGCGTCGGCGAGGGAGGGCGGGGACGGCTCGGGGTAGAGCGGCTGCTCGCCGTAGCCGCCGGGGGCCGGGTGCTGCGGCGGGGGCGCACCGTACTGCTGCTGCCCGGCGCCCGCGTTCTGGTCGTAGCCGTACATGCGGCACAGCGTACTGAGTCGGCGCGGTACGTACGCCGCTACGTTGGAAGAGCTCAGAGTCCGCCCGACCGACCGAGGCCCGCACCGATGACCGATCGCGATCGACCGAAGCCGCGCGTCACCCGTGGCGGCGTGCTGCTCACCGTCAGCGCCGTGACCGCCTGCGGGCTGATGCTCTTCGGCGCCATCCAGCTCAGGAACGCGCAGGCCGCCTGGTCCCTGACGTACGAGGCCACCCCCACGGGAGGGCCGCCGCGGGCCGACGAGGTGCGCTACCGGCACTCCGACGGCGGTGACGAGCGCGAGGAGGAGACCGGCAGGACGCGTCTGCCGTGGCGCGAGACGGTGGTCGTGGACGCGGGTGAGGAAGCGTGGCTGAAGGTGCGGCCGGCCGGGAACGGTACGGCTTCCTGCCGGATCCTGCTCGACGGCGAGCGCCAGGTCGCCTCGGGGAAGTCCGCGGGGCCGGGGAAGCCCGCCGTGTGCCGGGTGACCACCAGTGACACGTCGCAGCAGTGGCGGTAGGAGCCGTAGGGAGCCATAGAAGGGCCGTGGGGAGCGACAGGGGCGTGCGGCAGGGCCGCCCGGCCCCTCCGGAGCGGCGCAAAAAGGGCACCGCGGCCCCCGTAGACGTACGGCAGGGGCCCTGGCGCCGCGCATTGACGCTCGTCACAGATGGGCGGTCAGGGGTTGCTTCTTATTACCGACGGGTAGCATCATCGTAGCTACTTGCTGGTATTGCGTTTGAGGTCCCTCGCTTCCAAGCGCTGGGTCTCCTCCCGAACCTTACGGAGCCGTACCCATGGGCCACTACAAGTCGAATCTCCGCGACATCGAGTTCAACCTCTTCGAGGTGCTCGGCCGCGACGCCGTGTACGGCACCGGACCGTTCGCGGAGATGGACGTCGACACCGCCAAGAGCGTGCTGAACGAGATCGCCCGGCTCTCCGAGAACGAGCTGGCGGACTCCTTCGCGGACACCGACCGCAACCCGCCGGTCTTCGACCCGGACACCAACACCGCGCCGGTGCCCGACACCTTCAAGAAGAGCTACCAGGCGTACATGGACGCCGAGTGGTGGCGGCTGGGCATCCCGGAGGAGATCGGCGGAACCACCGCGCCGCGCTCCCTGCTGTGGGCCTTCGCCGAGACCATCCTGGGCGCCAACCCGGCCGTCTGGATGTACGCCTCCGGCCCGGCCTTCGCGGGCGTGCTGCACGAGGAGGGCACCGAGGAGCAGCACCGCATCGCACAGCTCATGGTGGACCGTCAGTGGGGCTCCACCATGGTGCTGACCGAGCCCGACGCGGGTTCGGACGTGGGCGCCGGCCGCACCAAGGCCACGCAGCAGGCGGACGGCACCTGGCACATCGAGGGCGTCAAGCGCTTCATCACCTCCGGCGAGCACGACATGTCCGAGAACATCGTGCACTTCGTGCTGGCGCGTCCCGAGGGTGCCGGTCCGGGCACCAAGGGCCTGTCGCTGTTCATCGTGCCGAAGTACGACTTCGACTGGGAGACCGGCGAGCTGGGCGAGCGCAACGGCGTCTACGCCACCAACGTCGAGCACAAGATGGGCCTGAAGGCCTCCAACACCTGCGAGATGACCTTCGGCGCCAACCACCCGGCCAAGGGCTGGCTGCTGGGCGAGAAGCACGACGGCATCCGCCAGATGTTCAAGATCATCGAGTTCGCGCGGATGATGGTCGGCACGAAGGCCATCGCCACCCTCTCCACCGGCTACCTCAACGCCCTGGAGTACGCCAAGGAGCGTGTGCAGGGCCCGGACCTGGCCGCCTTCACCGACAAGACCGCGCCGCGCGTCACCATCACCCACCACCCCGACGTGCGCCGCGCGCTGATGACGCAGAAGGCGTACGCCGAGGGCATGCGCGCCCTGGTGCTCTACACCGCGACCGTCCAGGACGAGATCATCGCCAAGGAGGCCGCGGGTGAGGACGCCACCGCCGCGACCCGCCTGAACGACCTGCTGCTGCCGATCGTCAAGGGCTACGGCTCGGAGAAGTCCTACGAGCAGCTGGCCCAGTCGCTGCAGACCTTCGGCGGCTCCGGGTACCTCCAGGAGTACCCGATCGAGCAGTACATCCGGGACGCCAAGATCGACACCCTCTACGAGGGCACCACCGCCATCCAGGGCCAGGACTTCTTCTTCCGGAAGATCGTCCGGGACCAGGGCCAGGCGCTGACCGCGCTCTCCGAGGAGATCAAGAAGTTCCTCGCGGAGGCCGTCGGCGGCGAGGCGCTGGAGACGGCCCGCGGCGAGCTGGCCAAGGCCGCCGCCGACCTGGAGGCGATCGTCGGCGCGATGCTGACCGACCTGGCCGGCACCGAGAAGGACGTGAAGTCCATCTACAAGGTGGGGCTGAACACCACCCGCCTGCTGATGGCCTCCGGCGACGTCGTCATCGGCTACCTGCTCCTGAAGGGCGCCGCGGTCGCGAGCGAGAAGCTGGCGGGCGCCTCCAGCAAGGACAAGCCGTTCTACGAGGGCAAGATCGCGGCGGCGAAGTTCTTCGCGCACAACGTGCTGCCGGGCGTGTCCGTGCAGCGTGGACTGGCCGAGACCGTCGACCAGTCGCTGATGGAGCTGGACGAGGCCGCGTTCTGAGGTGACCCGAGGGGCACGGCGCGCTCTGCGGGTCTTCTAAGGGCGGCTTAAGCCCCGTCCGGAAAAAACCGGTTTACGGGACGCTCTCACAGCGTTCTCAGACAAGCGCGCCAGTCTGGCGTTGCCCGCCTCCCATCCCCCGGGGAGGCGGGCATCGTCGTTCGGGGAGCTGCCGTACGGGCCTGACGGAAGGTGCCCGAACGGGCTTCCAGGAGATTCCCGAACGGGCCGCCCGGGTTCCCGTACGGGCCTTCCGGGGGACGCGGACGCGGGCCTCCCGGAGACGCCGACGCGGGCCTCCATGAGCCGTGGTCACGGCCCTCCGGGAGCCGCGCGAACGCCGGCCGCCGGGGCGTTCCGGTTCTCCTGCCGTGATGCATGCGGATTCGTATACCGAGGAAGGGCGCCCGCTAGTCCTTATGCTGAATCCATGAGCCATTCCGCCCGCTTCGACCGCGGCCACACCGACGACCTGATGTCCTTCCTCGCCGCCGCCCCCTCGCCGTACCACGCAGTGGCCAACGCGGCCGAGCGGCTGGAGAAGGCGGGGTTCCGGCAGGTGGCCGAGACCGACGCCTGGGACGGCGAGAGCGGCGGCAAGTACGTCCTGCGCGGCGGGGCGATCATCGCCTGGTACGTCCCGGAGAGCGCCACGGCAGCCACTCCGTACCGCATCGTCGGCGCACACACCGACTCGCCCAATCTGCGCGTCAAACCCATCCCGGACACCGGCCACCGCGGCTGGCGGCAGGTCGCCGTCGAGGTCTACGGCGGCACCCTGCTCAACACCTGGCTCGACCGTGACCTGGGCCTGAGCGGCCGGGTCACGCTGCGCGACGGCAGCAGCCGGCTGGTCAACGTCGACCGCGCCCTGATGCGGGTGCCGCAGCTCGCCGTGCACCTGGACCGCTCGGTCAACGCCGACGGCCTCAAGCTCGACAAGCAGCGCCACATGACGCCGATCTGGGGCCTGGGCGAGGTGCGCGAAGGTGATCTGGTCGCCTTCGTGGAGGAGGAGATCGGAGTGCCGGCCGGCCACATACGCGGCTGGGACCTGATGCTCCACAGCATCGAGCCGCCCGCCTACCTCGGCCGTGACCGCGAGCTGGTGGCCGGTCCGCGGATGGACAACCTGCTGTCCGTGCACGCCGGTACGGCCGCGCTGGCGGCGGTCGCCACGTCCGACGAGGAGCCGCCGTACATCCCGGTGCTCGCCGCCTTCGACCACGAGGAGAACGGCAGCCAGTCCGACACCGGCGCCGACGGCCCGCTGCTCGGTACGGTGCTGGAACGTTCGGTCTTCGCCCGCGGCGGCTCGTACGAGGACCGCGCCCGCGCCTTCGCCGGCACGGTCTGCCTCTCCTCCGACACCGGCCACGCCCTGCACCCCAACTACACCGAGCGGCACGACCCGGGCCACCACCCGATGCCCAACGGCGGGCCGATCCTGAAGGTCAACGTCAACCAGCGGTACGCCACCGACGGCAGCGGCCGCGCGGTCTTCGCGGACGCCTGCGAGCGGGCCGGCGTGCCGTGGCAGTCCTTCGTCTCGAACAACGCCATGCCCTGCGGCACCACCATCGGGCCGATCACCGCGGCCCGCCACGGAATCGCCACGGTCGACATCGGCGTTGCCATCCTGTCGATGCACTCGGCGCGCGAGCTGTGCGGCAGCGAGGACCCGCACCTGCTGGCGAGCGCCCTGACGGCCTTCCTGGAGGGCTGAGTTGGACTTCTCCCTGCTGGGCCCGATATCCGTCACCACCGGTTCCGGTGAGCTGGCGCTCGGGCCCGCCAAACGGAGCAGCGTGCTCGCGCTGCTGCTGTTGCAGCCCAACACGACTGTTCCCCTGGAGCAGTTGATCGACTCCCTGTGGGAGGAGGAACCACCCGAACACGCCCGTACCGTCGTCCAGGGCCATGTCTCGCGGCTGCGCGCCACGCTGGCCAGCGGCGGCGCCGAGGCGTACGGCATCGAACTGGCCACCCACGGCTCGGCGTACCTGCTGCGCCTGCCCGAGGAACTGATCGACGCCCACCGCTTCGCCGAACTGGTCGCCCTGGCCCGCCCCGAGGCGGCTCCCGCGGACGCGGTGCCGCTGCTGCGCGAGGCGCTCGGACTGTGGCGCGGCCCGGCCCTCACCGGCACGGTCACCAGCCCGCCGTTCGCGGCCGCCGCGCACGCGCTGGAGGAACAGCGGCTCGCCGCGACCGAGGCGCTGGCCCGGGCGCACGGCGCGCTCGGCGAGCACGAACAGGCCGCGGCGATCCTCTACACGGCCGCGGTCAACAACCCGCTGCGCGAGGGGATGGTCGCCGAGCTGATGCGGGCGCTGTTCCGTACGGGACGGCAGTCGGACGCGATGGAGTGGTTCCACCGGACCCGGCGCCTGCTCGACGAGGAACTGGGTGTCGGCCCCGGGGCGCGGCTCAAGGGCGCCTACGAGGAAATCCTCCGCGCGGAGGAAGCCGGGGCCGGGGGGCGTGCGCGGGGCGGCGCGGATCCCGGTACCGGCCGAAGAGGCGGCGCGGGACGGACGGCGCAGGGCGCGCCGCAGGAGGCGGGCGCCTCCGACGCGCGCCCCACCACCGCCGCGGACCCCCGCGTGCCCGCCCAGGGCGGCCGCGGCCCCACGGGCGGCGCACCCGGCCGTACCGCCGGCCCGCCCGCCGTACCCCGCCTGCTGCCCCGGCCACCCGCCCGCTTCCTCGGGCGGGAGCAGCAACTCGCCGCGCTCACCACCGTGGTGCAGTCCGCCGTACCCGGTGAGAGCCCGCTCGCCGTCGTCACCGGACCGGCCGGCGTCGGCAAGACCGCCTGCGCGGTCCAGTGGTCCCACGCGTACGCCGGGGCCTTCCCCGACGGCCAGCTCTTCGCTGACCTGCGCGGCTTCAACGAGGGCGCGGCGGCCGAACCCGTCGAGATCCTGCGCGACTTCCTGCTCGCGCTCGGTACGCCCCCGGACCGCGTACCGACGTCAGCGCAGTCGGCCTCCGCGCTGTTCAGGTCGCTGGTGGCCGAGCGCCGGCTGCTGGTCGTCCTCGACAACGCGCAGAGCTCCGCACAGGTGCGCCCGCTGCTGCCCGGCGGCGCGCACTGCGCGACGGTCGTCACCAGCCGCAGCCGCCTGGACGGCCTGGTCGCCACCGACGTCGCCCGGCCGGTGCCCGTCCAGGCGCTCGGCGCGGCGGAGGGCACCGCCCTGCTCGGGGCGATGCTCGGCGCGGAACGCGTCGCCGACGACCCGGACGCCGCGCAGGAACTGGTCGCCCTGTGCGACGGGCTTCCGCTGGCCCTGCGCGCGGCGGCCGCCCAACTGACGGCCAGGCCGCGCTGGCGTCTGGCCCGCCTGGCCGCCGCCCTGCGCGACGAACGGCGGCGGCTGGCCCTGCTGTCCGCCGAGGACACCGGGGTCGCGGCGGCCCTGCGGATGTCCGTGGCCCGCCTCTCGGCGGACGACGCGCGCCTGCTCAGCGCGCTCGCCGCGAACGCCGACGGCCATCTGAACGCGTCCGTCGCGGCGGCGCTGGCCGGTTCCGACCCGGAGCTCATCCAGGAGGGCCTGGACCGGCTCACCGAGATGCACCTGGTCGACGAGGAGGCCACCGACGTCTACACGATCAGCACGCTGACCCAGTTGTTCGCGCGCGACGAAGGGCCGGCCGGGGGGCCGGAGGGAGCACCGGGCGGCGGAACCGGCGGCAGCTCACAGCAGTAACCGGCGCGAGGCCGGACGCACGACCGACGGACCGCCGGCGCAGACGCCGGGCAACGGGGGACGGTCCGGAGGGCGGGCATCAGGGGTGGGCATCAGGGGCGGGAGCGGGTCGTAGCAGTCGGCGCCCGGGGCGGTCCATCGCGGCACGTGCCAGGGGCTGTCCCGGCGTACGCTCCACCCCGGCCCCGAGGGACGGAACGGACAGCCCCCTCCGAACCCCCACGTATCCGCAACACGTCTGCCCCTGCCCCCCGTTCGAACTGTTCCCTTCCCGGCCGGTACCCCCTACCGTCTGCGGATGCGCATGATCAAACGCCGGTACACGGCCGCTGCCGCCGCTCTCGCCTGCACGGCGTCCCTCTTCGCCGCCCAGTCCGCCACCGCGCGGCCGGCCGACCCGAGTGCCCGGTCCGCCGGCCACCACGCCACCCCGGTCTGGCAGCAGGTGGGTGACGGCATCACGTCGGGGATAAGCGGCCTCGCCGTCGTACCGGGTTCCCGGGCGGCCCGGACCGACCTCCTCGTCGCCCGCGACAACAAGGAGCCCGGCGAGAACCGGCTGGCCCTCGTACGCCTGCGCCCCGGCGACCGCCCCCAGGTCCGACCGCTGGCCTGGCGGGGCAGCCGCACCCCCGCCGACCTCGAAGCGCTCGACGCGGTCCCCGGCCGGCCCGGCGAGTACGTCGCCCTGGCCAGCGACGGCACCGGCTACCACCTGCGCCTGGACGCCGGTGCGGGCGTGGCGCGCGTCCTCGGCACCTTCACCGTCCCCGGCGCCGCGGAGGACGACAACTACGAGGGCTTCGCGCTCTCCGCCCAGGGCCACCGGCTCGTCGCCGTATGGGCCGACCGCGGCGAGGACAGCCGCCCCGGCACCCTGCACGCCGCCCGCCTCGACCTCACCCGGCGCGCCTTCTCCGCCCCGGTCACGGCCGCGTTCCGCGCGCCGTACCCCGCCGAGCACGTACGGCACGTCAGCGACCTGAAGATCGGCGCGGGCGGCGCGCTCAAGGTCTCCGCGGCCTCGGACAACGGCGACGACGGCCCGTTCGACTCCGCCCTCTACGACGCGGGTACGGTGTCCGTCGACGGCCGGGGCACGGTACGGCTGTCCGTACGGAACGCCCCGGAGCCCCTCGGCCGTTACGCCGGCCACAAGATAGAGGCGCTGGCCTGCCTGCCGCACTCCCGCCACGGCGTGTTCGGAACCGACGACGAGAACGCGGGCGGCGCGCTCCGCACCGTCGTCGGCGGCCCGTGCTGAAGCGGCACCCGGGAGCACCGCGCCGGCGCGCGGCCGGTCCGCGCCGGTGCCGAGCGGCCGATCCGCGCCGGTTCCGTTAGGCAAGCGTTAGCCAGGCGCCAGGGGAGCACGTCAGGGTGGCAGTACAGCATGCAGCGAACGTAGCGACCCCGGGAGTCCCCATGCCGCGCCACACCGTTACGGAGGCCGCCACCCCCCACAGCGCCCGCCGCCGTGCCGACGGCGGGCGCGCGCGTACCCGTACGCTACGGACCGCCGCCGCCGGACTCACGGCCGTGGCCGCCCTCGGCCTGCTCACCGCCTGCGGCGGGCAGGAGGCGCTCAAGACCAGTGACGCCAAGCCGTTCCACCCCTTCGGGAAGGACTCCGGCGGCTCGGACGAGCCGATGGGCCCCGGCATGCCCAGCAGCTCCCGTACCGGCCAGGCCGTCGGCAACAGCGGGCGCCCGGCCTGCGACTCCTCGAAGGTGGTGGTCGCGGCCAAGCCGCTTCCCCAGCCGCCCGGCCGTCTCCTCCTCCAGGCCACCAACACCTCCGCCGCCGCCTGCGACCTGTACGGCTTCCCGCGCCTGCGGGACGGTGACGTGTCCCCCACCGCCCCGAACACCCGCAACGCGCCCCGCTCACCCCTCACCCTCGCCCCCGGCGGCACCGCGTACGCCGCCCTCACGCCGTCCGCCACCGATTCCGCTCCCGAGACGCGCACCCTGTCGGTCGGCTTCACGGACCACCGCGGCCACGTCATACCCGGGGCCCGCACGCACGTCCGGCTGCCCGGCGGAGTCCGCTTCGACAGCGGCGCGCAGGTCACCTACTGGCAGTACGACGTGAACCGCGCGGTCCGGCCGTAACGATCCGCCCCCGAAACGGCACGATCCGGCCGAAAAGCTCCACCCGCCGCGCCCCCACCGGACGAGACACGCGATTGGCCCCACCGGCCCCGGGTACCCGGTCGACGACCGGCCCGGAACATCCAATTGCGTACGGAGGCACAACCATGGGCATCGGATGGTGCATCGGTCTGCTCGCGCTGGGAGGCATCCTGACCTTCGCGGTGGACTGGCACATGGCCGGAGTCAACCTCCACCTCGTCGGCCTGATCCTGATGGCGGTCGGCATCATCGGCATCGCGGCGTACGTCAGCATCTTCAAGCGCCGCCGCATGCAGCCGCCGCGCCCGGCGGCCCCGGTGGTCGAGGAGACCCACCGCATGCACTACGACGACTGACACGGCTGACACGCCTGGCACCGCCGCCGTCAGCGCGGCCCGGGCATCCCACCCGGCCCGCGAGCGCCGCAAAACCCTTTGCCCCCGCGGTGCGCCGCGAGGACCCTGTACGCCATGCCTTCACGACAGGACGGCCTCTGGGACGCGGAGACCGCTCGCCGCTACGACACCCCCGGCACCGGCATGTTCGCACCGGAGGTGCTGGACCCGACCGTCGACCGCCTCGCCCAACTCGCGGACGGCGGCAGGGCGCTGGAGTTCGCCATCGGCACCGGCCGCGTAGCCGTACCGCTCGCGCGGCGCGGCGTCCCGGTCACCGGCATCGAACTGTCCCGTCCGATGCTCGACCAACTACGCACAAAAGCCGACGAGGCAACCATCCCGGTCGTCGTCGGCGACATGGCAACCGCCACCGCCCCCGGCCCGTTCCACCTCGTCTACCTCGTCTTCAACACCATCTCCAACCTCCTCACCCAGCCCGAACAGGTCGAGTGCTTCCGCAACGCCGCCCGCCACCTCACCCCGGGCGGCCGTTTCGTCATCGAACTGGAAGTACCCGCCCTGCGAAAACTCCCGCCCGGCCAGCACGCCGTGGTCTTCACCTCGGACCCCGGCTACCTCGGCGTGGACACCTACGATCCCCTCCACCAACACCTCACCTCCCACCACTTCCGCTACACCGAGGACGGCAAGGCCCACCTGGCCCGCAGTCCCCACCGTTACATCTGGCCGGCCGAACTCGACCTCATGGCCCAACTGGCGGGGTTTGAGTTGGAGTGCCGGCATGCGGACTGGAAGGGCGGTGCGTTCACGGCGGAGTCGGGCTCTCATGTGTCGGTCTACCGGCTGCCGGATGGCGCATAGCGGTCCTCGCCGGCGGGACGGCCAACGGGCTCCGCCCCGCGATCGCGTCGCGGGGTGGAGCCCGGGGTGGGCACCGGTGCTAGTCGAACGGTATCCACCACTTCATGTAGGGATTGGATTCCGAGAAGTTGCTGGTGTACGCCTGACCCTTCATGTTGGAGTCCAGGGCGCGCTTGTTCTGGTGGTTGACCAGCGTGGATGCACCGGTCGTCAGGTAGTGCTGCTCCCACAACTGCCGGGGGTTCTCGGAGTCGCAGGCTCTGGCCATCACGCGGTCGCTTCCTGTCCCCCCGCCCGTGAGGCAGAGGCCGGTCTTGCTGTTCTGCAGCATCACTCCCTTACCGGAGGTGTGGAAGTACCAGCGCTGGTAGGGGTTGTTCACGCCGCAGCCGTTGCTGTTGTCCTTGGTGTAGACGGCTCCGTCGGCGTCGCTGTCGAGGCAGTACGACGTCTGCCAGTTGGTGAGCCCGCTGGACGCGCCCTGGGCGGCCGCGGGGGTCTGCGTGGCCACGACAGTCATGCAGGCGGCGGCGAACAGGGCGCCGACCACACCGGTCTTCTTCTTCACCGAGATCTTCATTGGTTACCTCCATTGAGAATGCTTCGGCCCGCCGGGGCAGGTCCTGGGCTTCGCCGGTACGGTCCCGCGGGCTGTGTGCGGACCGTGGGGTGTGGGCAGGGCCGACTCGGTTCTGCCCGGCAAGAGGGCATGGTCAGCGTCCGCTGCCGTAGAGCCCGAGGAAGGGGGCGAGCCGCGGGACGCCCTCGGTTCCCAGACGTATCTGCGTGATGTTGCGGTACGTGCGTCCGTCGATCGTCACGGGAGCAGCGTTCCCACCGTGCACGGTCTGGTGAGCGACGCGGGACAGGGCCGACCACTGGGTCTGCAGTCCGACACCGAAGTTGCCGAGGTGGGCCGGATGGTTCGGATCGCTCGGGTCGAAACCCAGGTCGATGGCGGCGGCGATACGGTTCTCGATCCAGCCGAAGCGCGCGGCTTCGGCGGTGGCACCGATGAGGTAGGCCAGGGTGCCTCGGTAGGTGCTGCGCGTCGCGTCGGTGATGTAGCTCAGGTCCGTCATTCTGTGCTGCATGTCGATCGCCCGGTACGCGAGGTGCCGACGGTTGGCGTCAGGGTCCAGGGAGTCGTAGTTGCCCCGGTAACCGAGATCGGTGAAGAGCGGCGGAACGGCCGACCTTTCGAAGTTCTGGATCTCATGCGCCAGCGGAAGCGTGGTGTCACGGAACTGATAGTGGTGGCCGCGGGCGGTGAAGCCGAGGAGATACAGGTTGTCCACGCTGAAGTAGAGCTTCACATGGCACTCGCTGGGGCCGCCGTACTCGTTGGTCCAGACGCGGACTTCGATGACCCGGTTCGTGTTCGTCCGTGTCGGCGTGTCGAGCAGGGCCGGGCTGTCGGCGCCGGTCATCTCGTGGCCCGAGGCGGCGCGGAGTTGCGCGACCATCTGCCGGTACCGGTTCGCACGGTCCGCGCCCGCGTTGCCCCCGGAACTGGTGTCGTCGAAGCCCTCCATGTGCCAGTCGATGACGGTGTACCGCCGGGAGGTTTCCGCCTGGGCCGGCGTGCTGCCGACGGTCATCAGGGTGCAGGTGGCCAGGAGGGCCAGGAGCATGGTGCCCAGGCGTCTGCCCGCGCGGCGTAGTGCGGGGATCGGATTCATCGGTGGCTTCCCTGAGGTGGTCGGCGCGGGCCCACGCACACAGGTGCGGGCTCCGCGGAGAGGAAGGTGGCGGCTTCGGGACGCCGGTGGTTCCGGTTCCTTGTCCGCGCCTCAGAGCCAACCCGATGAAAGGCAGGCGGCCCAGGCATTTCCACCGGCAGAAGTAGCGTCGGGCATACTTCTGCCGGACGGTTCACCGTTCCTGCCGGGACCACGTCGATCAGGGGATGCACACGGATGGGCACCGGGACACCGGCTGACGGCGCCTTCGGCGCGCGCTTGCGCGCGCTGCGCACGGGCGTGGGGCTGAGCCAGGCGGAGCTGGCGCAGAGCGCGGGGCTCAGTGTGCGCGGGCTGTCGGACATGGAGCGCGGCACTTCCCGCGGCCCGCAGCGCCGGACCGTGCAGGCCCTGTCCGCCGCCCTGCGCCTGGACCCCGCGACCGCCCGAGAACTGGAGCGCCTCGCAAGCCTGGGCCGCCCCCGCCCGGCTCGCGCCGAAGCCCCCCGTCCGGCCGCCGCATCCCCCGCCGCCCGCGACGCCGCCACCGCACAGCCGCCGGCCCCCCGGGAGGCCGCGCACCACACGCTGGCCCTGCCCCGTGACCTGAACGACTTCACCGCCCGCGGCCCGGCCCTCGACCGGCTCCGGGCCCTGGTGGAAGACCTCGATCCGGCCCGGCCGCCGGTGGCCGTGGTCTGCGGACAGCCGGGCCTGGGCAAGACCAGCTTCGCCGTGCACGCCGCCCATACCCTCGCCCCGCACTTCCCCGACGGGCAGTTCACCCTGGATCTGCGCGGCATGGATCCCTGCCCCGTCGCCCCCCGCGACGCACTCGCCCGGTTGCTGCGCGCCCTGGGCGTGGCGGAGGGTGCCGTGCCCGCCGGCACCGAGGACCGCGCCGGGCTGCTCCGTTCCGTCCTGCGCGAGCGGCGCGCACTGCTCCTGCTCGACAACGCCGCCACCGAGGACCAGGTCCGCCCTCTGCTGCCCGGCCACAGCCCCACCCTCACCCTGGTCACCAGCCGGCACACCCTGGCGGGCCTCGAAGCCGTGCACCGCACCGAACTCGCCCTGTTGCGCCGTGAGGAAGCCGTCGAACTGCTCACCCGCATCATCGGCCCCGAACGCGTCCGTCAGGAGAGCCAGGCCGCCCGCGACCTCGCGGAACTGTGCGGACACCTGCCGCTGGCCGTACGCATCGCCGGGCAGCGCCTGGCCTCCTGCCCCGGCGAACGCCTCGCCAAGCTCGTCGACCGGTTCGCCGCCCACGAGAGCCGCCTCGACGCGCTGCGGGCCGGCTCCCTCCAGGTCCGCGCCGCCTTCGCGCTGTCCTATCAGCAACTGGACCCGACCGCCCGCACCGTCTTCCGCCGCGCCGCTCTCGCCGACGGCCCCGACTTCAGCCCCCGGACCGCCGCCCTCCTGGCGGGTCTGCCCCTGCGCCACGCGGCCGGGTACGCACAGGACCTCACCGACGCCGGCCTTCTCCAGCCCCACCCCAGCGCCGACCGTTACCGCTTCCACGACCTCCTCCGCCTGTTCGCCACCGAACAGCTGGACGAGGAGGACACGCCCGCCGACATCTCCCTCGCCCACGCCCGGACCGACGCCTGGATGCTGCGCCGGGCCACCGCCGCCGCCCGGCTGTTCACCATCGACCACCGCCCCGACGGCTGCCGCGACGACGAGAGCGGCGACCCCGACCCGGCCACCGCGCCGGCCGACCGCGACCAGGCCCACGCCTGGCTGGAGGCCGAACGGCCCCAGTGGCTCGCCGCCCTGCGCCGGACCCAGGCGGCCGGCCGCCACCGGGAGGTCGTCGACACCGCCGAGGCGATGCACTGGTTCTCCGACCGCACCTCGCACTGGGAGCTGTGGACGGAGGTCTTCGAGCGGGCCGTCGGCTCCGCCCGCGCCCTGAACAGCAGCCGCGACGAAACCGTCCATCTCAACTACCTCGCCTGGGCCCACAACACCTGCCTCCACGACCACGCCACCGCGCTGAGCACCGCGCAGGCGGCCCTGGCCCTGGCACGTGAGACCGGCGACCAGCTCCAGGTCGGCTGGGCCCACAACTACGCGGCCCTGGCTCTCGACAGGCTCGGACGGCCCGACGAAGGCATCGCCCACCTCCACCAAGGCGCCGACTGCCTCGGCCGGCAGACCGGCGCGCAGAGCCGGCTCGCCGAACTCTCCATCCTCAACGCCCTCGGCCGGCTCCTGCGCCAGGCCGGCCGCGCGGACGAGGCACTGACCGTCCACCGGCGCAGCGAGGCCCTGTGCCGCGCCGGCATCCCGGGAAAGCCCCACGAACTGATCGACCTGTACCGGGCATCGGCCCAGCAGCACATCGGCAACGACCTCGCCGCCCTGCACCGCTGGGACGAGGCCGAAGCACCGCTACGGCACGCGGTCGCCCGCTTCGAGGCAGCCCGTATGCCGGCCTGGAGCGAACCGGCCCGCCTCGACCTCGGCATCGTCCTGCGCCGCTGCCACCGGGCCGAAGAGGCCCGCGCCACCCTGACCGCCGCCTACGAGGGCCTCGTCCGGCTGAACCACCCCCGCCAGCTCGAAGCCGCCGACCTGCTGCGCCTGCTCGACGAAGCAGGCGGTTCGCTGACAGGAACCCGGTCGGAACGAGGCACCGGCGGAGAGTGACTGCGCCGTGTGAAGGTTCGGCGCGTGACTGCGCCGAGTGAAGGTCCTGTGCCGAATTCCAGTGGCCGACGAGCGTGGGCCCGGCCCCGTACGTCCCGTCCATCCAGCACCACGCATTCTGCCCGCACAGAATGACGTCGATTCGGCTGATTGCAGTGTTCCGGCGCCAAAAGTGACGGCACTGGCGTCCCGGGCCCCACTCGTTATGGTGGCTTTGCCATGACACCGACGCACGCCCCGCCCAATCCGTACCGCCGATCGCAGTGAAACCGCTGGGGGACCACATGACCGCACGCCGCTCCCGCCGCTCAGCCGCCTGTGCGGCGATCGCCGTCGCGATGGCCGGATCGCTCGCTCTGACCGGCTGTTCCGGGAATGCGAAGAGCAAGAAAAGCGCGAAAAAGTCGTCTTCGAAGTCCTCGAAGTCCTCGTCGAAGAGCAAGAAGAAAAAGATCGTCGGCGGGGGCGCGGCGGCGGGTGCCGGGGCGGCGGCCGGGTCGCGGAGTGCGCGGGCGTGCGGTCCGGGCATGTTTCGTTTCGAGGTGTATGCGCACGCGCCGAACGATCATGTCGTGATCAAGGCCGTGAACACCAGCAGCACCCGTTCCTGCCTGGTCCACCACCACCCGCTGATCCGCTTCGGCGGCGCCAAGGACCCGCTGCCGCTGCTCAAGGGCAGCAATGTCATGGGCGGGGACGTGGAGACCGTACGGCCCAAGGGGGCGATATGGGCGAGCGTTCCCACCGCCACCGCCGCCCAGAAGGGCAGTGGCAAGAAGACGTACGCGACGATCGAGTTCAGCGGCAGCGACCTGAACGGTGCCCCGAAGGGGCCGCCGCAGCGCGTCGACTTCCGTAACGCGCCGGTCGCGGTCGGCGCCTCCCAGGTCACGTACTGGCAGAGCACGCTGAACCGGGCGGAGAGCTACACGAAGCCGAAGGGGTGAGGGGCAGCGGTCCGGACCGGCGGCCCGGACCGCACCGCGTCACTCCGCGCTCGCCTCGTCCATCCCCGCCAGCACCAGCGCCAGCCGCCCCGTGCCGCCCTCGACGACGCGTACCGGGACGCCCCAGTCCTGCTGGTGCACGTGGCAGGCCGGGTACTCGACGGCCGGGTCGTCGTCGCAGGACGCCGCCATCGCGGAGACGTGCAGCACGCCCTCCGTCACACCGTCCGCCAGGACCAGCTCGCGACTGAGGTCGGTGTCCGCGCCGTCGCCGGAGGCCAGCAGTTCGGGCGGGGTCGAGCTGACGAGGAGGCGGGTGGACGGGCCGTAGCGGAGGTCCAGCTTCTGGCCCGCCGGAGCCTGGAAGATGACATCGAGGCGGAGCTTGCCGGGGCCGACCTCGGTCGCCGCGCGCTGCGTGCGGTGCGCGACGGACTCGACCCGTACGGCCTCCTCGGGCAGCCGCAGCCGGGTCAGGCGGTGCCGCGCCGACTCGACCACGATGATGTCCGGATCGCCGGAACCGTCGCCGCCGACGAGCACCGCGTCCGAGGGCTCGCGCAGGTCGGTGGCGAGGGTGGTGACCTGCCCGGTCGCCGGATCGTAGCGGCGCAGCGCGTGGTTGTACGTGTCGGAGACGGCGACCGAGCCGTCGGGCAGCGCGGTGACACCCAGCGGGTGCTGGAGCAGTGCCCGGGCCGCGTCGCCGTCGCGGTGTCCGAAGTCGAAGAGGCCGGTGCCGACCGCCGTGTGCACGACGAGGTCGGTGTCGAGCCAGCGGACCGCGCTGGTCTCGGAGTCGGCGACCCACAGCCGGTCGCCGCCCGCCGCCAGCCCGGACGGCTGCGCGAACCACGCCTCGGCCGCCGGGCCGTCCACCAGCCCCTCGTTCGTCGTACCGGCGACCGCCTCGACGGTCTCCGTGGCCGGGTCGTACGTCCACAACTGGTGCACGCCGGCCATCGCGATCCACAGCCGGTCCTGCCACCAGGCCACGTCCCACGGCGAGGACAGGTCCACCTCGCGGGCGGGCCCGGAGGTCGCCGAGCCCTGCCACCACTGCTTGCCGGTGCCGGCCACGGTCGCGACCTCGCCGGTCTCCGGGTCGAAGGTGCGGATCGCGTGGTTGACGGTGTCCGCGACGGCGACCTTGCCGTCCGGCAGCAGCGCCAGGCCCTGCGGCTCGCTGAAGGAGTCCGGGCCGAGGCCGCGCTCCCCGCTGCCGATCCGGCGCAGTACGGTCTCGCCGTCCGCGGCCAGCTCCACGAGCTGGTGCCGGGTGGTGTCGGAGACCAGGAACGTGCCACCGGGCAGGCGCAGTGCCTTGCCGGGGAAGCGCAGGTCGGTGGCGACCGGCTCCGGCGGTACGTACGGCCCGTCGCCGCGCCGCAGCGTCCCCTTCGCCTCGTGCTCCGCCTCCAGCTCCGCGACCAGCGTCTCGATGGCGTGCGCGTGTCCCTCACCGGCGTGCTGGGCGACGACGTACCCCTCGGGGTCGATGACGACGAGCGTCGGCCAGGCCCGTACCGCGTACTGCTTCCAGGTGGCCAGCTCCGGGTCGTCCAGCACCGGGTGCTCGACCTCGTACCGCTCGACGGCGTCGACGACGGCCTGGTGCTCGGCCTCGTGCACGAACTTCGGCGAGTGCACCCCGATGATCACCACGGTGTCCCGGTGCCGCTCCTCCAGCTCCCGCAGCTCGTCCAGGACGTGCAGGCAGTTCACGCAGCAGAAGGTCCAAAAATCCAGGATGACGATGCGTCCCCGCAGGTCAGTAAGGGTGTAGTCCTTACCGCCGGTGTTCAGCCAGCCGCCCTTGCCGATCAGCTCGGGAGCACGGACTCGGGCGCGGCGCGGGGTGTTCGGGGCGGGGGCGGCGTCGTTCATGGTTCAAGGGTGCCACTTGGGCATGAACACGCGGTCACGGGAGTACGACGCGCGGGGCGGCGGGGAGGACCGCTTCGCCCTCACGTCCACCCCGCCTCCAGCTCCGTCCCGTGGACCGTGCGCATGTGCTGTTTGATCAGGACCCGGGCGTCCGTCTCGGCGCTGCGGTCGTGGGCGGCCGCCGCGCGGCGGCGGGCTGTGTTCAGGTGGGCGCAGCGGGTGCAGCCCGGGTCCGGGGTGAAGCGCCGTGTCGTCGCCGCGTCTGCCATGGGGTCATGGTCCGGGTGCGGTGGCCTGCGGAGGCGAAGGACCCGCGCAAGCTCCGTACAAGGTCACCTGGGTGCGCGGGCGGGGCGGGCGGCGGCGTGTCCCGGGGCGTACGGGCGCGTGGGGGCGGAGCGGCCGGGAACATGGGCGGCATGAAGTTTCTCGTGCACGACCGGATCTTCGGCATCGGTGACGATTACTGGATCGACGACGAGCACGGCCGGCATGCCTATCTCGTCGACGGCAAGGCGCTGCGGCTGCGGGAGACCTTCGAGCTGAAGGACACCGAGCGGCGGGTGCTGGTGACCATCCGCAAGAAGTGGCTCGCCCTGCGGGACACCATGACCCTCGAACGGGACGACCGGCCGCTGGCCACCGTCCGGCGCAAGCGGCTGTCGCTGCTGCGCAACCACTACCGGGTGGAGCTGGTGGACGGCACCGAGCTGGACGTCAGCGGCAAGATCCTGGACCGCGAGTTCGCCGTCGAGTACGACGGCGAACTGCTGGCGGACATCTCGCGTCGCTGGCTGTCCGTGCGGGACACGTATGCGGTGCACGTCGTGCGGGAGGACGCCGACGCGGCGCTGCTGATCGCCGTGGCGGTGTGTGTCATCCGGCTGGCGGAGCGGGAGCGGGGGGAGGACTGACGGCCGGGCGCCTCGCCTGCGGTTACGGGGCCTCCAGGCCCAGCACCCGGTCGCGCAGGGCCGGGAAGTCGGCGCGGGTCTTGGCCACCTTGGCCGGGTCCAGGTCGACGGTCAGCACTTCCTCGTACGGTCCGGCCTCCGCGAGGACCTCGCCCCACGGGTCGACGACGACGCTGTGGCCCGCCTGTTCGACGCCGCCGTTGGTGCCCGCGGTGCCGCAGGCCAGTACGTAGCTCTGGTTCTCGACCGCGCGGGCGCGGGCCAGCAGCGACCAGTGCGCACGGCGGCGGGCGGGCCAGCCCGCGGGGACGACGAGGGTCTGCGCGCCGGCGTCCACCAACTGCCGGAAGAGTTCGGGGAAGCGCAGGTCGTAGCAGGTGGCGAGGCCCAGGGTGGTGTCGGGCAGCGCTACCGTGACCGGCGTGTCGCCGGCGCCCATCAGGACCGCCTCGCCCTTGTCGAAGCCGAAGCGGTGGATCTTGCGGTAGGAGGCGGCGAGCTGCCCGTCCGGGGAGAAGACGAGGGACGTGTTGTAAAGGGTGCCGTCGGGGGCCCGTTCGACGAAGGAGCCCGCGTGCAGCCAGACGCCGGTGTCGCGCGCGGCCTGCGACATCGCCTGGTGGGTGGGGCCTTCGAAGGGTTCCGCCGCGTCGGCGAACGTCTCGAACGCGAAGGCCCCGACCGGCCACAGTTCGGGGAGGACGACGAGGTCGCTGGTCGCCCGTTCGCGGATCAGTGAACCGGCCCGTTCACGGCGTGAATTGACTGGTTCCGCCGGGTCCACGTGCATCTGGATCAGTGAAGCGCGCACAGTACCACCGCCTAAGCATTCGAGCCGGTCCGCCGTCAAAATTCAGCCTACGATGGTCACCCGAAAGCGCTGCCGGGGTACCGGTGCGCAGCGTAACTTAACTGAACAGACCGCAGCCCGCGTACGAACCGTCCGAGGGGTCCCGTGACCGTCCATCCCAGCCTGCAGCCCTCCATCGACGCCTGGACGCACTCCATCGAAGCGATATCCGAGCTGGTCAAGCCACTTGTCGAGGGCGAGTGGAACCGGGCGACGGACCTCCCGGGGTGGTCCGTGCGCGACATCGTCTCGCACATCATCGGCCTGGAGAGCGAGATGCTCGGGGACCCCCGGCCCATCCACTCCCTGCCACGCGACCTCTACCACGTACGCACGGAATTCGCCCGCCGGATGGAGCTCCAGGTGGACGTCCGGCGGCACCACACCGGTCCGGAGATGACCGCCGAGCTGGAGTACATGGTCATCCGCCGCGCGCGGTCGCTGCGCAACGAGACTCGCGACCCCGAGACGGTGCTGCGCACCCCGCTCGGCGAGGACCGCACGCTCGCGTACGCCCTGCGGCAGCGGGCGTTCGACGTCTGGGTCCACGAACAGGACCTGCGCCACGCGCTGAACCTGCCCGGCAACCTCGACTCCCCCGGCGCGCAGCTCACCCGGGACCTGCTGCTGCTCGCGCTGCCGAAGGTGGTCGCCAAGGACGCGGGCGCGCCCGCCGATGCGGCCGTGGTCTTCGACGTGGGCGGCGCGCTGGAGTTCATGCGGACGGTCCGGGTGGACGCGCAGGGCAACGGCACGATCGACGAGAGTGTCTCGCTCGGCCCGGCCGTGACGCTCTCGATGGACTGGGAGACGTTCTTCCGGCTGGCCTGCGGGCGGGTGCGGCCCGCCGCCGTCGCCGGGCAGGTGAAGATCGACGGCGACCGGCCGCTGGCGGACGCGGTGCTGGAGCACTTCGCGATCACGCCGTAGGGCTGCCCCGCACGGCCGTCGCCCGGCCGCTCACGCCGGTACGTGCACCGCCTCCACCCGGCTGGTCACCAGCCGCTCCCGCTCCCGCCGGTGCGCCGGCCCGCGCAGCCGCAGGATCTGCGCGACGCCCAGCGCCTCCAGGACGAAGACGGAGACGAACGCGATCCGGTAGTTGTCGCCGGTGGCGTCCAGCAGGACGCCGATGGCCAGCAGCGTGGTCATCGACGCGGTGAAGCCGCCCATGTTGACGATGCCGGAGGCGGTGCCCTGGCGCTCCGGCGGGTTGGCCGGGCGGGCGAAGTCGAAGCCGATCATCGAGGCGGGGCCGCAGGCGCCGAGCACCACGCACAGGACGATCAGCAGCCATACGGGCGCGTGGTCGGCCGGCCAGGCCAGCGTGGCCGCCCACAGCAGTGCGGTGGCGGCGACGGTGCCGAGCGCCAGCGGCGTACGGGCGTTGTGGTGGCGGGCGATGACCTGCCCGTAGACCAGGCCGACGACCATGTTGGACAGCACGACGAGGGTGAGCAGTTCGCCCGCTTCGCCGCGCGTCAGGCCCTGGGCCTCGACGAGGAACGGCAGGCCCCACAGGAGCAGGAAGACCATCGCCGGGAACTGGGTGGTGAAGTGCACCCACATGCCCAGCCGGGTGCCCGGTTCGCGCCAGGCGTCGGCTATCTGGCGCCGGACGTACGCGCCGCCGGTGTGGGTGGCGGGTGCCGGGGGCGGTTCGAAGCCCTCGGGGTGGTCCTTGAGGAAGGCCAGTACCAGGGCGAGGACGACGAAGCCGCCGGCCGCGCTGGCCACGAAGGTCGGCGTCCAGCCGAAGGTGTGCAGGAGGCGGGCCAGGACGAGGGTGGAGACGAGGTTGCCCGCCATGCCGATGAGGGCGGCGATCTGGGCTATCAGCGGGCCGCGGCGGGCCGGGAACCAGCGCGCGCCCAGCCGCAGCACGCTGATGAACGTCAGCGCGTCGCCGCAGCCGAGCAGGGCCCGTGAGCCCAGCGCCATGGCGTACGACTGCGACAGCGCGAAGCCGAACTGGCCGACGGTGTACAGCACGACGCCCAGGATCAGCACCTTCTTGGTGCCGAGCCGGTCGACCATCAGGCCGACGGGTATCTGCATGCCCGCGTAGACGAGCAGTTGGAGGATGGAGAAGGTGGAGAGCGCGGAGGCGTTGATGTGGAAACGTTCCGCCGCGTCCAGGCCGGCGACACCGAGGCTCGTACGGTAGGTGATCGCCACGAAGTAGACGGCGACGCCGATGCCCCAGACGGCCATGGCTCTGCGGCCGCCGGGCGGGTCGCCGGGCAGCAGGGTGCCCCGGCCCGTGGTGGTGCCGCTCATCGGACGTCTCCCTGCGCCAGGTTCCGCACCCAGCTGACGTGGCGGTGCACGGCGTCCACGGCCGCGGCCGCGTCGCCGGCGCGCAGCGCCTGGAGGATCTCGCCGTGCTCCGCGATGTTCTTCGCGATCCGGTCCGGGTTGGCGTGCATCACGGCGACACCCATCCGCAGTTGCCGGTCCCGCAGCTGTTCGTACAGCCGGTCCAGGATCTGGTTTCCGGCGCTGCGGACGATCGCGGCGTGGAAGCAGCGGTCGGCGACGGAGACGGCGGCGAGGTCGCCGGAGGCGGCCAGCTCCACCATCTTGGCGAGCTGTTCCTCCAGCTCGGCGAGGAGCGCGGGGGAGGCCGGCACGGCCTTGCGCGCGGCGTGCTCCTCGACGAGCAGCCGGGTCTCGACCACGTCCGCGATCTCCTGGGCGGAGACCGGCAGGACCATGGCGCCCTTCTTCGGGTAGAGCTTCAGCAGCCCTTCGACCTCAAGGCGCAGCAGCGCTTCCCGTACGGGCGTGCGCGACACGCCGACGGCCTCGGCCAGCTCCCCTTCGGTGAGCAGCACGCCGCCCTCGTAGTGGCGCTCCAGTACGGCCTGCTTGACGTACGCGTAGACGCGCTCGGCGGCGGGCGGGGCTTTGGCGGGAGCGGGGGCGGGGGCGTTCGTGGCGCGTGAGGTGTCCGGGGCAGAAGTGACCGGTGCGGCTGCTGAAGGCATGCGCACAGCATAGATACAACACGTATGCGTCAGGGAGGGCGGTCCGGGATGCGGACGGGGGCGGCGGCGGGGCGCAGGGGGCGCTCAGTGCTCGTGCGCCGACAGTTCCTCGTCGCGGTCCAGGGCGTACGCCCAGATCAGGTGCCGTACGCGGGGAGCGCTGCCGGGACGGGTCAGGCTGCGCGCCCGGATCTCCAGCTCCTGGTCCTCCTTGGTCCCGCGTTCCAGGTGCTGGCGCAGGTGTTCCCGCTCGGAGACGACGGTGAACGTTTCGAGGAAGAGCGTCGGGTCGTCCATGTCCTCGTACAGGCCCCACATCGTGGCGCCGGTCCGCCGCCGGGCCTGGCCGACCGGCCGCATGGCCCGGATGAACGCCTCCGCGTCCGGCCGGTCCACCCGCCACTCCACGATGACCAGGACGGGCCCGATGTTGCGGCCGGGCGTCTGCATGCTCTCCGGCTCGGGCCAGTGCTGGACGTGTTCCACGTCGATGTGGCCCGCGGGCATCGGCATCGTCCGCATGCCCATGACCGTGGTCAGCGCCAGCCCGATGCCTGCGATCACGAACGCGCTCTGCACGCCGAACCAGTCGGCCACCAGCCCCCAGCCCACCCCGCCCACCGCCTGGCCGCCCATGAAGACCAGTTGGTAGTAGGCGAGCGCGCGGGTGCGCGCCCAGACGGGCAGCAGGATCTGGGCGGAGGCGGAGAGGGTGGACAGCACCGCCACCCAGGCCAGCCCCGAGATGATCAGTGCGACGGCGGCGACGATCGACGACGTCACCAGTCCGATCACGGCCATGGTGGCCGCGTAGAGGATCATCGCGACGGTGACCAGGCCGTTCGTCGTCGTACGGGGCCGTACCGCGGGCAGCGCCAGCGCGCCGCCCACCGCGCCCACCCCGACGCAGCCGAGCAGCAGCCCGTAGCCGCCCGCGCTCATGCCCAGCGGGCCGCGGGCGATCGCCGGGAGCAGCGCCCACAGCCCGCCCGCGAAGAGCATGAACAGCCCGGAGCGGCCGAGTACGGCGCCGAACTCCGGAGCCCTGCGGACGTACCGGGCGCCCGCGCGGATCGCGCCGCGTACGTGCTCCGAGCCCAGCGGCCGGTGGGTGGCGGGCCGCCGCCAGGCGTACAGGACGACCATGACGCCCAGGAAGGACAGCGCGTTGATCCCGAAGGTGGCCGCCGGGCCCGCCGCGGAGATCAGCAGGCCGCCGAGGGCCGGTCCGGCGGCCCGCGCGACGTTGCCGTTGGCGCTGTTGAGGAGGGCTGCCTGGGGGATCTCGTCCTTGGTGACCAGTTCGGGCTGGATGGCCTGGAAGGAGGAGATGCAGAAGGCCTCGCCGACGCCCATCACGGCGGTGAGCAGGAGCAGCGAGGTCGGGGTGGCCCGGTCGGCGGCGGTGACGGCGGACAGGCCGGCCGCCCCGATGAACATCAGCAGTTGCCCGCCGAGGAGCAGCCGGCGCTGGTCGAGGATGTCGCCGAGCGCTCCGGCGGGCACCACCAGCGCGAAGACCGGCAGGGTGGTGGCCGTCTGGACGAGGGCGACCTCCAGCGCTCCGCCACCGAGGTCGCCCATCAGCCACTGGGCGCCCACGGTCTGCATCCAGGTGCCCATGTTGGCGGCGAGCTGGGCGATCCACAGCGCCCGGAACATCCGGCGGCGCATCGGGGCCCACGCCGACGGTTCCGGACGAGCCGCCTCCGGAGGCGCTTCGTCCGGGGGCGGCTCGTCCAGCACGGGTGGCTGATTCACCGGAAACGTTCTCCTCGCCGTGGGCACCGACCGCTGTGTCCCTGTGTCCGTACCCGCGACGACTGCGGACGGTCCCTTACATCCCGAGATTCACCGGTCTGGGAGAGGGGGCGGCGGCTCCGGAGGGCGGCTGCGGACCGCGGCTCCCGTGGCCGGGTCCGCGCCACGGGCACCGGCCGCCGGGCCGGATCTGCCGCTGACGGCCGAGGCGGGCAGCCGGGTACCGATGCTGCGGTAGCGGACGGGCAGGGCGGCCATCTGCTCCGGACTGAGGCAGTTCTTGCCGTCGATGACCAGCCGCGGCTCGTACAGCAGGGCCGCCAGGGCCCGCCAGTCCGCCTCGATCGCCTGCGGCCACTCGGTGAGCACCACGACGGCGTGCGCCCCCTCGACCGCCTCCGTCAGGCCGGACGCCGGGCGGGCGCCGGGGAAGAGGCCCGCGATGGCGTCCGGGTCGGTGCCCGGGTCCCACACCCGTACGCGTGCGCCGTGGCCGAGCAGCGCCGGGACCACCGTGCGGCTGGGCGCCGCGCGCAGGTCGTCGCTCCAGGGCTCGTACCGTACGCCGAGCACCGCGATCTCCGCGTCCGCCAGGCCGTCGGCGGGCCCGTCGCCGAGTTCGGTGCGCAGCAGGTGGACGGCCAGCCCGAACTGGGCGTCGTTGACGGCGATGGTGGCGCGCAGCAGCGGGGTCGGCAGGCCCGCGGTGCTCGCCCAGTGGGCCAGCGCGTTGGTGTCCTTGGGCAGGCAGGAGTCGCCGTAGCCGAGGCCGGGCTGGAGGAAGGCGTGGCCGATCCGGGGGTCGAAGCCGACGCCCTGCATCACGTGGTCGACGTCGATGTCGGGGCCGCAGCACATGCCGGCCACCTCGTTCGCGAAGCTGATCTTCGTGGCGAGGAAGGCGTTGCTCGCGTATTTGATCATTTCGGCGCCGGACGGCGTGGTCTCGACCCACGGCGCGGCGATCCCCTCGTACAGCTCGCGCAGCGCCCGCAGACCGGCCTCGCCCCAGGTGCCGGCCACGATACGGGCAGGCACCGACCAGTCCTCCAGCGCGCTTCCCTGGTTCAGGAACTCGGGGTTGTACGCGAAGCGTTCCCGCAGTCCGGGGTACGTCTCGGCGAGCACGGCGCTCGTGCCGGGCGGCACGGTGGACTTCAGCACCACGCAGGGGGCGGGCAGCAGTTGCAGGACCTCGTCCAGTACGGAGGTGACCTGCGTCAGGTCGGCGGACCCGTCGGAGGCGGGCGGCGTGCCGACCGTGACGAGCACGATGTCGAAAGGTGTCCGCCGGTGGGTCTCGGTGACGGAGCCGGAGAAGTCGAGCCGCCCGGTGGCCTGTGCGGCCGCGAGCTGCTCCGGCAGTCCGGGCTCGAAGACCGGGGCCCGGCCCGCGCCCAGGACGCGCAGCCGGTCCGGGTCCTGCTCGACCCCGGTGACGTGATGCCCTTGGTGGGCCAGGGCGACCGCTCCGGTCAAGCCCACATATCCCTGTCCTACGACCGCTACTCGCATCACAAATCAGCCCCTTCGGTCCTGCTGATTTGATTCGCCGCGCCCCCGGAATGGCGGATTCGTGCCGCGCGACGAGGCAATTGCTGCCAGTGTGCGGGGTGCGGTGCGAAGGCGCAGCCGGAGCCGGCCTCCCGTAGCGGAAAAGGCGTCCGGGGCAGCGGTTCCCCCACCGCCCCGGACGCCTTTCACTTCACCTGCCGGCCCGCTGCCTCGGGGCCGCGCGGTTCAGCGCTTCCCGTTCGTGCTCAGCGCTTCCAGTTCGTACCGACCGACACCAGCTTGTCCTTGCCGCAGTCACCGCCGAACGACCACGACCCACGGCCGACCCAGGCGCCGTTCTTGGCGTAGGTCTTCCGCTTCTTGTTCCAGCACTCGGTCTCGGCACGCGCCTTGCCGCTCCACACGATGCAGCTCGCGGTCCACTTGTGCTTGCCGCTCTTCCAGTTGCCGCACGCGTAGTCGTTCGACTTGGCGCTGGCGGGCGAGGCCGTACCGAGCAGCATGCCGCCGACGAACACCGCGGTGGCCGCGATCCCGGCCGCCCGGCCGCGCTTTCCCGAAATCCGCATTCCCCGTGAACCCCGTTTCCGCCCGGAAGTGCCGGGCGTACGTACGCAAATGAACTCACCCGCACCAATGTGTGCGCGTGACCGGCCCGGCGCTTACCCGCGCGGGCGCGTGATCATTGTCCCATGAAGGGGGCGGGAGTTCAGCCGTGAATCACCCCGGGAACAGCGGCACCCGGGCAGGGAGAAAACGCGGGAGGAGGCGCGGGGCGGCCCCCCTGCGCCGGCGGGCGGCCGGGCCGTTGACGGACCGCTGACCGGCCGCCGACGGACCGCCCGCCGGCGGGCCCGGCAGGTCCGCCCCTCAGGCCGCAGCCGTACCGCCACCCACCCCCGCCCCCTGCTCCGCGAGCCAGGACCGGTACCAGTCCACCGTCGCGCCGATCCCGGCGGGCAGCGGGGTCGGCGCCATGTCGAAGCGCCGCTCGAACGCGTCCGAGACCATCGTCTGCGCCTCGGTGTGCTGGTAGAACAGCTCGGCGTACTCCGCCATGAACGCCTCGTCGAACGGCCCCCAGGGGCGCGGTTCCGCCAGCACCTGCGTCTCGAACGGAACCCCGGCGCGCTCCCGCACGAGAGCCAGCACCTCGCGCATCGTGGGGGCCGGGGCCGTCGGCAGGTGCCAGGCCCGGCCGTACGCGTCCGGCTCCTGGCCGAGGCGGGCCAGGCCGCGGGCGACGTCGCCGATGTACGTGAAGCTGTGCGGCAGGTCCAGGTCGCCGAGAGCCAGGGCCGTGCCGCCGATCAGGGCCGCGGGGAAGGCCGTGGCGCCCAGCGTCGAGTTGAGGACGCGCGGCCCGTAGAAGTCGGCGGCGCGGGCCAGTACGACCGGCAGCCGACCCGCCTCATGGGCCGCCAGGTACGCCTCGTCCAGCTCGGCCCGCATCCGTCCCTTACGGGAGGTGGCCCGCCATGGGGAGTCCTCGGTCAGCGGCACGCCGCCGGACGGGCCGTACGGGTAGAGGGTGTCCATCACCACCAGCCGGGCACCGGCCGCCGCCACGGCGTCCACGATGACCTTCTGGAGGGCGGGCATCACCTCCACCTGAAGCTCGTAGGCCACGTTGACGCAGTGGTAGACCACCGCGGCCCCGGCCACCGCCTCCCGTGCGGCGTCCGGTGATCCCAGGTCGGCGGCGACGGCCTCCGCGCCGGGCGGTCCGCCCCGGCCCGAGCGGTCGACGGTCCGTACGCGGAAGCCCTGCCGGAGCAGTTCCTCGGCCAGCGTGGTCCCGGCCGGGCCGGTACCGAGGACGACGTGCAGCGGGCGGGACGACGTGACGGCGGACATGCGGAACCCCTGTCTTCGAAGGAACGGCGGAAGAACGGCAGGCGGAACGGTGACGCGGCGTGCCACGCCACGGCGCTCGGCGCTACCGGCCCTCACTGTAGCTATAACCTCTAACCAAATCTACAGCCGATCGCATTTCCGTTACCCTCCACACGAAGAGCCCGCCCCGGTCCCCGTCCCCGCTGGAGCCGCACCATGTCCCCCTCCACCACCGACCCCGCCCAGACGCCACGCCAGCGCTACCGCGCCCAGGTCCAGCAGGAGATCAAGCAGACCGCGCTGGCCCAGATCGCGGAAGGCGGCATCGAGGCGCTGAGCATCAACGCCATCGCCAAGGCCCTCGGCATGTCGGGCCCCGCGCTCTACAAGTACTTCCGCAACCGCGACGACCTGCTCACCGCGCTCATCAGCGACGGGTACGAGGACGCCGCCGAGGCCGTCCGCACGGCCGCGCACCGGGCCGCCGACCGGTCACCGCGCGAGCGTCTGCTCGCCCTCGCCCACGCGTACCGCGACTGGGCCCTCGCGCAGCCGCACCGCTACCTGCTCCTCCAGGGCACACCCGCCACGACGTACGAGGCCCCCGCCCACACCACGGACAGCGCCCGCGCGGTCATGGGCCCGTTCCTGGCCGTCCTGGCCGAGGGCACGCCGTGGCCGGCCGCCGAACCGCTGTACGACGAGGTGCGCGCCTGGGTGACGGACGCCCCCGCGGTCGCCGAGTGGGCCGCCGCGTACGCCCCCACCGCCGACGACCCGGTCCCCGCGCTCGCGGCCTCCGTGCTCGCCTGGTCCCGTATGCACGGCATCGTCAGCCTCGAAGTCCAGGGCAGCTTCCAGGGCATGGGCCACGACTCCGCGACGCTCCTCGCCCTCGAAATCGGCTCACTGGCCGACGCGGCGGGGTTGCCTTCCGTCGCCTGACACCGCACGGAAAAGGGCCTTGGCGATGCCCATCGCCAAGGCCCCACACGGCGGCGACGCTGCGCCGCAGAGGGGGAAGAGTTGAGACCTATCCGATGAGTCCCACCGGGGCCTTGCCGCCCGACTGAAGGCAGGTCGTAGGTCGCAGGCCTTCCGGTCAGGACCGGCGCACGAACAATGGCTCATTTTTATTTAACGTTCAACCTATGTAGGGGGCATGCTGATGGGAGCAACGGAGACCGCCCCGGTCTCCGGTTCAACACCCCAGCCGATCAACGGAGATGACCCACATGAGCCAGGCCCTGCCGCTCCGTCTTCACCACCACGCATGGATCACCGACGACCAGGAGGCCAACCGGCACTTCTACGAGGACGTCATCGGCCTGCCTCTGGTGGCCACATGGACCGAACGCGAGGTGCTCTCCGGGGCCGAACGCGCCTACAGCCACACCCTCTACGGTATGGCCGACGGCAGCGCGCTCGCCTTCTTCCAGTTCGCCGACCCCGAGGACCAGGAGGAGTTCAAGACGGACCTCAATTCCACCCCCGTGCGCCACATCGCCTTCAAGGTCGAGACGGAGACCCAGGAAGCCATACTCCAGCGCGTCAACGCGGCCGGCTACGCCGATGCGAACGCCCACGTACTCGACCACGGCTTCTGCGTCTCGCTGTACGTCACGGACCCCAACGGGCTCATCCTGGAATTCGCCGTCGACCACCCCGACGTGGAAAAGATCGACGCCGAGCGACGCGCCACAGCCCACGCCGACCTCGCCCGCTGGCTCGCCGGCGACCACACCAGCAACAACCACTGGCGCTGAACCTGCTGCCGCACCGGGCTCTCCAACGGACGGAGTTCGGCACGGGAAGGCATCCAGGGGCACAGATTCACACGGCGGGGTCCGCCGCGCGTATCAGTCCGTCGATCACGGCGGCACGGAAAGCCAGCCACTCACGGTCGCCGAAGAGCAAGGTGCGTCCCAACGGGTTCTTCGAGTCGCGGACCGCCACGACGTCGGGCACGTTGGTCGCCACCTCGACACATTCCGCGTGCGGCTCCCCGCCACTGTGGCTGGACTTTACGTACACGAACGGGCCCACGGTCCTACGTCTCCTTGAGGATGCTCTCGATCAACCGCGTCGAGTTACTTTGTGCCAGCCCCAGATGCGTGATGCGGTCGAAAATCGCTAGGTGCTGCGCAGCGTCAGTCTCGCTCTCCAACCACAGTGACGTCGAGACGGTATCTGCGCGCACCACGTCCAGCGCCCCTGCTTCGGCGAACGAAACCACGCTGAAGGCGCTGGTCATGCCGGGGTGAGCGCCCGCCGAATACGGCAGGATTTGGATCTCCACGTGGGGCAGCCGGGCCATGTCCAGCAGGTGCTCCAGTTGGCCGCGCATGACAGCCCGGCCACCGACGAGCTGCCTCAACGCATTCTCCTGGACGACAGCCCACACGTGCAAAGGCGCCTCACCGCCCAGTCGAGCCTGTCGTGCCATCCTCGCTTCCACGAAGCTCTCGATCTCCGCCAGGTTCCGCCACGCACCGTTACCCACAACCAAGGCACGCGCGTAGTCCGGAGTCTGGAGCAGGCCCGGTACGGTCGTCAGTTGCCAGGTCCTTATCGAGGTCGCAATGTCTTCCAGCGCGAAGTACTCGGCCTGCGAACGCAAGACCGGGTACTGGTTCCACCAACCCTTCGCTTTTCGGCGCTCCCGGTCCAACCGCGCCAGGTCGAGGAGGGCTCCCACCACTTCAGGGCCGTCCTGTCCGTAGAACGCGCACAAGGCACGGATATCCGGATCTCTCACCGGAACCCATCCGCGCTCCATCTTCACAATCTTCGTAGCTGTCGCACTCAGGACTTGGGCGGCTTCTTGCTGCGTCTTGCCCGCCGCGTCACGGAGCAGCAGGAGCTGCCCGCCGAGCCGCCTACCCAACACGGTCGAAGCGCGGTTTCCCTGCTCTGAACGGTTCACCGGGACAGTCTTGCCTGCACCAGGCCTCGCCGTCGACGACCTTCACTCTGTCGGGGAATTTATTCCCCGTAACTTGAGTCCCGAGAGCAGAGTTCCCATACAGTCGGCACTCACTCGCGCTGCTACAGCGCACAGTTGGCCACCAGACGGAGGCGATCAGCCATGCCCGTTCCCCAACTCCCCCACCTCGTCCACGAGGACAAGCTCGACTACACCCCCACCGCCCGCAGCGTCTCCCTCGCCCGGCGGCGGGCCGCGCGGCTGGTGGCGGAGTGGGGGCAGGCGGAAGCCGCCGGGGATGCGGCGTTGATCGTTTCGGAGTTGGCCACCAACGCGCTGCTGCACGGGACGCTGCGGGGGCGGCTCTTCCGGGTGCGTCTGGTGATGAGCGCGACGATGTTGCGGGTCGAGGTCAGTGATCCGCGGGGGGAGCGCGTGCCGCGGAAGAGGCGCGGGGTGGCCTCCACGTCGGGGCACGGGCTCGTGCTCGTCGACGGCCTCGCCGACCGGTGGGGGATCGAGCCCCGTACGGTCGGCAAGACGGTGTGGGCGGAGGTGGAGCTGGGGGTCCGGGCGCGCGCCGTCAAGCGGACATGCGGCCCTGCGCGATCAGGCGGTTGACCACCCGCGCATGAGCCGGCGCGCAGCGCTCGCGCGCCTCGTGGCGGTCGAACCAGGCGTATTCGGCGATCTCGCGGCCGGGGACGGGCGTGATGTCCTGCGGGCCGCCGGTGAAGCACGTCATGTGGAGGCGGCGGCCGGCGTTCACGCCGTGGGCGGTGGCGTGGACGGTGAAGGCTTCGGTGAGGTCGGCTGCCGGGACCGTCAGGCCCAGTTCCTCGGAGAGTTCGCGGGAGAGGGCCTCGGACGCGGTCTCGCCCGGTTCGTACTTGCCGCCGGGCAGGTAGAACGTGTCGTTGCCGCGCGTACGGACGCTGAGCAGGCGGCCGTCCCGTACGTGCAGCCAGCCTACGGAGCGCAGCGGCGCCGGGCGTTCGAGAGCGACCAGGGTTTCGCCGGTCGCCTCGTCCGTGCGGCGGGCGCGCTCCGTGAAGCCGAGGTGGGCGTAGAACGCGCGGGCCGCCTCGTTGCGTTCGAAGGCTTCGAGGGTGAGGGCGCCGTGGCGGGACGCGGCGTGTTCGAGGAGCTGGGCGCCGATGCCACGGCCCTGCGCCTCGGGGGCCACGAACAGGCCGCCGATCTCGGAGCCGAGCAGCCCCAGGAGGGCGACGACCGTGCCGTCGCGCTCGTCCTCGGCGACCCAGTTGTCCGCCTGGACCAGGTAGACCTCGCGGACCTCGCGCGCCCGTTCCCCCGTTCCCTCGCCCTCGATGAACGGGTGGGCCCGGCGTACGGCGCGGGACCACAGGTCCATGACGGCGGGCTCGTCCGCCGGACGGTAGGGGCGGATGATCGTCGCGCTGCTCATCCGGCCGACGGTAGGCGGGGCGGGCGGGGGCGGCAACTTCATTTCCCGGGGAGGCGAGGACCGGGCCCCCTTCGCGCCGCCGCGATCTGCCGAAGGATGTACCTGATGCCCGGAAGGTGTCCGACTTAAGGCTGACGTGAGTCTGTACCTGACGCGTACGACATCGGCGGATTCCCGTGAAGTAATGGGAGGGAGGGGTCGCCAGTGCGGCTCTGAACCGTACGCAAGGGGAGACCACCATGCAGTCCAGGACGAACGCCGGCCGACGTGCTCGGACCACCGTCATGGTCGCGCTGCTCGTGGCCGCGCTGTGGGGCGGTATCGCGCTGACGAAGGGCGCGGCGCAGGCCGAGCCCTCGGCGCCGGGCGGGCCCGTGGGGCACCTCAGCCGCGCCGTCGAGATCATCCGGGGCTGAGCAGCGAAGACACAGCACGAAGACGCACAGGGCGGGCCCGGAGGCGAACCGTTTCGGTTGCCTCCGGGCCCGCCCTCATGGGGTGCGGGGGCCGGGGCCGGAACCCGGCCCGTGACCCGTCAGGCCCAGGTGATCAGGCGCTTGGGCTGTTCCAGGATCGCCGCGGTGTCCGCGAGGACCTTGGAGCCCAGCTCGCCGTCGACCAGGCGGTGGTCGAAGGAGAGCGCCAGCGTGGTGACCTGGCGGGGCTTGACCTTGCCCTTGTGGACCCAGGGCTGGAGCTTGACCGCGCCCATGGCGAGGATCGCCGGCTCCCCCGGGTTGAGGATCGGGGTGCCGGTGTCGACGCCGAAGACACCCACATTGGTGATGGTGATCGTGCCGCCCGCCATGTCACCGGGCGCCGTCCGGCCCTCGCGGGCCGTGGCGACCAGCTCGCCGAGCGCGGCGGCAAGCTGCGGCAGGGTCTTGGCGTCCGCGTCCTTGATGTTCGGCACGATCAGACCGCGGGGGGTGGCCGCGGCGATGCCCAGGTTCACGTAGTCCTTGCGGACGATCTCCTGGTTCTCCTCGTCCCAGGCCGCGCTGATCTCCGGGTTGCGCTTGATGGCGACCAGCAGCGCCTTGGCGACCAGCAGCAGCGGGTTGACACGCAGGCCCGCCATGTCGGGGTCCTGCTTCAGCTCCTGGACGAGCTTCATCGTGCGGGTCACGTCGACGGTGATGAACTCCGTGACGTGCGGCGCGGTGAAGGCACTGTTGACCATCGCCTGGGCAGTGGCCTTGCGTACGCCCTTGATCGGGACGCGGGTCTCCCGGGCCCGGACCGCCTCGGAGCCCGAGGGGGCCGGGGAAACATCCGGCTGCACGGCCGAAGCCGGGGCCTCGGCGGCGGGCGCGGGGGCCGCCGCCGCATGCACGTCCTCGCGGGTGATCACGCCGTCCGGACCGGTCGGGGTGACCGAGGCCAGGTCGATGCCGAGATCCTTGGCCAGCTTGCGGACGGGCGGCTTGGCCAGCGGCCGGCCGGCCACGGGGACGGCGGCCGGGGCGGACGGAGCCGGGGCGGGAGCGGAAGGGGCGGCGGGAGCGGCCGGGGCCGCGGCGTGGCCGTTGAGTTCCGCCTGGACCGCCGCGGCGGCCGGCTCCTGCGCCGGGACGCCCGGCTGCGGCTTGCGCGCCCGCCGCTTGGTGGACGACGGGGCCGCGCCGTACCCGACGAGGACGGCCTGCCGGCCCTGCGGCTCGGTGTCCTCCTCGGCAGCGGCCGCAGCGGGCTCGGGAGCGGCGGCCGGGGCCTCGGCCGGGCCGGCGCCCGGGTCGGTGTCCACGGCGATGATCGAGGTGCCCACGTCGACGGTGGCGCCCTCCTCGAAGTGCACCGCGTGCACCACACCCTCGTACGGGCAGGGCAGCTCCACGGCGGCCTTGGCGGTCTCCACCTCGCAGATGACCTGCCCGTCGGTGACGGTGTCACCCGGCTGTACGTACCACTTGAGGATCTCGGCCTCGGTGAGCCCCTCGCCCACGTCGGGCATCTTGAACTCGCGGAAGCGCTGCCCGGTTGCAGTCATGGTCACTACTCCTCAAGCCCTTCAGTACGCCAGCACGCGGTCGACCGCATCGAGCACCCGGTCGAGTCCCGGCAGGTATTCGTCCTCCAGCCTGGACGGCGGATACGGCGAGTGGAAACCGCCCACCCGCAGCACCGGCGCCTCCAGGTGGTAGAAGCACCGCTCGGTGATGCGGGCGGCGACCTCCGAACCCGAACCGAGGAAGACCGGCGCCTCGTGGACGACCACCAGCCGCCGCGTCTTCTCCACCGAGGCCTGGATCGCGTCGAAGTCCATGGGCGAGATGGACCGCAGGTCCAGCACCTCGACCGACCTGCCCTCCTCGGCGGCCACCTTGGCGGCGTCCAGACAGACCTTGACCATCGGCCCGTACGCGGCCAGCGTCACGTCCGTGCCGATCTGCGCCACCCGCGCCGCGTGCAGCGGATCAGGAATCGCCTCGGTGTCCAGGCGGCCCTTGTCGTGATAGCGGCGCTTGGGCTCGAAGTAGATGACCGGATCATCGCTCTCGATGGCCTGGCGCATCATCCAGTACGCGTCCGAGGCGTTCGAGGGCGAGACACACTTCAGGCCCGCGACATGCGCGAACAGAGCCTCGGGCGACTCGGAGTGATGCTCGACCGCCCCGATGCCACCGCCGTAGGGGATACGGATGACGACCGGCATCTTGATCTTGCCCAGCGCGCGGGCGTGCATCTTCGCGAGCTGCGTGACGATCTGGTCGTACGCGGGAAAGACGAAACCGTCGAACTGGATCTCCACCACCGGCCGGTAGCCGCGCAGCGCCATGCCGATGGCGGTGCCGACGATGCCGGACTCGGCCAGCGGGGTGTCGATCACCCGCTCCTCACCGAAGTCCTTCTGCAGCCCGTCGGTGACCCGGAAGACACCACCGAGCTTGCCGACGTCCTCACCCATGACCAGGACCTTGGAGTCGGCCTCCATGGAGGCGCGCAGCGACGCGTTGATCGCCTTGGACAGCGTGATCTTCTCGAAGACAGCCATGGTCAGTTCTCCTCCGCGTCCACGAACGACGCCTGGTACGCGGCGAACTGCGCGCGCTCCTCGTCGACGAGCGCGTGTCCGTCGGCGTACACGTTCTCAAAAATGGCCATCGTGTCCGGATCCGGCATCGTGCGCACCACCTCACGCACCCGCTTGCCCAGCGTCTCGCTCTCCTCCTCGACCGCGTCCAGGTACGCCTGGTCGGCGATGCCCTCGGTCTCCAGGTAGGTGCGCAGCCGCAGGATCGGGTCCTTGGCCTCCCACGCCTCACGCTCCTCGTCGGCGCGGTAGCGCGTCGGGTCGTCGGAGGTGGTGTGCGCGCCCATCCGGTACGTGAACGCCTCCACCAGCGTCGGCCCCTCACCCGCACGGGCCCGCTCCAGAGCCGCCCTGGTCACCGCCAGGCACGCCAGGACGTCATTGCCGTCCACCCGCACACCGGGGAAACCGTAACCACGGGCCCGCTGGTAAAGCGGGACACGGGTCTGCTTCTCCGTGGGCTCGGAGATCGCCCACTGGTTGTTCTGGCAGAAGAACACCACAGGCGCGTTGTAGACCGCGGAGAAGGTGAACGACTCGGCCACATCACCCTGGCTGGAGGCGCCGTCACCGAAGTACGCGATGACCGCCGAGTCGGCGCCGTCCTTCTGGACGCCCATGGCGTAGCCGGTCGCGTGCAGCGCCTGCGAGCCGATGACGATCGTGTACAGGTGGAAGTTGTTGGTGTTGGGGTCCCAGCCGCCGTTGTTCACGCCGCGGAACATGCCCAGCAGGTTCGTCGGGTCCACGCCACGGCACCAGGCGACCCCGTGCTCCCGGTAGGTCGGGAAGACGTAGTCGTCGTCGCGCAGCGCGCGCCCGGAGCCGATCTGCGCGGCCTCCTGACCGAGCAGCGAGGCCCACAGGCCCAGCTCGCCCTGGCGCTGGAGGGTGGTCGCCTCGGCGTCGAAGCGTCGCGTCAGGACCATGTCCCGGTACAGTCCGCGCAGTTCCTCGTCCGACAGGTCGATCGCGTACTCGGGGTGCTCGACGCGCTTGCCTTCGGGGGTCAGCAGCTGTACAAGCTGGTCCTGCTCCGCCTCGGCAGACGCCGGGGCGGCCGTCTTCGCCTTGGCGGGTGACGTCTTTTTTGCGGTGGTGCGCTTGCCGCCACCGCGGGTGTTCTTCCGCGCGGCAGTGCTCTCCACGGTCACGTGCTGCTCCTCCGTCTGTCCGGCCCCCGGGGTCCGCCGGTGGCCGTATTGCGGCTCACCCGGTATCCGATACGGCGCACGGGGTGTGTGCGGCACGGCGCGGCCCGGGTGGAACAAGGTGCCCCGGCCACGGCCTGCCGGAAGGGGCGTTGTGCCCTACTTCCGGAGCCTAGGCGAAAGGGGCCCTGACCTGCGACTTTGCTTGGGGTTCCAAGTATTTTGCTTGGATTTCCGAGCATTCGCGCCGATCAGTCGGCAATCCCCTGTTCACAGCGTTGCAGTCCGCCGGGACAACGGCACGTTATATCGGTGACACGGAGCACGGGAAGAGTTGGTGTGTGAGACTGATCGGGTGCGCGACGACGGAAAAATCACGGTATTCCTGCTCGACGACCACGAGGTCGTGCGGCGCGGCGTCCACGAGATGCTCTCGGTGGAGGCGGACATCGAGGTGGTCGGCGAGGCCGGCACCGCCGCAGATGCCCTGGTCAGGATCCCTGCGACGCGTCCGGACGTGGCCGTGCTGGACGTCCGGCTGCCGGACGGCAGCGGGGTGGAGGTCTGCCGGGAGATCCGCTCCCAGGACGAGTCCATCAAATGCCTGATGCTCACCTCTTTCGCGGACGACGAAGCTCTTTTCGACGCCATCATGGCGGGCGCGTCCGGGTACGTGCTCAAGGCGATCCGGGGCAACGAGCTGCTGACCGCCGTACGGGACGTGGCGGCCGGCAAGTCGCTGCTGGACCCGGTGGCGACCGCCCGTGTACTGGAGCGCCTGCGGGACGGCAACAACCCGCGCGGCGACGACCGGCTGGCCAGCCTGACCGAGCAGGAGCGCAAGATCCTCGACCTGATCGGCGAGGGGCTGACCAACCGGGTGATCGGTGAGCGGCTGCACCTCGCCGAGAAAACGATCAAGAACTATGTCTCCAGCCTGCTCTCGAAGCTGGGCATGGAGCGCCGGTCGCAGGCGGCCGCCTATGTGGCGCGGATGCAGGCGGAGCGGCAGTAGTACCGCGCAGTACCGCGTGAAAATCCTGGGGGTTTTCCGTGGACGAATAGTGTGGGCGGACGGGGGTGAACGTTCAAGAGTAGGGAAAATCCGCCGCCCGTAACTGGTCTGACCTGCTGAAATAGCACCGAAGCGGAGAATTGCCGCACGATTCAGGACCAACGTCCCGTTTCCACCAGGGCGGGTGCCCCTACTTTTGAGCACACCGGCACGGCAGGGTGTAGTCATGCCCACCGACGACCTCCATGCCATCGAGCTGCTGCACCGCGTCCCCTACGGACGGGTGTCGGCCAGCCAGCGGGCACTGCCCTTCACCGCCGTCACGCGGCATGTCGTGACCGACGGCCGGCTGCTGCTGCGGCTGCACCGCGGCCACGGCTACCACCGCGCCCTGGACGGCAACGTCGTCGCCTACGAGGCCGACAACGTGAACTCCGGCGCGAACGACACCTGGTCCGTCCAGTTCACCGGCACCGCCCGCGCCATCGTGCCCACGCCGGCCGAGTACGAACTGTTCGGCCCCACGCCGCGGCTGGCCGACGGAGAGCCCTTCGACCCGGTTTTCCTCCGCGTGGAACCGGAGTTTGTCAAGGTCCACTACCTCTGTGATGTCCCTGTGTTCCGTTACGCCCACTCAGCGTGACGCAGTGATCTAACATCTGGCGCGTGCTGCGCTCATCCGATGTCCGGACGGTGACCACGCCCGACGGACACATCCTCGGCTCCCTGCTGCGCCGTTACGGCGCCGGGGAGCCGTTGACGTGCGAGCCGGTCGCCGAGGGGCTGCTCAACCGCGGTTACCGCCTCGCCACCACCCACGGCCGCTACTTCCTCAAACACCACCTCGACGGCGACCAGGCCGCCATCGCCCGCCAGCACCGCGCCACGCGCCGCCTGGGCGCGCTCGGCCTGCCGGTCGCCCCGCCGCTCGCCGACGCGGACGGCCGTACGGTCACGGTCCTCGGCGGCCGGTGCTACGCGCTGCACCCCTGGGTCGAGGGCCGGCACCGCGACGGCGCCGCCCTCACCCGGCTCCAGTCGCGCCGCCTGGGCGCCCTGCTGGGCCGTGTGCACACCGCGCTGGAGCAGGTCATAACGCGCGAGCCGACGGTGCCCCGCGCCCCGTACGAACACCCGGGCGCCGACCCGGCGCGAACCTTCGAGATGATCGACGAACTGCTCGCGCTCGCCCGCCGGACCCGCCCGCGCAGCAGCTTCGACGAACTGGCCGAACACCGGCTGCTGGAACGCCGGACGCTGCTGGAACGGGAGGCGCACCGGCGCCCCGCGGCCGCGCAGGTACCGGCCGCCGGCTGGGTCCACGGCGACTTCCACCCGCTCAACCTGCTCTACCGGGGCGCCGAGCCCGCCGCCATCGTCGACTGGGACCGGCTGGGCGTGCAGCCCCGCGCCGAGGAGGCCGTACGGGCCGCGGCCATCTTCTTCGTCCAGCCCGCCGGCACCCTCGACCTGCCGAAGGTACGGGCCTACGCGAGCGCCTACCGCCGCGCCTCGGGCGCCGGCGCGGCGGAACTGGCCGCCGCCGTCCACCGGGTGTGGTGGGAGCGCCTCAACGACTTCTGGATGCTCGACTGGCGCTACCGGCTCGGCGACCGGCGGGCCGACCCGCAGTTCCCCGCGGCGGCCGCGCTGGCGGTGTGGTGGACGCGGGAGTACGGGGCGGTGCGGGGGGCTTTCACGGAGTGAGGGGGCGGGGACGCCACAGCGGGCGGCCGGTGATCCGGCCGCCCGCTGTGTCCGGACGAGGTGCTGAGCAGTGGTCAGACGGTCGCTGAGCAGTGATCAGGCGGGGAGGCGGTCAGTCGCCGTCCAGGTCGCCGACGGCGCCGCTGCCGCCCGGGCCGCTGCCCGCGTTCGTCCCGGCGTTCGTGTTGCCGCTGCTCGTGTTGCCGCTCGACGTGTTGCCGTTGGAGTCACCGCCGTTGCCGCCGTTGGCACCGCTGCTCGTGTTGCCGCTGGACGTGTTGCCGTTGGTCGGCTTGCCGGTCGGCGTCGTCGTCGGGGGCTTGCTCGACGGCGGCGGCGAGCTGGGCGGCTGGGAGGTGCGCGGCGTGCTCGGGTAGCGCGTCGTCGGCGGGTTGTACGTGTGCGAGTTGCCGCCCGAGCCGCCCGGCTGCGTGTACGTGTTGGTCGGCTCGTCGGACGGCTCCTCGGAGGGCTGCTCCGAGGCGCTCTGGGAGGCCGACGGGCTCTTGGTCGGCGCCGGGTCCTTCTTCTTGTCGGCGCCCGCGTTCTGCAGCGCGATGGCCACCCCGACCGCGATGGCGATCACCGCGAGCGCCGCGATCAGCCAGATCTTGCCGCGGCCGCCCTTGGCGGGCCGGTGTCCGCCCTCGTAGCCGCCGTCGCCGTCCCGCATACCGGGGGGCAGGATCGGCTGGGCCGTGGTCTGCCCGTGGTCCGGGTGCGGCAGCGCCGTGGTGGCGGCGGCCGAGCCCAGGGCCGGGGTGTGCCCGCCCTCGTGCACGGCGACCGGGCCGGTGTTCCACGTACCGGTGTGGCCGCCCTGCTCGTGCAGCATCTGCAGGGCGTACTGGACCAGCCCGCGCATCTCCTCCGCGGTCTGGAAACGGTCGTCCGGGTCCTTGGCCAACGAGCGCATCACCAGGCCGTCCAGCTCCGGCGGCACCGCTCCGGCGACCTCGGAGGGCGGCACCGGCATGTCCTGGACGTGCTGGTAGACGACCGACAGCGGGGTCTCGCCGGTGAACGGGGGGCGCAGGGCCAGCAGTTCGTACAGCAGGCAGCCGGTCGCGTACAGGTCGGAGCGGGTGTCCACGGTCTTGCCGAGGGCCTGCTCGGGCGACAGGTACTGCGGCGTGCCCATGACCATGCCGGTCTGGGTCATCGTCGACTGCGCGCCGTGCAGCGCGCGGGCGATGCCGAAGTCCATCACCTTGACCGCGCCGCCGTGCGTGATGATCACGTTCGCGGGCTTGATGTCGCGGTGCACGATGCCGTGCTGGTGGCTGTAGGCCAGCGCCTCCAGCACCCCGGAGACGATGATCAGCGCCTGGTCCGGCGGCGGGGCGTCCGCGTTCAGCAGCAGGTCACGGATGGTGCGGCCCTCGACCAGCTCCATCACGATGTACGGCACGGTGTTGCCGCCGACGTAGTCCTCGCCGGAGTCGTACACCGCCACCACCGCGTGATGGTTCAGCCCCGCGACGGACTGTGCCTCACGCGTGAAGCGGGCCTTGGAGACCGGGTCCTCCGCGAGGTCGGCCCGCAGCAGCTTGACGGCGACGGTGCGGCCGAGGCGCACGTCCTCGGCGGCGAACACCTCCGCCATGCCGCCACGGCCGAGCCGGCGCGTGAGCCGGTAGCGTCCGTCGCCCACCAAACCGCCATTGCCCCACATCTCCGGTGCATCGGAAGGATTTGCATCAGGAGAGTGGGAGCCGGTGGCATCAGGATCGGACGGGCCCTGGGGGCTCTGCGTCGGTGCCATCGGTCCTCGCCGTCGTATCGATCCGCATCACAGCGGTAAGGTCTCGGTCTTCGCTAGAGCACGCTACAGGCTCCGCGGCACACGCCGGTCCCGTGATGGACCGGTCATCACACCTTCTACGGCCCCATTGTCGCAAGTTAACCCCGGGCGACGACCCGCCGACGGGCGGCCCGGACGGTCCGGGACCGTAATGGGATCTTGCGCATCCGGTCACGGAACGGGCACACGGCTTGACGTGTCCGTGCCCTGGGAGACACTGGGCTGGGATTCGGCCACGATCCCGGTACAACCCATACTGATCTCGGCACGTCCGCAGGCGCACGTGCCGCGGGCCCACCACCTGCCGCAGGTACCGGGGGCCCACCACCTTGAGTAACGTCTGTGCACGTCAACAGGTCACACAGGGCGGCACGGACGGGCACGGCAACAGCCACGAGGCGCGGCGCGCCGCAACACGGGCGCGGGAACAGCGCGCCGAGGGGGAAGCGGAACCATGAGCCAGGACGGCGCTCAGAACGGGTACGAGGGCCGTTCGGTCGGCGGGGGACGCTACCAGCTCCGTGATCTTCTGGGCGCCGGCGGCATGGCGTCCGTGCACCTCGCGTACGACACCGTCCTGGACCGCGAGGTCGCGATCAAGACGCTGCACACCGAGCTCGGCCGCGAGCAGGCGTTCCGCGAACGCTTCCGGCGCGAGGCCCAGTCCGTGGCGAAGCTCACGCACACCAACATCGTCTCGGTGTTCGATTCCGGCGAGGACACGCTGTCCGACAGCGCCTCCGGCGCGGGGGACGGCGGCGTGGTGCCGTACATCGTCATGGAGTACGTGGCGGGCCAGCCGCTCCGCTCCGACCTGGACGGCGACATCGCCCGGCACGGCGCGATGCCCACCGGGAAGGCCCTGAAGATCACCGCCGATGTGCTGGCCGCCCTGGAGGCCAGCCACGAGATGGGCCTGGTCCACCGGGACATCAAGCCCGGCAACGTCATGCTGAACAAGCGCGGCGTCGTCAAGGTCATGGACTTCGGCATCGCCCGCGCCATGCAGTCCGGCGTCACCTCCATGACACAGACCGGCATGGTCGTCGGCACCCCGCAGTACCTCTCGCCCGAGCAGGCCCTGGGCCGCGGCGTGGACGCCCGCTCCGACCTGTACTCGGTCGGCATCATGCTCTTCGAACTGCTGACCGGCCGCCTCCCCTTCGACGCGGACTCCCCGCTGGCCATCGCGTACGCGCACGTCCAGGAGGAGCCGCCGGTCCCCTCCGGCATCAACCGGTCGCTGCCGCCCGCCGTGGACGCGCTGGTCGCCCGCGCGCTGAAGAAGAACCCCAACGAGCGGTTCCCGACCGCCGAGGCGATGCGCGAGGAGTGCCTGCGCGTCGCCGGGTCGGGCCAGTCCGGCGCCACCCCGCTGATCATCAGCGAGGGCCCGCGCGCCCGTACCAGCGGCGCCTCGGTGGCCTCCGCGGTCTTCCCGACCGCGTCCCCGAACGCCGCCGGGCCGCAGACCCCGGCGCCGCCGAGCGTCCAGACGCCGTACCGGCCGACGCAGGCCGCGCCCCAGTCCGGCCCGCAGATGGGCCCCGGCCCGTCGGCGGCCGGCGGACCGGGCTTCGGGCCGTCGGCGCCGTCCACGCCGCCGCCGGTGAACGCTTATCCGGGGCCGGGTCAGGGGCCGATTCCGGGGCAGGGGCCGATGGGGGCTCCGGGGCCGATGGGGGCGTCTGGGTCGATGGGGACGTCTGGGCCGGTGGGGGTTTCGGGGCCTGTGGGGGCTCAGGGGCCGATCCCGTCACAGGGGCCGATGCCGTCACAGGGATCGATGCCGTCACAGGGTCCGCTTCCGGCCCAAGGTCCGGCTCCGTTCAACAGCGGCTTCCAGACCCCGCCGCCGTACGCCGGACCGTCGACCCCCGCTCCGGCGCCCGCACCGGTCGGCCCTCGGCCGGGCGGCAACCGTTCCGGCGGCCGCGGCAACACCCCGGTGATCGTCGTCTCCGCCGTCATCGGCGTGGTCGTGGTCACCGCGATCGCCATCGGCATCGGCCTGAGCGGCGGCAGCGACACCACGCACACCCGCCGCACCAGCCCGTACACCTACTCGCCGTCCCCCTCGGTCAAGCCCGAGGACCCGACGGCCACGATCTCCACCACGCGCTGCACCGACCCGGCCAAGAGCTACAGCCAGAAGGGCAAGATCTTCCTGCCGTCCTTCTACGGCAAGAACCTGACCTCGGTGAAGCAGTGCATGGACGCGGCCGGCTGGTCGTACGACATCTCCGAGCGCAGCAGCTCCATCCACGGCAAGAACACCGTCGTCAGCCAGTCCCCGACCACCCTGTGGGACCCCAAGGGCGGCGAGAAGATTCACCTGACCGTGTCCACCGGGCGCAGTTCGTAGGACCGGGACCGCTCCGGCCGGCCGATCGGCCGGAGCAGGGGGCCGGGCGGCTCAGAGGTACGGACCCGAGCGGGCGCCGCCCTGGCCGGGGTTGGGCTGCTCCATGTCGTCGGCCGGCACCGCACCGGGCGGCAGCGCGCGGCGCATCTGCTCCAACTGGGCGCGGGCCGCCATCTGCTGGGCGAACAGCGCGGTCTGGATGCCGTGGAACAGGCCCTCCAGCCAGCCGACCAACTGGGCCTGGGCGATCCGCAGTTCCGCGTCCGTGGGCACCGAGTCGTCGGTGAACGGCAGGGACAGCCGCTCCAGCTCCTCCACCAGCTCCGGCGCCAGGCCGTCCTCCAGCTCCTTGACCGAGCTGGAGTGGATCTCCTTGAGGCGCACCCGGCTCGCCTCGTCCAGCGGCGCCGCCTTCACCTCTTCGAGAAGCTGCTTGATCATGCTGCCGATGCGCATGACCTTTGCGGGCTGTTCGACCATGTCCGTCACGGGAACCTCGCGGGACTCGTCGTCGCCGTCCCCGCCCCCGGAGCCGGCGCTGCCGAGAGCCATTCCGTCCGGGCCGACCACCAGGACGTGCGGGCTCTCCTGCGACCGTTCGTTCATCGGCATATCCATGCCGCCATTCTCTCGTACAGCCGACCAGGAACGGTTGTGCCCCGGGAGAAAGGTGATCCAACCTCCGGGGCCGGACGGGCTTCGGGGAGAGTGCGGGGTGATCTTGAGGCGTACGGGGGTGATCTCGAGGCGGGCGCCGGGCCGGGCTCAGGAGCGTCTCAGGCGCAGGGCGATGAAACCGAGGCCCAGCCCGGTCAGCGCCATGCCGGCGCCCAGTGGCAGGACCCGGTGGACGCCGCTGCCCGTACCGGAGTCGGCGTACGGGGCCCGGGACGCGGCGGAGGCGGCGCCGGGCACCGCGCCGGGCGCGTAGCGGGAAGGACCGTGCGTCCGGGCGGCGGTCGCCGTCGGAGCGGGGGCCTGGAGAGGCGGCAGGGGCACGTAGGGGCGGCGGGCGAGGCGTCCGGCCAGATCACCCCGTCGGGTGGCCGCGGGGGCGGGAGAGGCCGCTCCAGGGCGTTGCGAGGTGGCGGCTGGGGACGGGGGACGGGACACACGGCCGTCCGTGGCGCCCGCGGCGGCCGAGGGGGCGGCGTTCGGGGTGGACGGGTGCGGCTCCGACGGGAGGGCCGGGTGGGCGGGGCCCGGACCGGAACCGAGCAGGGGGCCGAGCGGGACCGGGAGGAGAGGGCTCAGGGGGTTGGCCTGTTCGAGCTCGGTCAGGGGGTCGGGGGCGGGGTGGGGGGTGGAGTGGGGATTGGAGTGCGGGTTGCTGTGGTGCGGGTTGGTGTGGTGCGGGTTGGTGTGGTGCGAGTCGGTGTGGGGGTGGTGGTGACGGCTGGGGCTACGGGTGGGAGCAGGGGCGGGAGTGCTCCGGCCCGTATCGGGGGCAGGGCTGTGGCCGGAGGCGTCACCGCTGCGGAGAACGGCGTGAGCGGCCGTGCCCGCTGCCGTGGCCGCCGATGCGGTCCCGTGGAGAAGGGGCAGCAGCGTGGCGGTGCAGAGCAGCAGGCCGGAGGCGAGACGGAGGCGGAACCGACGGGGGCGGGCCCGCTGTAGCCAGGGGCGGGCCCGACGGGTGCGGACCCGCTGTGGGCGGGGGCGGTCCCGGTTCGGACGGGGGCGGGCCCGGTGCGGGCGGGGGCCGTCCCGGTGCAGGCGGGGGCGGTACGGCCGCCGCCGTTGCCGCAGCGCCGCGGCCACAGGTCCCGGGGCCATGGGTTCCGGGGTCACGCGTTCCGAAGTCACGCCCATGACCTCCCGGGCCTGCGGAGTCGTCGCCTGATCACCTCAGCGTCACACGGAGGGTGGTCAGCGGCATCTCGGGCGTAGCGGGCGTACGGCCGGGGGATGATGGCGCGGCCCGGGAGGAGGTGGGTTCAGACCGTCAGGACGACCTTGCCCACGTGGCCGCTCGCGTCCACGACCCGGTGCGCCTCGGCGGCCTCCGCGATCGGCAGCGTACGGTCCACGATCGGCTTGACCCGGCCGTTCTCGATCAGCGGCCAGACGTGTTCGCGTACCGCCGCCACGATCGACGCCTTCTCGGCCAGCGGACGGCCACGCAGCGAGGTGGCGGTGACGGCACCGCGCTTGGCCAGCAGCGCGCCAAGATGCAACTCGCCCTTGGCGCCGCCCTGGAGGCCGATGATCGCGAGCCGTCCGTTGGTGGCCAGCGCCTTGACGTTCGGGCCGAGGTACTTGGCACCCATGATGTCCAGGATGACGTCCGCGCCCTTGCCCTCGGTGGCCTTGCGCACCTCCTTGACGAAGTCCTGGTCCCGGTAGTTGACGAGGATGTCGGCGCCCAGTTCGGCGCAGCGGGCCAGCTTGTCGGCGCTGCCCGCGGTGACCGCCACCCGGGCGCCGACGGCCTTGGCGAGCTGGATCGCCATCGTGCCGATGCCGCTGGAGCCGCCGTGCACGAGCAGCGTCTCGCCGGGCCGCAGGTGGGCGATCATGAAGACGTTGGACCAAACGGTGCACGTCACCTCGGGCAGCGCCGCCGCGGCGGCCATGTCGAGGCCCTTCGGTACGGGCAGTAGCTGGCCCGCCGGGACGACGACCTGCTCCGCGTACCCGCCGCCCGCCAGCAGCGCGCACACCTCGTCGCCGACCGACCAGCCGCTGACCCCCGGGCCGAGGGCCTTGACGCGCCCGGCGCACTCCAGGCCGGGGTACGGGGGCGCGCCGGGCGGCGGGTCGTAGAAACCCTGGCGCTGGAGGAGGTCGGCGCGGTTGACGGCCGTGGCCGCCACCTCGACCAGGACCTCCCCCTCGGACGGTTGCGGGTCGGGCACCTCCGCCCATACGAGGGCGTCGGGACCGCCGGGTTCGGGAATGGTGATCGCACGCATGGCCGCGAGGCTACTCCGCCGCCCGGGGCGGTGGAGGGAGGCGGGGAGGCAGGCAGGCGAAGGAGGCGGGGCTCGGGGGCTCGGGGGCTCGGGCTGGGAGCTCGTCCTAGTCGTCGCGGCGCACCGGCGCCATCGAGGACACCCCCGTACCGGGGATCATCGGCTTCACGCCGGGCTTGGTCGGGCCGTCCTGCTGTTCCGCGGACGCCGCCCGGACGATGGTGATCACCCGGTCCGCGGCCTGCAACGGGCTGGCCGCCGGATCGTCGTACCCGAGCAGCCGGTGCCCGCGCAGCACGGAGACGATCAGGTCGTCGGTCTCCCGTACCGACTTGCCGACCTCGGCCTTCACCACCGGGCGCTCGATCAGGTCCAGCCCGCTGCCCTGCTGGATCAGGTCCTCCAGGACCGTACCGGCGCTGGGACTGTGCACCGACAGGCCCAGCAGCCGGCCGGCGGCGCTGGCCGAGGTGATGACCATGTCGGCGCCGGACTGGCGCAGCAGCGGCGCGTTCTCCTCCTCCCGTACGGCCGCGACGATGTTGGCCTTCTTGTTGAGCTGGCGGGCGGTGAGCGAGACGAGGACGGCCGTGTCGTCGCGCTGGGTGGCGATGACGACCTGCCGGGCCCGCTGGATCTCGGCCCGTACGAGGACGTCGCTGCGGGTCGCGTCGCCGACCACGCCCGCGAAGCCCTCGGCCACCGCCGAGTCGATGACCTTGGGGCTCGGGTCGACGATGACGATGCGGTCGCGGGTCAGGCCCGTCGCGCGCAGGGTCTGGGCCGCCGACCGGCCCTTGGTGCCGAATCCGACGATGACGGTGTGGTCGCGCAAGGCGTTTCTCCAGCGGTTCAGTTGCCACTGCTCGCGGGTGCGCTCGGTGAGGACTTCGAGCGTGGTGCCGACCAGGATGATCAGGAAGAGGACCCGGAGGGGCGTGATGAGCAGGATGTTCAGCAGCCGCGCGCCGTCTCCGTACGGGACGATGTCGCCGTAACCGGTGGTGGAGAGCGTGACGGTGGCGTAGTAGACGCAGTCGAGGAAGTCGACGGAGCCGTTGGCGTTGTCGTGGTACTCGTCGCGGTCGACCCAGACGATGGCCACCGTCGCGACGAGCACGAGCAGGGCCATCAGGAGCCGGCGCGCGACCTGGCGCAGCGGCGCCACCGGGGTGCGGCGGGGCAGCACGACGCGGTGGCTGGACTCCTCGGGGATCTCGCGCGCCGCGGCGTCGTGGGTGGGGAGCTTCACGCGGCGCCTCCGCCGGTCGGGTCGGTGGGGCCGGGTGAGGGGGTGGGTGGGGGGTCGGGTGGGGTGGGGCCCGGTGGGGTGGCTTCTGGAGCGTTGTCCGGTGGCCGGGGCGCGGAAACGTTCGAGCGCGGGTCTGGGGTGGTGCCGGAACCGGGACGGTCCCCGGTGTCGGGGGCGTCGGAGGGGGCGGGCTGGGGGGATGCACCAGGCGTGACGGAAGGGGTGGGCTGGGGAGATACGCCAGACGTGACGGAGGAGGTGGGCCGGGGGGACGCGCCAGGTGTGGCGGGCGGGGCGGGTGCCTCGGGCGCCCAGCCCGTCACCGCGTCCGCCGTCCCGTCGGCCGTCCAGGGCAGGTCGAGGAGTTCGACCTCGTCACCCCGTTCCGCGCCGCCGGGCGGTACGACCGCCATCGCGTCGGCCGCCGCGATGCCGCGCAGCATGGCGGGCCCGCTGAAACGCAGCGGTACGACCGCGCCGCCGTCCTCCTCGTCGGCCGCGCCGTCCCGGAAGGCGACCGGAACCAGCCGCGTGTCGTGCGGGTGGCCGGGCACGTCGGCGGTCAGCGGTGCCCGGTAGGAGGGCAGCCGACGGCGGGCGGCGAGCGTGCGCAGTGCCGGTTCCGCCAGGGTGAGCAGGCCCGACACGGCTGCCAGGGGATTGCCGGGCAGCCCGACGAGGAGACGGCCGGGGGCCGGGTGGCCTGGTTTGCACGGATCGTTCGGATGATCCGGGTGGTCCGGGTGGTCCGGGTGGTCCGGGATACGGGCGAGGAGCATGGGGTGGCCGGGGCGTACCGCCACACCGTCCACCAGAATCTCCGCCCCCAGCCTGCGCAGCGTGGGGTGGACATGGTCGACCGGCCCGGACGCCGTACCCCCGGTGGTGATCACCAGATCGGCCTCCGAGGACGCGAGGGCGTCGTACAACACCTCGGCGTCGTCCCCGAGATGGCGGGGCGGCCCGGCCTCAGCGCCCAGCGCCCGCAGCCATGGGGTGATCATCGGGCCGAGCGCGTCCCGGATGCGGCCCTCACCGGGCAGCCCGGAACTCAGCAACTCGTCACCGAGCACCAGAACTTCCACGCGCGGCCTGGCGTACGCGGCCAGCGCGTCGTACCCCGCGGCGGCGGCCAGGCCCAGCACGGCCGGGGTCACCAGCGCACCGGCGGGCAGGAGTTGGTCGCCACGGCGGCACTCCTGCCCGCGCGGCCGGATGTCCTGACCGTGCGGTACGGGAGCGGGCGCGTACAACTGCGCGCCGCCGGTGGGCCGGACGCGTACCTCGCCGTGTTCGCTGCGCAGTACGGCCGTGGCGCCGGGCGGGATGCGCGCGCCCGTGGCGATCGGCACCGCGTCACCGTCGGCCACGCCTTCGGACGTCTCGTGACCGGCCAGGATGCCGTGCTCGCGCTCATCCGGGCGGGTACGGGCGGCGAGATGCCAAGGGCCGGGCCCGGCCACCGCCCAGCCGTCCATCGCGGAGGTGTCGAAGGACGGCAGGTCGGTGAGCGCGACCAGCGGCTCGGCGAGGGTACGGCCGAGCGCCGCGCTGCCCAGCGGGCAGACGACCGGGGGCAGCGGGCCGTACGGCGCACGGGCGGCGATCCTGCGGGCCGTGCGCCATGAGGTGGGCGCGGGGTGGTCGTGCTGGGTGCGTCGGCCGTGGTGGTCGGGGATGTCGCGGGTGGGGTTGCGGGGGACGGTGGGAGCGCTGGGGTGGTCGGGGGCACCGGGGCGATGGGGATCGCCGGAGCAACCGGGGGCGCCGGGGCCGGCCGCCGGTGGGGACGGCACGGGTGAGGAGGGGCGCGTCGAAGGTGAAGTCCGGGGCACGGGCGCGGACGGGGGATCGGGCGCGCTGCCAGGGGCGTGCGGCGGCTCGTGCGCTCCCGAGGGCGGGGCGGCGTCCCACGGGGTGTAGGGGCCCCGGCGCGTGTCGTCGTCCAGCCCCGTACCGGCCGTCGGCGCCCGTCCTCCCCTGCCGGTCTCCCGGGTCGGCTCCCGCTCCTCGAAGATCCACGCGTAACCGTCGTCGAAGACCGGCGCGTAACGGTCATCACCGGAGGCGGGAGCGGGAGCGGCACCGGAAGCGGGCGCGGGCGCGGGCACGGCACCGGAAGCGGGCTCGCCCCCGTACCCGTACTCGTTCCTGTTCGCGTACCCGTCACCGTGCTCCGGCGCCCGGCCGGCACCGGAACCAGAACCGGCACCGCGATACCCCGAGCGCCCGTCGTCGTACCGGCTCCGCTCACGCCGGTCGCCGTCGTAGCCGCTTTCCCCACGCCGGCCGTCGTCGTAGCGGCTTTCCCCACGCCGGCCGTCGTCGTACCGGCCCGGCGCACGCTGAGCGTCGGCGTCGTGGCCCGGCGGCCGGTGAGCGTCGCGGCGCGGCATCTCGACCGGGCCGCCGTTGGCCAGCGCCAGCGCGTCGTCGAACTCCCCGTCGGTCATTCCGCCGGCTTCGCTTCCGGCTCGGCCTCGGGTGCCGCCTCCGGCGTGGCACCGGCAGTCCCGGCGGCCCCGGTGCTCCCAGCGCTCCCGGCCTTCCCGGTGACCTCAGCGGCCCCGGGGTTCCCGGCGGCCCCGGTGTTCTCGGCGGTCCCGGTGCCTCCGGCGGCCTCGGCGGCCCAGCGGTTGGCCAGCGCGGCCGCCTTCTCCGCCAGGGCCGACACGTCCCGGCCCTGCTGGGCGGCGGCGTAACCGACCAGGAACGTCGTCAGCGGCGCCGCCGGCCGGGCCACACCGTGCGCGGCGTCGCGCGCGAGGTCGAGGAGGGCCGCCGTGTCGACATCGAGTTCAATGCCCAGTTCGGCCTTGGCTGCGGTGATCCATTCGTCCAACACGGTTCCATGCTCCCTGATGCGGGCGCGTGCCGCCTCGATGTCCTCCCAGGTGTCGCAGTCGAAGGACGCCGCGGCCGTCGGATCCGGCACCCGGCGCAGCGCCAACCGCCCCGTCAGCGCGCGCAACGGCAGCCCGGTGAGCGCGCCGTGCTCGGCCCGTACGCCGTCCAGCGCCCGGCGCAGCGGCTCCGCCCGGTATGCGGCGACCAGCGGCTGGTCCCGGCCCTCCGTGTCCCGGAGCAGGGCGCCGTCGGCCCCGTCCTGCGCGGCCGCCGCGAGCAGGGCCCGTACGGTCACGCCGGTCAGGAACGGCAGGTCGGCGGAGAGCACGAGCACCACCGGCGCCGTGCTGTGCCGCAGCCCGGCGTCCAGCGCGGCCAGCGGCCCGCCACCGGGCGGCTCCTCACGGGCGTGCACGACCGGCCGCACGGTGGGCCTCGCGGGCCCGACGACGACCGCGGTCGTCGCGTCCGCGCAGGCGTCGAGCACCCGGTCCAGCAACGGCCGTCCCCCGACGGACACCGCGGGCTTGTCCACCCCGCCGAGCCGCCGGGCAGCGCCCCCGGCCGGAACGATCACGTCGTACGGACGCTGATCGTGCGAACCCTGGCCGTACGGACCCTGGTCGTACGGACTCTGACCGTGCGGGTCCTTGCCGTGCGGGTCCTTGCCGTGCGCGGTCTGGTGGTCGGTCACTCCTTGAGTATCGCCGGGAGCGTCCCGATCACCGACCGGGCCCGCTCACACCGAGCGCAACAACACCGCCGGCCGCTCCACACAGTCCGCGACAAACCGCAGGAACCCGCCCGCCGTACCTCCGTCACACACCCGGTGGTCGAAGGTGAGCGACAGCTGCACGACCTGGCGTACGGCCAACTCCCCCTCGTGGACCCACGGCTTCGCCGTTATTCGGCCCACCCCCAGCATCGCCGCTTCGGGATGGTTGATGATCGGTGTGGAGCCGTCGACGCCGAAGACGCCGTAGTTGTTGAGGGTGAAGGTGCCGTGGGTCAGCTCGGCCAGGCCGAGCTGACCGGTCCGGGCCGCCTCGGTCAGCCGGGCCATCTCGGCGGACAGCCCCTCGGCCGTACGGCGGTGCGCGTCCCGTACGACCGGCACGACCAGTCCGCGATCGGTCTGCGCCGCGAAGCCCAGGTGCACGGCGGGCAGCCGAACGATCTCGTTGGCCGCCAGGTCGACGGTGGCGTTGAGCTGCGGATACCGCGCGAGCGCCGCCGTACAGACACGGGCCAGCAGCGCGAGCAGCGAGACCTTCGCCCCACCGGCCGCGTTCATGTCCCGCCGCGCGGCGAGCAGTTCCGTGGCGTCGGCGTCCACCCAGCAGGTCGCGTCGGGGATCTCCTGACGGCTGCGCCGGAACTTCTCCGCCGCGGCGCCCCGCATGCCCCGCAGCGGTATGCGCTCGGCCTCCGGGGGAAGCCCCACGGACGTCACCGCACCGCCTTCCGCACCGGCCGCACTCCCCGACACGGCCGACGGCCGGCCCTCACCACCGACGGCCCCGAGCCCGACGCCGGGCCGAGCCCCAGCCCCGACCCGGGCTCCAGCCTCGGTCACGGCCCCGGTCCCGGCTCCGGCCGCCCGCGCCCGTACCGCCATCTCCACATCCGTACGGAGGATCAGGCCCTCCGGCCCCGACCCGCGTATCTCCCGCAGGTCCAGCCCGTGCTCCCGCGCCAGCCGTCGGACGAGCGGGGAAATCACCGGCACCGGACCGGCCGCCGCACCACCCCGCCGTACGTCCTTCGGCCCCGAAGCCCCGCCCCGCCCCGCGCCCGAGGCCCCACCCGGTCCCCCGGCCGCCCCGGCACCCGCGCTGGGGCGGACCCGTCGCCGACGCGCCGCCGCTGCACTCGTGCCGTACCCGACCAGGACATTCCCCGACCCTTCGGCCGCACCCGTACCCGCACCGGACCCCGCGTCCCCACCGGCCTCACCACTCGCTTCCCCCGCACCCGCGCCCTCCTCGGCGGCCCCTGCCTGCCCGGCGCCCGGCGCCTGCGACCCGACCGCCACCGTCAGCAACGGCGACCCGACGGGCAGTTCCGCCCCCTCGTCCCCGAACCGCGCGGTGACCACACCCCCGTACGGGCACGGCACGTCCACCAGCGCCTTCGCGGTCTCCACCTCGACCACCGGCTGATCGACGGCGACGACCTCGCCGACCTCGACCAGCCACCGCACCACCGTCGCCTCGGTCAGGCCCTCTCCGAGGTCGGGCAGCGTGAACTCACGGACCACGGCCATCAGTCACCGCTCCCCTCGGTCCAGTCCGACTCCCACTGGAGGCGGCTGACGGTGTCCAGGATCCGGTCGACGCCCGGCAGGTGGTGGCGCTCCAGCATGGGCGGCGGGTACGGGATGTCGAAGCCCGCGACCCGCAGCACCGGCGCCTCCAGATGGTGGAAACAGCGCTCCGTGATGCGCGCGGCTATCTCCCCGCCGGGGCCGCCGAAGCCGCTGGACTCGTGCACGACGACCGCGCGGCCCGTACGCCGTACCGAGGCGCAGACCGTCTCGTCGTCGAAGGGCACCAGCGAGCGCAGGTCGAGGACCTCCAGGTCCCAGCCCTCCGCCGTGGCCGCTTCGGCCGCCTCCAGGCAGACCGGCAGCGACGGTCCGTACGTGATCAGCGTGGCGCTGCGCCCGGGCCGCCGGATCTCGGCGCGGCCCAGTTCGGCCACCGGTTCCGGGGCGTCGGGGGACCAGTCGGCGCGCGACCAGTACAGGCGCTTCGGTTCGAGGAAGACCACCGGGTCGTCGGAGGCGATGGCCGCCCGCAGCAGCCCGTACGCGTCGGCGACCGTCGCCGGGGTGACGACCTGGAGCCCGGGGGTGGCGAGGTAGTACGCCTCGGAGGAGTCGCTGTGGTGCTCCACGCCGCCGATGCCGCCGCCGTACGGGACGCGGATGGTCAGCGGCAGCGGCATGGCACCCCGGGTGCGGTTGCGCATCCGGGCGACATGGCTGATGAGCTGCTCGAACCCGGGGTAGGCGAAGGCGTCGAACTGCATCTCCACGACCGGCCGCAGCCCGTACATGGCCATACCGACCGCCGTACCGAGGATGCCCGCCTCGGCGAGCGGGGTGTCGCCGCAGCGCTCCTCGCCGAACTCCTTCGCCAGGCCGTCGGTGATCCGGAAGACCCCGCCCAGCTCGGCCACGTCCTCGCCCATCACATGGACGGCCGGATCGTCGGCCATCGCGTCGCGCAGCGCGCGGTTCAGCGCCTGCGCCATGCTGGCGGGCTTGCGTCCGGCCTCCGCCGCTGTCGCCGTCATGTCCGCTCCTCCTCAGCCGCGCCGCGCGCCGTCCCGCCGGCGGTATCCCCTCCGGTGTCGCCCTCGGCGTCCGCCGCCTCGGCCTCCAGCTCGGCCCGGAGCTGCGCCGCCTGCTCACGCAACTGGGCGGTCTGCTCGGCGTAGACGTGCGCAAACAGGTCCATCGGGGCCAGGGCCGGGTCCTGGTTCATCCGCTCCCGGAGTCCGGCGGCCAGCTCCTCGGCGCCGTCCCGGGTCCGCTGCACGAAGTCGTCGGTGAGCAGGCCGCGCTCGGTCAGCTCCCGCTCCACCAGGGCTATCGGGTCGTGCTGACGCCACTCCTCGACCTCGGCCTCGGTGCGGTAGCGGGTGGCGTCGTCGGCGTTGGTGTGCGCCTCGATGCGGTACGTGAGCGCCTCCACGAGCGTCGGTCCCCCGCCCCGGCGCGCCCGCTCCACCGCCTCGCCGAGCACCTCGTGCAGCGCGGGCGCGTCGTTGCCGTCCACCAGACGGCCCGGCATCCCGTACCCGACGGCCTTGTGGGCGAGGGACGGTGCGGCGGACTGCTTGGCGAGCGGTACGGAGATCGCGAACCCGTTGTTCTGGACGAGGAAGACCACCGGGGCCTGCCACACCGCGGCGAAGTTCAGCGCCTCGTGGAAGTCACCCTCGCTGGTGCCGCCGTCACCCACCAGTGCGAGCGCCACCACGTCGTCCCCCTTCAGGCGCGCGGCGTGCGCGAGGCCCACCGCGTGCGGGAGCTGGGTGGCGAGCGGTGTGCACAGCGGGGCGATGCGGTGCTCGTGCGGGTCGTACCCCGTGTGCCAGTCGCCCCTCAGGAGGGTGAGGGCCTGTACGGGATCGAGGCCGCGGGCCACGGTGGCGAGGGTGTCGCGGTAGCTGGGGAAGAGCCAGTCCTGCTCCTTCAGCACCCGCGCGGCGACGACCTGGCACGCCTCCTGGCCGGTGGAGGAGGGGTAGACCGCCAGCCTGCCCTGCCGCGTCAGGGCCGTGGCCTGGGCGTTGTAGCGGCGGCCGCGCACCAGTTGCTCGTACAGGTCCGTCAGCAGTCCGGCATCGATCCGGCCGGCGGCGTCCGTGCCCAGCAGCCGGTACGGCTCCGCGTCGGGCAGGAGGGGCGCGGGGTCCACGCGGGGACGCCACGCGGGCGGCGGTGCGGGCCAGTAGCTCCCGCTCCTCCTGCTGCCGCGCTGCTCAAGAACCGTCATGACGAGCACCTCCTTGGACTTCGGAAAGAGTGGCGCGGAGCGCCTGGCGGGGGTCGGTGATGGACGACGGGCGGGTAGAGGAACGAAGGGACCGGACGAGTGGCCCGCACCTACCGATTGTTCGGTCGTCGGCACATTTTGGCTACAGGCGGGCTCAGCCTGTGGACAATCGGTTCTCCACAGCCTGAGATGAGGACAGGGTGTCCATCCAGGGGAGGCGAGGCGGTATGCCGGACGAACAGATGGCCAACGGTGGCGGGCAGCGCCCCGCCCGCCCCTTGGACACCATCGACCGCGCGATCCTGAACATGCTGCAGGCGGACGGACGCGCATCCATACGCTCCGTTGCCGAGCGTGTACACGTCTCCCGCGCCAACGCCTACGCGCGCATCAACCGGCTGATCGACGACGGAGTGATCCGCGGCTTCAGCGCGCGCATCGACCAGGAACGGGCCGGGCAGGGCGCCTCCGCCTACGTCACGCTGAAGATCGTGCAGAACTCCTGGCGCACGGTCCGCGCCCAGCTCACCGAGCTTCCGGGGGCCGCGCACATCGCCCTGGTCAGCGGCGATTTCGACGTGCTGCTGTTAGTGCACACCAAGGACAACCAGGAGCTGCGGGAACTGGTCCTCACCCGTATCCAGTCGATCCCGGAGGTGCTCAGCACCCGCACCCTGCTCGTCTTCGAGGAGACCGATCTGGGGGCCGAGCGCAGTTAGACGCGCCGTTCAGGGACGTCTGAAGGACGTCTCAGGACGTCGGCGGCCGGCCCGGGGCCCCGCCTCAGGTCCGCAGCCCCGCGAACGCCGTCCGCACCACGGCCTCGGCGACCTCGTCACTGTTCGCCGAGCCGCCCCGGCCCGGCCGGTACCACTCCACGATCGAGTTGATCATGCCGAAGAGCAGCCGGGTCGCCAGCCGGACGTCCACGTCCGCGCGCAGGTCACCGTCGGCGGCGGCCTGCTTGAGCAGCTCGGTGACCTCGCCGTCGAAGTCCCGCCGGCGCTCCATGGCCCAGCGCTCCGTGTCGGTGTTGCCGCGCACCCGCAGCAGCAGCGTCACGTACGGCAGCTCCTCCATCAGCACTTCCGCCTCGCGCCTGGCCACGTACTCCAGCCGCTCGATGGCCCGCCCCGTACGCGCGCCGGGCTCCTGGAGGACTCCGAAGAGCCCGTCCAGTGCCCGGCTTATGGCGCGGTGCAGCAGTTCTTCCTTGCTGCGTACGTGGTGGTAGATCGAGGACTTGGAGATACCGGCCGCCCGGGAGAGGTGCTCCATGGAGGTGCCGTCGTACCCGCGCTCGTTGAACACCTCGACGGCGACCGACAGCAGCGAATCGGGCGTGTAGGTGTCGCGCTTGGCCATGGTCATGATTAGAGCATCCGGCCGTTCAGCTTCAAACTGCGGCGCAGGGCCCGGGACGGTCCGTAACGGCCGTCGGCGTACTGGTGGCGCAGCGTCTCCAGCAGGTCGCACACCCAGTGCCGGCCGACGCGCGCGGCCCACTCCGAGGGCCCGCCGGGGTAGTTCACCCCGAGCCGCATGGCCGTGTCGATGTCCTCGCGGCTCGCGACGCCGCGCGCCTCGGCGTCCGCGGCGAAGTCCACGATCATCGCGACGGTACGGGCGACGATCATGCCCGGTACGTCGTCGATGACGCTCACCTTCTTGCCGAGCGCCTGGAAGAGGCCGACCGCCTCCCGTACGTCCTGCTCGGATGCCTCCGCGCCGGGCGCGAGGGCGATGCGGGTCGCGGCCCAGTAGTCCAGCGCCAGGTCGAAGCGGATCGCCGGACCTGACGGGTCCCCGGTGGCGGGGCGGCCGTCGGTCAGCGCCAGGCGGGCGCCGCCCGGCAACCGGATGCAGCCCTGGTGCTCCCCTGGCGTGCCGTCCCGGGTGACCTTGATGCCGGCCTCGTCGATCAGCTCCTGGAGGACGGCGGCCGGCCCGGTGAGCTGCGTGTGCACCGTCACGGCCGCCGGTGCCGGGCACGGCTGCGCGGTGTGCGGCTGCTGCCCGGGGGCGCCGTCGGCGTGGTCGTACCAGCCCCGCCCCGTCTTGCGGCCCAGCAGCCCGGCCTCCACCAGGCGCCGCTGCGCCAGTGAGGGCGTGAACTTCGGGTCACGGAAGAAGCCTTCCCACACCGATCGGGTGACGGCTTCGTTCACGTCCTGTCCGATGAGGTCCATCAGCTCGAACGGCCCCATCCGGAAGCCGCAGGACCCGCGCAGCACGGCATCGACGGTGGCCGGGTCGGCGGCCCGCTCCTCGTACACGCGCAGGGCCTCCGCGTAGAAGGGGCGGGCGATGCGGTTGACGATGAAGCCGGGAGTGTCGGCGCTGCGTACGGGAGTCTTGCCCCAGGCCGCGGCCGTCTCGTACGCGGTGGTGGCCGCCGAGGCGTCCGTCGTGAATCCGCTGACGACCTCGACGAGGGGCAGGAGCGGTGCCGGGTTGAAGAAGTGCAGGCCCACGAAGCGCCCGGGCAGGCGGAGCGCGCCGGCGACGGCGGTGACGGACAGGGAGGAGGTGTTGGTGGCCAGCAGGCAGTCCTCGCCGACCACGTCCTCCAGGGCGGCGAACAGTTCCTGCTTCGCGCCGAGTTCCTCCACGATCGCCTCGACGACGAGTGCGGCGTCGGCGAGTTGGGGGAGTGCGGAAGCGGGGGTGAGGCGCGCGCGGGCCGCCGCGCGCTCCGCGGGCGCCATCCTGCCCTTCTCCACCAGCCGGTCCAGGCGGCGTCCGATCACCTCGGCGGCATCGGCGGCCCGGCCCGGCAGCGCGTCGTAGAGCCGCACCGGGTGGCCCGCGATCAGCGCGACCTGCGCGATTCCCTGGCCCATGGTGCCCGTGCCGACGACCGCGACGGTGCGGCCCGCTTCGATGGCTGTCATGACGGCTGATCCTCCCCGACGGAGTTGTCCACAGGTTCGCCGGACCCGCTTGCCCCGACCGATCGTTCGGTTACTCTAGCCCCGTCGCCGAAATGGTGCCCAGCCCTGTCCTCGGACCTGTCCGCGCAGAGGCGTCGCTTCCTCGGCGTGGCGTCCGCGCCGCGCGTCGGGCGCCCTGAGACGGCAGGCCCAGCCCGCCCGACGAGGAGTTGGTCTTCGATGGCCGCCGAACTGACCGCAGCGCAGCTGCTCGAAAAGCACCGTCCGACGCTCGACCAGGCGCTGGAGGCGATCCGTACCCGCGCGTACTGGTCCCCGCATCCCGAGCATCCCAAGGCCTACGGGGAGAACGCCGCGGCGGACGGCCAGAGCGCCTTCGACGCCCTGCGCGGCAAGCGTTTCGAGCTGGACCAGCCCGGTACGGACGACTGGGTGGGCGCGGAAGTCTCCCCGTACGGCATCGGGTTGAACATCAGCTACCCGCACCCGGACGCGGACGTGCTGCTGCCCGCGATGCGCGCGGCGGTGCCCGCGTGGCGCGATGCCGGCCCGCAGACCAGGGCCCTGGTCTGTCTGGAGATCCTGTCGCGGATCAGCGCGCGCACCCATGAGTTCGCGCAGGCCGTGATGCACACCAGCGGCCAGGCGTTCATGATGGCGTTCCAGGCGGGCGGGCCGCACGCCCAGGATCGCGGCATGGAGGCCGTCGCGTACGCCTACGCCGAGCAGGTCCGCACCCCGGACCAGGCCTCCTGGTCCAAGCCGCAGGGCAAGCGCGACCCGCTGGAGCTGACCAAGTCCTTCAAGGCCGTCCCCCGCGGCGTCGCCCTCCTGATCGGCTGCAACACCTTCCCGACGTGGAACGGCTACCCGGGCCTGTTCGCCTCCCTGGCCACCGGCAACGCGGTCCTGGTCAAACCGCACCCACGGGCCGTGCTGCCGCTCGCGCTCACCGTCCGGGTGGCGCGCGAGGTGCTGGCCGAGGCCGGGTTCTCCCCCGACCTGGTCGCCCTGGCCGTCGACCGGCCCGGCGAGGGCCTGGCCAAGACCCTCGCGGTACGCCCCGAGGTCCGCATCATCGACTACACGGGCTCCACCGAGTTCGGCGACTGGCTGGAGGCCAACGCGCCCCAGGCGCGCGTCTACACGGAGAAGGCCGGCGTCAACACGGTCGTCATCGACTCGACGGACGACTACAAGGGCATGCTCGGCAACCTCGCCTTCTCCCTGTCCCTGTACAGCGGCCAGATGTGCACCACCCCGCAGAACCTCCTCATCCCCCGCGACGGCATCACCACGGACGTCGGCCCCAAGTCGTACGACGACGTGGTCGGCGACCTCGCGACCGCCGTGGACAAGCTGCTGGGCGACGACGCGCGGGCCAACGCCCTGCTGGGCGCGATTGTCAACCCGCAGGTCAAGGAGCGGATCGAGGCGGCCTCCGGGCTGGGCGAGGTGGCTCTGCCCTCCCGCGAGGTGGCCAACCCCGACTTCCCCGACGCCACGGTCCGTACGCCAGTGATGGTCAAGATGGACGGCGCACGCAAGCTCTGGGAAGGCGCGGGCGCCGACGCCGCCTACCTCTCGGAGTGCTTCGGCCCCGTCTCCTTCGCGGTGGCCGTCGACTCCGCGGCGGACGCGGTGGACCTGCTGCGGCACACGACCCGCGTCAAGGGCGCGATGACGGTCGGCGCGTACACCACTTCCGGGGAGGTGGAGAAACTGGTGGAAGAGGCGTGCCTGGAGGAGTGCGCGCAGCTCTCCCTCAACCTGACCGGCGGGGTGTACGTCAACCAGACCGCCGCCTTCTCCGACTTCCACGGCTCGGGCGGCAACCCGGCGGCCAACGCGGCCCTGTGCGACGGCGCGTTCGTGGCCGACCGCTTCCGGACGGTGGAGGTGCGCAGGCCCGCCCAGGAGAACTAGAGCCCAGGAGAGAAGAGCGTCGGCCCGGCAGCCGCTCCGTTCACCCCGGCCGCGGCGGCCGGTGCCGCCGTGCCGCGGGACATCCAGTGGAAGAGGCCCATGGCCACGCTCGTGGCCAGGTTGAAGCTGGACACCCGCGCCTGCATCGGCACCGCGACCAGCGCCGTCGCCCGCTCCCGCAGCTCGTCCGAGATGCCCTGCCGCTCGGACCCGAAGGCCAGGATCGCGTCGTCCGGGAACGTCACGGAGCGGATGTCCACGCCTTCGGGGTCGAGGGCATAGACCGGTCCTGGCGGCAGTTCCGGCAGCGTCAGGCGCTCCACCGCACCGGCGAAGTGCAGACCGGCGCTGCCCCGTACGGCGTTGGGGTGCCAGGGGTCGAGCGAGCCGGTGGTGACCACGCCGGTGGCGCCGAAACCGGCCGCCAGGCGGACGACGGCACCGATGTTGCCCAGGTTGCGGGGATTCTCCAGGAGCACGACGGGAGCGGGCCGCGGGACCTCGCGGAGCCGGGCCAGGTTCGCCGCGGCGTCGGGGCGTACGGCGAGGGCCGCGACACCCGTGGGGTGCACCTTCGGCAGGAGAGTACGCAGTGCGGTCACGGGAACCTGCTCCGCCAGCGCGTCGAGGTCGCCGGTCAGGTCGTCCGCGAGTTCCTCGGCGAGCGCCAGCAGGGCGGGCTTGTCGCTGGTCAGGACGTGCCGGACGTCCCCGCCGAAGCGCAGGGCGTGCTTCAGCGCGTGGAAGCCGTCCAGGAGGACCGAGGCCGGATCGCCGGCGCTCGCGCGCCAGCGCCGTACCGGATCGTCCGAGGTCCCGTTCTCGATCATTTCTCCACTATCTCAACTGCCCGCCGGGCGGACACCCGCCGCTCCCGTCCACGGCGTCACTCACGTACCGCCGCATGACGTCACTCGCGGACCGCTGGACGACATCACTCGCGTACCGCTGTACGGCGTGGGAGCACCCGGTCGCGTACGGAGGTGACCCGGGCTCCCAGCCACACCAGGAAGACCGTCGGCAGGAACACCGCGTCCGCCGTGATCATCGCGAGCGAGAAGAACGGCAGGCCGAGCAGGAACGCGATCGACAGGTGCTCGCAGATCATCGCGACCAGCAGCACGTTCTTCAGGCGGCGGTTGAAGAGGGTGAAGGGGAAGGCGACCTGCACGATCACCGTGCCGTACGTGATCAGCATGATCATCAGGCCGTTGTCGGCGAGCACCCGGGACAGCTCCGGCCAGGGCGAGAAGTAGTCCAGGTGCATCGGGTAGTACACCGCGGTGCCGTCCTGCCAGCGCGTTCCCTGGATCTTGTACCAGCCCGCCGTGGCGTAGATCAGGCAGACCTCGACGACGATCACCAGCAGGGCACCGTTGTGGATCAGCTTGGTGATCATGTCGAGGACGGTGCGCGGCTCTCCGGGCGCGTACCTCCGCACCGCCCACCACACCCCGTGCGAGAGCCACAGCAACCAGAAGGTCAGGCCCCAGCCCACGTTCGGGAAAGGCCCGGGGCCGAACCAGGAGAGGCCCGACAGGCCCAGGACCTGGGCGACGGCGAGGAACAGCCCGAGAACCGCCCACAGGACGACTCCGGTGAGGTCACGCGACGGTCCCCCGCCGGGCGGTCCCGCGTGCTGCGCCGCGCGGCGCGCGTCCAGCGACCACACCTGCCCGCACCGGGTCAGCACCAGGTATATCGCCATCAGGTGCAGGACGTTGTCGCCGCCGTCCCCGATGAAGATGCTGCGGTTCTGCAGCGAGAGCACACCCACCATGAACAGCACCGACATGGTGCGGGTCCGCCAGCCGACCAGCAGCAGGGCGCTGGCGACGACGGCGAGGCCGTAGACGAGTTCGAACCAGCCCCGGTTGTCGGTCCACGTCAGGACCGAGAACGCCTCGTTTCCGTCGAGGAGCCGACGCGCCATGTCGCCGCTCCAGGGGCCGTGGGGACCGTACAGCTCGTGCCGGTACGGCCACTCCCGCAGCAGGAAGAAGAGCCAGGTGGCCGCGAACCCGATGCGGATGACGGCGGACTGGTACGGGGCGAACGCGCTGCCCGTGACGCGCCTGAAGGCCTGTCCGAAGGCGCGCTCGACGCGCGTCTCGTCGGGGCGGGCGGTCGTCGCGGGGGCCGGGCGGGGGGCCGGGTCGGACGCCGGGACGGTGGGCGGCTCCGAAGGCGGGCCGGGGGGCTGGGGGACGGTGGGCCAGACGGTGCGGGCCTGGGCGGGGGAGTCGGTGTGTTCCGTCCGGCTCTGGGCAGGGACGGTTGCTGCGGGACGGCCGGTGTCCGTGTCGGTGTCCGAGTTCGAGCCCGAGTCCGGGTCCGAGTCCGAGCGGTTCTGGGCGGGGACGACCGCCGCGGCGACGCCGCTGTCCGTCCGGCCGGTTGTCAGCGCGGTGCCGGCTCCGGTACCGGTGGTCGTCGCCGAGGAGCCGATACCGCTCTCGCCGACTGCCGGCGGCGTGCCGGTGTCCGTACGGCCGCTCCCCGCCGCGGCCTCCGTCTCCGTACGGCGCTTCGCCGCCGGGGAACCGGTGTCCGCCGCGTCCCGCGCCCCTTGCGGAGTCCCTTGCGAAGGCGTCCTGTGCGCTGTCACTGGATTTTCGCTCCTTCGGGCAGGTCGTCTGCGGTGACCGGCCACCAGGGCAGCTCGCGGTACCTGGGCTTCTCGCTGATCTTCTCCGAGCTCCACGACGGCGGGCTGACGGCCGTCGTCATCGAGCGCACCTGAATCTGCTCGACCTTGCCGCGCGCCGCCCACTGCGCGCTCATGCGCTGCATCACGATCCGCCGTACGTACTGCTCGGCCAGCTCACCTCGTGCACCGGAGGTGCGGTTCTGTGCGTCGTGGGTGTTCAGGTAGTACTCCCAGGCGCGGCGGAGTTCGTTCTGCTGCGTGTGACTGGGTACGGGGTTGTGCAGCAGGGCCCGGCCGTCGACGGCGGACAGGTCGGTCCAGCCGGTGGTCAGCCGGTCGTCGCCCTCGGTGCGCACCTGGGCGCGCACCTGCACCGCGATGTTCTGCTGCAGCGGGTTGGGCGCGAACAGCTTCCAGTTCTGCTCGTACTCCGGGAAGACGTAGTCGTTGATCACTTCGCTGTGCTGCTTGCTCAGCGTGTTGGGCGGCGCCACGTGCAGGAACATCATCGCCAGGTGGACGGCGACGGCCAGCGTCACGGCGCCCGCCACGACGGTCACCACGATGCGTGACGGTAGCGAGAGCGCGGCCGGTGGCCGCGGTTCGTCCCCGTAATGCTGCATTCCTGCCCCGTTCCCAGATCCCGAGCGGCTTTTCACCGCTCCGGAACCGTACCTAGGCGACCCCACGCGGCACACCCTCCCCTGAGTTATCCACAGGCTTGACACCCCGCACGCGCGGCCACACCATTGAACCGAACGATCGGTCGGTCGGGAGGCAGGGGGATCACATGACGACGATCGCGCCGGGCGAGGAGTCCCTCGCGGCCCTGGAGTCAGGCTTCGACGCCGCCGTGGCAGCGGACGAGCGCATCGAGCCGCGTGACTGGATGCCGGACGCCTACCGCTCCTCGCTGGTACGCCAGATAGCGCAGCACGCGCACTCCGAGATCATCGGGATGCAGCCGGAGGCGAACTGGATCGCCCGGGCCCCGTCGTTGCGCCGCAAGGCGATCCTGATGGCGAAGGTGCAGGACGAGGCGGGCCACGGCCTGTATCTCTACAGCGCCGCCGAGACCCTCGGAGCAAGCCGCGACGAGCTGCTCGACAAGTTGCACTCCGGCCGCCAGAAGTACTCGTCCATCTTCAACTACCCCACCCTGACCTGGGCCGACGTCGGTGCCATCGGCTGGCTGGTGGACGGCGCCGCGATCACGAACCAGGTCCCGCTGTGCCGCTGTTCGTACGGCCCGTACGCCCGCGCCATGGTCCGCGTCTGCAAGGAGGAGTCCTTCCATCAGCGCCAGGGCTACGAGCTCCTGCTGGCCCTGAGCCGCGGCACCGAGGCCCAGCACGCCATGGCGCAGGATGCCGTGGACCGGTGGTGGTGGCCCTCGCTGATGATGTTCGGCCCGCCCGACGACGCATCGGCGCACTCGGCCCAGTCCATGGCCTGGAAGATCAAACGGCACTCCAACGACGAACTGCGCCAGCGCTTCGTGGACATCTGCGTCCCACAGGCCGAATCCCTCGGCCTCACCCTCCCGGACCCCGACCTGACGTGGAACGAACAGCGCGGTCACTGGGACTTCGGCCCCATCGACTGGGACGAGTTCCGCGAGGTGCTCAAGGGCAACGGGCCCTGCAACGACCAGCGGATGAGCCAGCGGCGCCGCGCCCACGAAGAAGGCGCCTGGGTGCGCGACGCCGCGGCGGCGTACGCGGCCAAGCACGGGGAGGGGACCCGATGACCACGACCGGTACGCAAAGCAGCGAGCACCCGGGAAGCCGGCCGGCTCCGGACGGCGCCGGGAGCCGGACCGGACCGAGGAGCCAGCCCGAGTCCGGGGCTGCACCAGCGGGACCGGACACACCGCAGCCGGCACCCGGCGGTGCGCCCGCCGCCCACCGGGGCAGCACACCGGCCACGCCCACCGCGAAGCCCACCGACTGGCCCCTGTGGGAGGTCTTCGTCCGTAGCCGGCGCGGCCTGTCCCACACCCACGCGGGCAGCCTGCACGCTCCGGACGCCGAGATGGCCCTGCGCAACGCCCGCGACCTCTACACCCGCCGCTCGGAAGGCATCTCGATCTGGGTGGTCCCGTCCGCCACGATCTCCGCCTCCTCCCCGGACGAGAAGGACTCCTTCTTCGAACCGGCCGCCGACAAGCCCTACCGCCACCCGACCTTCTACGAGATCCCGGACGGGGTGCAGCACCTGTGAAGCCCGTACCGACAGCACAGGCCCCGGCCACCGCCGACAGCACCGCCGCGGCTCCCGCCCCCGCGGGCTCCCTCGCCCGGGACGTCGCCGCCGCTGCCCCGGCCCTGGCCCTCGGTGACGACGCCCTCGTCCTGTCCCACCGGCTGGGGGAGTGGGCCGGGCACGCCCCCGTACTGGAGGAGGAGGTGGCCCTCGCCAACATCGCGCTGGACCTCCTCGGCCAGGCCCGCGTCCTGCTCTCCCTCGCCGGGGACGAGGACGAACTGGCCTACCTCCGCGAGGAACGGGCCTTCCGCAACTGCCAGCTCGTCGAGCAGCCCAACGGCGACTTCGCCCACACCATCGCCCGCCAGCTGTACTTCTCCACCTACCAGGAGCTGCTGTACGGCCACCTGGCCTCCGGGGGCTCCCCACTGGCCCCGCTGGCGGCGAAGGCGGTCAAGGAGGTCGCCTACCACCGTGACCACGCCGAGCAGTGGACCCTGCGCCTGGGCGACGGCACCGAGGAGAGCCACGAGCGGATGCAGCGCGGCCTGACCGCCTTGTGGCGCTTCACCGGCGAGCTCTTCGAGCCCGTGCCGGGGCTGGACGTCGACCTGCCCGCCCTGCACGACGCCTGGACCACCCGCATCGAGGACATCCTAACGCAAGCCACCCTCACCGTCCCCCAGGGCCCGAGCCGCGGTGCCTGGACCGCGGGGGCCGGGCGCCAAGGGCTGCACACCGAACCGTTCGGCCGGATGCTCGCCGAGATGCAGCACCTGCATCGAAGCCACCCGGGGGCGACATGGTGACCACCGCCCTCGAAGAACGGCTGCGCGATCTGGCCGGCTCCGTACCCGACCCGGAGCTGCCGGTCGTCACCCTGGCCGAACTGGGCGTTCTCCGCGGGCTGCGGCTGACCGGCCCCGGGCAGGTGGAGGTCGAACTCACCCCGACGTACACGGGCTGCCCCGCCGTCGAGGCCATGTCCGCCGACATCGAACGCGTCCTCCACGACAACGGCGTCCCCCAGGTCGAGGTGCGTACCGTCCTCGACCCGCCGTGGACGACCGACGCGATCACGGCCGAGGGCCGCCGCAAGCTGACCGAGTACGGCATCGCCCCGCCGCGCCCCACCGGCCCGGCCGGCGGGCCCGTACCGGTGGCGCTGGCCATCCGCTGCCCGCACTGCGGATCGACCGACACCACGCTGCTCAGCCGGTTCTCCTCCACCGCCTGCAAGGCACTGCGCCGCTGCGAGACCTGCCGCGAACCGTTCGACCACTTCAAGGAGTTGTGATGTTCCACCCGCTCCGGGTCGCGGAGATCGAACGGCTCACGGACGACGCCGTCGCCGTCACCTTCCAGGTGCCGCCAGAGCTGCGCACGACCTTCCGGCACGTCCCGGGCCAGCACATCGCCCTGCGCCGCACGGTGGACGGCCGGGAGATCCGCCGTACGTACTCGATCTGCACCCCGGCAGCGGACGCCCCCGTGCTGCGGGTGGGGATACGGCTGGTCGAGGACGGCGAGTTCTCCACCTACGCGCTCAAGGAACTGGCCGTCGGTGACACGGTCGACGTCATGGCGCCGGCCGGGCGCTTCGTTCTGGAGCCCCGCCCCGGGCACTTCGTCGGCATCGTCGGCGGCAGCGGCATCACACCGGTGCTGTCCATCGTCGCGACGCTGCTGACCCGTCAGCCGGACGCCCGTTTCTGCCTGGTCCGCAGCGACCGTACGGCAGCGTCGACGATGTTCCTGGAGGAGGTCGCCGACCTCAAGGACCGCTTCCCGGAGCGCTTCCAGCTCGTCTCCGTCCTCTCCCGCGAGGATCAGCAGTCGGGCCTGTCCTCCGGCCGACTGGACGAGGAACGGCTGCGCGCGCTGTTGCCCGCCCTGCTGCCCGTGGCATCCGTCGACGGCTGGTACCTGTGCGGCCCGTACGGCCTCGTCCAAGCCGCGGAACACGCCCTGCGCAGCCTCCAGGTCCCCCGGAACCGCATCCACGAAGAAATCTTCCACATATCCGGGCCCACACCCGCGGAAGCCGCCCTCGCGGACGCCGCCTCCACGAACCCCACCGTTACTGCCCCCACCTTCGCGGGCACCACGGTTGCGGGAGACTCCACCTCTCTCCCCGGCGGCCCCGAACCTCTTCGCGCCCCCGCCCACAGCACCGTGACCGCGACCCTGGACGGCCGGGCAGGTAGCTGGCCGGTCCTGGACGGTGAACCGCTGCTGGAAACCGTGCTGCGCAACAGGGCGGACGCCCCGTACGCCTGCAAGGGAGGCGTCTGCGGCACCTGCCGCGCGTTCCTGGTGTCGGGTGAGGTCCGGATGGACCGCAACTATGCCTTGGAGGACGAGGAAGTCGCATCGGGATACGTTCTCGCCTGTCAGTCGCATCCCGTGACGGAGGAGGTCGAGCTGGACTTCGACCGCTGACCCCATTCACAAATACTGCAACCTGTTCTAACTTGACGACCCGTCAGGCAGTCGCCGTGCGGGCACGCGGGAGGACAGGACAGTGGACTTCACCTTCACCGAGGAGCAGCAGGCGGCCGTCGAGGCGGCCAAGGCGGTCTTCGCGGATGTCGCTCCCGACAGCGTGCCGAGCCCAGCCCTCACCGCCGGTGCCGTGGCCGACGACATCGACCGCCCCCTGTGGCGCAAGCTGGCCGACGCCGACCTGCTGAGCCTGGTGCTCGCCCCGGAGTACGGCGGTGCGGGGCTGGACCCGATCGCGCTCTGCCTGGTGCTGTGCGAGTCCGCCAAGGTGCTCGCCCGCGTACCGCTGCTGGAGAACAGCGCCGCGGGCCTCGCTGTCCAGACCTACGCCACCGACGCTCTGCGCGCCGATGTACTGCCCCGGGCCGGACGCGGCGAGCTGGTCCTGACGGTCGCCGCTGCCGGACGCACCGGCCACGACCCTGCCGAGCTCGCCGTCACCGCCCGCCATGAAGACACCGGCTGGGTCCTCGACGGCATGCAGACCGCCGTCCCCTGGGCGCAGGCCGCCGACCGCCTCCTCGTCCCCGCCCACACCGGCGACGGAACCGCCGTGCTCGCCCTCGTACCCCGCCTCCAGCACGGCGTCCGCCTCGACGACCAGACCTCCACCAACGGCGAACGCCACGCGGAAGTCCACCTGGACTCCGTACGGATCCGCGACGAAGAGATGATCACCGCGCCCGGCGCCTGGGAGTGGCTGCGCAACCTCCTCACCACCGGCACCTGCGCGCTGGCCCTCGGCCTCGGCCAAGCCGTACTGGCCATGACCAGCGCCTACACGGCGAAGCGCGAACAGTTCGGCTTCCCCGTCGCCACCTTCCAGGCCGTCGCCGTCCAGGCCGCCGACCGCTACATCGACCTGCGGGCCATGGAGGCCACCCTCTGGCAGGCCGCGTGGCGCATCAGCAGCGGCGCGAACGGCGCACTGCCGCCGGCGGGGGATGTCGCGGTGGCCAAAATCTGGGCGTCGGAGGGCGTACGCCGCGTCGTGCAGACCGCACAGCACCTGCACGGCGGCTTCGGAGCGGACACCGACTACGCACTGCACCGGTACCACGCCTGGGCGAAGCAGCTCGAACTCTCGCTCGGCCCCGCCGCCGCACACGAAGAAGCCCTGGGCGACCTGCTGGCCGCCCACGCCCTCGGCTGAGCGGCCGGCCGAACGCGGCAGGTCAGACGACCGCGCCCGGCTCGCCCTTGCTGTCCTTCACCGGGCGGCCGGAAGCCTCCCACGCCTGCATCCCGCCATCGACGTTCACCGCGTCGATGCCCTGCTGGATCAGGTACTGGGCGACCTGCGCGGAACGGCCACCGACCCGGCACAGCACATAGACCTTGCCGCCGTCGGGCGCCCGCTCCGTCAACTCGCCGTACCGGGCGACGAACTCGCTCATGGGGATGTGCAGCGCGCCTTCGGCGTGCCCCGCCTCCCACTCGTCATCCTCCCGGACGTCCAGGAGGAAGTCCTCGGACGTCAATGCGTCCACCTTGACCGTGGGCAGAGAACCGAAATGCATGGGCCCGACGCTACCCGACCAGCTGCGTCAGGTACGCCTCGCGCTCGGCCACATCCGCCAACAGCTTCTCGGCGATCTCCTCCAGCAGCGCGTCCGGATCCTCGGGCGCCATCTTGATCATCGCGCCGATCGCACTGTCCTCCAGCTCGGCGGCGATCGCCGCGAGCATCTCCTTACGCGCCGCCAGCCACTCCAGCCGCGCGTAGAGCTCCTCACTCTCGCTCGGCCGCTGCTCCTGCGGCACCGGGCCGGCCTCCCACTCACGGGCCAGCTCACGCAGCGCCGCCTCGTCCCCGGCCCCGTACGCGGCGTTGACCCGCATGATGAACGCGTCCCTGCGGCCCCGCTCGGCCTCGTCGCGCGCCAGGTCGGGGTGGGCCTTGCGCACCAGGTCGCGGTAGACCCGACGGGCCTCCTCGCTCGGCCGCACCTTCTGCGGCGGCCGGACCGACTGTTCGTTGAGCATCGCTTCGGCCTCCGGGTACAGCCCCTCGGACCCCATCCACCCGTGGAAGAGCTCCTCGACATCAGGCATCGGCAGCACCGACGCCCGCGCCTCCCGCGCCTTGCGTACGTCCTCGGGGTCGCCCGTACGAGCTGCGATCGCCTCGGCGATCCGGGCATCCAGCTCGTCCAGCCGCGCGTACATGGGGCCGAGGCGCTGATGGTGCAGCCGGGAGAAGTTCTCCACCTCCACCCGGAAGGTCTCCACCGCGATCTCGAACTCGATCAACGCCTGCTCAGCGGTTTCCACCGCCCGCGCCAACCGCCGCGTCGAAGCCCCGCCCGCGCCGTCGTCCTCGTGTGCGCGGCCCGCATCCGCACCCTGGACGCCGGGGTCGGCGTGATCGCCCCGCACCGCATCGGCCGCCGGGCCCGCCTGCCCCGTCTGCCCCGGCTGAGTCCCTTGATCCATCAGGCCCCCCTGACCCGCCTGGCCTGTCGGGCCCTCCTGACCCGCCTGGGCCTGGTGTCCCCCTTGCGTCGCGTGGGCCGCATGCCCCGGGGCCCCGTGGTCAGCGTGTGCGTCCTGGCCGTCCTGCGCGTTCTCCGCCTGCGAGTTCGTCACCCGGCCACCCTACGGCCCGTGCCGACCCCGCTCAGACTCCCGTCTCCGCGGCTATCCGTCCCTTCCTGATCGCCGCGACCAACTCCGCGTGATCCGCCTCCGTACGGTCCGCGTAGACCACCGCGAAGTCGGCCAGCGCCTCGTCCAACGCCTCCCCCTTGCCGCAGTAACCCGCCACCACACGCGGATCGGCGCTGTGCGCATGCGCCCGGGCCAGCAACGCGCCTGTCATCCGTGCGTAGTCGTCGATCTGGTCGCCGGCTAGGGCGGTCGGGTCGACGCTGCCTTTACGGTTCCGGAACTGCCGCACCTGGTAGGGCCTCCCCGCCCCCTCCCCCCGCCCCCCACCCCGCCCTTCGTGTCGTGCCCCCGCCCACCCCTCAGCCCGCCACCGGGCCGACGTCTCGCCCTCGCCCTCGCCCAGCCCCTCACCCCAGGCCCTGCCCGGCCTCGCGCCCCACGTCACTCCCCGCTTCGCACACCCCGTCCCGCCACGCCCCGCACCCCACGCCCCGTTACGCCCTTCGCCCCACGCCTCACCGTGCCCCTCACCCCACGCCTCGCCAGGCCCCTCAGCCCACTCCTCGCCCCGGCCCCTGCCACGCCCTCGCTCGCGTCCCCGCCCCGCTTGCTCGCCTGCGTCACCGCCGCTCTCACCGCTTCCCGCGTGCGGCTCGTACACCGTCGTCCAGCCCAGCAAGCTGTCGCTCACCACCTGCATGTGCCGCTGTCCGCGTACGATCCGTCGGCCCTCGTGCGCGACCGCCGACGCAGGGAAGCCGGCCTTCTCCGCGTACGGTGTCAGCGCCGAACTCCTCGCCTCCTTCACCTGGAGCACCAGTGGCTCACCACGGTGGTCGAGCAGCAGCACCACATAGGAGCGCAGGCCCACACTCCCCGTGCCCACCACCCTGAACGCCACGTCCTGCACCTCGTACCTGGCCAGCAGCGGGAGCCGGTGCTCCGGCAGCGTGTCCAGGTAGCCGGCGAGCGAGGAGGCGACCGCGGCGGCCTCCGCGTCCGGTATGCGCCGCAGTACGGGCGGGGCGTCCACGAACCTCCTGCCGCCGCCGGATATCTCCTCCGTCGCCTTCGCCGCGAACCGCGCGCTGGTGTTCTTCCGGGCCTTGGCCACCACCCGCTCCAGCGTGCCCAGCAGATCGCGGGCGTCCGTGTGGGAGACCAGTTCCTCGTCGGCTATCGCGTGCCAGGCGTCGGCGGCCGACATGCCCGCCAGCAGCCGCATCGTGCGGCGGTACGCACCCACCGCGTCCCGGGCCGCCTCACGGCACTGCTCCTCACTCGCCCCCGCCTCCCGGCCGGCCAGCACCAACGACGCCACGAGCCGCTTCAGGTCCCATTCCCAGGGCCCGTACAACGTCTCGTCGAAGTCGTTGAGATCCATCACCAGCTTGCCGCGGGCGTCGCCGTAGAGACCGAAGTTGGCCGCGTGCGCGTCACCGCATATCTGCGCGCCGATGCCGGTCACCGGGGTGGTCATCAGGTCGTACGCCATCAGGCCGGCGGTCCCGCGGAGGAAGGCGAAGGGACCGGCAGCCATGCGGCCGACCCGTATGGGCACCAGTTCCGGTAGACGGCCGGTGTTGGATTCCTCGACCGTCGTCACCGCGTCGGGCCGCCCGGCGTCCGGCGTGAACCGGCCGTGCGCGGAGCGGGGTGCCCGCTCCCGGAGCGCCTTGCCGACCGCTTTCGGTGCGGGTCCCCGCGCGTCCGGCTTCGCGAACCCCGTTACGTACGGCAATCGCGTCATCGCCGCCACCTCCCCCTTCGTACCCCTGCCCCTGCCCCGGACTCCGTCGTCCGGCCGCGTCGGAACCCGCAGAAACCGGTGGTCTGCCGCCGGTTGGCGGAGCGCTGTCTCCGCCGCGTGTTCACGACGGTACAGACAGACCCCGCCTTGCGGCAGGGCCTGTGGATAACTCTGGGTGACGGATTTGAGGGACGGATCTGCGGGACGGAGTGGGAAGGGGCGAGGCGGGTGCGTCACCCGTGGCGGGTGCCTTACGACTCGGTCGACCCGGTCGGTCGGGTCGGTTGGGGCGGTTGGGGCGGTTGGGTCGGGCCGCCCGGACCGGTCGGTTCACCCGGCCCGGGCGATCCTGCCCAGGCTCGCCCGGCCCGGTCGGCCCGGTCGGCTCAGACTCCGACTGCCTCTTCCATCTCCTCCTCGGCCTCCTCGGCCTTTTCATCTGCCTCGGACCGCCCAGCCCGCTCCGCGTTCCGGCCATCGCCGGCCCCCGCAGCATGGGCGGGGCGGCGTTCCGGCACCGTTGCGGCCACGGCGGCTGCGGCCACGGCCGTCGCGTTCTGCGCTGCTGCCGCCGCCGCGCGCCGGCGGCGTGCCTCGGCAAGGGATGCCACGCCGATCATCACGAAGCCCACGATCAGCCACAGCACCAGCGTCCAGACGTGCCCGGCCAGCCCGTTGCCGTCGAAGTAGACGTGGCTGCGGGTGCCCTCGACGAAGCCGGCGCCGTTCCAGAACGCGTGGAGGGAGGCGAAGAAACCGTTCTGCAGCTCGGGGCGGAAGACACCGCCCGCAGAGGTGAAGTTGAGCATGACGAACAGCGCCATGACACCCAGCGTGGTCCAGCGCTTGAGGAACGTGTGCAGGCCGGTACCGATCAGCAGGATGCCCGCCGAGTACAGCCAGGCCATGGCCCACAGCCCCCACAGCCCGTGGTCCACGAGGTGGAAGACCGGTCCGGCGAAGAGCGTTCCGAGGATGCTGACCACGAAGGAGGTACCGACCGCCAGCGCCGCGCGCAGCCGGATCGGCAGGACGGCCCCGGCGCCGCCGATCACCGCGACCGAGGCGTACGAGCCGATGCTGATCGCGACCATCAGGAAGAAGAGGCCCTGGCCCGTCGGGTCGTCCTCGCTCGGCGGAGCGACATCGGTGACCTTGAGCGGCGTGCCCTGCTGGGCCGCGACGGGCGTGAAGATCTTCTGCACCACGGTCGCCGTGGTGTCGGAGCCGGCGGTCGCGACCATCAGTTCCGGCGCCGCCTTCGCCCCTGCGCCGTTCTTCGCCGCCGACGCGCCGCCCCCCTTCGAGGCCGGCGCTCCGCCGCTCGCCCCGGCCGGCGCACCGCTGCCGGCGGCGTGCGCGTCCATCACGTACGCGCCGAAGATCTCCTGGTGCTTCAGCTGGTCCACGGCCTCGGCCCGGTCGCCGACCGTGCGGACGTCCAGGCCGCCGTGCGCCTTGTCACTGATCGACTGGGCGAGCACCTGTGCCGGGGATCCCGAACCGACCACGGCGACGGGCAGGTGGTGCGGCTCGGGGTGCGCGAACGCCCCCAGGTAGGCCAGGCCCATCCCGATGCACATCAGCAACGGGGTGATCAGGTGGGTCAGGACGTGCCGCAGATCGGCTCGGTGGTCGGGGCGGTGGTGGTCAGGACGTCGGACCGAACTCATGCGTCGTGCCTTCTCAAGCTAGTCGCTCAGCATCGAGTAGTTGGCTTATACAACTCTCACTTCACGTTGTACTATACAACTACTACGACGAAAGGCAAGCACCCGTGGCCCGCAGAGACGAATCCGTCGAGACCATCCAGCAGGAGATGACCGCGTTCGCCCGCCGGGCACGCGCCACCGCCGCCCGTATGCACCCCGAGCTCTCGCTCGTCTCCTACACACTGCTGGCGCATCTCGACGATCAGAAGGGCTGCCGCGCGACCGACCTCGCCGCGCATTACCTCCTGGACAAGTCCACGGTCAGCCGGCAGATCTCCGCCTTGGAGAAGCTCGGCTTCGTCGAGCGCCGCGTCGACCCGGACGACCACCGCGTCCAGGTGCTGCACCCCACGACCAAGGGCGCGCAGATGCTGGCCAACGTCACCGCCAGCCGCCGCCAGGCGTTCCACGAGCGGCTCGCCGACTGGGACGAGGAGGACCTGGACCGTTTCGCCTCGTACCTGCTGCGCTACAACGCCGCGCAGGCGCGGCTCGGCTGAGAGTCGCAGACGGGCCCGAGCCCTGCCTCTGCCGCGCCGACCGGGAATCCCGCCCCTGCCGTCTCGACCGGGAGGGGCCCTGCCTCTGCCACCTCGGCAGCCCTTGCCGTCCCCGCCCCCGCTCAGCCCCGGAAGCGCGCCGGACACTGCCCGCCGTCGGCGAGGTACGTCTCCGCCCACCGGGACAGTTCCTTGAGGGCGGGGTCGAGCGCCCGCCCCGCCTCGGTCAGGCGGTACGAGACGCGCAGCGGCGGGCCGCCGTCCACCTCGCGTACGACCAGACCGGCCGCGGACAGCTCCGTGAGCCGGTCCGAGAGCATGCGCTCACTGATTCCGGGGACCGCCCGCCGTAGCTCGGCGAAGTACACCGGGCCGTCGAGAAGGACGGCCACGACCAGGCCCGTCCACCGCTTGCCCAACAGCGAGAAGACCCGCGTCATGCCGGTGTCCACCTGCCTGCATGCCTCTTCGCCGCGCTCCGTCATACGCCCAGGTTACTGCGCCCTCGTTGGGTACTGAATAAAAGTAAGCTACTGTTCTATCCATAGGTACGAACGGAACTCATCCGCAGGCCGTACGCCGGCCACGACCGAAGGACCGCATCATGGCCACGCTCCTGCACCTCGACTCCTCCCTCTTCCCGGCCGACGGATCCGCCTCCCGCGCGGTGACCGCGGCCTTCCGCAAGGCATGGGAGGAGCAGCACCCCGACGGCACCGTCGTCTACCGCGACCTCGCCGCCACTCCGCTGCCGCACCTGGAGGCCGCTGGGTTCACCGCCGCCTTCAGCGCCCCGGATGACCTCACCCCCGAGCAGCGGGCCGCTTTCGCGCAGCGCCTCGAACTGGTGGAGGAGCTGGAGCAGGCGGACGCGGTCGTCCTCGGCGCGCCCATGTACAACTTCACGATCCCCTCCACCGTGAAGGCATGGCTGGACTACGTGATCATCATGGGCCGGACCACCGGGGACGAGTCCACACTCAAGGGCAAGCCGCTGACCGTCGTCACCAGCCGTGGCGGCTCGTACGCCCCGGGCACGCCCCGCGAAGGCTTCGACTATGTGCAGAACTACCTGGAGGCCGTGTTCGGCACCATGTTCGGCATGGAGGTCGACTTCATCGTCCCCGAGCTGACGATGGCGCCCACCAACCCCGCGATGGCCGACCTCATACCCCTGTACGAGGCGTCCCGCGACAAGGCTTTCCAGGAAGCCGCCGACAAGGCCAAGGCCCTCGCCACGCGCCTCGCCGCCTGACGCGGCACGCCCGGCACAGGCCCGCACACGCCCGGCACAGGCCCGGTGCATGCCCGGCCCGGACGCGCTCCGGGCCGGGCGGCCCTACGCCCCCGACTCCGCGTCGCGCGCGAGCAACGCCGCCTGTACCCGGTTCTCGCAGCCCAGCTTGGACAGGATCCGGCTGACGTACGTCTTCACCGTCGCCTCGCTCATGTGGATCCGCTCACCCGCGTCGGCGTTGGAAAGCCCCTCGCCGAGCAGGGACAGCACCTCCTTCTCCCGCTCCGTCAGGACGGACAGCCGCCGCCTGGCCTCTTCCGCACGCCGTGCCGTGCGCGTCGCACCGGTCTCGGCGCCCGCACCGCTGCCGTGTGCCACCAGCGAATCGGCCACGTGCCGGGTCGCCACCGGTGACATGTAGGCATGGCCCTCGGCCGCGGCGCGCACCGCACGGATCAGTTCGTCCGGCGCGGAGTCCTTCAGCAGGAAGCCCGCGCTTCCCTCACCCATCGCCCGCAGGACGTTCTCCCGCTCCCCGAACGTCGTCAGGATCAAGGCGCGTACGGCCGGTACCGCGCGGCGCAGCTCGGCGAGTGCCGTCAGCCCGTCCATGACCGGCATCTGGATGTCCAGGAGCACCACGTCCGCGCCGTGGCCCCGCGCGGCCTCGACCGCCTCCTTGCCGTTGCCCGCCTCCGCCACGACCGCGATGTCCCGGTCGGAGGTGAGGATCATCCGGATACCGGCTCTGATGAGCGGCTCGTCGTCAGCGACGATCACCCTGATCACTCGGGCTCCCGCACGGGCTCGGTCGGTTGTTTCCACGGACAGCGCCATCTTCCCCCCATTCACGCGCCGGTCCGTCCGGCCGCCCTCAGACCTTCCCCAGGAAGGTCTGCTTCTCCACGAGCTTCCCGTCCTTGAAACAGAACCGGAACGCGCGCTCCTCCGCCCAGTCCGCAGACGGTTCGGCGGACGCGAACGTCTCGCAGCGCGCGCCCTCCGGCTTCGCGGGCCCCTGGTCGTTCAGCCCGCTGTTCAGGAACGACTCCTCCGGCAATTCTTCTCGCACCTCCTCCTCCGGCGTCCCGACCCTCATCTGCTCGAAGGTGCCCGGTGACACCGAACTGTCCTTCATCGCCTTGAAGAGCTCGACCATCCCCCACGCGGTCACCAGGCCCAGGACCACGACCACGCCCGCCGCCAGACCGCACCCGACGGCAAACCCGCTGCGCCTCGCCTCCCCGCGGAACATCGCCGTGTCCGGCGCCGCGTACACCCGCGACCAGTCGATGACCGGCCGGCCGTCCTTGCCGGTACGCACCACGGGACGTCCACGATCGGTGTCCGGGAAACCGCCGCCGGAACCACCCGGGCCATCTGATCCCCCGGGGCTGATCAGGCCGCCCGGACCGCTCAGGCCGCCCGGTCCACCCGCCGCCCCTGCCGCTTCGGCCGTCGGTACGGGCTCCCTGGCCGACACCGCCACCGGCCCGTACGGCAGAACCCCTGCCAGCCGGAAGCCGCCGCCCGGCACCGGGCCGCTGTGCACCATGCCGCCCACCAGCCGCGCCCGCTCCCGCAGCCCCGTCAGTCCCTGGCCGCCGCTGACCTGAGGACCGCCGGCCGCACCCGGCGGCACCGGCCCGTTGACGACCTCCACCAGCAGCGAGTCCGGCTCGTAGCGCAGTGCCACCGCCACCGGCGCGCCCGACGCGTGCTTGTGCGCGTTGGTCAGCCCTTCCTGCACGATGCGGTACGCGGCCCGGTCCACGGCCGGCGCCAGCGCGCGCGGTTCTCCCGCCCGGGAGACGGATATTCGCGCTCCCGCGCCACGCGACGCCTCGGCCAGCGCGTCCACCTGGTCCACCCCGCGCTGCCCCGCGTCCGGAGCCGTGCCCGCGCCGATCGCCGGATGCGCCGCGGCCGTTTCCTCGTGCTCGTCGCGCAGCAGGCCCACGACCTCGCGCAGTTCGCGCATCGCCGCCACCGAGGCTCCGCGCAGCACGCCGACGGCCTCCCGCTGCCGCCCGTTGAGCTCGGAGTCCACCTCCAACGCGCCCGTGTGCACGGCGATCAGCGTGAGCTGGTGCCCCAGGCTGTCGTGCATGTCCTGCGCGATGCGCTGCCGCTCGCGCAACCGCGTCTGGCGGGCGATCATCGCGTTCTCCCGCAGCAGTTGGGTGCGCTGTGCGTGGAGTGTCTCCACCAGGGTGCGGTTCTGCGACCAGTAGCGGCTGGAGATGCCCGGCATGGCCACTATCGCCAGGAAGGACACCGCCAGGATCATCAGCTTTTCCGGTGACACCAGAGGGAGGTCCGGGACCACCGGCACCACCGTGCTCACCACCAGCGCCACCGCGAACACCGCCAGCGCCCGCGCGCTGCCCGCGATCCGGCGCCCGGCCGACCAGCCCGCCACGATCAGCAGCACCGTCATCCCCGGGCAGGGCCAGCTCAGCGCCGCCGCGAGGATCAGGACCGTACCGGGCAGGGCTCGGCGCAGCGGGGCGAGCACCACCACCGCACCCGTCACCAGCCACGTACGGACGTCGCCGCTGTCGACGAGCTTCTGTATGCCGAGCGCGATCAGCCCCAGCAGCAGTGCCAGCAGCGATTCACCGACGACGCGGTACGGCGGCCACTGCTCCGGACGGGCCAGGCACCGCCATCCCCGCCCGACCGCCGCCCGGGCCTCCGCGGCCCGGGCCGCCACCCGGCCCGCCACCTGTTCCTTCCCCCTGATGTTCACGTACCGAGCGTAGGCACGCCCCGCCCACCGACACAGTCACCATTCGTCGCTCCCTCCCGCGACGAAAGTCGCGGCCCCGCCACCCCACCGCACCCCTCCGCCCCCCACACACCGACCCAGACCCCACCCGGCCCCACCCCGGACCGTCCTCCTCCCCCCTCCCCCTCTCCCTTCACACCCTCCCGCCCCCAGGCCCCTGCCCCACCCCCACCGCGATCAACGCCCCCACGGCCAGCGCGCCCCCGCTCCACAGCACCGCGGTGATCCCCCAGCCGTCCACCACCCGTCCACCGCCGAAGGCACCCAGCGCGATGGCCGCGTTGAACACCGCCACGAACAGCGCGGACGCCGCCTCCCGCGCCTCCGGGGCCACCACCATCAGCCACGTCTGCGTGCTGACCGACACTCCTCCGTAAGCCAGCCCCCAGACCGCCAGCAACGCCGACGCGCCCGGCACGCCCACCCCCAGCACGGGCACCAGCAGCACGGCCCCGGCCAGCACCGCGCTGATCACCACCAGCGTGCCGCGCGGCGACCGCCCCGCCCCCGCACCGCCCACGAAGTTGCCCGCCACCCCCGCGACCCCGTACACCAGCAGCAGCGTGCTGATCACCCCGGGACCGACCCCGGACACCTCCTCCAGCACCGGCCGCACATACGTGTACGCGGCGAAGTGCCCGCCCACCAGAAGCGCCACCACGACCAGCCCGGTCCGCACCCGCGCGTCGTGGAACAGCCGCAGCACCCCGCCCAGCCGTACCGCCCCCTCGGCCGGCAGCGGCGGCAGCAGCACGGCCAACGCCCCCGTGACCAGCGCCGCCAGCACGCCCACCACGACGAACGCCGCACGCCACCCGCCCAGTTGCCCGATCAGCGTGCCCACCGGCACCCCGAGCACCGACGCGGCAGCCACCCCACTGAAGATCAACGATGTCGCCGCGGCCACCGACCGCGCCGCCACCAGCCGTACCGCGAGCCCCGCCGCCAGCGCCCACACGCCGCCCATGCCCAGCCCGACCAGCACCCGCGCCACCAGCATCACGCCGAAGCCCGGAGCCCACGCGGCCAGCAGGTTCGCCGCCGCAAGCATCGCCATCAGCCCGCACAGCACCAGCCGCCGGTCCGCCCGGCCCACCGCCAGAGTGAGCACCGGCGCTCCCAGCGCCGCGACCACGCCGGCCACCGTCAGCGTCAGCCCCGCCGTACCGTCCGTCACCCCCAGCGCGCCCCCGATCGGCGTCAGCAGCCCCACCGGCAGCATCTCCGACGTCACCACCGTGAACGTGGCCGCCGCCAGCGCCCCCACCGCGGGCCACCCCCCGCCCCGCCGCAACTCGCCGTCGCGGCCCGCCGTTTCCTCGATCGTTGTCATGTCCCCCAGCCAATGCGCAGCCGCCCGCGGGAACAACGGCGAACCTCTCACGCTTCCATGAGCGTGGCTCATCGATCCCGGAATACCCGGAGTACCCCTTCCCCCCGGAGCAACACCGCGCCTGTCCCCTCCGGCGGCCTGGAGATGCGCGAACTGGAGTGCTTTCTCGTCCTCGCCGAAGAGCTGCACTTCGGGCGCACCGGCGCACGCCTGTACGTCTCCCAGAGCCGCGTCAGTCAGCTCGTCCGCGCCCTGGAGCAGCGCGTCGGCGCCCGCCTCGTCGAGCGCACCAGCCGCCGGGTACGGCTCACCCCTCTGGGTACGGACTTCCTGGCCGGACTGCGCCCCGCCTACGACGCCCTGCGCGGCACGGTCGAGTCCACCGTCGCCGCTGCCCGCGGCATCGAGGGCCGGCTGCGCATCGGCTTCCAGGGGACCGCCGACGGCCGCATCATGCGGGCCATCGACACCTTCCACACCCGCCACCCCGGGTGCGCCACGGAGATCGTCGAAATTCCGCTCCAGGACCCTTTCGGTCCGGTGCACCGGGGCGAGGTCGACGCCGCCGTCGTCCTGCTGCCCGTCGAAGAACCCGGCCTCGTACTGGGCCCGGTCTTCTCCGAGCAGCAGCAGACCCTGGCCGTCTCCGTACGCCACCCCTTCGCCTCCCGCGCCTCCATCGACGCCGAGGAACTGGCCGACGGGCCGCTCGTCACCGTCGAAGGCCCCGCCCCCGAGTACTGGCGCCACGCCCAGGCCCCCACCAGCACCCCCGGCGGCCGCCCCATCCCGCCCGGACCCGGTGTCCGCACCCTCCAGGAGGGCCTCACCCTGGCCGCCGCCGACCGCGGCGGGATGCTGCTCTGCCGCCCCACGGCGGACTACCACGGGCGCCGCGACCTCACGTTCGTACCGGTCACCGGCCTGCCGGACTCCGCACTCGGGCTCGTCTGGCACCGGGACCGCGAGACCGCGCGCACCCGCGCCTTCCGTACGGCCGTCACCGATGTGACGTAGCGCTCGCCGACGCGACACACTCCCGCCGGTGCGGCGCAGCCCCCGCCGACGCGACGCGGCTCCGCCGGTTCGGCGCAGCCCCCGCCGGTGTGACGTAGGACTCACTGATCGTCAGTCCGTGCACGGCGGACCTGACGTGTGCGGAAAGCCACCGGCACAACGCAAGACCCCCGGTCCGGGAATCCCGGACCGGGGGTCTCATCTGTGCGCGAGGGGGGAGTTGAACCCCCACGCCCTTTCGGGCACTGGAACCTGAATCCAGCGCGTCTGCCTATTCCGCCACCCGCGCATTTGGGTGTGTCATCCGATTCTCTCACGCGATCCGGGCTGTTCCGTCCGGGTCTTGTGCGAGCGCCTTCCGACATGCAGAACATTAGCACGCTGCCGGGGGTGCCATCACATCCGTTCTCCGGCACCCGCCCGTGACCTGCTCCGGAACCCCGTGGAGCCCCCTCCGTCGCCCGCCGCCCGTCACCCGACGTGCCCCCGCCAAGACGACCGACGCCACGGCCGGCACCCCGACCCGCGTCCTCACGTCCCGCCACACCCGCCGCCGACGCCCGCACCGACTCCCCCCTCCGGACGATCCCCGGTCACCCCTCCGCCACACCCGGCAGCCACCGTTCATCCCACCCGGTCGCCGCTCGCCCCACTCCGGCGGACGCCCGTCCGCCCCACCCGACGACCGGCCTCGCCCGCCCCGGACCGCGCCCCGGACCAGGCTGGTTCCCGCCACCCCGGCCGATTCCCGCCACCCCTGTACACCCCCGCCCACATCCGTCCCCGCCTCGCCGCCCCGCCCGGTCGGTGAACCCGGCGGTTGCGGGACACTGTGAGTGGGGCACATCTACGATCGCAGTGCCATCGCAACGCCGGCGCGGCCCCATCGCGAAGCCATCGCGGTGCCGGGGCCCGTCCCGGCGGCCGGTGACACGGCAGGTTTCACCATGGCGGCACCGCGGCCCCATCGCGGTTACGCCGGAGTGACGCACCAGCAAGCAGCAGTGAGCAACCTTGTGAGGGGCGACACTCGTCCTCACGACGGGAAAGGGGAACCAGCCGATTTCCCGGCGCGTGGATACGATCAGTAAGCAGTATCAGGACGACCCTGTCGAAGACCGACCTGACGAAGACTGAGGAAGGAGGTGCCCCCGTGGGAGTACTGAAGCGCTTCGAGCAGCGTCTCGAAGGTCTCGTCAACGGCACCTTCGCCAAGGTGTTCAAGTCCGAGGTGCAGCCCGTTGAGATCGCCGGCGCGCTCCAGCGCGAGTGCGACAACAACGCCACCATCTGGAACCGCGACCGCACGGTCGTCCCCAACGACTTCATCGTCGAACTGAGCACCCCCGACTACGAGCGGCTCAGCCCGTACAGCGGCCAGCTCGGAGACGAGCTCTCCGGCATGGTCCGCGACTACGCCAAGCAGCAGCGCTACACCTTCATGGGCCCGATCAAGGTGCACCTGGAGAAGGCCGACGACCTCGACACCGGCCTGTACCGCGTCCGCAGCCGCACCCTCGCGTCCAGCACCTCCCAGGAACACCCGGGTGCCGCCGCCGCGGCCCAGCGCCCCACCGCGCCCCGGAACAGCCCGTCCGGCCCCGGCGGTCATGTGGGTCCGCCCCCCATGCCCGCCTCGCCGCCCGGTGCGGCCCAGCCCGCGTCCCGCCCGGGGCTGCCGGGCGCGGCCTCCGACAGCTGGTACCAGGGCCGGGGCGGCGCGGAGCGTGGCGCACCGACGCGACGCTGGATCGAGATCAACGGCAACCGCCACCAGATCTCCCGGTCGACCCTCGTCCTGGGCCGCAGCACCGACGCCGACGTACGGATCGACGATCCGGGAGTCTCCCGTCGGCACTGCGAGATCCGCGTCGGAACACCGCCGACCGTCCAGGATCTGGGTTCTACCAACGGCATCGTGGTAGACGGGCAGCACACCACCCGCGCTACGCTCCGCGACGGCTCGCGGATCGTCGTGGGCAGTACCACCATCGTTTACCGGCAAGCCGAAGGGTGAAGCGGGGGCAATGTCAGAGCTGACCCTCACGGTCATGCGGTTGGGTTTCCTCGCCGTACTGTGGCTGTTCGTCATCGTGGCCGTCCAAGTCATCCGCAGCGACCTGTTCGGCACGCGTGTCACGCAGCGCGGCGCCGCCCGCCGCGGCGGCCAGGAGGCGCGTTCGCAGCAGCGCCAGCAGGCCGCTCCGCCGCAGCAGCGCCGCCAGGAAGGCGGCCGCGGCAACAACCGTCAGCGCCGCGGTGCCCCCACAAAGCTGGTGGTCTCCGAGGGCACGTTGACGGGGACGACCGTCGCCCTCCAGGGCCAGACCATCTCCCTGGGACGCGCGCACGACTCCACGATCGTGCTGGACGACGACTACGCCTCCAGCCGGCATGCCAGGATCTACCCGGACCGTGACGGCCAGTGGATCGTCGAGGATCTCGGGTCCACCAACGGCACGTATCTCGACCGGACCCGACTGACGACCCCGACACCGATTCCGCTGGGCGCCCCGATCCGCATCGGCAAGACCGTCATCGAGCTGCGGAAGTAGTGCTACGTCATGAATGAGCGCGAGCGGCGCGAGCACGCCGCGGCGGTCCACTCGACGGACCCGAGCGTGCTCCCGACCGGAGGGTGGGCACCGTGCGGATGTACCCCGAGCCGACGGGCGAGGTGCGTATGAGTCTGTCACTGCGCTTCGCCGCCGGATCGCACAAGGGCATGATCCGGGAGGGCAACGAGGACTCCGGTTACGCCGGCCCGCGCCTGCTCGCCATCGCCGACGGCATGGGCGGCCAGGCCGCGGGCGAGGTCGCCTCCTCCGAGGTGATCTCCACCCTCGTCCAGCTCGACGACGACGTCCCCGGCTCCGACATCCTCACCTCCCTCGGTACGGCCGTCCAGCGCGCCAACGACCAGCTACGCGTCATGGTCGAGGAGGACCCGCAGCTGGAGGGCATGGGCACGACCCTGACCGCCCTGCTGTGGACCGGGCAGCGGCTCGGCCTCGTCCACGTCGGCGACTCCCGCGCCTACCTGCTGCGCGACGGCGTCCTGACGCAGATCACGCAGGACCACACCTGGGTGCAGCGGCTCGTCGACGAGGGCCGCATCACCGAGGAGGAAGCCACCACCCACCCGCAGCGCTCCTTGCTGATGCGCGCGCTGGGCAGCGGCGACCACGTCGAACCCGACCTGTCCATCCGCGAGGTACGGGCCGGCGACCGCTACCTGATCTGCTCGGACGGCCTGTCCGGCGTGGTCAGCCACCAGACCCTCGAAGACACCCTCGCCAGCTACCACGGCCCGCACGAGACGGTGCAGGAACTGATCCAGCTGGCGCTGCGCGGCGGCGGCCCGGACAACATCACCTGCATCGTCGCCGACGTCCTGGACGTCGACGCCGGCGACACCCTCGCGGGCCACCTCAACGACACCCCGGTCGTCGTCGGTGCCGTCGCCGAGAACCAGAACCAGCTCAGCGACCCCAGCACGATGCAGACGCCGGCCGCCCGCGCCGCCGAACTGGGCCGCCACCGGGACGCGCCGCAGAGCGCGCCGGGCGGCTCCTTCGGCCCGCCGGGCAGTGGCGACAACGGCGTCACGGGCCCGCCGCAGGGCTCGTTCGGCGCGTTCACGGACGAGGAGTTCCTCAAGCCGGAGCGCGGCCGGGGCCGGTGGATCAAGCGTTCGCTGATCCTCGTGCTGGCGCTGGCCGTGGTCGGCGGCGGCCTGTACGCGGGCTACCGCTGGACGCAGACGCAGTACTTCGTCGGCGCGAAGGACGACCACGTCGCGCTGTACCAAGGCATCAGCCAGGACCTCGCCTGGATCAAGCTCAACAACGTCGACGAGGACCACCCGGAGATCGAACTCAAGTACCTCCCGGTCTACCAGCGCAACCAGGTCAAGGAGACCATCGCCGTCGACAGCCGCAACCAGGCGATCGACAAGGTCACCGAACTGGGCAAGCAGGCCACCGCCTGCCGCTCGAAGGAGACGCGGGAGACGGCGGAGCGTGAGGCGGCCCGTAAGAAGGCCGAGGAAGACGCCCGAAAGAACAACAAGCCCGGCAAGCCCGGTGCGTCCCAGGCGACTCCGAAGCCCACTCCCACCACCAGCCAGACGCCCCCCTCCGAGGAGCAGCAGAAGCTGGAAAAGAATTGCAGCACCCAGCAGTGAGGGCGTAGGGGGCCGTAGAACTGATGAGCAGTACCACCACCACGACCACCGTGGGCACGATCGGTGCCCCGAGCCGCCGCAACACCGAGCTGGCCATGCTCGTCTTCGCGGTGCTCATCGCGGTGTTTGCGTACATCAACGTGGGCCTGGCCAAGGAAGGCTCGGTCCCGGCCGGCGTACTCGGCTACGCCCTCGGCCTCGGCCTGCTGGCCGGCATCACCCACCTCGTCGTCCGCAAGTGGGCGCCGTACGCCGACCCGCTGATGCTGCCCATCGCGACCCTCCTCAACGGTCTCGGCCTGGTCTTCATCTGGCGCCTGGACCAGGAACCACAGATCACCACCAAGCAGCTCGGCGGCGCGATGGCGCCCGGGCAGCTCATGTGGTCGACGCTCGGCGTCGCCCTCTTCCTCGGCGTGCTGATCTTCCTCAAGGACCACCGCGTCCTGCAGCGCTACACCTACATCTCGATGGTCGTCGCGCTGGTCCTGCTGATCGCCCCGATCTTCTTCCCGGCCAAGTTCGGCGCCCGCATCTGGATCACCATCCCCGGTGTCGGTTCGCTGCAGCCCGGTGAGTTCGCCAAGATCGTCATCGCGATCTTCTTCGCGGGCTATCTCATGGTCAAACGGGACGCGCTGGCGCTGGCCAGCCGCCGCTTCATGGGCCTGTACCTGCCGCGCGGCCGCGACCTCGGCCCGATCCTGGTCATCTGGGCACTGAGCCTGATGATCCTGGTCTTCGAGACCGACCTCGGTACGTCCCTGCTGTTCTTCGGCCTGTTCGTGATCATGCTGTACGTGGCCACCGAGCGCACCAGCTGGATCGTCTTCGGCCTGCTGCTCAGCGCCGGCGGCGCGGTCGCGGTGGCCACCTTCGAGTCGCACGTGCAGGAGCGGGTGCACAACTGGCTCAACCCCCTCCAGCTGATCAACGGCGGCGTCACCGAGACCGCCCAGGCCATGTACTCCTTCGGCTCCGGCGGCATCCTCGGCTCCGGCCTCGGCCAGGGCTACTCCCGCCTGATCGGCGGCATCGCGCCCAAGAGCGACTACATCCTCGCCACCGTCGGCGAGGAAGCCGGACTCGCCGGCGTGATGGCGATCCTGCTGCTGTACGGCCTGCTCATCGAGCGCGGCATCCGTACGGCGCTGGCCGCCCGCGACCCGTTCGGCAAGCTCCTCGCCATCGGCCTGTCCGGCGCCTTCGCCCTCCAGGTCTTCGTCGTCGCCGGCGGTGTCACCGGCCTGATCCCGCTGACCGGTATGACGATGCCGTTCCTCGCCCAGGGCGGCTCCTCCGTCATCGCGAACTGGGCCCTGGTCGCGATCCTGCTGCGCATCAGCGACACCGCGCGCCGTCCCGCCCCGGCCCCCGCGCCCTCCACCGACGCCGAGATGACCCAGGTGGTCCGACCGTGAACAAGCCTCTGCGCCGCGTAGCCATCTTCTGCGGCCTGCTGGTTCTCTCACTGCTCATCCGCGTCAACTGGGTGCAGTTCGTCCAGGCCGACGAGCTGAAGAACGACACGCACAACCGGCGCGTGGCCATCGAGCGCTACAGCCAGCCGCGCGGCAACATCATCGTCGACGGCAAGGCCGTCACCGGCTCGACCACCAACGAGAGCGGCGACTTCAAGTACAAGCGGACCTACAAGGACGGCCCGATGTGGGCGCCGGTCACCGGTTACGCGTCCCAGGCGTTCGGCTCCAACCAGCTCGAAAAGCTCAACGACAGCATCCTGTCCGGCACCGACGACAAGCTCTTCTTCAGCCGTACGGTCGACATGTTCACCGGCGAGAAGCAGAAGGGCGGCGACGTCGTCACCACCCTGAACGCCAAGGCGCAGAAGGCCGCCTACGACGGTCTGGGCAAGAGCAAGGGCGCGGTCGCCGCGATCAACCCGGAGACCGGCGCGATCCTGGCGCTGGCCAGCACCCCGTCGTACGACCCCTCCACCTTCGCCGGCATGTCCGACAAGGACTCCAAGGCGTACAACGGGCTGCTGAAGAAGAACAACCCGGACGACCCGATGCTCAACCGGGCGCTGCGCCAGACCTACCCGCCGGGCTCCACGTTCAAGGTCGTCACCGCCGCCGCCGCGCTGGAGAACGGCCTCTACACGGACATCAACGCCAAGACCGACTCGCCGCTGCCCTGGTACCTGCCGGACACCGCGCACCAGCCGCTGAACAACGAGGGCAACATCCCCTGCGAGAACGCCAGCCTCAAGGAAGCGCTGCGCTGGTCCTGCAACACCGTCTTCGGCAAGATCAGCGCCGACCTCGGCAACAAGAAGATGAAGGCCGAGGCCGAGAAGTTCGGCTACAACGACCCCGAGGTCGACACCCCCGTACGGGCCGCCGAGAGCGTCTACCCGACCGACAACCGGCCGCAGAACGCGATGGCCGGCATCGGCCAGGCGTCCAACCGCGCCACCCCGCTGCAGATGGCCATGATCACCGCGGCCATCGCCAACGGCGGCAAGCTGATGAAGCCGTACATGGTCGACCAGCTGGTGGCCCCCAACCTCAACGTCGTGCAGCAGCACACGCCGGAGGCGATGAGCCAGCCGCTCAAGCCGGAGAACGCCCAGAAGCTCCAGGAGATGATGGAGGGCGTCGTCAAGAACGGCACCGGCACCAACGGCCAGATCGACGGCGTCACCGTCGGCGGCAAGACCGGCACCGCCCAGCACGGCGAGAACAACAAGGACAACCCGTACGCCTGGTTCATCTCCTACGCCAAGACCTCCAAGGGAACGCCGGTGGCCGTCGCCGTCGTGATCGAGGGCTCGGACACGCTCCGCGGCGACATCGCGGGCGGCAAGCTGGCCGCCCCCATCGCCAAGAAGGTCATGGAGGCGGTACTCGACGGCAAGAAGTGACCCCGGTCACGCCAATACCGGTCGGATATCAGGTGCCGGTCGCGACCGGGCCCCGCACGGCGTGCCGGGTACGGTATGCCCGAACAGCACACCGCCGGACCACACACGGGTGCGGTCGGGACTGACGGAGAGGGCTGGAGAAGCTTATGGAAGAGCCGCGTCGCCTCGGCGGCCGGTACGAGCTGGGCTCGGTGCTCGGCCGCGGTGGCATGGCCGAGGTCTACCTCGCGCACGACACCCGCCTGGGCCGCACCGTCGCTGTGAAGACGCTGCGCGTGGACCTCGCCCGCGACCCGTCCTTCCAGGCCCGGTTCCGCCGTGAGGCCCAGTCGGCCGCCTCGCTGAACCACCCGTCGATCGTCGCGGTGTACGACACCGGCGAGGACTACGTCGACGGCGTCTCCATCCCGTACATCGTCATGGAGTACGTCGACGGCTCCACCCTGCGTGAGCTGCTGCACTCCGGCCGCAAGCTGCTGCCCGAACGGTCGCTGGAGATGACCATCGGCGTGCTCCAGGCGCTGGAGTACTCCCACCGGGCCGGCATCGTCCACCGCGACATCAAGCCGGCCAACGTCATGCTGACCCGCACCGGCCAGGTGAAGGTCATGGACTTCGGCATCGCCCGTGCGATGGGCGACGCCGGCATGACGATGACGCAGACCGCCGCGGTCATCGGCACCGCGCAGTACCTCTCGCCCGAGCAGGCCAAGGGCGAACAGGTCGACGCCCGCTCCGACCTGTACTCGACCGGCTGTCTGCTCTACGAACTGCTCACCGTGCGGCCGCCCTTCGTCGGCGACTCACCCGTCGCCGTGGCCTACCAGCACGTACGGGAAGAGCCGCAGCCGCCGAGCAACTTCGACCCCGAGATCACCCCCGAGATGGACGCCATCGTCCTGAAGGCGCTGGTCAAGGACCCCGACTACCGCTACCAGTCGGCGGACGAGATGCGCGCCGACATCGAGGCGGCCCTCGACGGGCAGCCGGTCGCGGCGACCGCCGCCCTCGGCGCGGTCGGCTACGACCAGGACCAGCCGACGGCGATGCTGCGTCCGCAGGACCCGGCCGGGCAGACGTCGATGCTGCCGCCGATGAACCCGGACGACGGCGGTTACGGCTACGACGAGCGGCCCGACCGGCGCCGCGGCGGTGGCGGCCAGAAGAAGAAGCACACCTCCACGATCCTGCTCGTCGTCGCGGGCATCCTCGTCCTGGCCGGTGCGATCTTCATCGGCAAGGCGATGTTCAGCAACCAGAACACCAGCAGCGACGTCAAGGTGCCGGAGCTGACCGGGAAAACCCTGGAACAGGCCAAGTCGGCCGGTGTGAACGGCGGCTTCAAGGTCTCCAAGGGCGGCAGCACGGCCTGCGACAACGTCGAGAAGGACCAGATCACCAAGCAGGACCCGGCCGCCGGCGGGACGGTCGCCAAGGACGACACGGTGACGGTGACGCTCTGCACCGGGCCGGAGAAGGTCACCATCCCCGACGTCACGGGCCTGACCTTCGACAAGGCGAAGGGCGACCTGAAGAACAAGGGCTTCGAGGACGTCCAGAAGACCGAGCGGGTCTCGGAGCGCCCGGAGGGCACGGTCGTCGACCAGGACCCCAAGGGGCAGAGCGAGGGCACCAAGAAGACCAAGATCACGCTGGTCGTCGCCAAGAAGTCGCCCACGACGACGGTGCCGCCGGTGACCGGTCAGGACTTCAACACCGCCCAGAAGCAGCTCACCGACCTCGGCTTCCAGGTCAGCAAGAACGAGCAGGAGGTCTCCGACCCGAACCAGGTCGGCAAGGTCACCGCGCAGTCCCCGAACGGCAACTCGCAGGCCAGGAACGGCTCCACGGTCACGCTGACCGTCGGCAAGGCCGCCGAGCAGAAGCCGGTGCCCACCGTCATCGGCCAGTCCGTCAAGGACGCCAAGAAGGCCCTGCAGGACGCCGGCTTCACGAACATCCAGTTCGCGGGCGGCAGCTCGCAGGACGACAAGGCCCGCGTGGTCAGCCAGGACCCGCAGCCCAACACCCCGTCCGCCCCCGGCTCCACGACGGTGACGCTCACCACGATGGGCGGCCCCAGTGGTGACGACGACAGCGGTGACGACGGAGGCGGCGTCATAGGCGGCTGGTGGGGACGGCACAACAGGCACTGACGGAGAACCGTCCAGGCAGCAGACGCAACGGAAGCGATGACGGTCCGCCGCCGGACCACCGACGGGGAACCGTCACCGCACGGGAAAGCCCCGGCGCCTTCGGGAGCCGGGGCTTTGCCGTGGTCGGGGGCGGTACGGGCCGACGGGATCGGTACCGGCCGTGGAGGCCGGTACCGTCCTCAGCGCAGTTCCTTCGGCGGAGTGCGCTCGGCGTCGACCTTCTCGGTGCGCTCCAGCTCGCCCCAGACGATGTAGCGGTACGTGGAGGTGTAGACCGGCGTGCAGGTCGTCAGCGTGATGTAGCGGCCCGGCTTGCGCTTGCCGGACTCCTTGGGGACGTCGTCCAGGACGTCGACGTTGTACTTCGAGGTCTCGTCCAGGGACGCGTAGACCTTGTAGATGTACCAGGTGTCCTTGGACTCGAAGACGATCGGATCGCCTTCCTTGAGCTTGTCGATGTTGTGGAACTTCGCGCCGTGCCCGTCGCGGTGCGCGGCGAGCGAGAAATTGCCCTTCTTGTCCTGCGGGAGGGCCGACTTGACGGGTTCGGTGTAGTAGCCGGCGACGCCCTCGTTCAGGACGTCGGGGTCGATGCCCTTCTTGACGAGCACCTCGCCGTTCTTCATCGCCGGGACGTGCAGGAAGCCGATGCCGTCCTTGGTGTCGAGCGCGCCGGGACCCTTCGGGGCCTGCGCCCAGTTCTTGCGTACCGTGTCGCCCTGCTTGTGCGCCTCGCGGTCGGCGAGCACGTTCGTCCACCACAGCGAGTAGACGACGAAGAGGGCCAGGATCAGCCCCGCCGTGATCAGCAGTTCTCCGACGACGCTGACGACGGCGGCGATGCGCCCGCGCAGTCGGCGCGGCGGCGTGGACGCCGGTGGCTCCGCCGCCGCGCCGGTGTCCTCGTCGTGTCCGGTGGCAGTCACCGCGTGGTACCCCTCTTACGTTCGCTCAGCTGACGAGCGCATCCGGCTTGCCCTTGCTCCGCGGCCGCTCCTCGACCATCTTGCCCCAGACGATCATCCGGAAGGTACTGGTGAATTCGGGGGTGCAGGTCGTCAGCGTGAGGTAGCGGCCGGGGCGGGTGAATCCGGATCGCCTCGGCACCGGGTCGAGCACCGCGATGTCCCGGGGCGAGGTCTGCGGCAGGATGCTCTCCATCGTGTACGTGTAGTACGTGCTGCGCGTCTCGACGACGATCTTGTCGCCCTTGACCAGCTTGTTGATGTAGCGGAACGGCTCACCGTGCGTGTTGCGGTGCCCGGCCACCGCGAAGTTGCCCTGCTTGTCCCAGGGCATCGCGGTCTTCACGCTGTTCTTGTCGTAGTGGCCGATCATGCCGCGGTCCAGCACCGCGGGCTTGCTGATGCCCTCGGCGATCGGCACCTTCACGTCCAGCTTGGGGATATACATGATCGCGAAGCCCTGGCCGGGCGAGAAGGCGTCGGGCCTGCGGTCCTCGCCGCCCTCGTCCCACTCCTGCTCCAGGTTGCTGGCGGTGCCGCCCGCCTGCTGGTGCGCCAGGACGTTCGTCCACCAGAGCTGGTAGGTGACGAAGAGCAGCATCAGCACGCCGAGGGTGATGAACACCTCGCCCACGGCGCGGCTGACGATGATGCCTGGGCTCTCCTTGCCCGCCCGCTCGGCGCGGCGGGCCTCCATCCGCGTCATCGGCACGGAAGGCGCCTCAGCGGCCGAGGAGGAGGCGCCCGCGCCGCCCGAAGGGGAACCACGCCGCGCGCGCCTGTTGCCGCGCTTGGCGGCCTCCTGGGCGGCTTTACGGCGTGCGGCGCGGCCACCGGTCACCGGTGGCGTCGAAGCCGACGAGCCGGAAGCCGGTGCTTCGGGCTCGGTTTCACGTGAAACAACGTCCGGCCCGCCGTGGTCGCCGACCGGCTCCGCGGCCTGACGGAGTGCCATGGTCTCGGCGTCGTGAGCGGGGTCCGGGCCGGCGGTGCCGACCGGCCCTGGTACGTACGGCGGGTCGAGGACCGGGTTGAGGAACGGGTCTGCCGTGGGGTCGGCGGGTGCGGGGGCGGATGCCGCGACCGGGCCCGGGGGCGGAGTCGGGTTCGCGCCCGGGGACGGAACCGGGTGCGGGGCCGCGTCGGGTGCCGGGTGCGGGGCCGGGTTCGGAGCAGGCACGTGAATGGGCGCCTGCGCCTGCCCGTACGGGGGCGCGGGGGCCTGGTCCGGGCCGGGTATCGCGCTGCCGCGGCCATGGACCTGGCCCTGCTGCTGTGCGGGAGGCGCCACCGGAGCCTGATGCGGCCGGAACCACGGAGAACCGCTCCGCCCGGAGGCGGGCTGCCCGGACTGCGCGGGCCCCCCAGGCTGAGGGGACCGCCCCGGCTGACCGGGTTGCGAGGTCTGCGCATGCTGCGTGGAGCGCACCGGCTGCGCCGGCCGCTCCGCCCCGGCAGGTCGCTCCTGCGGACGCCCGGTCCGCCCGGGGCCCGGCCGCGGTTCCCGCGCCGGCGGGCGGCCGGGGAGCGGGTCCGTCAGCGGGTCGTCCAGCCGTCCGACGGCCGCCTCGAACGCCTCACGGTCGTACGGGCCGTCGGCTTCACGCGACGGCTCGTAGGACCTCCCCTCGCGCTCGGGGCGGAGGTCGGTCACGTGCCGACCTTGCCGACCACCGGGGCGAGCCCCGCCGAACGCTCCACCGCACCGGAATCGCCGCACTCCACCAGCCAGTTGGCGAGCATCCGGTGGCCCCACCCGGTCAGGACCGACTCGGGGTGGAACTGGACGCCCTCGACGGGAAGTTCCCGGTGCCGCAGCCCCATCGCCACACCGGTCTCGGCGTCGTCGCCCGTCCAGGCGGTGACCACCATCTCGTCGGGGACGGTGCCGGGCTGCACGGCCAGGGAGTGGTAACGGGTGGCGGTGAACGGGGTGGGCAGGCCCTTGAAGACGCCCGCGCCCTCGTGGGAGACCAGCGACGTCTTGCCGTGCAGCAGCTCGGGCGCCCGGCCCACGACACCGCCGTAGGCGACCGCCATCGACTGGAGACCGAGGCACACACCGAAGACCGGCACGCCCGTGTCGGCGCAGTGCCGGACCATGTCGACGCAGACACCGGCCTGCTCGGGAGCGCCGGGCCCGGGAGAGAGCAGGACGCCGTCAAACCCGTCCTGGGCATGGCGCAGCTCGACCTCGTCGTTGCGCAGCACCTCGCACTCGGCCCCGAGTTGGTAGAGGTACTGGACGAGGTTGAAGACGAAGCTGTCGTAGTTGTCGACGACGAGGATCCTCGCGGTCATCGGACGGCTCCCATCCCTCGGTCGACCGTGACGTCGTTGAAGGGGAGCAGCGGCTCCGCCCACGGGAAGACGTACTGGAAGAGCACATAGACGATCGCCAGCACCAGCACGAGTGAGACCAGCGCCCTCACCCATGCGTTGCCCGGCAGATGCCGCCAGATCCAGCCGTACATGCTGTCGCTGCCCCTACTTGCCGATGACGATGACCGTGTCGATCGATGTCGATCGCTCCACCAGACTAAAGGGCGAGGGCGGCGGCCGGGGGCTCAGCCGGTCAAAGCCGACGGCCTTCCGCGCTCCACGGGTTGGGTGGAATCCAGGTGCGCCCAGACGATCAGCCGGTGGCTGTGACCCCACTCCGGCTCGCAGGTCGTCAGGGTCAGGTACCGGCCCGGACCGTTGTATCCCGATTTGTGCGGTACGGGGTCGATCACCCCGATGTCGGTGGGCAGCGTCGTGTAGGGGCGCCGGTCGATCCGGTACGTGTACCAGGTCGTGCCGTCCGTGAGCACCACCGCGTCGCCCGGCCGCAGTTCGGGGAAGTCCTTGAACGGTTCGCCGTAGGTGCGGCGGTGCCCGGCGACCGCGAAGTTCCCCGTACCGCCGAGCCGCGCGGTGCGCTCGTAGTGCCCCAGACCCTTCTTCAGGACGTCCGTCCCGGTGCCTTCCAGTACGGGCTTGCTCCAGTCGGCGCCGAACCGCGGGATGTACATCACGGCGAAGGACTTGCCGTTCTCGTACCGCGGTTGTCTCCCGGCCCTGTCGGGCTGCCCGGCGGCCGCGTCCTGGGACGCGGCGTCCGGGCCGGTGGACCACCGGTCCTGGAGTGCGCCGATCTCACCGTCCATCGCACTGTCGGCCCGTACGCCGGTCCAGAACAGGACGTACACCACGAAGAGAACGATCAGCGTGCCGACGGTGACGCACACCTCGCTGAACGTCCGTACGACCAGCCGCGCCGCCGAGGCGCGCCGCCTCCCCCCGCCGGGCCGGCCTCCCGTCCCGGGCCGCGCCGCCTTGGACCGTGCCGTCATCGCGGACCGCCCCCTCCCCGGCCGCCGGCGCCGGTGCGGGCGGCCGGCGGGTCACGGCTTCACAGGCTGTGCGTAGTGGAGATCCACTGTGCCGGAGTAGCCGGGCAGAGTCACCGTCTCGTGCTGGTCGACTTTCCAGCCGAGCCCGTAGGCGTTGACGTACTGCATGTAGTTCTGGATGGCCGGCGAGGCGGTCAGCGCCCTGCTCAGCTTCTCCCGGTCGCCGACGGCGGTGACCTTGTACGGGGGCGAGTAGACGCGGCCCTGGAGGATCAGCGTGTTGCCCACGCAGCGCACCGCGCTGGTGGAGATCAGTCGCTGGTCCATGACCCGGATTCCCTTGGCACCGCCCTGCCACAGCGCGTTGACCACGGCCTGCAGGTCCTGCTGGTGGATGACCAGGTCGTTGGGCTGCGGCTCCGGTACGCCGGGGATCTTCGCGGTGGCGTTGGGCGGGGCGTCCGTGAGGGTGACGGTCACACCCTGGCCGTCGACCGGCTTGGTGCCCGCATTCTTCTCCAGCGCCGCCAGCCGGGCGTTCTCGGCCGCCGAGTTGCCGTTGTCCTGGTGCGCGAGGGTGTCGACCTCGTCGCGCAGCGCGGCGTTGCGCTCGTCGTGCGCACCGTTCTTGTGGCTGCGTTCCTGGATGAGGTCGGACAGGCGCAGCATCGAGTCGTCGGAGCGCAGGTCCGTGCCGCGCGCGGTGTCGAAGCTCAGCCAGAAGATCAGCCCGGCGAGCGCGAAGACGCCCAGGGTCAGCAGGCGCACCGGCCGCAGGCGGCGGCGCGGCGGGCGGCCGGGGGAGTCAGCGGAAGTGCTCAACGTACCCTTGCTCCTTACGACGCCGCGGAAGCACTACGCTAACGGACGCCCGGGGAGGGAATCCGCTCCCCGTCGCGTCCCCGCCCGGCCCGCGTCAGCATCATCCGCCCTCAGTGCGGTCACGCAGATCATCGACAGGAGAGTTCCTCGTGCCGAAGTCACGGATCCGCAAGAAGGACGACTTCACGCCGCCGCCGGCGAAGCAGACGACCAGCCTGCGCATGAGTTCCGGCCGGGGCTGGGTCGCCCCGGTGATGCTGGCGCTGTTCCTGATCGGCCTGGTGTGGATCGTGCTCTTCTACGTGACCGGGGGCGACATGCCCGTCAAGGCGATGGGCAACTGGAACATCGTGTGCGGGTTCGGCTTCATCGCGGTGGGCTTCGGCGTGTCCACCCAGTGGAAGTAGCCCGGACCGAGCCGCGTCCCCGGTGACACCGGTCATCGGGGACGGCCACCCCCGGCGGAACGGCCGCGGTGCCGCCCCTGCCCGGCCCGCTTTTCGCCCTGGCGCGGGCGTCGTCGCGCAAGCCCTGCCCAAGGCCATCCACACAGTTATCCACAGCCGGGGAAAACTTCAGAAGATCTGTGGATAACTTCCCGGCCGTTGACGCCGGTGTGACCAGCGGCCCGTCACCCCGACTGCCGCCCCGCCCCGTCCTTCCTGGGAAAACGCGTCTTTGTACAGACCGGAACACGCGTTCCCCACCTGGTGCACAAGATCCGCCACCCGCTGTGGACAACCCGTACCCGGAGCGTGGACAACACGTACCCGAAGCGCCTCCCGCGCCCTCACGGACCGGTACGGGACAACCGCGCACCGCGCACGGCAGACCCGCGCACCGTGGACCACGCCCGCCGCCCCGCTCACCCCACGAGCTGAACGGTCCGAACCCACACCACCGCGACGATCACCAGGAACGCCACCGCGAACGTCAGGCCCTGCACCAGCGCCCGCCGCTCCCGCGGCGCGTGCACGATCCCGTACGTCACGGCCGCGCCGACGACCAGCCCGCCGACATGGGCCTGCCACGCGATGTTGGGCCACGCGAACGTGAAGACCAGGTTGAGCGCCAGCAGGATCAGTACGGGCCGCATGTCGTAGCTCAGGCGGCGCATCAGTATGGCCGTCGCGCCGAGCAGCCCGAAGACCGCGCCGGACGCCCCCAGCGAGGGCTGGTTCTGCGCGGCGAGCAGATACGACAGGGCGCTGCCGCCGAGCGCGGAGAGCAGGTAGAGCCCGATGAAGCGGACCCGGCCGAGGGCCGCCTCCAGCGGCGGGCCCAGCCACCACAGCGACAGCATGTTGAAGATGATGTGCATCGGCTCCTGGTGCAGGAACGCCGCCGTCAGCAGGCGGTAGAACTCGCCCTCGGCGACGCCGATGAACGTCAGGTCCTCGGGAACGAACGCCCCGCCGATCATCTCCAGGCCCTGGACCAGGCTGTCGCCCACCGCCAGCACCGCGATGAACACCGCGACGTTGATGCCGAGCAGGACCTTGGTGACCAGGCGGGTGTCCGCGGCGAGCGAGCCGCCCGCGATCGTCCGGGGGGCGGTGGCCTGCGCCGTACGGCCCGTACCGCTGCCGCCGCGTACGCAGTCCGGGCACTGGAACCCGACCGACGCGCTGACCATGCACTCGGGGCAGACGGGCCGCTCACAGCGCGTACAACTGATGCCCGTCGCACGGTCCGGATGGCGGTAGCAGCCGGGCGCGGCGTCGCCCGGCCGTGCGTCCTGCGGCTCCTGCGGGCTGCCCGGCGCCTGGTCCATGGTCCCCTCGGTCCCTCGTCCGAATCCGTGCGGACGTCACCGCACGACGAAGTGCGCGCCCCACCCGATCTACGACCGGGCGGGGCGCAATGTTCCCGCGGGTCCGCGGTCCGGGGCCGCTGCGGGTCTCCCGGACCGGACGTCCGCGGTGACGCGGTACGCGCGTCAGCGGGTCTCGACGACGACCGACTCGATCACGATGTCGCTGACCGGGCGGTCGGTGCGCGGGTTGGTCTGGGTACCCGCGATGGCGTCCACGACCTTCTTGCCCGCGTCGGTGGTGACCTCGCCGAAGATGGTGTGCTTGCCGGTCAGCCAGGTGGTCGGGGAGACCGTGATGAAGAACTGCGAGCCGTTGGTGCCCGGGCCGGCGTTGGCCATGGCGAGCAGGTACGGCTTGTTGAAGGCCAGGTCCGGGTGGAACTCGTCCTTGAACTCGTACCCCGGGCCGCCGGTGCCGTTGCCCAGCGGGTCGCCGCCCTGGATCATGAAGCCGCTGATCACCCGGTGGAAGACGGTGCCGTCGTACAGCTTCTCCGTGGTCTTCTTGCCGGTCTCCGGGTGGGTCCACTCGCGCTCGCCCTTGGCGAGCTCGACGAAGTTCTTCACCGTTGTCGGGGCGTGGTTCGGCAGGAGCCGAATCTCGATGTCGCCCTGATTGGTCTTCAGGGTGGCGTAGAGCTCTTCAGCCACGATCTACCTTCCATAAGTCTGCACTGACGGTTCCCGATCCTCGCACGGACGTGTGCCCCGCACCCGGACACCGCAGCGTTCGGTCTGCCTTTCCGCCACCAGTACCGGCCGAACCGGCGCACGGCCCGGAAAACCGTGGCATTGTCATCGCAAGGCTCCGTATGGCCCCCAATGACCCGGATGCCCGCTCGCACATGCCGTATGTCGTGTGAGCAGGCATGATCTTGAACCGGGTGGACAGGCGACACAGCAGACATCGGGGGACAACCCCCGAGCCCCCCGGACACGCCACCGAGGAGGAGGATCCCGTGACCCGCAAGGACAGCGTGCGCGCGGCGACCAGTTCGGCCAAGGACAGCGTGCGACACGCGGCGGAGGTGGTGGCTCCGTATGCCGGTACGGCCAAGGACACCGCCACCCACTACGCGCACGAGGCCCGCACGCGACTGGCACCCAAGGTGGCCGAGGCCGCTCACCAGGCCCGCAGCCAGTACGACGCCCACCTGCAGCCGCGCATCGAGCACGCCCGCGGCGCCCTGCCGCCGAAGGTCGACGCGGCCGCGAGCCGCGCCGCCGAGCGCACCCGCAAGGCAGCCCGCCAGGCCGCCGACTACACCGCCCCGCGCGTCGAGCACGCCGTGCACAGCGCACGCGCCGCCGCGGAACCGGTCCGCGAGCAGGCCGTGGCACGCGGCACGGCCGCCATCGCGGCCCTCCGCGGCCAGGTGTCGGCCAAGGAGATCGAGAAGCTCGTCAAGAAGCACAACCGCCGCCGCCGTGCCGGCAAGGCCGTCAAGCGGATCGCGGTCGTGGGGCTCCTCGCCGGCGGCGCCTACGCGGCCTGGAAGTGGTGGGACAAGCAGGCCAACCCCGACTGGCTGGTCGAGCCCCCCGCCCCCACCGAGGTCAGCGAACGTGCCACTCTGACCGCCGTCGACGGCACCGCGGAGGCGGCCGCCCTGGACCCGGAGGTCCAGGCCAAACAGGCCGAAGCCGAAGCGGAAGAACGCGGCGGCCCCACGCCCTGACCCCCGTGCCCTCTCCGGCGACACCCCGCCCCCGACGTCTCCGGACCCCGCCCGGCCCGCGCCGCGACGCCCATCAGGAGCGCGCGGCACGGGCCGCCGCGCGTTCAGGGCGCTGGCAGAAAAAGGCGGCAAAAAGACCCCCTGACCTGCTTTTCAGCAGGTCAGGGGGTCTGACCATGTGGAGCCTAGGGGAGTCGAACCCCTGACATCTGCCATGCAAAGACAGCGCTCTACCAACTGAGCTAAGGCCCCGTCGCGAACCAGGGTACCCGGTGCCCGGGAGGTTTCCCGACCGGGTATCGCCGCGCGCAGGTGCTCTCCGTAGGATGCTTCGCGAGATTCGCGGCAGCGAAGCGCGATCGGGGAGACAGGGGAGACGCCATGGACGCAGCACAGCAAGAAGCCACCGCGCGCGCTCGGGAGCTGCAGCGCAGCTGGTACGGCGAGCCCCTGGGAGCGCTGTTCCGCCGTCTCATCGACGACCTCGGCCTCAACCAGGCACGCCTCGCGTCCGTACTGGGACTCTCCGCGCCGATGCTGTCACAGCTCATGAGCGGCCAGCGGGCCAAGATCGGCAACCCGGCCGTCGTCCAGCGGGTCCAGGCACTCCAGGAACTGGCCGGGCAAGTGGCGGACGGCAGTGTGAGTGCCGCCGAGGCCACCGACCGGATGGACGAGATCAAGAAGACCGCGGGCGGGTCGGTGCTCAACAACACCACGCAGACCGCGTCGTCCACGGGGGCGACGACCGTACGGCGTGTGGTGCGCGAGATCCAGTCGCTGTTGCGCTCGGTTTCGGCCGCCGGCGACATCATCGACGCCGCGAACACCCTCGCCCCCAGCCACCCCGAACTGGCAGAGTTCCTCAGGGTCTACGGAGCGGGGCGCACCGCGGACGCGGTCTCCCACTACGAGGCCCACCAGAGTTAGACGGCGAGCAGCCGGGGGCGGCGCGCGACAGCCCCCGGGAGTCGGGCAGTTCGGTGGTTCGGTAGGCGGACGGGGCGCAATGGGTGAGGTCTTCGCCGGTCGGTACGAGCTGATCGACCCGATCGGGCGGGGCGGCGTGGGAGCCGTGTGGCGCGCCTGGGACCAGCGGCGCCGCCGTTATGTGGCGGCCAAGGTGCTGCAGCAGAGCGACGCGCACACGCTGCTGCGGTTCGTACGGGAGCAGGCCGTACGGATCGACCACCCGCACGTACTGGCCCCCGCGAGCTGGGCCGCGGACGACGACAAGGTCCTGTTCACCATGGACCTGGTGCACGGCGGTTCACTGGCACACCTCGTGGGGGACTACGGGCCGCTGCCGCCACGCCTGGTGTGTGTCCTGCTCGACCAGCTGCTGTCGGGGCTGACCGCGGTCCACGCGGAAGGCATCGTGCACCGCGACATCAAGCCCGCGAACGTCCTGCTGGAGTCGACCGGGACCGGCCGGCCGCACGTGCGGCTGTCCGACTTCGGCATCGCGATGCGCAAGGGCGAGCCACGGCTGACCGACGCCAACTACGTGGTGGGCACGCCCGGTTACTTCGCGCCGGAACAGATGCTGGGCGCCGATCCAGACTTCCCCGGGGACCTCTTCGCGGTCGGCCTGGTCGCGGTGAACCTGCTCACCGGTGCCAAGCCGGACGCGCAGGGCCTGGTCGAGCGCTTCACCGAGCACGGCACTCCGGAGGCTCCCGAGGACATCGCGGAGCCGCTGTGGCAGGTGCTGGCGAACCTGTTGCAGCCGGACCCGGAGCTGCGCTTCAAGACGGCCTCGGGCGCGCGCAAGGCGCTGCTCGCGGCGGCCGAGCTGCTGCCGGAAACGACGATCGAGGACGAGGTCGTCGAGGTCTTCGACCACATCGGTCCGCTGCCCGCCGGGTTCGGGCCGGACGGCCCGCTCCGGGCGAGGACGCCGAAGCGGGCGGAGGGGCAGGGAGAGGGCGGGCAGGGGAAGGGCGGGCAGGAGGGGCAGGGGCAGCAGGAACACCACGGGTCGCCTCGGCCGGAGCAGCCGGCCGCCACGCCCTCCACGCCGCCCACCCCGCCTCCGGTGCCCCTGTCCGACACCGGCGGCTTTCCCTTGGCGCCGCCCTCCACCGGTATACCCGCACCGCAGCACCCCGCCACCGACGCCCCGGGCGCTGCGCACACGCCCGGCACCGGCCGCGACGGCGTACGGCCCCAGAGCGGCGCTCAGGGAGCCGCTCAGGGAGCCGCTCGGGGACCCGATCAGGAGCGCGTAGGCGGCCCGCACGGGAAGGCGTACGGAGCGCAGTACGAAGCCCAGTACGGAGCGCAGTACGGAACAGCGCACGAATCACCACCCGAAACCCCGCCCCCGCCCCCCTACGCGGCCCCGCAACCCCCCACCACACCCCCGACCCTGCCCCCGGCGCACCCCCTCGGCCACGGCCCGTCCAGGCCCCCGGACACCCGCCCGTACACGCCCGACCGCCCGCAGCCGTTGCCGCCCTCCGGACGCGCAGCGGCCCGTCGGCACCGGGCCGTGCCGCAGCGGCGTCCCGGGCCTCCGCCCAAGGTCGCGGTTCCGGTGATCGTGGTGGCACTGCTGTGCATCGCGTTCGGTGTCTGGGCTCTGTCCGTCAGTTGACACGCAGCGCCCCACCCAGCAAGCCCTCGGTCCGCCAACGCAGTTCACTGCTGCCCGCGCGCCCCACCGCTCTTCCAGCGCGCAGCCAACGCCCACGCCCCCAGCGCCAACAACAGCACCGTCCCCGTGCTGATGCCGCCGTACCCCAGCACGCGCAGCCTGCTGCTCGACGCCACCTGCTGCGTCGTCATGCCCTCGTCTGCTGCTGCGCGTTGTTGCGGCGACACAGAGAAGTCGGTGGTCTTCTCTCGGTAGCCGGGGCCGCGTTGCGGTCGGCCTGCCGGGTCGATGCGTAGGGTGATCGGGGTGCCGTCCTCGAAGTACTTCGCGGCATCCGGATGCAGTGACACGGCGAGGTAGTAGGAGCCCGCGAAACGCATCGCGCTCACCGGGGCGGCGGCGTTGTAGCGGTTGCCGTAGTCCACGGGTGCTGTGGCGATCCTGGCGGCGGCCGGCTTGCCGTCGTACGCGATGAAGCGCGTGTCGCTGACCGGGCCGCGCGCCGGGTTGTAGACCCCCAGCCCCAGCGCGCTGGCCACGAGCCGCGAGCCGGCCACCGCGCGCTGCCCGCGCACCGCAGCGCCCCCGCCCGCCAGCGTCCCGCCCGGCAGCTCGACGCTCACGCTCAGTTGCTGCCCCCAGTCCACCGGTACGCGGTAGAACCGGGTCTCCCCCGGCCTGATGCGGTCCTGCCACACCCCTTTGCCGATCGGCCCGGCGTCGTTGAAGCCGGTGCCGCCGTCGGCGTCCTTCTTCTTGCCGCCGGTCAGCGGTACGGGGGTCGCCGTGGACCAGGAGCCGGGGGCAGGTTGGGCGGGTGGTGCGCCCGTGAGCCCGGGTTCGCGCTGGAAGCGGAGTTCGACGGGCCAGCGGGCCGCTCCCGGTGCCGATGCCTTGCCGACCCGCTTGACCACGAAGTAGTAGGCGCCTGCCTTCTGGCAGTTGGTCCGCGGCCCGTCGGCACGGCGGGTGGCGTAATCGGCGATCGGGTACGCCATGCCGCGGCCGCGGAAGGCCGTACTCCCGCCCGGGGAACAGGCGTTGCCGTCGGCGTCGCGGAGGCTGACCTTCAGGCTGTCGGTGTGGTCCGCGACCTCGCTGCCGGGCCGGGGCGCGGCCACCGCCGAGAAGTAGGCGCTGGACTTCTCGTCCAGCCGCACCGTGTAGTGCTTCTCGTCGCCGCGGGCGAGGGTGTCGGTGTACGTCCCTGGCTCGATACGCGGCGCGCCGGACGGTCTCTGGGTGCCCTGCACGGGCTGGGCGCCGGCCGCCGTCCGGTAGGCGGGCGGGCTGTTCCGCGCACCGTCCGCGGGCCCTGCCGCCCCGGCACCCGCCAGCGCCGGTACGGATACGAGTACGGGCACCAGGACGGGCACCAGCCTCCCGGCGCGCCCACCCCTTCGCGTACGCCCCCTTGCCACGAGCCACCCCTCACCACATTTGCTTTTGCAAGCTACTTATGTGCTATGGCAAACCCGTCGGGACGGCCGCGTCGCACGCCGCGTCACGCGCCGTCCCGCCCCCGGACGCACGAGACCCCGGTCACCGTCACACGGTGGCCGGGGTACGTACGTTGACTACGAACTGCTGTGCGTCTCACACACCCGAACCTGCGGGCACGGAGTCGGTCGCCTCCGTCCACAGATCCTGCTCGGCGCGATCCGCCTGGATCTGGCGGTACACGAGGAGCCCGCCGATGGCGGCCAGTGCGACCAGGAGAAGCTTCTTCACCGCGCGACCTCGTCTTTCGTTGACGTAGGGGACCTCTGGGGGCCGATGATACACACCGGCCGATACCGATCGGTGACCTAGGGCCCGACCCATGCGCGATGACGCACGGACCGTCCTCGCCCGGACCCGCACGCCCGGCCGTGGCCACCCCGAACGCGAAAGAGGCCCCACCGTCTCCGGTAGGACCTCTCTCGCGCTGGTGGGGCTAACAGGACTTGAACCTGTGGCCTCTTCCTTATCAGGGAAGCGCTCTAACCGTCTGAGCTATAGCCCCGCGCTGCACCGAAAGATTAGCGCACTTCAGAGGCATTCCCAAAATCGTGGTCCGGGAGTCCCCGGGCCCTCGGGAGGGGCCGCCGTACGGCCCCTCCCGAGGATGCCCGCGTCCGTCACTCGTCCTCGGCGAGGGTCAGCTCGACGCCGCCCACGAACCCGGCCGAGATGTTGTAGATGAAGGCCCCGAGCGTGGCCAGCGCCGTGGCGAGCACGACGTCGATCACCGCGATGACCGCGGTGAACAGCAGCACCCGCGGCAGCGACAGGAACGACTGGAGGTCGAAACCGCCGCCGTCGCCCGACCCCGTCGCCTCGCTGATCGTGCCGCCGACCGTGGTGAAGACGCCCATCGCGTCCATCACCATCCACAGCACCGACACCGCCACGATGGTGCAGATCCCCAGCGCGATGGAGAGCAGGAAGCTGACCTTCATCACCGACCAGGGGTCGGCCCGGGCCACGCGCAGCCGGGCCTTGCGGGTACGAGGCGTCGTACGGGCGCCCGTACGCGGCCGGCGCACCCCCTGCTGCGCCCCCGCGCCCTGTCCCGCACCCGATCGGTACGCCTGGGGCGGCTGGTACGGCTGCTGGCCGCCCTGCGTGCCCCCGCCCTGGGGCCCGGGCGCCGGACCCGAACCCTGGGCCGGGGACTGCGGCTGCGCCGCGGAATGCGGTTGCGGCTGTCGCCGGTCGGTCACGGTTCCCCCCTGGTAGGAGCCCTCGGACGAGGTGTCACCGGACGCGGCGGAGCCACGGGCGCTGTCCTCCGTCACGGTCGCGGGTCCCGAACGGGAGCTCTTCCTGTCTCCCGGTCCACCCGCCGCAGCGCCCGTGGCTCCACTCACGACCTACTCCTCGCGTTACTCCGCCGCGGGCTCGCCGCCCTCGGCCACCGCGGACTCGGTGCCCTCCGCCTCGTCGGCCGCCCCGGGCTCCACACCCGCGTCGACCTCCTCGGCCTCGCGACCGGCCTCGGCGTTACGTGCGATACCGACCACGGCATCGCGCTTGCCCAGGTTGATCAGTTGGACGCCCATGGTGTCACGGCCCGTCTCCCTGACCTCGCTGACCCGCGTACGGATCACGCCACCGCTGAGCGTGATGGCGAGAATCTCGTCCGTCTCCTCGACCACCAGGGCGCCGACCAGCTCACCCCGGTCCTCCACGATCTTGGCGGCCTTGATGCCGAGACCACCGCGACCCTGGACGCGGTACTCGTCCACCGAGGTGCGCTTGGCGTAGCCGCCGTCGGTGGCGGTGAAGACGAACGTACCGGCCCGCACCACATTCATCGAGAGCAGTTCGTCGCCCTCGCGGAAACTCATGCCCTTGACACCCGAGGTGGCGCGTCCCATCGGACGCAGCGCGTCATCCGTGGCGGTGAACCGGATCGACTGCGCCTTCTTGCTGATCAGCAGCAGGTCGTCCTCGGCGGAGACCAGTTCGGCACCGATCAGCTCGTCGTCCGCGCCCTCCTCCGTCTCCCGGAGGTTGATGGCGATGACACCGCCGGAACGCGGCGAGTCGTAGTCCTTGAGCGGCGTCTTCTTCACCAGGCCGCCCTTGGTGGCGAGCACCAGGTAGGGCGTGGCCTCGTAGTCGCGGATCGCCAGGATCTGCGCGATCTGCTCGTCCGGCTGGAAGGCGAGCAGGTTGGCCACGTGCTGGCCGCGCGCGTCCCGCCCGGCGTCCGGCAGCTCGTACGCCTTGGCCCGGTAGACCCGGCCCTTGTTGGTGAAGAACAGCAGCCAGTGGTGGGTGGTGGAGACGAAGAAGTGGTCGACGATGTCGTCTTCCTTCAGCTTCGTGCCCCGTACGCCCTTGCCGCCGCGCTTCTGCGACCGGTAGTCGTCGGTCTTCGTCCGCTTCACATAGCCGCCACGGGAGATCGTGACGACGATGTCCTCCTCGGCGATCAGGTCCTCGACGGACATGTCGCCCTCGAAGGGCACCAGCTTCGAGCGCCGGTCGTCGCCGAACTTCTCGACGATCGCCGCCAGCTCCTCGCTGATGATCTGGCGCTGGCGCTCCGGCGAGGCGAGGATCGCGTTGTACTCGTTGATCTTCGCCTGCAGCTCGTCGTGCTCGGCGGTGATCTTCTGGCGCTCCAGGGCGGCCAGCCGGCGCAGCTGCATCTCCAGGATCGCGTTGGCCTGGATCTCGTCGATGGCCAGCAGGCCCATCAGGCCCTCGCGCGCCACGTCGACCGTATCGCTGCGCCGGATGAGCGCGATGACCTCGTCGATCGCGTCCAGCGCCTTGAGCAGACCGCGCAGGATGTGGGCCCGCTCCTCGGCCTTGCGCAGCCGGAACTTGGTGCGCCGGACGATGACCTCGACCTGGTGGGTGACCCAGTTGCGGATGAACGCGTCCAGCGACAGGGTGCGCGGCACGCCGTCCACCAGGGCGAGCATGTTCGCGCCGAAGTTCGTCTGCAGGTCGGTGTGCTTGTAGAGGTTGTTCAGCACGACCTTGGCGACGGCGTCCCGCTTGAGGACGATGACCAGGCGCTGGCCCGTACGCGAGGAGGTCTCGTCACGGACGTCGGCGACGCCGCCGATCTTGCCGTCCTTGACCAGGTCGGCGATCTTCTGCGCGAGGTTGTCCGGGTTGACCTGGTACGGCAGCTCGGTGACCACCAGGCACTGGCGGTTCTGGATCTCCTCGACCGCCACCACCGCACGCATGGTGATCGAGCCGCGGCCGGTGCGGTACGCGTCCTCGATGCCCTTGCGGCCCACCACCAGCGCGCCGGTCGGGAAGTCCGGGCCCTTGATGCGCTCGATGAGCGCGTCCAGCAGCTCCTCGCTGGAGGCCTCCGGGTGCTCCAGCGCCCACTGGGCGCCGGCGGCGACCTCGCGCAGGTTGTGCGGCGGGATGTTGGTCGCCATGCCGACCGCGATGCCGGCGCTGCCGTTGATCAGCAGGTTCGGGAAACGGGCCGGCAGGACCGTCGGCTCCTGGTTGCGGCCGTCGTAGTTGTCCTGGAAATCGACGGTCTCCTCGTCGATGTCCCGCAGCATCTCCATGGAGAGCTGCTTCATCTTGCACTCGGTGTACCGCATGGCCGCGGCCGGGTCGTTGCCGGGCGAGCCGAAGTTGCCGTTGGAGTCCACCAGCGGCATCCGCATCGACCACGGCTGGGCCAGCCGGACCAGGGCGTCGTAGATGGAGGAGTCACCGTGCGGGTGGTACGTACCCATCACGTCGCCGACGACGCGGGCGCACTTGTAGAAGCCCTTCTCGGGGCGGTACCCGCCGTCGTACATCGCGTACAGGACGCGGCGGTGCACCGGCTTGAGGCCGTCCCGTACGTCCGGCAGCGCGCGCGAGACGATGACGGACATCGCGTAGTCGAGGTAGGAGCGCTGCATCTCCGTTTCGAGCCCGACGGGCTCGACACGCATGCCCACGCCTTCGATGGCGGGGGCCGCGCCCTCGGCGGTCACGCCGTCCGGGGTCACAGGGGTGTTCTCGTCGGCCATTGCTGTTCTAGATCCTTTCGAGCTGCGGCTGCTGCGGTCCCCGCCGTCGGGCGGGGGAGGGCCGACAGGGCTCAGATGTCGAGGAAGCGGACGTCCTTGGCGTTGCGCTGGATGAAGGAGCGCCGGGCCTCGACGTCCTCACCCATCAGCACCGAGAACAGGTCGTCGGCGCGCGCCGCGTCGTCCAGCGAGACCTGGCCGAGCACGCGGCTGTCGACGTCCATGGTCGTCACGCGCAGTTCCTCGGCGTTCATCTCGCCCAGACCCTTGAAGCGCTGGACCGAGTCGTCCTTGATCCGCTTGCCGTTCTGCTTGCCGAGCTCGATCAGGGCGTTGCGCTCCCGGTCGGAGTAGGCGTACTCGAAGTCGTCCCGGCCCCACTTGATCTTGTAGAGCGGCGGGCGGGAGAGGTAGACGTGCCCGGCTTCCACCAGCGGCCGCATGAAGCGGAAGAGGAAGGTGAGCAGCAGGGTGTTGATGTGCTGGCCGTCGACGTCGGCGTCCGCCATCAGGATGATCTTGTGGTACCGGAGCTTCTCGATGTCGAAGTCCTCGTGGACACCGGTACCGAAGGCCGAGATCAGCGCCTGCACCTCGTTGTTGTGCAGGATCTTGTCGACCCGTGCCTTCTCCACGTTCAAGATCTTGCCGCGGATCGGCAGGATGGCCTGGTACTGCGGGTCACGGCCGGACTTGGCCGAGCCGCCGGCCGAGTCACCCTCGACGATGAAGATCTCGCACTTGGTGGGGTCGTTGGACTGGCAGTCCGAGAGCTTGCCGGGCAGCGACGCCGTCTCCAGCAGGCCCTTGCGGCGGGTCAGGTCCCGGGCCTTACGGGCCGCCACCCGTGCGGTCGCGGCCTGGATGCCCTTGCGGATGATGTCCGCGGCCTCGTTCGGGTTGCGGTCGAGCCAGTCCGTCAGGTGCTCGTGGACCACCTTCTGCACGAAGGTCTTGGCCTCGGTGTTGCCCAGCTTCGTCTTGGTCTGGCCCTCGAACTGCGGCTCGCCGAGCTTGACCGAGATGATCGCCGTCAGACCCTCGCGGATGTCCTCACCCGTGAGGTTGTCGTCCTTCTCGCGCAGCAGCTTCTTGTCCCGGGCGTAACGGTTGATCAGGCCCGTCATCGCCGAGCGGAAGCCCTCTTCGTGCGTACCGCCCTCGTGCGTGTGGATGGTGTTCGCGAAGCTGTAGACACCCTCGGTGTACTGGGTGTTCCACTGCATCGCGACCTCGAGGGAGAGCATCCGCTCCTTGTCCTCGGCCTCGATGTCGATCACCGTGGGGTGGACGACCTCGCCCTTGCGCGAGTTCAGGTACTTCACGAAGTCGACGATGCCGCCCTCGTAGTGGTACCGGACCGTGAGCGCCTTGCCCTCCTCGTCCACATGGGCCTCGCGCTCGTCGGTGAGCGTGATCGTCAGGCCCTTGTTGAGGAACGCCATCTCCTGGAAGCGGCGCGACAGCGTCTCGAAGCTGTACTCGGTCGTCTCGAAGATGTCACCGTCGGCCCAGAAGGTGACCGTCGTACCGGTCTCCTCGGTGGCCTCGTTACGGGACAGCGGAGCCGTCGGCACGCCGAGCTTGTAGTCCTGGGTCCAGCGGTAGCCGTCCCGCTTGACCTCGACGGCGACCTTCTGCGACAGCGCGTTGACGACGGAGACACCCACGCCGTGCAGACCACCGGAGACCGCGTAACCGCCGCCGCCGAACTTGCCGCCCGCGTGCAGCACCGTCAGCACGACCTCGACGGCCGGCTTCTTCTCCGAGGGCACGATGTCGACGGGGATGCCGCGGCCGTTGTCGACGACGCGCACGCCGCCGTCCGGCAGGATCGTCACGTCGATGGTGTCCGCGTGCCCGGCCAGCGCCTCGTCGACGGAGTTGTCGACGACCTCGTACACGAGGTGGTGCAGACCACGCTCGCCGGTCGAGCCGATGTACATACCGGGGCGCTTACGGACCGCGTCCAGGCCCTCAAGGACGGTGATCGCGCTGGCGTCGTACGACTTCTCTTCCGGAGAGTCGCCACTGGCGCCGGCAGGAACCCCCTCTTCAGTAGAAGCCGTCTTGTTCTCGTTGAGGTCGCCGGAGTCGGCCACGAAGCGCCCTTTCTGGCACAGCACGAGCCGCCTCCATCAGAAGCAGGGCGGCTGCGTCGTTCGACATGTTCCGCGAGTGGGCGGGATTGCTACCAGTCTACCGGTAGCGCCGACACTAATGGGGGTTTGCGGGCGCCTGAGTCGTCATGTGCCGCCCTGAAGTGCCGTTGGCCGACTCCCCATATCTGCGACGGGCCCCCAGGACGCTCTAGACGGCGTTCAGCGCTTCGGGCTGTCAACCTCCGGCTACCGTGAGCGGAGTCTCACCCGCAACACGCGTTCACCTCGGAGCCTGTGTCCGAGCCCCGGCCGGATCAGCGCACGTCGTCCGGTGCACTGCGCTGCGCTCCGTCTCGGCTCTTCCATCATTCCTTCGGAGGCCGAACCGATCGCAAGGCGCCGGAGTGTCTTCGTGGGGCGCCCCCTGACCTTTCGGGCCTCGGGCCTTTCGGGGGGAGGCAGGCGCCCGGCCGTGGCTCGGACAGAGGCTCTCAGCCGTACGTGTCCCCGGGGCCCTTGCTGCCGGGCGCCCGCAACGGCCCGTACCGCCGCGCCGGACCGCCCGGACCCAGCACCTTGATCAGCTTCACCGTGCCCTGCCCCAGGTCCTGGTTCAGCCGCGCGACGAGCTGCGGCGCCAGCAGCCGCAGCTGTGTCGCCCACACCGTCGAGTCGCACTGCACCGTCAGTACGCGCGCTTCCTCGTCGTACTTCTGCGGTTCGCAGTGCTGCGCCACCTCCGGCCCCACGAGCTGCGGCCAGCGCCCCATGACGCCGCCCACCGCGGCCGGGGTCTCCCAGCCGCGCTCCGTGATGAGCCGGTTGATCGCCGCTCCCAGCGGCAGCGGGTCGCGCCCGTCGGCGCGCGCGCCGGAGCGCAGACCGCCGCGGCGCGCCTGCTTCTTCTGCTGCGCGGCGGCACCCCGCGCCTTCGCCTGCTCCTTGGCGGCGACCAGCGCCTGCCGGGCCAGGTCGATCCCGGACAGCTCCGGGGGCTTGGGCTGGTCGGCGCCGGGCGGCCGCTCCGAGGGCTCCTCGGAGGGCGTTTCCGGCCGCTCGCCGCTCATCACCGGCTCCGACGCCCGCTCACGGCGAGACCTTCTCCGCGACACCCTCGGACACCGCGAACCGGGCCCCCGACAGCACGCCCGGCACGTCGTCGTCCACCGCCGCGGTCACCAGCACCTGCTCACCGGGCGCCACCAGCTCCGCCAGCCGCTCCCGCCGCCGGCTGTCCAGCTCCGCGAACACGTCGTCGAGCACCAGCACCGGCTCGTTGCCCTCACCGCGCAGCAGGTCGTACGAGGCCAGCCGCAGCGCGAGCGCGTACGACCAGGACTCGCCGTGGCTCGCGTACCCCTTGGCGGGCAACTGCCCCAGCTTGAGCAGCAGATCGTCGCGGTGCGGACCGACCAGCGTCACTCCGCGCTCGATCTCGTTCTTACGGGCCGCGCCGAGCGCCTCGGTCAACAGCCCGTACAGCTCCTCCCGCGTCGAGACACCGTGCATCGCGTCACCGGCCGAGCCGCGGTACTCCATCGCGAGGGGACCGCCGCCCGGCGCCAACTGCTCGTACGCCTTGTCGGCCAGCGGCTGGAGCGTGGCGATCAGGTCCAGGCGCTGAGCCAGCAGCTCCGCGCCGACCCGGGCCAGGTGCTGGTCCCACACGTCCAAGGTGGACAGGTCCATCTGGCGTCCGCCGTGCCGCCTGGCCAGCGCCGCGCTCTTCAGCAGCGTGTTGCGCTGCTTGAGCACCCGGTCGTAGTCCGAGCGCACGCCCGCCATCCGCGGCGACCGCGCCGTGATCAGCTCGTCCAGGAAGCGGCGGCGCTCCCCCGGATCGCCCTTGACCAGCGCCAGGTCCTCCGGCGCGAACAGCACCGTCCGTACGATCCCCAGCACGTCGCGCGGTCTGACCTGCGACGACCTGTTGATACGCGCCCGGTTGGCCTTGCCCGGGTTCAGCTCCAGCTCGACCAGTTGCTGCCGCTCGCCCTGGACGACCGCGGCCCGCACGATCGCCCGCTCGGCCCCCATCCGCACCAGCGGCGCGTCGGAGGAGACCCGGTGGCTGCCGAGCGTGGCCAGATAGCCGACCGCCTCGACGAGGTTGGTCTTGCCCTGCCCGTTGGGGCCGACGAAAGCGGTGACGCCCGGGTCGAGCGGGACCTCGACCCGGGCGTACGAGCGGAAGTCGGCGAGCGAGAGATGCGATACGTGCATGTGGCGCGCCGACCTCCCCCGGCTACCGGACCTTCTGCTACCTGGCTGTCTGCTTCTTCGTGCGGCTTACTTCTTCGCGTTCTCGACGGCGTGGCCGCCGAACTGGTTCCGCAGCGCCGCGATCATCTTCATCTGCGGCGAGTCGTCCTGACGCGAGGCGAAGCGCGCGAAGAGCGACGCCGTGATCGCGGGCAGCGGCACGGCGTTGTCGATCGCGGCCTCGACCGTCCAGCGGCCTTCGCCGGAGTCGGCGGCGAAGCCCCGCAGCTTCTCCAGGTGCTCGTCGTCGTCCAGCGCGTTGACCGCCAGGTCCAGCAGCCAGGAACGGATGACCGTGCCCTCCTGCCAGGACCGGAAGACCTCGCGTACGTCGGTGACCGAGTCGACCGCCTCCAGCAGCTCCCAGCCCTCGGCGTAGGCCTGCATCATGGCGTACTCGATGCCGTTGTGGACCATCTTCGCGAAGTGGCCCGCGCCCACCTTGCCGGCGTGCACCGAGCCGAACTCGCCCTCCGGCTTGAGCGCGTCGAAGATCGGCTGGACCTTGGCGACGTCCTCCGTGGAGCCGCCGTACATCAGCGCGTAGCCGTTCTCCAGGCCCCAGACACCGCCCGAGACGCCGCAGTCGACGAAGCCGATGCCCTTGGCGCGCAGCTCCTCGGAGTGCTTCTCGTCGTCGGTCCAGCGGGAGTTCCCGCCGTCCACCACGACGTCACCGGGGGACAGCAGGTCGCCCAGCTCGTCGATGGTCGCCTGGGTCGCGTCGCCGGCGGGCACCATGACCCACACCACGCGCGGACCCTTGAGCCCGTCCACCAGTTCCTTGAGGCTGTTCACGTCAGCCAGGTCCGGGTTGCGGTCGTATCCGATGACGGTGTGGCCTGCGCGGCGGATGCGCTCGCGCATGTTGCCGCCCATCTTGCCGAGACCGACGAGACCGAGCTCCATCAGTACCCCTTACGTTGCGTTACGGCACATCCCCGCCCTACGTGTCGAGTTTACGCGCGAAGCCACGACGCGGCGGAGCGGGCCCCACACCTGTGGACGACCGGGGGTGCGGCGGGGACGCCTCGTGAGCCTTTCGGCTTTTCGGACCGGAACTCCTGCCAGGCGTGGAGAATTCGGGCCGAGCGGGTCTCCTGAAAAGCCCGCTTCCGGACGATCACCTGTTTCGAGCCGCCGAACGAGGCGAGCCGGGTGTACGACTTCGTACGGAAACGAGCCTCTCCGCGGCGGGCCGTACCGCATCTACTTCTCAGCGGCTCCGAGGACGTGGTGGGGCGCGGCCGTCGGCCGGGATTTCCACAGGGTCCGTCGGATCGGGGCATCAGCAGCCCTGTGACCAGCGGCTGGGCGACGCCGCGCCAGCTTCGTCCACCGGCTGTGGATGACTTCTGGCCCCGGAGCCGTACCCGGCACAGGCCCGGGTACGGCGCCCGGCGGTGTTGTGGACGTACGTGTCTCCGGCTGCCGGTTGTTTCCACAGGCGACCGGAATGCGATTTCCCCGCGTTCCGGTCGGCGCGGGAAAGCGTCTTGCTGTATTCCGCTTACGTCACGCGCATACAGGCTTTTCGCCGGTCCCGCGGCACCGCCGGTAAAGCCATTCGCACACACCGCCCGCAGAAAAGAGATCCGCCCCTGATGCACGTACGTGGCGTTCGTGTATCAGGGGCGGAGTGAAAACTCCTGGGTGACTTCCGTCGACGGACGGACGTACGGCTGGAGTCGCCCGGATGCCGGGGCCGTCCGGCACCCGTCGGACGGTCAGCCGGACAGGCGCACCGGCATGATCAGGTACTTGTACGCGTCGTCCGCCTCGGCGTCCTTGGCCGGGCGGCCGCTGAGCAGCGCCGGTTTGGTCGAGGTGGTGAAGGACAGCTGGGCCACCGGGGAGTCGATCGCCGACAGGCCCTCCAGGAGGAAGCCCGGGTTGAAGGCAATGGAGATGTCGTCGCCCTCCAGGTCCGCGTCCACCCGCTCCACAGCCTGTGCGTCGTCGCTGGAGCCGGCCTCCAGGATCAGCACGCCCTGCTCGAAGCTCAGGCGCACCGGCGTGTTCCGCTCGGCGACCAGTGCCACACGCTTGACGGCCTCGACGAAGGGGGCGGTCTCGATCACGGCGACCGAGTTGAACTCGGTGGGGAAGAGCGTGCGGTACTTCGGGAGGTCGCCCTCCAGGAGCCGGGTGGTCGTCCGGCGGCCCGCGCCCTCGAAACCGATCAGGCCCTCACCGGCACCCGAGCCGGACAGCGCCAGCGTGACGCTGTCGCCGCCGCTGAGGGACTTGGCGGTGTCCAGCAGCGTCTTGGCGGGCACCAGGGCCACCGCGGAGGCGTCCGGGCTCTCCGGCTTCCACAGGAACTCGCGGACCGCGAAGCGGTAGCGGTCGGTGGAGGCCAGTGTGACGGTGTCGCCCTCGATCTCGATCCGGACACCGGTGAGCACCGGCAGGGTGTCGTCACGGCCGGCGGCGATGGCGACCTGGGCGGCGGCCGCGGCGAAGACCTCACCGGGCACGGTCCCGGTGGCGGTCGGCATCTGCGGCAGTGCCGGGTACTCCTCCACCGGGAGGGTGTGGAGGGTGAACCGCGAGGAGCCGCAGACGACGGTGACCCGTACACCGTCGGTGGAGATCTCCACCGGGCGGTTGGGGAGGGCACGGCAGATGTCGGCCAGCAGGCGGCCGGAGACCAGGACGGTGCCTTCCTCCTCCACGTCCGCGTCGACGGAGACGCGCGCCGAAACCTCGTAGTCGAAGCCGGAGAGGCTCAGGCTGCCCTCCTCCGCCTTCAGCAGCAGGCCCGCGAGGACGGGCACCGGCGGACGGGCCGGGAGGCTCTTGGCCGCCCAGGCCACTGCCTCCGCGAGTACATCGCGCTCCACCCGGATCTTCACCGGAAACCGCCTCCTGCTGTTGCTGGCTTACGCCCTGCTGGCCTTCTTCGTCGGCTGGGTCGCCGGGGACCAGTCTGACGTACGTCACCGACAGCTGTTGCGGCTCGGGGTCAAGTCGGGTCGAGAGGCGTCGGACGACCGATCCCCAAGTTGTGCACAGCACCCGATTCGAAACGAGTTCCCCGGTAGCTATCTGTGGTCGTAGTAGTAGGGCCTGTGGAAACCGTGGACAACTGGATCTGCGCAGGTCAACGCGGCTTTTTTGTCCACCGGGCCTGTGGGCGGCAGCCGTGGACAACCGGCTGTGTCTGTGGACCGCCGCTTTTCATGCACACCCGATGCACAGGGGAGCCCTACTTCTCCCCAGTCCTGTCCCCAGCTTTACCCCGGTTCCCCACAGCCCAATCCGGCACCTTGGTGTGACGCCTTTCACTCGGCCCGGTGAGCGCGGGTGTCGCCTTGCCGAACAGTGGACAGGGGTGTGGAGAAGTTGGGGACAAGCGCGGGCCACCTGTGGGCAGGCAGTGGACAACGCGATGGACCCCCTGTGGACGAATCTTCTGTCCACACCCTGTGGATGAATGTTAGCCACAAATCCACACGCCGCTGAGCTGGGCTGATGCCCCTGCGGTCGGCCCTCCTGTGGAAGCCACAGGGATAACTTCCCAGTCCCCAGCATGTGGACGGAAGAATCTTGGCCAATCTGTGGAGTACGGCCGTGACCTGACGAGGAATCGAACAGAGCGGTGGCCTTCCACAGGGTCGGGGTGGTCGTGGGGCGGGGTCGAAGGGGCTGCGAGGCGCGGTGGAGATGTCTCCGTACGGCGAGTTCGGGCGTTCCGTACGGGGCGGAGAAGCCCGCTGAGCGAGACGGAGGACTCCGCTGTACGAGCCGGGGGACGCGCCGCACGGATACGGGGCCAGGGAGCTCGCCGTACGCCCGCCGCGGCACCTCTTCCGTACGTCGGCCCGGAGCCGCGCCGTACGGCCACCGCGGCCTCTGCCGTGTCCGTCGGAGCCGTGGCGTACATCCGTCGAAGCCGTGCCGTCCGTCCGTGGACCCCGCCGAGCGACGAAAGGCGCCCCGGGAGCGGTTACGTCCCCGGGGCGCCCTCGGAACTCCGGCCGGCCGGTGGCCGATGCCGCGTCAGCCGTTCTTGATGCGGTTCGTCAGCTCGGTGACCTGGTTGTAGATGGAGCGCCGTTCGGCCATCAAGGCCCGGATCTTGCGGTCCGCGTGCATCACCGTCGTATGGTCACGCCCGCCGAACTGCGCCCCGATCTTCGGCAGCGACAGGTCCGTCAGCTCACGGCACAGGTACATCGCGATCTGCCGCGCCGTCACCAGCACGCGGCTGCGCGACGATCCGCACAGGTCGTCCACGGTCAGCCCGAAGTAGTCCGCGGTCGCGGCCATGATCGCGGTCGCGGTGATCTCGGGGGCCGCGTCCTCGCCGCCGGGGATCAGGTCCTTCAGGACGATCTCCGTCAGGCCCAGGTCCACCGGCTGGCGGTTGAGGGAGGCGAAGGCGGTGACCCGGATCAGCGCCCCCTCCAGTTCGCGGATGTTGCGCGAGATGCGGGAGGCGATGAACTCCAGCACCTCCGGCGGCGCGTTGAGCTGCTCCTGGACCGCCTTCTTGCGCAGGATCGCGATCCGGGTCTCCAGCTCCGGCGGCTGGACGTCGGTGATCAGCCCCCACTCGAAGCGGTTGCGCAGCCGGTCCTCCAGAGTGACCAGCTGCTTGGGCGGCCGGTCCGAGGACAGCACGATCTGCTTGTTGGCGTTGTGCAGCGTGTTGAAGGTGTGGAAGAACTCCTCCTGCGTCGACTCCTTGCTCGCCAGGAACTGGATGTCGTCGACGAGCAGGATGTCCATGTCGCGGTAGCGCTTGCGGAACGCGTCCGCCTTGCCGTCGCGGATGGAGTTGATGAACTCGTTGGTGAACTCCTCCGAGCTGACGTACCGCACCCGGGTGCCCGGGTAGAGACTGCGCGCGTAGTGCCCGATGGCGTGCAGCAGGTGCGTCTTGCCGAGGCCGGACTCCCCGTAGATGAAGAGCGGGTTGTACGCCTTGGCCGGCGCCTCGGCCACGGCGACCGCGGCGGCGTGTGCGAAGCGGTTGGACGCGCCGATGACGAAGGTGTCGAAGAGGTACTTCGGGTTCAGCCGGGCGGTCGGCTCGCCGGGGCCGGTCGCCGGCGCGGGCTGCGCGGCGAGCGGGCCGGGGGCGCCGCTGGGCGCGGGCAGGCCGCCGGGGCCGGGGTTCTGGATGTGCGCGGGGGGCTGGTGCTCGGCCAGGTCACGCCGCTGCGGCGGCTGCTGCTCGTACGGGGGGTGGCCCTCGGAGTGCTGGTGCTGCGGCGGGCCGGTGTGCTCGGGAGCCGACGACCGGTAGTCGCTCTGTGACCGCTGAGGGTGCTGGTGCTGCTGCTGAACGTGTGCGGGGGGTGGCGTGGCGTAGGGGTCGCGTTCGGGGAAGCCGCCGAGGCGCTGCTGCTGCCATCCGTAGTCCTCGCGCGGACCGGGGCCGTTCTGGCCGCCCCTGCCGGAGTGCTGCGGCCAGGCGCCGGGCTCGTGCCGGGGCTGCTGATGCTGCTGGTACTCCGGGTACGCGGGACGTACGTGGGGCAGGTCGTCGTCCTGGTGGCCGTAACCCTGACGGTTGTCGTAGCCCTCGTTCTGCCGGCTGTCGTAGCCGCCGTACGCATCGTGCTGCTGCCCCGACTGTCCACCTTGCTGCTGGGGCTGCTGGGGCTGGTGCCGCTGCTGCAGGTGCGGAGACTGCTGCGACTGCGGCATCGACTGCTGGGGCTGCGGCTCCTCGGCGGAGTCGTCGACGGTGATCGCGATCCGGATCGGGCGCCCGCACTCGTGGCTCAGCGCCTCCCCGATGAGCGGCGCGAGCCGGCCTTCCAGCACGCCCTTGGCGAACTCGTTGGGCACGGCCAGCAGGGCGGTGTCGGCCACCAGCGCCAAGGGCTGGGTCCGCTTCAGCCAGTCCTGGTCCTTCGGCTTGAGGCTGTCGCTCTCCGCGCGTAGGAGGTGATCAAGTACGCGTGGCCACACTGCGGCAAGATCGGCAGGTACGTCGGCCACAGAGCACGCTCTCTCACTGGTCCCACGAATGTGTGATTCTCAGGACGGGCGGGAAGGAATCGGAGTTGACCCACGGTAGTCAGGGCGACCCTGGTGATTCAAGTTGTTGTCCACAGGCTGTGCATAGTGTGTCCCGGCCGGGGGCCGGTTTGACCGGATGACGCCGCCGCGCGTACCGTAACCAGGTCGAGTTGTCGATGGCTGCTGCCGCCTGCCTCCGATGGGCAAAGATCGCGCTCTGGTGATCGAAGTAGCGGTGCACTCGGGCGTTGCGAGCTTCTCGTGGGCGCACGGTGACAGCCAATCGACGCCCCACACCTGTCTCCCCGGAGACACCAAGCATCTCTGGAGCCCCCGAGTGAGCAAGCGCACCTTCCAGCCGAACAACCGTCGTCGCGCCAAGACCCACGGCTTCCGCCTGCGGATGCGTACCCGTGCCGGCCGCGCGATCCTCGCGTCCCGCCGTGGCAAGGGTCGCGCCCGCCTGTCGGCCTGAGCCCTGAGCTAGGTCCATGACGTGCTGCCTACCGAGCATCGGCTGAGGCGGCGCGAGGACTTTGCGACCGCGGTACGCCGGGGACGCAGGGCCGGGCGCCCGCTCCTCGTCGTCCATCTACGCAGCGGTGCAACGGACCCGCACGCAGCGGGGGAGAGCCCTCCCCCGGCGCGTGCGGGTTTCGTCGTGAGCAAGGCCATCGGCGGTGCCGTGGTCCGCAACAAGGTCAAGCGCAGGCTGCGCCACCTCGTGCGCGACCGGCTGGACCGGCTGCCCGCCGGTAGCCTGGTTGTCGTACGGGCGCTGCCCGGTGCGGGCGATGCGGACCACGAACAGCTGGCCCGTGACCTGGACACCGCGCTGCAGCGGCTGCTGGATGGAGTTCCCCCCACCCGAGGTCAGGGGAGGGAGCCGCGGTGAAGTACCCGCTGCTGCTGTTGATCAAGCTGTACCAGTGGACCATCAGCCCCCTGCTGGGGCCGGTCTGCCGGTACTACCCGTCGTGCTCCCACTATGGCTACACGGCCATCGACCGGCACGGCGCGGTGAAAGGGACCGCGCTGACGGCTTGGCGCATCCTGCGTTGCAACCCGTGGTCGCCCGGTGGCGTCGACCACGTTCCACCCCGGAAGCGTCCGGTCTGGCATCGGCGGCTGAGGAGCCGCCTGGGCGGGTCCACCGTCCCTGAGCCTGCCGCACAGCCTGAGACTCAGCCCACCGCCCAAGGAGCCTGATTCGTGGACACGATCCTCAGTCCTCTCTATTACGCAGTTTCCTGGATCATCGTCCAGTTCCACTCGTTCTACAGCCTCATCTTCGACGAGAACAGTGGCGCGGCGTGGGGTCTGTCCATCGTCTCGCTGGTGGTGCTGATCCGTATCTGCCTGATCCCGCTCTTCGTGAAGCAGATCAAGTCGACGCGGAACATGCAGGCGCTCCAGCCGAAGATGAAGGCGATCCAGGAGCGCTACAAGAGCGACAAGCAGCGTCAGTCCGAAGAGATGATGAAGCTGTACAAGGAGACGGGCACCAACCCGCTCTCCAGCTGCCTGCCGATCCTGGCGCAGTCGCCGTTCTTCATCTCGCTGTACCAGGTCCTCAGCCACATCGCGAACAACCAGACCGTCGGTGTGATCAACCAGTCGCTGCTGGAGAGCGCCCAGAAGGCGCACATCTTCGGCGCGCCGCTGGCCGCGAAGTTCCTGGACACCCCGGAGAAGATCCAGTCTCTGGGCGCGTCGGTCACCGACGTCCGCGTGGTCACCGTCATCATGATCGTCCTGATGTCGGCGTCGCAGTTCTACACGCAGCGCCAGCTGATGACCAAGAACGTCGACCTGACGGTGAAGACGCCGTTCATGCAGCAGCAGAAGATGCTGATGTACGTCTTCCCGGTCATGTTCGCCGTCTTCGGTATCGGCTTCCCCGGCTTCCCCGTCGGCGTTCTCCTGTACTGGCTGACCACCAACGTCTGGACCATGGGCCAGCAGATGTTCGTCATCCGCCGGAACCCCACCCCGGGCAGCAAGGCGTTCGAGGAGCGTCAGCAGCGGCTGCGCGCCAAGGGCAAGCTCAAGGAGGACCCGGCCGAGGTCGAGGCCAAGAAGGTCGCCGAGGAGGCGCGCCAGAACCGGCAGCAGCCCAAGCGGCAGAGCAAGTCCCAGCGCCAGACCCAGCCCACCGCCGGCGGCGGCAAGCAGGCCGGTGGCGCCGGTGCGCAGCGGCGCACCCGCGCGGGGGCCGGCTCCAGCGCTTCCGACGCCTCCGGCGCGGACACTTCGAAGAAGCAGTCCCTGGAGAAGCAGGCACCTCAGGACAGCAAGCCGAAGGGCGGCTCCTCCGCCTCCGGCTCCCGTAACGCCAAGTCCGGACAGCGCAAGGGCCAGCAGCGGCCCAAGCACCCGTCCAAGAAGTAAGAAGGAGTCCTTCCGTGACGGACACGACCCGCCCCTCGTCGTCGACAGGGGGGACCCCGGCTGCCGAGGGGACCGACACCCTCACCCGCCTGGAGCAGGAGGGTGAGATCGCGGCCGACTACCTTGAGGGCCTGCTGGACATCGCCGACCTCGACGGTGACATCGACATGGACGTCGAGGCCGACCGCGCCGCTGTGTCGATCATCAGTGACTCGACCAGCCGTGACCTGCAGAAGCTGGTGGGCCGGGACGGTGAGGTGCTGGAGGCGCTCCAGGAGCTGACCCGGCTCGCGGTGCACCGTGAGACCGGTGACCGCAGCCGTCTGATGCTGGACATCGCCGGGTACCGGGCCCAGAAGCGCGAGGAACTCGCGGAGCTGGGCGCCAAGGCGGCGGAGGAGGCCAAGGGGACCGGCGAGCCGGTGAAGCTGAAGGCCATGACCCCCTTCGAGCGCAAGGTCGTGCACGACGCGGTGGCGGCCGCGGGGCTGCGCAGCGAGTCCGAGGGCGAAGAGCCCCAGCGTTGTGTGGTGGTCCTCCCGGCCTGACGGCCAGAGCCCCGCACAGCTTGATGTCACCGGCCCCGTCTGTCTCGCAGGCGGGGCCACATCTTGTCAGCCTTATAACTAGTCCAGAGGAAGGGCGTTTCCCGTGACGGACGCAGCAGCGGAGCTCCCACCGGCGCCGGATGTGGCGCGTGAGGTGTTCGGTGAGCTTTTTCCGGAGGCCGTGCGCTACGGCGAGCTGCTCGCCGACGCGGGCGTGCGCAGAGGTCTGATCGGTCCGCGTGAGGTGCCGCGGCTGTGGGAGCGGCACCTGCTGAACTGCGCGGTGCTCTCCGAGGTGGTGCCCGAGGGCGTCACGGTCTGTGATGTCGGCTCGGGTGCGGGGCTGCCGGGTATTCCGCTGGCCCTGGTGCGGCCGGACCTCAAGATCACGCTGCTGGAGCCGCTGCTGCGACGGACGAACTTCCTGCTGGAGGTGGTCGAGCTGCTCGGGCTGGACCATGTCACGGTGGTGCGCGGCCGTGCGGAGGAGGTCATGGGCAAGCTTCCGCAGGTGCATGTGGTGACGGCGCGTGCGGTGGCACCGCTCGACCGGCTGGCGGGCTGGGGTGTGCCGCTGTTGCGTCCCTACGGCGAGATGCTGGCGCTGAAGGGGGACACGGCCGAGGAGGAGCTGAAGGGGGCCCGGGCCGCGCTGAGCAAGCTCGGTGTCGTGGAGACCTCGGTCGTCCAGGTCGGTGAAGGGGTCGTGGACCCGCTGTCGACCGTGGTCCGTGTCGAGGTGGGCGAGAGCCCTGGTGGTGTGCGTTTCGCGGCCAAGCGTGCGAAGGCGGCCCGGCCCAGTCGGGCGCAGCGGGGACGGCGCCGCTGAGTGGGGCGGAAGCCTCACTGACTCCCCCAGCGAAACCAACAAAACGGCATAAAGCGGAGTGTCGCGTACAAAACGGACGCAACGCTGTCATCGTGTTTCACGTGAAACGTCGTTCTCTGCTGCATGGAATCATCAGCCGTGGTCGCGCGGCTGCCGCGCCGCGTGACCGGAAGCCCCCAGGGGTCACGGAAGTATCCACAGAGGTGGGTTCATCCACAGGAGAACGGGCCTCACTGGTTCACGACACCGAAAGCATGGCAGGCTCTGAGCACTGCGAGCCTGATGTCGAGGAGAGTGAATCCTTGCGGTCCGACGCCAACATCGCGGGCCCGATGACCGATCCGGTCCCCGGTCCCCGTAGCGAGTCGCTCGGGGATGACGTTTCACGTGAAACGCCGTCCCCCATGGACGACACCCCGATCGGTCGTGCAGCTCAGCTGGCGGTTCAGACGCTTGGCCGCACCGGAGAAGCCCTGCCCCGGCCCGAAAACACTCGGGTCATGGTGGTCGCCAACCAGAAGGGCGGGGTCGGTAAGACCACCACGACGGTCAACCTTGCTGCCTCGCTGGCTCTGCACGGCGCCCGAGTCCTGGTCATCGACCTCGATCCGCAGGGCAACGCCTCCACGGCCCTGGGCATCGACCATCACGCCGAAGTCCCCTCCATCTACGACGTGCTGGTGGAGAGCAAGCCGCTGGCCGATGTCGTGGTGCCGGTGCCCGACGTGGAGGGACTGTTCTGTGCGCCGGCCACGATCGACCTGGCCGGCGCCGAGATCGAACTGGTCTCGCTGGTGGCGCGGGAAAGCCGGCTGGACCGGGCCATCAGGGCCTACGAACAGCCGCTGGACTACATCCTCATCGACTGCCCGCCGTCGCTCGGCCTGCTGACCGTCAACGCACTGGTCGCGGGTGCCGAGGTACTGATCCCGATCCAGTGCGAGTACTACGCGCTGGAAGGGCTCGGCCAGCTGCTGCGCAACGTCGACCTGGTGCGCGGGCACCTCAACCCCAAGCTCCACGTGTCGACGATCCTGCTCACCATGTACGACGGCCGCACCCGGCTGGCCTCCCAGGTCGCGGAGGAGGTGCGTAACCACTTCGGCAGCGAGGTGCTGCGCACCAGCATCCCCCGTTCGGTGCGTATCTCCGAGGCGCCCAGCTACGGGCAGACGGTCCTCACCTACGACCCGGGCTCCAGCGGCTCGCTCTCCTACCTGGAAGCGGCCCGGGAGATCGCCTTGCGTGGAGCCGCCCAGGCCGGGACCGCGGCCGAGGGGCTCACCGTGAACTACGAACCACAGCACAGCATGTCGGAGGGGAATCAGTGAGCGAACGACGTAGAGGACTGGGCCGTGGGCTCGGTGCGCTGATCCCCGCGGCACCGCAGGCAGCGGACAGCGCCGCGCCCGTGGTGGGCCGGGGAGCGACCTCGCCGTCCGCGGTGCCGGCCATGCCGCCGGACCGCGGGGTGGCGGCGGCCAAGGTCACCTCGATCGCGGCCAGGGCCGTTTCACGTGAAACGGAAGAGCCGCAGAAGACGGAAGCGGCGGCGGATGTGACGGAGGAGGTTGCGGGGGCGCACTTCGCCGAGCTGCCGCTCGACGTGATCACGCCCAATCCGCGGCAGCCGCGTGAGGTCTTCGAAGAGGAGGCACTCGCCGAACTGGTCACCTCCATCCAGGAGGTCGGTCTCCTCCAGCCGGTGGTGGTCCGGCAGACCGGTCCCGAGCGGTACGAGCTCATCATGGGCGAGCGGCGCTGGCGGGCCTGCCGTGAGGCCGGCCTGGAGCGGATCCCGGCGATCGTCCGCGCGACCGACGACGAGAAGCTGCTGCTGGACGCCCTGCTGGAGAACCTCCACCGGGCTCAGCTGAACCCGCTGGAAGAGGCCGCGGCCTACGACCAGCTGCTGCGGGACTTCAGCTGCACCCACGACGAGCTGGCCGACCGTATCGGCCGGTCGCGCTCGCAGGTATCCAACACCCTGCGGCTGCTGAAGCTTCCGACGTCCGTGCAGTTCAGGGTGGCCTCCGGGGTGCTCTCCGCCGGCCACGCGCGCGCCCTGCTGGGTGTGGACGACGCCGACGAGCAGGAGGAACTGGCGCGCCGCATCGTCCGCGAGGGACTCTCGGTGCGTTCGGTCGAGGAGATCGTACGGCTGATGGGCTCCGAGCCCGCCGGTGCCACCAAGACGAAGAAGCCGCGGGCCGGCACCCGCGTCTCCCCTGCCCTGACCGGCCTTGCCTCCCGGCTGTCCGACCGCTTCGAGACCCGGGTGAAGGTCGACCTAGGGCAGAAGAAGGGCAAGATCGTCGTCGAGTTCGCATCGATAGAGGACTTGGAGCGCATCCTCGGCACCATGGCTCCCGGCGAGGGCCGGGTGCTCGACAAGAGCCTCACCGAGGACAACGGCGACAAGGACTGAGCCGAGTTCCCCGGCCCCGTGGGCGGGCCGTGTTCCCAGCGGATTGCGGAACACGGCCCGCCCATTGCTGTGTGGCGGTACCCGCACACGCGGACCGTGGATACGATGCGATCGGGTATGGCGCGCATCCACGTGGAAACCCCCACATCAAGGAGTAAGCCATGCGAACGGTGAGCCGCACCGGACTGCTGGCAGCGGGCTTCGGCCTCGGAGCAGTCGGTGGTTTCGTCGGTGGCCTGCTCAGAGAGCGGGACGTGCGGACGGCATCGCGCGGTGCGGCGGGCGAAAGTGAGGACCTGTCTTCATGGGCCGTCGGCTCGTACCGCTCACGCTGGACAACCTTCCGGACCTCCCCAAGCGCTGCCGCTCCTGCGTCTTCTGGGAACTCGACCCCGTAAGCGGCGAAGCCGCGGTGCGAGCGGGCCGGCCCGAGCTGGAGAAGGAAGCCTGGATCTCGGCCGTCCTTCTGGAGTGGGGCTCCTGCGGCCGCGTGGTGCAGGTCGACGATGTCCCGGTCGGCTTCGTGCTGTACGCGCCGCCCGCGTATGTCCCGCGCTCCACGGCCTTCCCCACCAGCCCGGTGTCCCCCGACGCCGTACAGCTCCTCACGGCCTGGCTGATGCCCGGATACCAGGGGCAGGGGCTGGGCCGGGTAATGGTGCAGACGGTGGCCAAGGACCTGATCCGCCGCGGCTTCAAGGCGGTCGAGGCTTTCGGTGACGCCCGCTGGTCGGAGCCCGCGTGCGTGCTTCCCGCCGACCACCTCCTGGCCGTCGGCTTCAAGACGGTTCGCCCGCACCCCCGCTTCCCCCGCCTGAGGCTGGAGTTGCGCACCACGATCTCGTGGAAGGAGGACGTGGAGATGGCTCTCGACCGCCTCCTGGGCGCGGTACAGAAAGAGCCCGCCCTGCGTCCGCTCTGAAGAGCGGCTCCGCACGAACGCGAACGGGCCCGGCCCCAGGAGGGGCGGGCCCGTTCGCGTTCGTGCGGGTCGCGGAGGGCGATCAGGCGAGGAAGTCGCCCAGCTCGCGCTCCAGCATCGCCTTCGGCTTGGCGCCGACGATGGTCTTCACGACCTCGCCGCCCTGGTAGACGTTCATCGTCGGGATCGACATGACGCCGTACTTGGCGGTGGTGGTCGGGTTCTCGTCGGTGTTCAGCTTCGCGATGACGATCTCGTCGTGCTCGGCGGCGATCGCCTCCAGCGACGGGGCGATCTGGCGGCACGGACCGCACCAGGTGGCCCAGAAGTCCACGAGTACGGGCTTGTCGCTCTTGAGAACGACCTCTTCGAAGTTGGCGTCCGTCACGGTCACCGTGGCACCGGCCATGGCAGTCTCCTTACTGGGTGGAATGGGGCTCGGGGGCGTCAGGGGCGGAGTCAGGCGGAGGCGGTCTTCTCCGGCTCCGGGACGTCCTCGCTGTCCGAGAGCGCGGCGAGGTGCCGCTCGGCGTCCAGAGCCGCGGAGCAGCCGGTACCGGCCGCCGTGATCGCCTGGCGGTAGGTGTGGTCGACGACGTCACCGGCGGCGAAGACACCCGTGATGTTCGTACGGGTGCTCGGGGCCTCCACCTGGAGGTAGCCCTCGTCGTCCAGCTCCAGCTGGCCCTTGAACAGCTCGGTGCGCGGGTCGTGGCCGATCGCGATGAACAGGCCGGTCACCGGGGACTCCGAGGTCTCGCCGGTCTTCAGGTTGCGCAGCGTCAGGCCGGAGAGCTTGTTCTCGCCGTGCAGCTCGGCGACCTCGCTGTCCCAGACAAAGTTGATCTTCGGGTCGGCGAAGGCGCGCTCCTGCATCGCCTTGCTGGCCCGCAGCGTGTCGCGGCGGTGGATGATCGTGACCGACTTGGCGAAGCGGGAGAGGAAGGTGGCCTCCTCCATCGCGGTGTCGCCGCCGCCGACCACGGCGATGTCCTGGTCCTTGAAGAAGAACCCGTCGCAGGTGGCGCACCACGAGACACCGCGGCCGGAGAGCTCGTCCTCACGGGGCAGGCCCAGCTTGCGGTGCTGGGAGCCGGTGGTGACGATCACGGCCTTGGCGCGGTGGACGGTGCCGGCGGTGTCGGTGACGGTCTTGATCTCGCCGGTCAGGTCGACCGCGACCACGTCGTCCGGAACCAGCTCGGCGCCGAAGCGCTCGGCCTGGGCACGCATGTTGTCCATCAGGTCGGGGCCCATGATGCCGTCGCGGAACCCGGGGAAGTTCTCCACCTCGGTGGTGTTCATCAGCGCGCCACCGGCGGTGACGGCGCCCTCGAAAACCAGCGGCTTCAGGGAGGCACGGGCGGTGTAGAGCGCGGCGGTGTAGCCCGCGGGCCCGGAGCCGATGATGATCACGTTACGGACGTCGCTCACGGGTGTCTTCCTTGTCTCTGCCGACTGCTTGCTGGGGCTCTCGGTGAACTCTCACCCCACCCAACGGATCCTACGGGGCAAGCATTCCCGCGGGGCCCCGGCGCCCTTACCGCCGGTTCAGGCTCGCCGGTACGAGTGGGTCAGCAGTACCTTGCCAGGAGCCGGCGGAGACGCGGACACGCAGGAGGAGGAGATGACGTAGGCGGAGACGCGGTCGGTGTCGGTCGGGTGCGGCAACACCAGGAGATACGCGTCCTGGCCCTCATAGGTGCTGTGCGTGGACGCCAGGGGAGTCTCCGGCCGTCCGGTGCCGCGCTGGACACAGGACGGCACGGTGTCCGTCGCCCCTCGCAGCGGGGTGTCGGGAGAGCTCTGCGTTCCGACGTCCGGCGTCTTCCTGCTGTGCGACGAGGCCAGCAGGTCGTGAACCCGTGATTCCAGGGTGGCGGATGTCAGCGCGGACGCGGCCCCGGCGCTCTTCTCCGCGGCTCCGGTGTGCGGCTTCCGTGCCGCCCCCTGGTCACTGCTGGAGGAGGCGTTCTGGATGACGATCCCGCCGACGCCGATGACCGCCGCGGCAGCGGCGGCACCGAGCAGCGCCCTCGGCCAACGTCGGCTCCGAGGCCGGGCACCGGCTGGGCGGCGTCCCGGGCCGGAAGCCGCCCGAGGATGCCCTGCGGGCCGGGAGACGGACGCGGGCGGGGCGGCGGAGGTGGCGCTGTCGGTTTCACGTGAAACAGGAACGGTCACGGCTGCCGGGACTTCCCGCACGGCCGGTGCCTGGTCCGGAGCGGTGGAGTCGAGCAGCGCCTCGGCAGCCAGCGCGGCGTCGATACGCTCCGCCACGTCGGTCGGCATCCGCGTGGGTCCGGGAAGGGTGCCCAGCAAGCCCCGGATCTCCTCCAGGGAGGCATGGACGTCCTCGCACAGCTCGCAGCACGCCAGGTGATCGCGTAGATCCGCGGTGCGGGACGGGGAGAGCAGCCCGTCCGTGAGCGCGGAGATCTCGGAGACCTCCGGGTGCTCGTCCGTGTCGGTCGTCGAAGTCACGAGCGCCCACCTCCGCCCTTCACGGCATCTGTGTCCTTCGGCCCTGCCGCCTCTGGGACGGATGTCCCCTGCGCCCGGTTCCTTCCCCCGCCGACGGGTCTGCTATCCCCTTCACCCGGGCGCAGATGGGTGAGCATCGGAAGAAGCCGGGCCCGGCCTCGCGCACAGCGGCTCTTCACCGTCCCGGTGGGGACGTCGAGGATCGCGGCGGCCTCGGCCACCGGATATCCCTGCATGTCAACGAGGACCAGCGCCGCACGTTGTTCTTCGGGCAGCGTGCGCAGCGCACCGAGCAGTTCCCGGTGCAGATCCTGCCGCTCGGCCGGCCCGGCGGCGGACTCGTGCGGTTCCAGCAGTTGCTCCAGCCGCTCCGTCTCGGCGATCGGGGAGGTGCGGCGGGAGGCCGCTTTGCGCGCCCGGTCCAGACAGGCGTTGACCGTGATGCGGTGCAACCAGGTCGTGACGGCCGACTGGCCGCGGAAGGTGTGAGCGGCCCGGTAGGCCGAGACGAGCGCGTCCTGCACGGCGTCCGCCGCTTCTTCCCGGTCACCGAGGGTGCGCAGCGCCACCGCCCAGAGCCGGTCGCGGTGGCGCCGGACTATCTCGCCGAAGGCTTCGGGGTCACCGGCCACGTGGCGCGCGAGGAGGTCACCGTCGCTCACCACGTCAGAGCCGCCCGTCTCAGGCCCCACATGTCCCCCTGCTCGCGGCGGGTAGCGGATAGGTGGCTCCATTGAAGCCCGCCGGGCTGTGAAAGTAAACGCCGGTCAGATGCGGGACCGGTCTCGGGTACCGCAGGCGTTGCTCGCCGTTCGGCGCTGAGCGCACCATTACTTCGCCGTCGTAAAGGCACGCATTGCGAAAGTTGCCGAAGCGCGACGGCGGCTGAAACGATCAAGGTTCTGCGCAAAAACCGACTGCCGGGAATCGGCCGCTGTGGAGCAGTTCGGCCGGCTGCTTCTCGTCCGTCGACAAAGATTCAAGGAATTGCTGTATGAAAAATCTCAAGCGCCTTCTGCTGATCGCGGTGGCTTCGGTCCTCGCCGTGGGGGCGATGCCGGGTTCGGCGTCCGCGTACTCGAAGGGCGGCTGCAGCTACCGCAAGACCCTGTCGGTGAAGACCTACGGCGGGCACGCCACGGTCAAGCTCCTCGTCTACCGGTGCAAGGACGGTCACGACTGGACGATGGCCAGCATGACATCGAACGGCAGCGACAGTGAGGGGGCGCTCTGGATGGACGTCTCCCGCAACGGCGGAAAGACCTGGAAGGGATTGGTGCAGAAGCGCCGGGTCACTCTCGACCCGGGCGACACGGCATCGATCGCGAACAACAACCTCCAGAACGACGGCCCCGGATACTCGGTGCGGGCCTGTGGGTACTTCGGCAACAATAAGGTGTATTGCACCAAGTGGAACTGAAGCGTTAGTAGGTGCCGATTTTCCGGGGCTCCTGGCCGATGCGTCGGTCGGAGCCCCGGTGTGTTCCTGGGTCTTCTTCGGCAAAAACGGCCGGATTCACGCGTGATTGCCGGAATTCGGGCCGGAAGTCACCCGTCGGTTCACAAAAAACGGAGCACGTGCTGCTGAGGCAGCACGTGCTCGGTCCTCGTGAAGTGGCCGGATCCCGCGGCAGCAGGGAGCAGGCCGAGCCCTTCGAGCGCCCGTGAAGGGGGATCGAAGGGTCAGCCGCTGACCTTGATCTCCGAGATGCCGCCCCGGTAGCCGTCCTCCTCTTCGTCGCTGGGCAGCTCGGTGATGTGGATCAGGACGTAACGCGTCTTGACGGGCTTGTCCAGCTTCGCGGACAGCGAGGAGCCGGCCTTCTCCAGCTTGGAGAGGCGCTGCGGGAACGCGTTGAGCGTCGTCGGGTTCGACGCCCCGGGGTCCGCGGCGAGCACCTCGGCCGTCTGCCCCGCCCGGTACATGCTGGCCTGCACCTCGGAGACGTCCTGGACGCTGCCGAGGTCGACGACCAAGCCGCTGCCGTCCGCGCGGTACGGGAGGTTGCCGAAGTTCGCCCAGCCCTTGAACAGTCCGGTCACCCAGGCGGTGTCCGGGTCCCCGTCCACGGCGTTCGATGCCGGGCTGTAGCGTCCGCCGACGGGCGAACTGGTGCGGGGAGAGAACTCCGTAGCGCTGTCGATCTTGATCGGCTTCGGCGCGGGCTTTTTCTGCTTGCCGCTCTCGGGCTGGGTGTTCTCCTGGCTGTCCTGGCCTTCGCCCTTGATGAGGGTGTCCGCCAGCTGCCAGCTCCCGAGCCCCAGTGCCGCGATCAGAAGTCCGGAAACGCACCACTTCAGTGCCCGGCCGGTGCGGCTCTGCAACGGTGGCGGCGGAGCGGGCACAGCGGCGGCCCGGGCCGGAGCCCCGCCGTTGCGCGACGGGGGCTGCCCGTACGAGCCCTGCTGGAAAGCGGTGCGCTGGTAGGGCGGCGGTGAGGTGAAGGACGTCTCCGGCGGACGGATGCGCGGTATGGCCGTGACGGCCTTCGCCAGTTCCTCCGGAGTCGTGCAGGCCGGCTCCTGGCGGGAGGCGGTGGCACCGTCGTTGACCAGCGCCCGCATGGCCAGCTCGGACAGACCGCGGTGCACACCGGCCCGTACCTGGTCCGGCGGGATCATGCCGACGTCCTTGGGCAGCCCGGACAGGCCGTACGCGTCGCTCTCGTACGGCCAGCGCTGCGTGAGGGCGGCGTACAGCAGCGCGCCGATCGCCTCGGTGTCCGTGCGCTGCGGGTGCTCGCTGGTGATGCCGCGCAGCGCGGCCATCACGGCCAGGCCGCGGATGCGGTACTGCCCGGACTCGGTCCGCAGCACCGAGCCGGGGTTGAGCCTGAGATGGGCCAGGCCTTCCCGGTGGGCGGCGGCCATGGCCTGGGAGACCTGGCTGACGAGCTGGTAGGCGTCGTGCGGTTCGAGCGGGCCGCTCGCGAGCACCGCGGTCAGTTCCGTGGCGTCCGGCAGCCACTCGTGCACGACGTAGACGAGGTCGTTCTCCTCGACGGCGTCGAGGACCTGCACGAAGCGGGGGTCGCCGAGCAGCGCGGCGGAGCGCGCGGCGGACAGCACGGGGCGGGCACGCGGGTGGTCCGCGGGCAGGATGTGTACGCCGACGGCACGGCGCAGTTTCTCGTCGACCGCACGCCAGCTGCTGAATCCGTCCAGACGGGTGACGCACTCCTCCAGGCGGTAGCGTCTGGCGAGCTTGTGGCCGCTGTGCAGTTCGGGCGGCTTGGTGTCGGCCACCGCGGCAGGCTGTTCGCCGGTGCGTGCGGTGTCCTGGTCCGTGCCGGTTACGCTCTCGGCCTCCGCACCGTCGTCCGTGGCCTGTCCCGCCTGGGCGGTCAGCGGTTCGTCACCGCTCGTGTCGGCCACGTCGACGGCAGCCGTGCTCCGTTCCGCCACCGTCGTTCCTGCCTCCCCATCCGTTGCAGGCTCTACGAGCCAAGACAATTGTGCCCACAGTCCGCCACTATGCACGACACACGGTTGCGGCCGATGGTTGTGCCCGCTCAGCGCCCCAGCTTGGCGCGGACCATGCCGACCATGGCGTTCATCTCCTCGACCCGCATCCGTTTCGCGGCGAGGAAGAAGACGGCGATCAGTGTGACACCGCCACCGGCCAAGGCGGCCAGCGAACCGGTGACGCCGCTGCCGAGCGCCAGGGTGATTCCGTATGCGGCCGCGCCGCCGACCAGGGCGGCGGGCACGCAGGCGCCGGCGAGACGGGCGTACGTACGAATGACGTGCGGTCCGTCCAGGTCGCCACCCAGCCGTGTGCGCAGGCGCCGCCAGGCCACGCCGACGCCGACGGCGTAGGCGAGGCCATAGGACGCCGCGAGGCCGACCACGACCCAGCGGGGCGGCAGGAGGAGGAAGCACAGTCCGGAGCCCGCCGCGTTGACGGCCGCGACGATCACCGTGTTGAAGAACGGTGTGCGGGTGTCCTCGTAGGCGTAGAAACCGCGCAGGATGACGTACTGCGCGGAGTACGGGATCAGGCCCAGCCCGAACGCCATGATCACGTAACCGATGTTGGTGGCGCCGGTGCCGGCGCTGGAGAACATCAGCGTCGCCATGGGCACACCGAGCGCCAGGAAGGCGAAGGCGCACGGAACGATGGCCACCGCCGAGGTCCGCAGCCCGTAGGAGATGTCGTCGCGGACGGCGGTGACGTCCCCGTCGTGGGCGGCCCGGGAGATGCGCGGCAGGACGGCGGTCATGACCGAGACGGTGATGATGGCCTGCGGCATCTGCCAGAGCTGCAGCGCGTAGTTGTAGGCGGTGATACCGGTGCCGGAGTGGCCCTCGCTCTCGGCCACCGAGCCGGCCCAGGTGGCGATCTGGGTCACCACGACCATGCCGAGCTGGTTGGCGAGGACGAAGAAGAAGGTCCACTTGGCGAGCCGGGCGGCCTTGCCGAGCCCGTGCCCGCGCCAGTCGAAGCGGGGGCGGAGCCGGAAACCGGCGTCCCGGAGGTAGGGGAACATGGCGAGCGCCTGCACGGTCAGTCCGAGCAGAGTGCCGATGCCCAGCAGCCGGACCGCGTCGGCGGAGACGTTGCCCGCGCCCACGCCGCTGTGCGAGAAGCTGCCGAAGACCCAGATGAACGCGCCGAAGGTGGCGATCACGATGATGTTGTTGAGGACCGGGGTCCACATCATCGCGCCGAACCGGCCGCGGGCGTTGAGGATCTGTCCCAGTACGACGTGCACGCCCATGAAGAACATGGTCGGCAGGCAGTAGCGGGCGAAGGCGACCGCGACGTCCATCTGTTCGGGGTCCGAGGCGATCTTCGGCGACATCATGCTGATGAAGATCGGCGCGGCCAGCACACAGACCGTGGTGACACCGGCCATCAGCACGGTGACCAGGGTCAGGAGCCGGTTGGCGTACGCCTCGCCGCCGTCCTCGTCGTTCTTCATGGCCCGCACCAGTTGCGGGATGAAGACGGCGTTCAGGGCGCCGCCACCGACCAGGATGTAGATCATCGTCGGCAGGGTGTTGGCGACCTGGTACGAGTCGTTGAGGGTGCCGACGCCGATCGCCGCGGCGATGACGAGGTTGCGGACGAAACCGAGGATGCGGGAGACCAGCGTGCCCGCGGCCATGACGGCGCTGGACTTCAGCAGGCTGGAGGCGCGCCCGCCGGAGCGCTTGGCGGGCTCCGGCGCGGGCACCGGCGCAGGCGGCTGCTCCGGCACCGCGGCGGCCTGCGGAACGGGGTCCGGCTGCGGCGTCATCTGCTGCTGCGGCTCGTACGGGCGCTGCTGGCCGTAAGGCTGCTGTGTTCCTTGCGGGGGCTGCTGTCCGTACGGCTGCTGTGGGTGCTGTCCGTACGGGCGCTGCTGGTCGTACGAAGGCTGCTGCGCTTCCTGCGGGCGTTGCTGGCCGTACGGCGCTTGCTGTGCATCGTGCGGGCGCTGCTGCTCGTAAGGGCGCTGTGGCTCGTACGACTGCTGCTGGTCCCGGTACAGGTGCGCGAAGGCGTCCTGCCCGGGACGCTCGTCGGCGGCCTGTGTGATGAGGTCGTCCACCCCCACGAACTGGGTGGTGGCTGCGTCGTCACCGTACGGCAGGTGCCGGGTCGGGCCCTGGGGCTCGGGCGGCGGGGGCGGGGCCCACACCTGGGGGTCCGGAGTGTGACGCGGGGCAGGCGGCTGCTGGTAGAGCGGGTTCGGGGCCTGGCCGGGGGCCGGCGGGGGGTGGGCCGACCGGTCGTAGAGGACGTCGTCGACCGGGTCCTGGGTCGTGGGGTCCTGCGACCGGTACGGGTCGTTGGCGTACGCGTCCTGCACGTACGGGTCCTGGGGCGGCTGCCCCTGAGGCGTCGGCGGTCCCTGACCCGCAGGAGTGCCGCGCGCACCCCTGCCGCGGTCACCGTCGTACGGCGCATTCATCGCTGCCCCACCTCATCCGTCGCCGGCCATCCGGCCCCGCCATCTATCAACGGTCCACTTTCTCACCTGAGCCGGACGGGTCCGTGCTTCCCGAACCGGTGTCCGGCTCGGGGTCACCCGGCTGCACCGGCCCGTCACCGTCCGTACCGCCGTCGTCGGTTCCGCCGCTGTTCCCGCTGCCGCCGTCGGCCCCTTCACCGCCGGGGCCCTCGCCGCCGCCGGTCCCGTCGGCGTCCTCGCCGCCGTCGGTCCCTTCCCCGCCGTGCCGGGACCCGGCACGTTTGCGCTGGAGATAGATGCGCACGCCGGCGAGGACGAGCAGCAGCACCCCGCCGGCGATCACGAGCATGATCGTCGAGGTGATCTCGGTGACGTTGACCTGGAAGGTCATCGGCAGGCCGTACGGCTTGCCCTCGGAGGTGTAGAGCTGGGCCGTCACCTGCACGGGACCGTTGGCGTTCGCCGTCGTGTCGAACTTGAACGACTGGCTGTGGCCGCCGTCGACCGTGATCTCCTGCGGCTCACCCGTGTCGAGACGGTTGGGCTGCGAGGACGTCAGCTCCAGTGTCAGGCTCTTCACGCCCTGCACCAGGTTGTTCTGCACCGTCACCGGGATGGTCGCGCTGCGCCCGGAGAGCGTCGCGTCCGACTTCTGGATCAGCTGCACGTTCTTCGTCAGGCCGTCGAGGTAGGTGCGTACGGAGCTGCGGAAGGCCGCGGCGCCCGCTTCGTCGCCCCGCCACTCCGTCGACATCTCCCGCATGATGGCGTTGCCGAACGGCGTCACCACGCGGGCGGGCTGGGACAGGACGGGCTCGAAGTCGTCCAGCGTGCTCTGGGTTTCCTGGATCTGCTCGAAGGCCGCGGTCGGCAGTTCCTGCTCGCGCAGAGAGGACGGATACGCGGAGCTCCGGGGCACGACGCGGTTGGCGTCGGGGTCCGGCGTCGCCTTGGCGGCGCCCGCCAGGTTCAGCGGTTCGGCCCAGCGGCCGGGCACCAGGCTCTTCACGCCGGCGGCCATGGCCTGGGCCTGGCTGACCGATGGGGTGCGCTGCGGGGCGACGACGATGTTGCGCTGCCGCTCGGGCTCCTGGCCGTTGACCATCAGGCTCTGGGCGAGGAACTCCTGGATCGCCAGGGTGGAGTTCTCGGCCTTGGACAGATCGCCTTCGAAGGCGGTGGACAGCCGGGCGTCCGAGACGATCGCGGTGTTTCCGCCGCCGATGGGACGGGCCGCCGTCGGGCTGTAGGAGAGGTCGTTCTCCTGGAGGCTGTCGCTGCGGGCGATGATGTTGTGCGCGCCGCCGGAGGTGGCCACGTCGACGATCGAGGAGTCGATGGCGCCCTCGGCGGGCCAGGCGAAGTCGGTACGGGGCTTGACGCCCAGGATCGTCTCCACGGTCGTGGCCGCCAGTGTCGTGGCGGGACCGAGGTGCCCCAGGGCGCTGGGGACCTCCTTGCCGCGGTGGGCGAGGGAGGCCAGGTCGGGGTCGGCGAAGGGGAGGGCGACCACCTCGTGGGTCTTGACGGCCTCCTCCAACTGGCCCAGCCACTGCTTGGCGACGGCCTGGTTCTTCCCCGCCGTGGGGCCGTTCGGGCCCTCGACCTTGTACGTCTTGGTCATCGCGTCGACGGAGGCGAGCACGTCCGGGTCGACGACGAAGGTGACGGGGAGGTCCTTGCCGAGCGCCACGAGCTGCTGGAGCCGCCCGCCGGGAGCGATCTCCGCGGCCAGGTTGTCGTTGCGGAAGACGGGGGTCTGCTCCGCGTCCGCGTCGGTCTCCGCGGTGAGGTGCGTGGAGGAGATCAGCGGCCACAGGTAGGTGAGCTGGGACTTCTTCGCCACGTCGGAGGTCTGCCAGGGCAGGAACGTGCGCTGGGCACCGAGCACCTGCTCGTACGAGGAGTCGCCGGACCGGCCGGACAAGGAGACACCGAGCTGGTAGACACCGTCGTCCCCCAGGGCGAGGTCCTTGACCGGCACCTGGAGGGTGAAGGTGCGGCTGACGCCCGGGGCCAGCTTGTCGATCTTCTGCGTGCGGTTCTTGATCTCCTCGCCGTCCGCGCCGGGCGAGAAGCCGGTGCGCTTGGCGGCCGTGTCGATGGCGCTGCGGCTGGTGAGGGCCTGCCCCCGCCGAAGGCCCACGTGAGCGTCGGTGACCGGTGCGTCGCTGCGGTTGGTGAGCGTGCCGGAGACGGTGAGGGTGTCGTCCTTCTTCGGCACGGTGGGCGTGAGCGCGTCGATGGATACGTCGACGGTGCGCGGCCCGGCGGCACGGGCTTCGGGGGCGGCCGGGAACTGCACCATCGCCATCAGCAAAGGCACTCCGGCGATCAGTGCCGCGGCCCGGCGCGACCACCGACCACGCGGCCGTTCACTCCCCTGCAACCCTGCCGCCTCGGCCACGCGTTCGCCCGTCCCTCGTCGTCGTCAGTGGTCGTCGGAATGTGCGTCCACGCATGGTAACGAGACCCGCTGTGCCGAAGTGCTGGGGACTGCTCCACAAGATCGCCCGTCGGCCGGCCGCCGGAGGACCTTGTCCCCTTTTCCCGGGGATGCCCGGCGTGCCGGACGACAGGACGCTTCGCCGGGCGCGGACCCGTACCCTGTTCTGTTGTGCCGAACGCCAACAATGACTTCCTCGCCCCGCAGTCCGAGCGGACCTCGCAGTCGACGAGCGCGCTGAGCCAGGTGCAGCGCCGTGCCGTCGGTGAACTGTTGCGGGTCTCCCCTGTCGCGGACGACCTGGCCCGCCGCTTCCAGGAGGCCGGGTTCACGCTTGCCCTGGTCGGCGGTTCGGTGCGGGACGCCCTGCTCGGCCGGCTCGGCAACGACCTGGACTTCACCACCGACGCCCGCCCCGAGGACGTGCTGCGGATCGTGCGGCCGTGGGCGGACGCGGTGTGGGAGGTCGGTATCGCCTTCGGCACGGTCGGCTGCAAGAAGGACTCGTTCGACATCGAGGTCACCACGTACCGCTCCGAGGCGTACGACCGGACCTCGCGCAAGCCCGAGGTGTCCTACGGCGACTCCATCGAGCAGGACCTGGTGCGCCGGGACTTCACGGTGAACGCCATGGCGGTGGCGTTGCCGCAGAAGGAGTTCATCGATCCGCACAACGGTCTGGAGGACCTGGCGGCGCGCGTCCTGCGGACGCCGGGGACGCCGGAGGAGTCGTTCTCCGACGATCCGCTGCGGATGATGCGGGCCGCCCGGTTCGCGGCCCAGCTGGACTTCGAGGTGGCCGAGGACGTCGTCTCGGCCATGAAGGCCATGGCCGAGCGCATCGACATCGTCTCCGCCGAGCGGGTGCGGGACGAACTGAACAAGTTGCTGCTGGGCGCACATCCGCGCAAGGGGCTCAGGCTGCTGGTCGACACGGGTATCGCCGACCGGGTGCTGCCGGAGCTGCCCGCCCTGCGGCTGGAGAGTGACGAACATCACCGTCACAAAGACGTCTATGAGCACTCGCTGACGGTGTTGGAGCAGGCCATCGACCTCGAAGAGGACGGTCCGGACCTGGTGCTGCGGCTGGCTGCGCTGCTGCACGACATCGGCAAGCCGAAGACACGGCGCTTCGAGAGCGACGGGCGGGTCTCCTTCCACCACCACGAGGTCGTGGGGGCGAAGATGACCAAGAAGCGGATGGCCGCGCTGAAGTACTCCAACGACATGATCAAGGACGTCTCGCTTCTGGTGGAGCTGCACCTGCGCTTCCACGGCTACGGGACGGGTGAGTGGACCGACTCCGCCGTCCGCCGGTACGTGCGGGACGCGGGCCCCCAGCTGCGGCGCCTGCACAAGCTGACGCGTTCGGACTGCACCACCCGCAACAAGCGCAAGGCCAACGCTCTCTCCCGCGCCTACGACGGCCTGGAGGAGCGGATCGCGCGTCTGCAGGAGCAGGAGAAGCTGGACTCGATCCGGCCGGACCTGGACGGCAACGACATCATGCAGGTCCTCGGCGTCGCACCTGGCCCGGCGGTCGGCAAGGCGTACAAGCACCTGCTCGAACTGCGCTTGGAGAACGGGCCGATGGAGCGGGACCAGGCCGTCGCAGCGCTGCGGGAGTGGTGGGCCGCGCAGAGCTGAGCCGGCTGTTTCACGTGAAACACGGCACCGGAGCCGGGCCGTGTTTCACGTGAAACCAGCTCGCTGCCCTACTCCTTGAGGTTTTCGAGGCAGGGGACGTCTTTGTTGCAGTGCCTGCGGCCGGTGGCTTCCGCATAGGCGCTGTACTTCATCAGGTCGCACAGCTTCTCTCGTCGGCGGTGTCGTCATGCGCCTCGGCGACTCGTAGGCGGCGCCGGAAGCGGAGCAGGCCCCCTGATGAACGACGCGTCGTGCGCGCGTGACGCGCGTAACGTAGCGGGCCGCGAGGGACCCAGGCGCACGGCGAGTGCCGGAAGGCCGGTGCCTAGTTCCGCAGGAAGCGCACCAGCGTCGCGGCGGTCGCCGCGTGCAGCAGGGCCACGCCGATGACGAGCAGGATCGACTTGCCGTCCGGCGGCAGCATCAGCGCGGCCACGGCCGCGGCACCGACGTAGGCGACGTTGAAGAGCATGTCGTACACGGCGAAGACGCGGCCGCGGAAAGCGTCGTCCACGGAGGACTGCACCACCGTGTCCGTGGAGATCTTGGCTGCCTGCGTGCTGAGGCCGAGCACGAAGGCCGCCACCAGCACCGGGCCGTACGCGAAGGTCAGCCCCAGAGCGGGAGCCAGCACGGCTGACAGTCCCGCACAGCACGCCATCCAGGCCAGGGGGCCGAACCGGGCCACCGCCGGAGGAGTGAGGACCGCGGCGGTGAAGAAGCCGGCCCCCGACACGCCGACGGCGATCCCGAGGAGCGCCAGCCCGTCCGCTTCGCTGTCGGACCAGGCGTACCGGCACAGCATCAGCACCATCACCGTCAGCGCTCCGTAGCAGAAGCGCAGCGCGGCCATCGCTGTCAGCGCCACCGCGGCGGTACGGCGCTGGGCAAGGTGGCGCAGGCCCTCGACCAGGCCACGGGCGGTGCTCGACAAGGCGGCCCCCAACCGCGGCTGGAGCTGCCCGGGTTCAGGCCCGAGCAGCCCCGGAGCCATCCTCAGGGAGACCCCGGCAGCGCAGAGATAGAGGCCCGCGGCCAGTATCACGACGACCGAGTTCGACTCGACGCCCGCGAGCCGTGCCGCGAAGGCGAGGCCGCCGCCCACGGTGGTCGCGAGGGTGCCTGCGGTCGGCGACAGGGAATTGGCCAGCACCAGGCGCTCCGTACCGTCGACCACGCGGGGCAGGGCGGCCGAGAGCCCGGCCAGCACGAAGCGGTTGACGGCCATGACGGAGAGGGCGGACGCGTAGAAGAGCCAGTCCGGGACCTGTGCGGCGATCAGGGCCGCGGTCCCGGCGGTGAGTGCGGTGCGCAGCAGGTTGCCGTACATCAGTACCTGCCGGCGGCGCCAGCGATCGAGCAGGACACCGGCGAAGGGGCCCAGGAGCGAGTACGGGAGCAGCAGGACCGCCATGGCCGAGGCGATGGCCGCGGGAGAAGCCTGTTTCTCGGGTGAGAAGACGACGTACGTGGCGAGCGCGACCTGGTAGACGCCGTCGGCGGCCTGGGAGAGCAGCCGCACGGTCAGCAGGGAGCGGAAGTCGCGCAGTTGGAGCAGTACGCGGAGGTCACGCACAACGGGCATGAGGCCCAGCCTCACACAGCTCACAGGCCCCCGGGCGGAATTTCCGGGGGCCTGTGAGCACGGGGAAGGGCGCGGAGCTTAGCGCTCGACCTCACCCTTGATGAACTTCTCGACGTTCGCGTGCGCCTCGTCGTCGAAGTACTGCACCGGCGGCGACTTCATGAAGTACGAGGACGCGGAGAGCACCGGGCCGCCGATGCCGCGGTCCTTGGCGATCTTCGCGGCGCGCAGAGCGTCGATGATGACACCGGCGGAGTTCGGGGAGTCCCAGACCTCCAGCTTGTACTCCAGGTTCAGCGGGACGTCACCGAAGGCGCGGCCTTCGAGGCGGACGTAGGCCCACTTGCGGTCGTCCAGCCAGGCGACGTAGTCCGACGGGCCGATGTGGACGTTGTCCTCGCCCAGCTCGCGGTCGCGGATCTGCGAGGTGACGGCCTGGGTCTTGGAGATCTTCTTGGACTCCAGACGCTCCCGCTCCAGCATGTTCTTGAAGTCCATGTTGCCGCCGACGTTCAGCTGCATCGTGCGGTCCAGGACGACGCCCCGGTCCTCGAAGAGCTTGGCCATCACGCGGTGCGTGATCGTGGCGCCGACCTGGGACTTGATGTCGTCACCGACGATCGGCACACCCGCCTCGGTGAACTTGTCCGCCCACTCCTTGGTGCCGGCGATGAAGACCGGGAGGGCGTTGACGAAGGCGACCTTGGCGTCGATGGCGCACTGCGCGTAGAACTTCGCGGCGTCCTCGGAGCCGACGGGCAGGTAGCACACCAGGACGTCGACCTGCTGGTCCTTGAGGACCTGGACGATGTCCACCGGCGTCTCGTCGGACTCCTCGATGGTCTGGCGGTAGTACTTGCCCAGACCGTCGAGGGTGGGTCCGCGCTGGACGGTCACGCCGGAGTTCGGCACGTCGCAGATCTTGATGGTGTTGTTCTCGCTGGCGCCGATGGCGTCCGCCAGGTCGAGGCCGACCTTCTTGGCGTCGACGTCGAAAGCGGCCACGAACTCGATGTCACGCACGTGGTAGTCGCCGAACTGCACGTGCATCAGGCCGGGCACGCGGGTGTCCGGGTCTGCGTCCTTGTAGTACTCGACGCCCTGTACCAGCGAGGCGGCGCAGTTGCCCACGCCGGCGATGGCTACGCGAACCGAACCCATTCCGGTTGCTCCCTGTGATCTCGAGAAGGTCCCGCTGACTGCGGACCTCATGTGGTGGTGTCATCGGACGGATCCGGCCGGGAACCACCCCGACGCCGGGGCAGGCCGCCCGCATCTCCTGACGTGTCCTTCTGCTGCTGCTCGGCAGGGTCGACGGCGCGCTGGTCGCGGCCGGCGCGCTCGCTCTCGATCAGCTCGTTGAGCCACCGGACCTCGCGTTCCACGGACTCCATGCCGTGCCGCTGAAGTTCGAGGGTGTAGTCGTCCAGCCGCTCACGCGAACGGGCCAGGGAGGTGCGCATCTTTTCGAGGCGTTCCTCCAGCCGGCTGCGGCGGCCTTCGAGGACCCGCATCCGTACGTCGCGCGAGGTCTGCCCGAAGAAGGCGAAGCGGACGCCGAAGTGCTCGTCCTCCCACGCGTCCGGGCCGGAGTGGGCGAGCAGCTCCTCGAAGTGGCTCTTCCCCTCCGCCGTCAGCCGGTAGACGATCTTCGCCCGGCGGCCGGTGAGGGACGCGGGCTCCGGGGAACCGTCCGTCTCCTCGGCCAGCCAGCCGTTGGCGACCAGCGCCTTCAGGCAGGGATAGAGCGTGCCGTAGCTGAACGCACGGAAGACCCCCAGCGAGGTGTTGAGCCGTTTACGCAGCTCATAGCCGTGCATGGGGGACTCACGGAGCAGTCCGAGGACGGCGAACTCAAGGATGCCGGACCGCCTGCTCATGTCCGCCTCCTTGGTGTCGTGCGCTCTTTATGCCGAGCTGATGTATCGATCCGATACATCCAGACGATAGATCGGCCCCAGGGGAGGAACAAGAGGGGGGACGGTGAACGCCATCACATCACCGTTTCGTTCTACCCAACCTGACTGATTTGGAGTGAATTTCGACAGTGGGCAGGTTTTGGCCGTGCGTAGTCTGTGCGCCATGCAAACTGCCGGGAACCGCGGGGCGGAACATGACGTCCCCGTCCCCGGTGTAGTGCGACCCCATGAGCCATATGGGTGCCGTACGTCGGGGGGACCTGAAGCCAACTGCCGCCTTCAGGCGACGAGATAGATAGCGCGCCTGCCCGAGGAGTATTCGTTCCATGAGCGAGCACCGTCGCAAACCGCCCCAGCCGCAGGGCGGCGGACGTGCTGCGGCCCGACGAGCCGCACAGCAATCACCGGGGCGCCGCGCCGCGCCCACCCGCGGCTCCGCACCTGCCCCCGGACCCGATCCCGGAGCGTACGGGCAGGAACGGCCGGCCGGCGGCAGAGCTGAGGCCCGGCGCGCCGCACAACGCGGCGGCCGACGACGTGCCTCCGACACGGCGGCGATGGCCTCGGGCAGCGGACATGGCGGCCGCGGAGGCGGCCGCCGCGCCGGTGGCGGCGGTGGTGACGAAGGTGGTCGCGGACGGGGCCGGGGGTCGGGCAGGCCCGGCAAGAAGCGGCTCATCGACTACCCGCGCTCCGGCAAGGTCGGTTGGCGCCGGTTCGTACCCTCCTGGAAACAGACCCTCGGCACCTGCATCGGCTTCCTCGCGCTGATCGTCGGCGCATCAGGACTCGCACTCGCCTACGTGGACATCCCGGATGTGCAGAAGGCGTCGCTGCTGCAGAAGAACGTCTACTACTGGTCCAACGGCAAGCCGATGGTCGTCGCGGGCGGCGGCGAGCTCAACCGCCAGATCGTGCCGATCACCTCCATCCCCTCGACCATGCAGAACGCGGTGATCTCCGCCGAGAACGCGTCCTTCGAGAAGGACTCGGGAGTCGACCCGATGGGCATCGCCCGAGCGGTCTTCAACATGGCTCGGGGCGGTGAGACCCAGAGTGGCTCCACCATCACCCAGCAGTACGTGAAGAACACCTACCTCGACCAGTCGCAGACCCTCAAGCGCAAGCTCACCGAGCTGTTCATCTCCGTGAAGGTGGGCATCAAGGAGGAGAAGAAGGACATCCTGGCGGGCTACCTCAACACCGCGTACTACGGGCGCGGTGCGTACGGCATCCAGGCCGCGTCCCGGGCGTACTACGGCAAGGACTGCGACAAGCTCACCCCGAGTGAGAGCGCCTTCATGGCCGCGCTGCTCAACGGCCCCAACCTCTACGACCCGTACATCACGACGGAGGCCAAGGGCGCGAACCTCAAGCGCGCCGAGGCCCGCTGGAAGTGGACGCTGGACCGTGAGGTCGAGGTCGGACGGATGAAGAAGGCGGACCGGGACCCGATCAAGGACTTCCCGATGCCCAAGGAGCCCAAGAAGGCCATGGACCTCCGCGGCCAGAAGGGCTACCTGGTCGACCTGGCCAACAACTACATCACGGCGAACACTAAGATCACGGATGCCATGCTCAAGAAGGGTGGCTACGAGATCCACACGACGTTCGACGAAAAGCAGGTCAACGAGCTCGCGGCGTCCGTGGACAAGGTCACCAAGGAGCACATCGATCCGGCCAAGCGCGAGGTGGACAAGTACGTCCAGTTCGGCGGCGCCTCGGTCGAACCGGGCACCGGCAAGATCGTCGCCATCTACGGCGGCAAGGACGCGACCCAGCACTACACGAACAACGCCGACTACACCGGTGTCCAGGTCGGCTCGACCTTCAAGCCGTTCGTGCTGGCGGCGGCGATGAGCGACGGCGTACGGGATCCGCACAATCCCGAACGGCGCACACGCGTCTCGCCGAACAGCATCTACAACGGTGACAACAAGCTGAAGCTGCTCAACTACGACGGGACCGTCTGGCACGACAAGGACGGCAAGGAGTGGCACCAGGCGAACGACGGCAACGAGGACAAGGGCAAAGTCACCCTCCGCACCGCCATGCAGTTCTCGGTGAACACCCCGTACATCCAGCTCGGCATGGATGTCGGCCGGGACAAGGTGAAGGAAGCGGCCATCGCCGCGGGACTCCGCGACGACCAGAGCATGGCGAAGACCACCCCGGCCTTCTCGCTGGGCACCTCGGCGCCGAGCGCGATCCGGCTGGCGGGCGCGTATGCCACCTTCGCCGCCAGCGGGCAGCAGGACGACCCGTACTCGGTCGAGTCCGTCGAGAAGGACGGCCAGACCAAGTACGAGCACACCAAGAAGCCCAAGACGGGCTTCAGCGCCGCGGTCGCGGACAACGTGACGGACGTGCTGAAGACCGTGGTGGAGAAGGGCACCGGTACGGCGGCGAAGCTGCCCGACGGGCGCGAGGCGGCCGGCAAGACCGGTACCACCGACGACAACAAGTCGGCCTGGTTCGCCGGCTACACGAAGCAACTGGCCACCACGATCGGCATGTGGCGGGTGGACGACCAGGCCAAGCAGCAGCAGTTCCTGAAGATGTACGGCGTGGGCGGTGAGAAGAAGGTCCACGGTGCGTCGTTCCCGGCCCGTATCTGGGCGGACTACATGGCGCAGGTCATGAAGGGCAAGAAGCTCGAACGCTTCCCGCAGCCCGGACCGATCGGCCAGACGGTCTACGGGGACGGTATGAGCCCGTCCCCGAAGCCCACCCCGTCCGCTCCCGCGCCGAGCTCCCCGACGCCCACGCCCTCCAAGCCCGCACCGACCAGTCCTACGCCCACGCCCAAGCCGACCCACACGTGTTCGGACTGGGACCTCAACTGCCAGAACAACGGCGGAGCGAACGGCGGGGACAACGGTGGACGTCCGGGCGGCGGAGATTCCGGCGGCACCACGGCGACACCCGACCCGAGCACCGGAGGGCCCGGAGGCGACGACGGCGGCATCTTCGACCCCCCGGCCGGCGGCTCGGCGTCAGGGGGACGACGCGACTACTGACCGGTGACTGTTTCACGTGAAACGTGACGGAGAAGCCTCCGGAACCCGTGCATACGGGCCGGGGGCTTCTCCGCGTTCGGGCCAGGGTCGTACGGCAGGATGGGCGCATGACGAGCGTGCGACAGGACGAGCCGGTACGGCCGACGCGACGGGACGAGGTGGCGGCGGCCGGCAGCGAGCTGGTCGGTGGCCTTGCCGGGCGGCGCGCGGTCTTCGGCACGGGCTGGTGGAACCCGGTACGCGTCATCGCGCTCGTCATGATCGGGATGTTCGCGCTCGGCATGGTGCAGAAGCTGCCGTGCTACGAGAGCGGGTGGTTCTTCGGCGCCACCAGTCAGTACACCCACGCCTGCTACTCCGACATCCCCCACCTGTACGCGGGACGCGGCTTCGCCGACGGTCTGATTCCGTACTTCGACAGGCTGCCCGGCGAAATGGAGTACCTCGAATACCCGGTACTGACCGGCGTGTTCATGGAGGTCGCTTCCTGGTTGACCCCGCACGGCGGCTCCATGCAAGAGCGCGAACAGATCTACTGGCTGGTCAACGCCGGCCTGCTGATGGCCTGTGCCGCGGCGCTCGCCGTCTGCGTGGCACGCACCCATCGCCGACGCCCCTGGGACGGCCTCCTGGTCGCCCTCGCTCCCGCCCTCGCGCTCACGGCCACCATCAACTGGGACCTCCTGGCCGTCGCGCTGACCGCTGCCGGAATGCTGATGTGGTCGCGTAGCCGAACCCTCGCAGCAGGCGTGTTCATCGGGCTCGCGACCGCCGCGAAGCTGTACCCGGTGCTGCTGCTCGGCCCGCTGCTCGTCCTGTGCTGGCGGGCCGGGCAGTGGCGTTCCTACGGCAAGGCCGTCGCCGGAGCCGCGGCCGCGTGGCTGGTCGTCAACGTGCCGGTGATGATCACGCACGACGGGTCCGGATTCCACATCCGGGAGGGCTGGGCGAAGTTCTACACCTTCAGCCAGGAGCGGCCCATCGACTTCGGATCGATCTGGCTGCTCATCTCCCAGCGCACCGGCAATCCGCTGGAGGACGCGAACACCTACGCGACGCTGCTGATGATCCTGGGGTGCGGCGCTCTGGCGCTGCTCACCTTCCACGCACCGCGCCGACCGCGGTTCGCGCAGCTCGCCTTCCTGGTCGTCGCGCTGTTCATCCTCACCAACAAGGTCTACTCACCGCAGTACGTGCTGTGGCTGATCCCGCTCGCCGCGCTGGCACGGCCGCGCTGGCGTGACTTCCTGGTGTGGCAGGCGTGCGAGGTCATGTACTTCCTCGGCATCTGGCTGTACCTGGCCTACACGGGCAACGGTGACAAGCACCAGGGACTGCCGCTGGAGGGCTACCAGCTGGCCATGGCACTGCATCTGCTGGGGACGTTGTACCTGTGTGCCGTGGTGGTACGCGACGTGTTGCTGCCGGAGCGGGACGTCGTACGCAAGGACGGTGACGACGACCCGTCGGGCGGCGTGCTGGACCAAGCACCGGACGTCTTCGTGCTCGGCCGGGCACAGCACCTGCCACGGCACGCCGTGCAGTTCGAGGGAACGCCGCAGGTGCGCTGGGGTGCGGCCCGGAAGTAACCGGGCCGGTAGCGGCGCGTACGGAACAGGCACGGGGCCGCAGAGCAGATCTGCGGCCCCGGGCCTGTGCTGTTCCGTGCGAGCGACCGCTGCTCAGCGGTCCACGATGCGGTCGTACTGCGTCGTGGTGTGCCGCAGATGCGCCACCAGTTCCTCACCGACGTGGGGCTCGGGGGCGTCGCCCGGCACGAAGAGGATGGAGACCTGCATGTGCGGGGGCTCCGCGAACCACCGCTGCTTGCCCCCCCACACGTACGGCGAGAGGTTGCGGTTGACGGTCGCCAGGCCCGCCCGCGCCACGCCCTTGGCGCGGGGCATCACACCGTGCAGCGCCTTGGGCGACTCCAGGCCCACGCCGTGCGACGTACCGCCGGCCACCACGACCAGGTAACCGTCCGACGCGGCCTTCTGCTGGCGGTAACCGAAGCGGTCGCCCTTGCCGACCCGGGTGACGTCCAGGACCGAGCCGCGGTACTGGGTGGCCTCGTGGTCCCCGAGCCACAGCCGGGTTCCGATCCGCGCGCGGAAGCGCGTCTGCGGGAACTGCTGCTGGAGACGGTGGAGTTCATCGGCCTTGAGGTGACTGACGAACATCGTGTGCAGCGGCAGGTGGGCGGCCCGCAGCCGGTCCATCCAGCCGATGACCTCCTCCACCGCGTCGGAGCCGTCGGTACGGTCCAGCGGCAGGTGGATGGCGAAGCCTTCCAGCCGTACGTCCTCTATGGCCGAGGCCAGCTTCGGCAGGTCCTCGGGCAGCACGCCGTGGCGCTTCATGCTGCTCATGACCTCGATGACCACCCGGGCGCCCACCAGACCGCCCACACCCTCGACCGAGGAGACCGAACGGATGGCTCGGTCCGGCAGCGGAACCGGTTCCTCACCGTGCCGGAAGGGGGTCAGTACGAGCAGGTCACCGCTGAAGTAGTCCTTCATGCGAGCCGCTTCGTACGTCGTCCCCACGGCCAGGAGGTCGGCACCGAGCCGGGTCGTCTCCTCGGCGAGGCGCTCGTGGCCGAAGCCGTAGCCGTTGCCTTTGCAGACCGGGACGAGCCCCGGGAACTGCTGCAGAACGCTCTGCTGGTGTGCCCGCCAGCGCGCGGTGTCGACGTAGAGGGTGAGCGCCATGGCCGGGCCCGGAACCTTTCTCGTGGCTGCGATGCGGTCGAACAGGGAGTGTGACGGTCAGCGACGCGACATGTAGATGTCGAGCGCCTTGTGCAGGAGCTTGTTGAGCGGGAAGTCCCACTCGCCCAGGTACTCGGCTGCCTGCCCACCCGTGCCCACCTTGAACTGGATGAGGCCGAAAAGGGGGTCGTTCTCGTCGAGCGAGTCGCTGATGCCGCGCAGGTCGTAGACGGTGGCGCCGAGCGCGTAGGCGTCGCGCAGCATCCGCCACTGCATGGCGTTGGACGGCCGGACCTCACGGCCGATGTTGTCCGAGGCACCGTAGGAGTACCAGACGTGGCCGCCGACGACCAGCATCGTCGCGGCGGAGAGGTTCACGCCGTTGTGCCGGGCGAAGTACAGCCGCATGCGGTTGGGGTCCTCGGTGTTGAGGGCTGCCCACATCCGCTGGAAGTAGCCGAGCGGCCGCGGCCGGAAGTGGTCGCGCACCGCGGTGATCTCGTACAGGCGCTGCCACTCGGCGAGATCCTCGTAGCGGCCCTGGACGACCTCGACGCCGGCCTTCTCGGCCTTCTTGATGTTGCGGCGCCACAGCTGGTTGAAGCCCTTGTGGACATCCTCCAGCGAACGGTTCTCCAGCGGCACCTGGAAGACGTACCGGGGCTGGACGTCACCGAAGCCGGCTCCGCCGTCCTCACCCTGCTGCCAGCCCATCCGGCGCAGCTTGTCGGACACCTCGAAGGCACGCGGCTCGATGTGGGTGGGCTCGACGTCACGCAGGCGCTTGACGTCCGGGTCCTGGATCCCGGACTTGATCGCGCCGGAGTCCCAGCGCCGGATGATCACCGGCGGGCCCATCTTCACCGAGAAGGCGCCCTGCTGCTTCAGGTGCGCCAGCATCGGCTTGAGCCAGTCCTCCAGGTTCGGCGCGAACCAGTTGATGACCGGCCCCTCGGGCAGGTACGCGAGGTACCGCTTGATCTTGGGCAGCTGGCGGTAGAGCACCAGGCCCGCGCCGACCAGCTGACCGGTCTTGTCGAACCAGCCCAGGTTCTCCGAGCGCCATTCGGACTTCACATCGGCCCAGGCCGGCACCTGCATGTGGCTCGCCGAAGGCAGGCTCTGGATGTACGCCAGATGCTGCTCTCGGCTGATGGTCCTCAGGGTCAGGCTCATGCGGGGCGCTCCTCGGCAGGTTTGTCCCCAGGGTCGGGGCTCCGGCTCTCGCGCCGAAGCCTACTGTGACTAGGGAGCGCCCCGTTTGGGCGTAGGGGGGTGGAGCCCCGCCGCCCGGCTAGCCGAGCAGCCCGCCGAAGAGGCCTCCGTGCGCCATGCCGAGGAAGAAGCCGACCGCCGCGGCGCCGAGGCCGATGATCAGCAGGAAGCGCTCGCCGGTGGTGGCGGAGATGAACTGACCCCACGCGCCGGTACCGATGCCGATCAGCCCCGTCCAGGAACTCAGCAGGTGAAGGTGGTGGAAGTGGGCGGTGGCGAAGGCGATCGCGCCGAACACCAGCGTCACGGCGACGAGGGTGTTCTCGACGGGATGGGCCTTGCCGTCGCTGTTCAGAAAAGAGAGGAGGCCGTGCTGCGGCCGGACTGCCTGTGCCATGCGGCACCTCCGAAGACAGGGCGGCGAACTGTAACGCCGCTCACACCCGTTGTGTTCCAGATTGGGGGGATCAGCGGCCGGATTTCAACCGGAAGCCCGCGGGCGGGTACTCTGTACAGTCTGCGCCCACGTCTGCCCAGGTCTCCTGGCCGGGCCGGGTGCGGAACGCATCATGACCCTCCTGCCACGGAACGACCGTGGCCGCTGAGTCCAAAGGAGGTGGGTTCTACATGCGTCACTACGAGGTGATGGTCATCCTCGACCCCGATCTCGAGGAGCGCGCTGTCTCCCCGCTGATCGAGAACTTCCTCTCCGTCGTCCGTGAGGGCAACGGAAAGGTCGAGAAGGTCGACACCTGGGGCCGTCGTCGTCTCTCGTACGAGATCAACAAGAAGCCCGAGGGCATCTACTCGGTCATCGACCTGCAGGCCGAGCCTGCGGTCGTCAAGGAACTCGACCGTCAGATGAACCTGAACGAGTCGGTCCTCCGGACCAAGGTCCTCCGTCCCGAGACCCACTGACGCATCAGCGTCAGCGGTAACCGGGTTCGAGTAGCAACACCAGCAGCCAGCAGCACACCCGCCGAGAGGTTCCCCTAATGGCAGGCGAGACCGTCATCACGGTCGTCGGCAATCTTGTCGACGACCCCGAGCTGCGCTTCACCCCGTCCGGTGCGGCGGTCGCGAAGTTCCGCGTCGCGTCCACCCCCCGCACCTTCGACCGTCAGACCAATGAGTGGAAGGACGGCGAGAGCCTGTTCCTGACCTGCTCGGTGTGGCGTCAGGCGGCGGAGAACGTCGCCGAGTCCCTTACGCGGGGCACCCGCGTGATCGTGCAGGGCCGCCTGAAGCAGCGGTCGTACGAGGACCGCGAGGGCGTCAAGCGCACGGTCTACGAGCTCGACGTCGACGAGGTCGGCGCCAGCTTGCGCAATGCCACGGCCAAGGTCACCAAGACCTCGGGCCGCGGTGGCCAGGGCGGCGGCTTCGGCGGCGGTCCGCAGGGCGGTGGCCAGGGTGGCGGCGGCTGGGGCGGCGGCCCCGGCGGTGGCCAGCAGGGCGGCGGCGGTGCTCCCGCCGACGACCCGTGGGCGACCGGTGCTCCTGCCGGCGGCGGCCAGCAGGGTGGCGGCGGTGGCTGGGGCGGCGGCTCCGGCGGCGGCTACTCGGACGAGCCGCCCTTCTAGGTCCGACATCCGGCACGTACACGCGCTGTTTCACGTGAAACAGCGCGAGACGGCCGGGGGCCTGAGGGCGTCAGCACAAACTTCTTGAACTCACTGGAGAGAGACAATGGCGAAGCCGCCTGCTCGCAAGCCTAAGAAGAAGGTTTGCGTGTTCTGCAAGGAGAAGATCTCCTACGTCGACTACAAGGACACGAACCTGCTGCGGAAGTTCATCTCCGACCGCGGCAAGATCCGTGCCCGCCGGGTGACCGGCAACTGCACCCAGCACCAGCGTGACGTCGCCACGGCCGTGAAGAACAGCCGTGAGATGGCGCTGCTGCCCTACACCTCCACTGCGCGATAAGGGAAGGGTGACCGACACATGAAGATCATCCTCACCCACGAGGTCTCCGGCCTCGGCACCGCCGGCGACGTCGTCGACGTCCGCGACGGTTACGCCCGTAACTACCTGGTCCCGCGCGGTTTCGCGATCCGCTGGACCAAGGGTGGCGAGAAGGACGTCGAGCAGATCCGCCGCGGTCGCAAGATCCGCGAGATCGCCTCGGTCGAGCAGGCCAACGAGATCAAGGGCCAGCTCGAGGGCGTCAAGGTGAAGCTGGCCGTGCGTGCCGGCGACGCCGGCCGCCTGTTCGGCTCCGTCACCCCGGCCGACGTCGCCTCGGCGATCAAGGCTGCGGGCGGCCCCGACGTGGACAAGCGCCGCGTCGAGCTCGGCTCGCCGATCAAGACCCTGGGCGCGCACCAGGTGTCCGTACGCCTGCACAGCGACGTCGTCGCGAAGCTGGGCGTCGAGGTCGTCGCCGCCTGATAGCAGCGACACCGCAGCACGCGTGAGGGCCGCACTCCGGTAACGGGGTGCGGCCCTCACGCATGCGCACGGGGCTGCTGAGAGTCGCCGGCTCTCAGCCTTCGTCCTCTTCCTGGGCCCGCTCGTACAGATCGGCGACAGCGTCACCGAAGTACGCGGCGTAGGAGATGTCGTCCTCGTCGCCGCCGCCTTGGTGCCCGCCCAGGACGCCGATCACCGTGCCGGTGTGGCTCTTCGGGTCGTAGTCGGCGAGCCAGGGGCTGCCGCTCGTGCCGCCCGCGAAGTCGGTGCACCGGACGCGCATCTGTGTGTCGCTGAACTTCGTGGCGCGGTTGTGGCAGGAGATCGGTGTCTCACTGCTGGTGGGGTAGCCGGTGATCTTGACGTCATTGTCGAAGCCGGGGTCGATGCCGAGGGTGTTGCCGCCCAGCACGTCTTGGATCTGCTTGCCGTCCTTGCTGCCGAGGACGAGGAAGGCGACGTCCATGTCCTCGTCCTGGGACTTGGCCCAGCGTTCGTCGACGACGACCTTCTCGACCTTCCACAGGCCGGTCGGCTCCTTGCCGTCGCGGTAGTCGGGTGCGAAGACGAGGTCGTTGACGGGTTCGCCGGTCTCGACGTCGAAAGCGCAGTGCGCCGCGGTGATCAGCATGTTTCGGCCGGGACTCTGCACGACGCTGGCGGTGCAGAAGTGGTCGCCGGAGTCGTCCTTCTCGAAGAGGGCCCCCACGCGGGCGTTCTGCTCGGTACTGCGCGGGGTGTACGCGCTGCCGTCGTCGGCGGGCGCGGTGGCGGCAGGGTCCTGGTCCTGGGGGTCCTGGCGGGCCTCTCCCGACTTCCCGTGACCGCTTCTGAGCGTGCCGTTGCCACGGCTGCTGGTGTCGGCTTCCTGGGAGGCGTAGCCCACTATGGCGCCTGCCCCGACGACAGTCAGCGTCAGGGGCAGGACGATCTTCCTGGCAAGCGGGCGCACAGGGTCATTATCAGCACGGGGCCATTGTTTCGGGTGGCTTCAACGCGAGGCTCCGGTCACAATCCAGCGGCCCGACCGGGTGCGTGCCCACAATGTCAGCATCCGCACGGTCATCATCAGGGTCATGGCCCACCACAGCGCGGTCAGGCCGCCACCGATGACCGGCACCAGCAGTGCGGCCGGCGCGAAGAGGGCCAGCGTCACCAGCATCGCCCAGGCCAGGTAGGGACCGTCACCGGCGCCCATCAGCACGCCGTCGAGAACGAAGACGATGCCGGCGACCGGTTGGGTGAGGGCGACGACCAGGAGCGCGGGCAGCAGCGCGTCCTTCACGGCCTGGTCGTCGGTGAACAGTGGCATGAACAGCGGCCGCGAGAGGACGACGAGCAGCCCGAGCACCACGCCGGAGGCGAGGCCCCACTGCACCATGCGGCGGCAGGCGGCCTTGGCGCCCGTCACGTCGTCGGCTCCCAGGTAGCGGCCGATGATCGCTTGGCCGGCGATGGCGATGGCGTCCAGGGCGAAGGCCAGCAGGGACCACAGGGTGATGACGATCTGGTGGGCGGCCACCTCGGCGTCCCCGAGGCGGGCGGCCACGGCGGTCGCGATCATGAGGACGGCGCGCAGCGAGAGCGTACGAACGAGCAGCGGCACCCCGGCCTGGGCGCAGGCGCGGATCCCGGCCGCGTCCGGCCGGAGGGAGGCGCCGTGCCGACGGGCGCCCCGCACCACGACGACCAGGTAGACGGCGGCCATACCGCACTGGGCGATGACCGTCCCCCAGGCGGATCCGGCGATGCCGAGTCCGGCGCCGTAGACCAGTCCGATGTTCAGGGCCGCGTTGACGGAGAAGCCGCCGATGGCGACGTACAACGGTGTCCGGGTGTCCTGGAGGCCGCGCAGTACGCCGGTGGCCGCCAGCACCACGAGCATCGCCGGGATGCCGAGGGCGCTGATGCGCAGGTACGTGATGGCGTACGGGGCAGCGGTGGCCGAGGCACCGAAGATGTCGACGAGCCAGGGTGCGGTGGGCAGGACGGCGGCCAGTACGGCGGCGCCCAGCAGCAGGGCGAGCCAGATACCGTCCATACCCTGCCGGATGGCGGCCGAGCGGTCACCGGCGCCGACCCGCCGGGCGACGGCGGCGGTGGTGGCGTACGCGAGGAAGACGAAGACCGAGACCGCGGTCGTCAGCAGCGGGGCGGCGACGCCGAGCCCGGCGAGCTGCCGGGTGCCGAGGTGACCGATGACGGCGCTGTCGACCATGACGAAGAGCGGTTCCGCGACGAGCGCTCCGAAGGCGGGCAGGGCGAGCGAGATGATCTCGCGGTCGTGGCGGCGGTCGGTACGCCGCGGCGTCGCGGGAGCCTGTGTCATGCCGCCAATCTAATCTTCCACAGGTAAGTGGCACAACTGCTGAGCAATCATTACTTCGCAGCGCGTGGAGCGTTCTCCTCCACGCCGTTCGGCCCGATCATGAACAGGTTGCCGAAGTTTTTCTCCTGCACAGCCTATGGACGACAAAGTCGCAGGTCAGGTGGCCAGGGGTCGACTGATTGTGTGTTTGTCCACAGCGGTGTCCCCCGTGCCGTGCACAGGATCGGCGGACTTCTCCACAGGAACGGGGCCATCGTCCACATGGCCTGTGGATAACCAGATTGGCGGACGGTCCCGGCGGGCCTACCGTAGTCCGGCGCCTGGCCCCTGATCCGGCCTGAGAACCCATCCGAACTCGACGCGCCGTAACCGGAGCCGGGCGTCTCGATTTGTCAGTGCTGTGCCGTAAGAAAGAGGGGCACAGCAAGGTCCGCGCCGCGGACGGGAGGAGGTGCCGGGGTGAGCATGCCCGAGCCCGTGGAAGACCCCTGGGCTGACGCCGGCCCCAGTGACCGGCTGCCCGCCGCGCGCTCCCGTCGAGGCGAGGGCAAGGGCCGGGGCCGCGACGACCGCCGCGACCGCGGTGGCGACGAGGAGGGTGGCTGGTCCTCCGGCGGCTTCGAGCGCGTACCGCCCCAGGACCTGGACGCCGAGCAGTCCGTGCTCGGCGGCATGCTGCTGTCCAAGGACGCCATCGCGGACGTCGTCGAGGTGCTCAAGGGCCACGACTTCTACCGGCCGGCCCACGAGCTGATCTACCAGGCGATCCTCGACCTGTACGCCAAGGGCGAGCCGGCCGACCCGATCACCATCGCGGCCGAGCTGACCAAGCGTGGCGAGATCGCCCGGGTGGGCGGCGCGTCGTATCTGCACACCCTGGTCCAGTCCGTGCCGACGGCGGCCAACGCCGAGTACTACGCCGAGATCGTCCATGAACGGGCGGTCCTGCGGCGGCTCGTCGAGGCCGGCACCCGCATCACCCAGATGGGATACGCGGCCGACGGCGACGTCGACGAGATCGTCAACAGTGCCCAGGCGGAGATCTACGCCGTCACCGAGCAGCGCACCAGCGAGGACTACCTGCCGCTCGGCGACATCATGGAGGGCGCCCTCGACGAGATCGAGGCGATCGGCTCCCGCCAGGGCCAGATGACCGGCGTACCCACCGGCTTCACCGACCTGGACTCCCTCACCAACGGCCTGCACCCCGGCCAGATGATCGTCATCGCGGCCCGCCCCGCGATGGGTAAGTCCACCCTCGCGCTGGACTTCGCCCGGGCGTGCTCCATCAAGAGCAACCTGCCGAGCGTGATCTTCTCGCTCGAAATGGGCCGCAACGAGATCGCGATGCGTCTGCTGTCCGCCGAGGCGCGGGTGGCCCTGCACCACATGCGGTCCGGCTCGATGACGGACGAGGACTGGACCCGCCTGGCCCGGCGGATGCCGGACGTGTCGGCTGCGCCGCTCTACATCGACGACTCGCCGAACCTGTCGATGATGGAGATCCGCGCGAAGTGCCGCCGCCTCAAGCAGCGCAACGAGCTGAAGCTGGTGGTCATCGACTACCTCCAGCTGATGCAGTCCGGCGGATCCAAGCGCGCCGAGAGCCGTCAGCAGGAGGTCTCGGACATGTCCCGTAACCTCAAACTGCTGGCCAAGGAGCTGGAACTGCCGGTCATCGCGCTCTCGCAGCTGAACCGTGGCCCCGAGCAGCGTACGGACAAGAAACCGATGGTCTCCGACCTGCGTGAGTCCGGCTCCATCGAGCAGGACGCGGACATGGTCATCCTGCTGCACCGCGAGGACGCCTACGAGAAGGAGTCGCCCCGCGCCGGCGAGGCCGACCTGATCGTGGCCAAGCACCGTAACGGCCCGACGGCGACCATCACCGTGGCTTTCCAGGGGCACTACTCCCGTTTTGTGGACATGGCGCAGACCTGACGAGCGGTGTAGCGGCCTGCGGGCGGAGAACCGCAGATGAGGGGTGTCACCCGTTCGGGTGGCACCCCTGTGCTTTTCCCCTGCCTACCTGGTGAAGAAGCTGATGAACTCCTGGGGTGTGGGGTTGTGAGTGACCTCGGAGGCCGCGGCGGCCGTGGCGCTGCGGGGGAACAGGGCCTGCTCGTATGTGGTGAGGGCGGTCTCGATGGCGTCGGGGTGCGCGGCCAGGGCCGTGCCGAGTTCGGCGGCGTCCTGCATGGCCAGGTTGGCGCCCTCGCCGTCAGGGGGGCTGAGGTGGGCGGCGTCCCCGAGCAAGGTCACTCCCGGTATCCGGTCCCAGCGGTGCCCGACCGGCAGGGCGTGGAGGGGGCGCAGGACCGGTGCGGTGTCGATGCCGGTGATCAGGGCGGTGAGTTCCGGTGCCCAGCCGTCGTACTCCTGCGCGATCCGTGCGGCGGCCACTGCGGTATCGGTGAAGTCGACGGTGGTGAACCAGTCCTGGGGCTTGGCCAGTGTGATGTAGGTGCGCAGGGTGTCGTCCTTCTCCCGGTGTGCCACGAGCCATTTCCCGCGCTCGTCCGGGTCGACCGCCGCGAGCGTCCCGCCGCCGACCGCTTTCGCGGTGGCCGGGTGCCGGGTGTCGGCGTCGTGCAGACAGGTTTCGACGAAGGACCGGCCGACGTATTCGGGGGAGGCGTCGGAGAGCAGCGGCCGGACGCGTGACCAGGCGCCGTCCGCGCCGACCAGGAGGGCCGTGGTGACGGTGGAGCCGTCGGCGAAGGCCACCTCGTGACGCCCCTCACCGAGGGCGCGCACGCCGGCGGTCTTGTGGCCCCACATGACGGTGCCGGTGGGGAGCGCGTCGAGCAGGATCTGCCGCAAGTCGCCGCGCTGTACCTCGGGGCTCGTGCCGGTGCCGTCGTCGGCCTTGCTGAAGAGGACGGTCCCGTTCCGGTCGAGGAGCCGTGTCGCTTGGCGGCCCTCCAGAACGATGCCGCGAAACTCGTCCGTCAAGGCGGCTGCTTCGAGCGCGGGTTGGCCGCTGTGGGCGTGGATGTCGAGCAGCCCGCCCTGTGAACGCGCCGTCGGCGATGGCTCCGCCTCGTAGACCACGGCCGGGATGCCGTGTACGTGCAGGACGCGGGCCAGCACCAGGCCGCCGAGGCCGGCGCCGATGATCGTTACAGGAGTGTGCATGGGACTCCTTGCGTGTCGTACACCTGCCGGGCGGGCCCGGCAGGGTTTCTGAGAGGGAAGCGGATCGCCCGGCCGCGCGGGAAGCGGGTCAGACGACGATGACCCGGCGCCCGCGGGTGTGACCGGCCTGGCTGTCGCTGTGCGCCGCCGCGGCCTCGGCGAGCGTGTACGTCTTCTCGACCGGGATGTGGAGCTTGCCCCGCGCGATGAGGGCGGCGGCCTCGGCGAGCGCGTCCGGCACGCTTCCGGCCACGCCGGAGAAGCGGACGCCGAACTCCGGCGCGCCGAGGTCGGCGATGGAGATGACCTTCTGCGGGTCCCCGGTCAGTTCGACGAGTTCGCGGATCACGCCCGAACCGGCCAGGTCGAGGGCCGCGTCGACGCGGCCGAGCTGCCGCACCCGCTCGGTCCAGCCCTCGCCGTACGTGGTGGCGGTGGCGCCCAGGCTGCGCAGATAGTCCTGGTTCGCGGCCCCGGCCGTGCCGATCACGGTGATGCCGCGGTCGCGGGCGATCTGCAGCACTGCCGAACCGACGCCCCCGGACGCACCGCTGACCAGCAGCGTCTGCCCGGGCCGCACCCCGACCTGGCGGATGATGCGCAGCGCGGTCTCCATCACGGAGGGGTACCCGGCCGCCTCTTCGAACGTCAGGTGCTCGGGCATACGGGCCCAGGCCGACAGCACGGCGAACTCGGCGTAGGTGCTCGTGCCCTCGCCGAAGACGTGGTCGCCGGCCTGGACCCCTTCGACGCCCTCACCGACCTCGTCCACCACTCCGGAGGCGTCCAGCCCGACCCCCGCGGGCAGCTCGATCGGATTGGCCTTCTGGAACTGGCCCTCGCGGATCCGCCAGTCGACGGGGTTCACGCCCGCCGCCCGCACGGCGATACGTATCTGCCCGGGGCCCGCGTGGGGCTCCTCGGCGTCGATGAGGTGCAGGACGTCCGGGCCGCCGAATTCGGTGAAGCTCACTTTCTTCATGCCGGGACCGTAGCACTAACAGTTAGCGTTCCGGAACAGTTACAGTCTCGTACCTGATAGCATCAGGGCATGACGGAGCCGTCCGGACGCCGTGAGCGCAAGAAAGCAGCGACGCGCCAGAAGATCGCCGACGCCGCCCTGCGGCTCTTCCTGGAACGCGGGTACGACGAGGTGGGCATCCGTGACGTGGCCGCGGAGGCGGACGTGGCCGTCACCACGCTCTTCTCCCACTTCGCCTCGAAAGAGGCCCTGGTGTTCGAGCAGGACGAAGACTTCGAGCAACGCCTCGTCCAGGCGGTCACCGGCCGGGCGCCCCACGAGCCGCTCATCCCCGCGCTGCGCCGCGAGATCCAGGCCCTGGTGCGTCACTGCACGGCGGAGGCCGCCGCCCCGATCTGGCACATGATCGACGCATCGCCCGCCCTGCGGAAGTACGAGGAGTCGATGCGGCTGCGCCATGCGGAGTCGCTGGCGGCGATCATCGCCGCCGACCCCGGCCTGCCGCAGACCACGACGGCCGCCCGGACGATCGCGCGGTTCGTGATCGACGCCTATTCGCTCGCCCGTGAGGAGGCCGAACCGGAGGCCGCGGTGGACGAGATCTTCCGGATGATCGAGGCGGCCTGGGAGGTCGCCCGCTCCGCGTGACGGGCGTACGGAACTGTTCGTCCCGCCACGCAGGCCGGCTGACGCGGGCTGTCGGGCGTCCGCTGCGTTGTGCAACTCGCATCACGCCCGCGTTGTCAGTGGTGGCTGTGATGCTGCGCCACATGATTCCTCTGACGCTCACTGACATCACGCAGGCGGTCCGATCGAGCTGGGCTGCTGACACCTGTTCGGCCGACGATCTCGCCCGTAGTCCCTGGACCACTGAAAACCCGGCCTGGGGCCACTGCGACATCACGGCTCTCGTCGTGCACGACTTCTTCGGTGGTGAGCTCCTGGTCGGGGAGGTCCACCTAGACGGGGAACAGCACGGTTACCACTGGTGGAACCGGCTTTCCAGCGACATCGAGATCGACCTCACGCACGAGCAGTTCAAGCGTGGTCAGGTGGTGTCCGGCAGCCGGGCCGTTCAGCGGCCTGTGGGTCGGCCACCGCGCCGCGGTGACGAGTACGAGTTGCTGCGCGACCGGGTCTGGCGGACGCTCGGCCGAACGCCCGCACAGGTGAACGGGAGCGCGGCGCCGACGAACCGGCTTTGACCTTCAGGTTGCTTGAAGTCCCACAATCGCGGTCATGGACGAGAGCGATGAACTGCTGGGCATCGGAGCGTTCGGCCGGCGGGTGGGCCTGGCTCCGAGCGCGTTGCGCTTCTACGACGACTGTGGCGTCCTGCGTCCCCTCAAGGTCGACCCGGCGAGCGGTTACCGGTTCTACGGGGCCGAGCAGGAGGGCCGTGCTGTGCTGCTCCGCAGGTTGCGGGAGGCAGGGCTGCCGCTGCTGGATGCCAGGGCCGTACTGGACGGGGGCGAGGCGGAAGCCCGTACGGCCCTGCACATGCATCTGGAGCGGACGCGACGGACGGCGGATGCCGCGCGGGTGTTGATCGAGGAGATGCTGCGAGGGAGCCCGGCGGAGGCTCCGCAGCCGCCGCGGGGATGGGCCGGTGTCGGTGGTGCGGAGCTGGCCAGCGCGGTACGGCAGGTGGGGCCCGCGGTCGCGGACGCCGATACGCGTGCGAAACACCCGGTGCTCGGCTGTGTGCTTCTCGAACTCGACGACGGCGAGGTACGGGTGGTGGCCACCGACCGGTACCGGTTGGCGGTCCGGACCCTGCGGGCGACGACGGGTGGCGCTCCGTGCCGGCTACTGATCGAGGCCGGGGAATTGGCGGAGACGGCGGCGTGGGCACTGCGACAGCAGCACATCGACATCAAGGTCGACGGTGATGAAGGGCGCCTGATCGGGGAGGGCGGGGTGAGCCGCGCCTTCGTGGGGGATGCGGGGGAGTTTCCCGATTATCGGGTGGTGCTGGACGGAACAGGAGCCGTCCGACATCGGATCATCGCGGACCGGACGGCGCTCCGTGAGGCTTTTGCCGAGCGGGAGAAGGGCGCTGTGATCACCGTCCGGGCGGGAGCTCAGGAGGTGCTTGTCAGCGGGGGCGGGAGTGAGGGCGAGGGAGGAGATGGGGGACGGGCGGCGGTCGAGGTGAGTGCGGCCTGTTCGGGTCCGCCGTTGCGTATCGCCTTCGATCCGGCGGTGCTCGTTCCTGCTCTGGAGTCGGGTGTGGGGCCCGATGTGCTGCTGGAGGTTGCTTCCGAGGGCGAGCCGGTGGTTGTGCGCTCCGCTGACCAAGGCAGTTTCACCACCTTGGTCATGCCGGTGCAGGCGCTTGTTTCACGTGAAACGGACTGAGGGGGAGCCGAACGATGGATGCGGGCAATCACGTGGTGCGGCTGTGCGTGCGAGGCATGGAAGCCGAGGCGCGGGGCGAGGACGGCGCAGCGCGCCGGCTATTCCTGGAGGCGTGGGAGGCCGCGAGTGACGATTACGAAGCATGTATTGCCGCTCATTACGTGGCGCGGCACCAAGAGACGCCGGAGGAAACGCTCCGGTGGAACCAGGAGTGCTTGGACCGGGCGGACCGGGTGAGCGACAAACGCGTCAGCGGGTTCTACGCGTCCCTCTACGCGAACATGGCGCGTGCTCACCGGGAGCTGGGTGAGAACGCTGTGGCGCACGAGTACTTTCAGCGCGCCGCGGAGCGGGTGGGGGATGCGCCGGGTGGGGATTACGGGATGTGGAACCGCCTCGCCATCGCTGAGGGGCTGCGAGGGACGGCTGCCGGGTGGGGGGTGGCTGAAGCGGCGGGAGCCCGGAAGGCTGAGGGGGCTGAGGGGGCTGAGGGTTCTGTGAGTGTTGCGGGCGCTACGGGGGCATCGCTGGCGGGCTTGCCGGCCCGGCTCTGTGAGCAGCAGGACCTCAGGACGCTGGGGATGATTCTGCCCGCGTACCTGAGCGATCTCGGCTCCGAGCAGGATCGTGACCGGCTTCGGTCGGTGCTGCACATGGTCCATGCGGCGCGATGGCTCATGGCGGAGGAACAGCGGGCCCCTCGGGGAGACCATCGCGTTGTTGGGCGAGGAGGCCGACGCATCGGTGGGGGTGGAGTCAGCTGTCGGGGTGGGTGAGCTCGCACAGTGGGGGGTGGGGTCCGCCGGGCTGTGAGGTCGAGCCGGCCAGCTCGACCATGGCCTCCTCGGCACGGACCAGTTGGCCGCCCACCTGCTCACGTACGTCCTGGAGTTGGGCGATGCAGGCATCCAGTTCGGCCAGCTTGCGCCGGTAGACCTGGAGCGAGGCGGGGCAGGCGTCGCCTGCTGGGTGGCCGGCGCGCAGGCATTCCACGAAGGGCCGGGTCTCTTCCAGCTCGAAGCCGAAGCGTTGCAGCATCTGGATCTGTCGCAGCAGCCGTAGATCTGCTTCGTCGTAGGTGCGGTGACCGTTGGCCGTGCGCTCGGCGGGGAGCAGCCCGCGCGCTTCGTAGTACCGCAGGGTGCGTGTGGTGGTGCCGGCTCGCTCGGCCAGTTCTCCGATCCGCATGTCTCCCCCGTCCGGGCCCGGCAGGTGCTGTTCCGGGCGCGTGACGACCGTAGCTGTTGACGTCGGCGTCACGTCCAAGGGCTCGGACGGGTTTGACGGTGCGGGTGATGGGATGGGTGCTCCATCCTTGTCCGGACCGTGGTTGTTGAACTGCCGAGGAGTGCCATGAGCGCGGAACCGTCCGATGTGCGCGAGGAATTGGGTCCGGAGGGGGAGCTGAACGGTACGGGAGAGAGCGAGGCGGGGCAGTTCGGGGCCTTGTTGCCGGAGACGAGGCGGGCGCTGTTGCGGCGGCTGGCGGTCGGCCAGGCCGAAGGACGTGCACCGTCGCTGACGGGTGCCGTGATACGGGACGGGAAGGTGGCATGGACCGCGTCTCGTAGTGGCAATGGCAGTGGCAGTGGCGGCGGCGCAGCCGGTGGTGTGGAGGTGCAGTACCGGATCGGTTCGATCACCAAGACGTTCGTCGCGGTCCTAGTGCTGCGGCTGCGCGACGAAGGGTTGCTCACACTGGACGATCCGCTCGGCAAGCATGTGCCGGGCAGCGCCGCTCCGGAGGTGACGGTCGCCCAGCTCCTCTCGCACAGCTCAGGACTGGCGGCCGAGGCTCGTGGCCCCTGGTGGGAGCGGACGCCCGGCTCCCTGAGGCAGGAGTCCGGAGACCTCTTCGAGGGAGATCCGCGCCGTCTGCCCGCCGGACGGCGGTTCCACTACTCCAACCCGGGATACGCCCTGCTGGGCTCCCTGGTCGAGCACCTGCGCGGTGGGCAGCCCTGGGATGAGGTACTGCGCCGGGAGGTGTTGGAGCCGCTGGGCATGATCCGTACGACGCTCCGGCCGCAGGTTCCGTATGCCGACGGATGGGCGGTGCATCCCTGGGCGGACGTGTTGCTGCCGGAGCCCGCCCAGGACACCGGTCTGATGAGCCCGGCCGGACAGCTCTGGTCCACGGTCGAGGACCTGGGGCGCTGGGCGGCGTTCCTGGTTCGCGGTGACGACCGGGTGCTCAGCGCCGCCACCCTGGCCGAGATGCGGGCTCCGTCCGTACCGCCGGAGGGCACGGCGTGGGACGGCGGCTTCGGGCTCGGTTTCCAGCTCGTGCGGTGGAACGGACGCCTGCTGTTCGGCCACACCGGATCCATGCCCGGCTTTCTGGCGTCCCTGTGGATCGACGTTGCCGAGGACGTTGCCGGTGTCGTGCTGGCGAACTGCACGTCGGGGCCGGCCGTCAGCGCCGTCGCCGCCGACCTGGCCGGGATCGTCGCGGATCGCGAACCGCGTATCCCCGAGCCGTGGAGCCCGTTGGCCGGGCCGTTGGACGAGGAACTGCTGGCCCTCACAGGGCCGTGGTACTGGGGGGCGCACCCGTACGTACTGCGGTTGGGGGCTGCACGGGCGCTGGAGATTTCGCTGTTGTCGGGCCCTGGAGGCCGTGCTTCGCGGTTCCGTGCGGAGGCGGACGGTACCTGGACCGGGCTGGACGGTTACTTCGCCGGTGAGAGGCTGCGCGTCGTCCGTAGCGAGGACGGCTCGGTCAGCCACCTGGACGTGGGCACCTTCGTCTTCACCCGGGGCCCGTACGAGCCCGCGGGGCCGGTGCCGGGTGGAGTCGACGCGAAGGGCTGGCGCGGCCGCTGACGGTGGCGGGGCGGGACGCGAGCCCGTACGGCAGGGGTGAACGCGCCGGACGTACAGTCGAGCCACATATCAGGAGCCGCCGCACCGCGGCCCGCTACCGATGGAAGGCCACCGTGACTGACGCGACCGCCGTGAACACGACCTCCGACGCCCCGGATCTGCTCGATCTGCCGCCGCTCACCGCCGGACACTTCGCGCGGATCGAGGACAAGGTCGCGGCGCTGATGCGTACCCGGGCCGACGTCGTGGCCATGCAGGGCGAGGCGCTGCTGCCGCTGGAGGCGTGCATCCTTTCCGCCGTGGGCCCCGGCGACATGGCTCTCAACATCGTGACCGGGCCGTACGGTGAGACCTTCGGCGGCTGGCTGCGGTCCTGTGGCGCCGAGGTCGTCACGATCAGCGCCCCGTTCACGGGAGCCGTGCGCCCGGAGCAGGTGGCGGAGGCGCTGCGTGAGCACCCCGCCATCGACTTCGTGAGCCTGGTGCACGCCGAGGCGGCGACCGGTAACACCAACCCGGTCGCCGAGATCGGTGCCGTCGTGCGGGAGCACGGCGCGCTGTTCATGCTCGACGCCGTGGCCTCGGTGGGAGCCGAACCGCTGCGCACCGACGAGTGGGGTGTCGACCTGTGCGTGATCGGCGGGCAGAAGGCACTGGGAGGGCCGGCCGGCGTTTCGGCTGTGTCGGTGAGCCCGCGGGCCTGGGAGCGCATCGCAGCCAACGAACAGGCTCCCCGCCGCTCCTACCTCTCGCTGCTGGACTGGAAGGAGCGGTGGATCGACGGCGGACGTGCCGCGCTGCCGCACGCTCCGGCACAGTTGGAGATGCTCGCTCTGGAGCAGGCCGTGAACCGGGTCGACGCGGAGGGCCTGGACGCTGTCATCACCCGGCACCGGGCGGCTGCGGCGGCGGTACGGGCGGGCGTGCGTGCACTCGGTGCCCTGACCTCGTACGTGCTGCGGGACGAGGACGCGGCCCCGGCGGCCACGACTCTGCGCGTCCCCGCGGACATGGACGCCCGCGACATCGTCTCCGCCGCGTTGGACGCCGCCGACGGCACGGTCGTGGTGCCCGTCCAGGCTGCGGCAGGGGCGCTGGCCAAGGAGATGATCCGGGTGAACCACTACGGGCAGGCGGCAGAGCGGGGCGTGGTGCTGGCGTCCCTTGCGGCGTTGGCGGCGGGCCTGCGGGGACTCGGCGTCACGGTGGACGGTGACGGGGCGGCCGCTGCGGCGGGTGCGGCATGGGATGAGGTCATCGCGGGCTGAGGCTCCGAGTGCTCACCGCGCAGCGCCTTTGACGCGCGGTACCTGGGGTGTCGTTTCACGTGAAACGACACCCCATTTTTTTGTCGGGCGGTAGCTGTTTCACGTGAAACGGGAGCGCTGGGCGAGAGCGATCCTCTCCTCTCCAACAGCCGCCCAGACGCGTTGAGTTGGGTGCCGTCGAGTGGCCGTGTGTCGGCTGCGTATGGCGTATCCGTGACGGTCGGTGCGGCCGTGGTGAGCCAGTTCCATTTGGCCGTACTCCAGTGGCGGGGTGATGGAGCCGCAATAAGGCTGGATGTTGAAGCCCCGTGCGCTCCCGCTCCCTCGACGGCGGCACGTCACAGGGCCGGGGCCGCCGCGTCGCCCTGCGCGCTCATCGCTCCGTCCGCCGTGACGGCGCGGCTGTTGGTGATCTTGATTTCGGGCCCCTTTAGAATCGGAACGAAAGACCCGGTTGAGTGTGAAGAACACTCGGCCTGGCTGTCGACGGTTCTGAGGAGGGTGGATGGCGACGAGTGGGACGTCCGCACCTGCGCGGGCGGACGCGCGTCGCAACAGGGCGCTGGTGTTGCAGGCGGCCCGAACTGCTTTCGAAGAACAGGGGTTGGGCGTACCGCTGGGTGAGATCGCGCGGCGCGCCGGTGTCGGTGCCGGTACCGTCTACCGGCATTTCCCGTCCAAGGACGCCCTGTTCAGGGCCGCAGTCGCCGACCGGGTGCAGCTCTTCACCGACACCGCACGGGACTTGGCGGATGCTGCGGACCCCGTTGCTGTCTTTTTTCGGTTCCTCGCGTCTGTGGTTCGGCTGGCGTCCCGCAACAAAGCGCTGTGCGACGCGCTGGAAGCGGCCGGCGAGGGTGGTTACCAGCCCTCCCCGCAGGTCGAGCGGGACTTCGCCGGGGCTCTGGGTGTCTTGCTCGCACGGGCCCAAGAGGCGGGCGGTGTAAGGAAGGACATCGGCCTCGACGATGTCCTGGCGCTGCTGGTCGGGTGTCTCTCGATGGAGCGGCGACGGGTCTCGTCGGGGGCGCCGCAGGGGCGGATGACGACGTTGATGTGCGACGGGCTGCGGGTCGGTGGAGGCGTGACGAAACTCCCTCGCCAACTGCGGGACCGTAACGAAACTCGGTGCGAGGTGTGTGCAGCCCCTGTTTCGCCCGCGCGTACGGGGCGGCCGGCACGGTTCTGTGGTGGAGCCTGTCGGCAGAAGGCGCATCGGGCCAGGTCGCGGACGGCTCGTACCCGTGACGAGGGTGGGAGCGGCGGCTAAGGAGACGCGGGGAGAAGAGGCATGTGGGGTGAAGGGGGTGCGGGACCGGCGCGGGGGCGCTGCGCGGAATGTGTTACGGCTGAAGGCCGGGTGGCCAAGGTGCCCCGGGCGACCCGGCTGGTCCGGGCGCCCCAGGGCATCCCGGCGTACCGGACGCCCCGAGGCGCCCGGGACGGCGGTAACGCGGGCACCCCGAGGCGGGCCGAGCCGGCGGGAACGCGAGGCGGCGGTCGGGGGAGAACGCGTCGACGCAGGCTGGCGCGAGATCAGAGGTGGAGCTTGAAGCCCAGGTGGGACGCCTCGAAGCCGAGGTGTTCGTAGAAGCGGTGGGCGTCGACGCGTGTCGCGTCGGAGGTGAGCTGGACCAGCCGGCAGCCGAGGGCGCGGGACTCGGAGACCGCCCACTCGATCAGCCGGGTGCCCAGTCCGCTGCCCCGCTCGTCCGCGTGGACGCGTACCGCCTCGATGGTCGAACGGCTGCTGCCGCGTCGTGAAAGCCCGGGTATCACCGTGAGTTGGAGTGTCCCCACCGGGCGGTCGCCGCGTACGGCGACGACCAGGTGCTGGTGGGGATCGGCGGCCAACAGCTTGTACGCCGCGCGGTACGGGGCCAAGTCGTCCGGGCTTTCGCGGGTGGCGCCCAGTGCGTCGTCGGCCAGCATGGCGACGATGGCCGGAATGTCGTCCTCGGTCGCTGGGCGGATCTCGATGTCGCTCATGAGCGGGACCCTACGCACCCCTGCTCAGGCAGGAGTTGCGAGGGTTTCGACCGCGGTCACCAGAGGGGCCAGTTCGGGGCGTTTTGCGGCGTCCTGGAGTGCTTCGAGCAGCGCCGCGTCGTGCGTCGGACGGGCCTCTTCGAGCAGTTGACGCCCTTCGTCGGTGACGTTGGTGTAGATGCCGCGCCGGTCGTCGGGGCACAGGTACCGGGAGAGCAGGTGGCGCTCTTCGAGGCGGGTGACCAGGCGAGTGGTGGCGCTCTGGCTGAGTACGACCGAGTCCGCGACCTGGTGCATCCGCAGGTGGCCGCCCGGGCCGTCGTGCTGCTCGCTGAGCACGTTCAGTACGGAGAACTCCCGGACGCTCAGGTCGTGCCGAGCCTGCAACGCGCGCTCGATGTGCGACTCGATACGGCCGTGCAGGGCGGAGAGGGCGCACCAGCCCTGGGCGAGGGCGGGGGCGGAGCCGGAACCGGCCGGGCAGCCCCGACCGGACGCGGCCACGCCTGCGGCTGCGTCCGCGGCCGGTGGCGCGGACGCGGTCGAGGGGGTGTTCGTGATCGCGGCCGGGTCGGTGGGCGTTTTCGGTGACGCGCCCGTGCGCTCGTCCACCCCAGGTTCCTGGCGGCCGTGCTGCTCGTCCTGTCCCGTCCGCCGCGGGTCCTGCCGCGGCGCCCGCCGGGTCTGCTGCGTCATCGAGGGACCTCCTTACAGGTCGTACGACCCAGGATAGGACACCGGCGAAATATCCCGCGCTTGCAAGTAGTCAGCGTATGCAATTATTGTCGACGCTTGTTAAAGCTGCATGCAATCGTTCGAAGGGATCCGTCATGCCGCTCGCTCTCCTGGCGCTGACCATCGGCGCCTTCGGGATCGGGATGACCGAGTTCGCGGTGATGGGGCTGCTGCCCGACGTGGCCGCGGGCTTCGGTGTCTCCATCCCCATGGCCGGATACGCGACCACCCTCTACGCGCTCGGCGTCGTCGTCGGCGCCCCGCTGACGACCGTTCTCGGCACCCGCATCACCCGTAAGCAGATGCTGATGCTGCTGATGGGCCTGTTCGTGGTGGGCAACCTGCTCACTGCCGTGGCGCCGGTGTTCGCGGTCATGCTGGCCGGGCGGATCGTTTCGTCCTTTGCGCACGGCGCGTTCTTCGGCATCGGCTCCCTGGTGGCCGCCGATCTTGTGGCGCCGCACAAGCGGGCCGGCGCCATCTCGATGATGTTCGCCGGACTGACCGTCGCCAACGTCGTGGGCGTACCGTTCGGAACCCTGCTCGCCCAGCAGATCAACTGGCGCGCCACCTTCGTCGCCATCGCTGTCCTGGGCGTGCTCGGCTTCCTCGGTGTCGCCAGGCTGGTACCGGCCCAGCCCGTGAAGGCAGCCGCCCCGATGGGCCAGGAGATCGCCGTCTTCCGCAACCCGCAGGTCGGGCTGGCGATGCTGATGACGGTCCTCGGCTTCGGCGGCGTCTTCGCGGCCGTCACCTACCTCGCCTCGATGATGACCGAGGTCGCCGGCTTCGCACCGTCGTCCGTCGTCTGGCTCACCGCCGTCTTCGGCCTGGGAATGGTCGGCGGCAACCTCGTCTCGGGACGGTTCACCGACCGCCACATGATGCCGATGCTGTACGTGTCGCTGGTCGGGCTCGCGCTCTCACTGGCCGCGTTCAGCTTCGCTGCCCACGACAAGGCCGCCGCGACCGTCACCGTCGCCCTCATCGGTGCCTTCGGATTCGCCACCGTGCCACCGCTGCAGAAGCGGATCATGGATCAGGCGGCCGCCGCCCCCACCCTCGCCTCGGTCGGCAACATCGCGGCCTTCAACTTCGGCAACGCGCTCGCCTCCTGGCTCGGCGGGATCGTCATCGCGGCGGGGCTCGGACTGACCGCGCCGAACTGGGTCGGCGTGGGGATGACCGTCCTGGCGCTGGGCGTCGCGGTCCTCGCGGGAGCGCTGGAGCGCCGGGGCGGCCGCGGTGACCGGAGCGGCGCGGACGAGCGCAGCGACCGAGTCGTCGCTTCGGGGGCCGGTGCCGCGGCCGGAGCCGGGAGCGGGGCGGCGGTCGGCAGTACTGAGGAGGAGGCCGCGGCAGCCGTACGCGGGTAGGGGCCGAGTCCCTCTGACTGGGTCCGAGGCCCCGTACACAGGTGATCGCGCCCGCCCATCCGTGCAGGACCTCAGCGTTACCCGCACACCTACCCCCATTAGCGCCCATAGCGATATGTACCCGTATATACCCGTACACACACAGGAGCACCCCTCATGAGCACCACCCCCTCCGTCCGCCCGCTCACCACCCACGACGCCGACGCCCTGATGGAGGCAGCTCGCGCTGCCGCCGCTGACCTCGGTGTCCAGGGCAGTGTCAGCGTCCTGGACGCGGGCGGCCACCTGCTCGGCTTCCGGCGCGACGACACCGCCGTGCTGATCTCGGGCGAGACCAGCACACGCAAGGCGTACACCGCGCTGCAGCTGGACGCGCCGACCGCCGATCTCGTCGACGCCGTACGGCCCGACGGGCTCTTCCACACCCTGCCCACCGCGCTCGATCGCCCGCTGCTGTTCATCGCCGGTGGCGTGCCGGTCCACCGGGACGGCCGGCTGATCGGCGCGATCGGCGTCGGCGGTGGTGCACCGGAGCAGGACGACCGCATCGCCCGTACCGCCATCGAGGCGGCGGGCCTCAACTGACAACATCACTCGGGTGCTTGCGTGCCCGTTCGCGGACCTCGGCCGACTGTGCAGCGCGCAGTCGGCCGCCGCGTCGGGTGAGGCCCCAGGGCTTGAGTACGGAGACGGCGGTGACGAAGAGGTACGTGGCCGTCGCCACGGAGGGCGCGGACACCATGCTCAGCCCGGTGTCCGGGGTGCCGGCCACGGCATCGGCCGCGAGCCGGTCGATACCCGGGCGCAAGGAGAAGGCCGTCAGCAGTACGGTCGCCGACGTCAACCAGAATTTGACGACGATCCAGCGGTGGCGGGCCAGCCCCCAGGGCGTACCGAAGGACAGCGCCAACCCGCTGGCCAGTGCCGTCAGCGCCACGGGGAGGATCAGCCAGTCGCTGAAGATCTTCATGGCGCGGTAGGCGGCCACGGTGGCCTCCAGCGACCCGGAGGTGTACCCGGTGATGCTGAGCGTGAGCAGGCCGAGCGTGAGCCCGAGCCAGCCGACGGAGACCGCGACATGGACGACGAGGACGGCGCGGCGCACGGGCCGGCTGAGCTGTTTCATGAGATCCACGGTCGCGCCCGGCGGGCAGCGCGGCATCTGACGGCGGGAGTATCCGGCCGTACGCGCGGTTGAGTAGCGGGGTGTTACGGGAGGGGACGTGAGCGTCCGCGTTCGCTTCTGCGTCCAGAGCATCGCAGGAGGCCAGTTACTAGCCCAGTGACCGGTGTGACGCACGGGGCGGCGCTCCCCGTGCGCGGCCTCCGTCCGCGCTCCCGTCTACGCTCCCAGGTATGGGGAGACTGCATCTGTTCGACATGGACGGCACGCTGCTCTACGGCTCGGCGGCCTCCGTCGAGATATCCCGGCAACTCGGACTGGACCGGGAGATCGCCGAGCTGGAGCGGGCCTTCATCGCCGGCGAGGTGACGCCGGTGCGCTTCGCGGAACTGGCGTGCGAGCTGTGGGCCGAGTTGACCGAGGAACTGGTGACCACGGCCTTCGAGGGCGCTCCGTGGCTGGCCGGCATCCGAGAGGTGTGGGCCGACATCCGGGCGCGGGGGGACCGGTGTGCGGTGATCTCCCTGTCACCGACGTTCTTCGTCGAGCGGCTGACGGCCTGGGGAGCGGATGCCGCGCACGGCTCTCGCTGGCCCGCACTGCCTTTTCGCGAACCGGTGGAACCGGACGGGATACTTTCCGCGTCTGCAAAGGTGAGGATTATGGATGAACTGTGCGCCGAGTTCGGACTGAGCCGGTCCGACTGCGTGGCGTACGGTGATTCCATGTCCGACACCGCCCTGTTCGCGGCCGTTCCCGCTTCCGTGGCGGTGAATGCGGACCACCATGTCAGCGGTCTGGCCTCATACGCATACGACGGCCGTGACCTGCGTGGGGCGTACGAACTCGTCCGGGCCGACGGGTAATTACCGGCTGCCCACGCGGCCGTTCGGTACTTCTTGCTCGGCCGGTAAATCGTGTTCTATGGGGCGGATCACGGAAATCGGTGAGCCCGGAGTAAGTGTTCCCAGTACAGGGGTTGTGGATTCAAGTACTGCGGGTATGGTCTAGTCCGGTTGAGCGGTACGGCCGCTTCCGGCGGCGGGCGATCGTGCGGCGGCACGGTACATGAAGCCCGCCAGCTTAGTGGCAGAGCGGTCCGCCGCGCCCGGACTTCCAGGTGTTTGTCCGGTGCGCCGGGCCCGGGTGGCACGCTGCGGAGAAGGAGTCCGTGCGCGGTGCCGGACGAACGCGAAGTGTGTCCGCTATGGAGGGTGTTGCCGGGACAGCTCTGATCGATTGGGTATTCCGAAGCGGTGCGGGGGAATTGCGGGCACATTCCGAACTGCGGAAGTGCGAAGACGATCGAAAGACGTTCGAGGCGAGGCAGACCATGGACGCTCCGACCACCACGACAGCCGATAACGGCTCTTCTGGCGGCAGCAGTGGCGATTGGGGATGGTTCACTCCGTCGAAGAAGTCCTCCGAAGACCGCCCTGGAGATCACCAGGGGACGACCGACGGTCGGCGCGAGCGCGACGGCGAGAACGCCGCAGAGAACGCCCCGGTGAGCGCCGCGGGCAGCTCCGCGGAGAACGGTTACAGCGGTCACGGCGAAGGCCGGGCTCGTGAGCGGGGCCTCCAGGATGATTACGGGCAGCGGAACGGCGGCGGCGCACGGGAAGGTCTGGCGCCGGAAGGCTGGGCGCCGGAAGATCGCGGGCAGGAAGGCCGCGCGCAGGCAGGAGGAACGGCGGAAGGCCGGGTGCAGGAAGGCCGCGCATCGGGTCGGCACGCTCAGGTCGGTCATGTGCAGGTCAGTCTTGCGCAAGGCGGTGACGTCCGAGGCAAACACGTCCTAGGCGGGCACGCGCAAGGCGGGCACGCGCAAGGCGGGCACGTGCAGGGCGGTCCCGTACGCGACAGTCGTGCCCAAGGCAGGCATGGCGTACCGGATGACAGAGACGACCAGGGGCGGATACCCAGTCGGCCGGTCAGCTCGATAAGGCCGGTGGGTACGGCGGCGGAGCGCGAGCGGACGCCCGAAGAGCAGGGCGCCGGGGGGAGGGCGCACGAGGGCGTACGGGGCGGGGCTTCGGCCGGGTATGGGGCACCGATTGAGGCTGTAGCCGGTTCTCCGTCCCCCTCCCCCTCCCCTTCCCCTTCCCCCCTTCCCCCCGCCCACCCACCCGCCTCCACCACCGACTTCGCTCACACGCCGGCCTCCATGCCCAGGCCCAGCTCCATACCTGGGCCCGACGTCAAGTCCGGGCTCAGCACAGCAGCCGTGCCCAACACCACGCCCGGACCCAACTCCAGGCCTGGGCCCGACGCCGTACCCGTGCCCAACTCCACGCCTGGGCCCAGCTCCTCGCCCGGCCCCGACGCCGCTCCCAGGCCCAGCTGGGCATCCGAGCCCAGCTCGGCGCCCAGGTCCGACTCCGCCCACGCCCCTGCCGCCACCCTCGGGGCCGGCGCCACCCTCGGGGCCGGCGCCACCCCTGAGACAGGTCCCGACCCTGGGCCCAGCTCCCCGCACAGGGCTGGCTTCGCCCCCGCCCCCGGAGCTGCATCCACCCACGCCCCGGGCGCCGGTATGGCTGCGTCGGCGACTGGCGCGTACGCCACCTCCCATGAGGCCGCCGCGTCGGTAGGCGGGACCGGCGGGCGTGCAGGTGAGGCGTTCGGCTCCGTGCCCGGGACTGGCTCGACGCCAGGCTCGGCCAGTGCCGCGTCCACCGGTGCGCGTCCGTCCGCTGCCGTCTCCCCCGACGCGATGCTCATCCGGCGGACCCTGGACGAGATCGGACCTGTGGCGGACAAGGTCACCTCGTACTTCTACGCGTTGCTCTTCGTGCACCACCCCGACCTGCGCGCGCTCTTTCCGGCCGCGATGGACGCCCAACGTGACCGGCTGTTCAAGGCGTTGCTCACCTCCGTCAAGAACGTCGACGACACGGACTACCTCACCGAGTACCTCTCACACCTCGGACGCGGGCACCGTAAGTACGGCACGCTGCCCGAGCACTACCCGGCCGTCGGCGAATGTCTGCTCAGCGCGCTCGCCCGGCACGCCCCCGGCACCTGGAACCCGGAGGCCGAAGCCGCGTGGGTACGGGCTTACACCACGATTTCGCAGGTCATGATCGACGCTGCCGCCGAGGACGAGGCGGTGGCCCCTGCCTGGTGGCAGGCCGAGGTCGTCTCGCACGAGCTGCGTACGCCCGACATCGCTGTCGTCACCGTCCGGCCCGACCAGCCCTACCCCTTTCTGGCCGGTCAGTACGCCAGTGTGGAAACCCCCTGGTGGCCGCGCGTTTGGCGGCACTACTCCTTCGCCGCGGCGCCCCGCTCCGACGGCCTGCTCTCCTTCCATGTGAAAGCCGTACCGGCCGGCTGGGTGTCCAACGCCATGGTCCATCGCGCCCGCCCCGGCGATGTCATCCGGCTCGGTTCCCCATCCGGTTCCATGACCGTAGACCACACCACTGACAACGGGCTGTTGTGTCTGGGCGGCGGCACGGGCATCGCACCGATCAAGGCCCTGGTCGAGGATGTGGCCGAACGTGGCCACCGGCGTCCGATGGAGGTCTTCTACGGCGCTCGCAGCGGCCACGACCTGTACGACCTCGACACCATGCTGCGGCTGGAACAGCGCCACCCCTGGCTGTCCGTACGCCCGGTCGTCGCCACCGGACGCCCCGACGGCCCGGCCAACAGTCTCAGCGGCCAACTCCCCGACGCTGTGCGTCAGTACGGGCCGTGGAGGGAATATGACGCCTACTTGTCCGGGCCGCCCGGAATGATACGCAACGGCGTGGACGCATTGGTGGGGGTCGGCATTCCCTCCGACCGCATACGGCACGACTCCGTGGACGAGCTGGTCGCGGCGGGAGATTGAGCATTGACGACACATGGTGATCACGGCTTGGCAGTACAGGGTGGGAACGGTTTGACGGCTTACGGCGACCTCGGCGCGACCGGGGGCCCTGGCGCGTACGGACTGGTGGGGCCGGGTGGGAGCCCTGGCGGCCGGCCCGGGACGGACGCGCGGGAGGCGCGTCCGGGCAGCGACGGTGAGCATCTGGTGCAGCAGCGACTGGGGACGACCGAACGCGCCGACCGGTTCTACGACGACCAGGTGCTCGACCATCTGAACGAGCGGATGCGGGAGTTCGTGGGCCGTCAGGAGATGTTCTTCCTGGCGACAGCCGATCGGCACGGGGAGTGCGATTCCACGTTCCGGGCCGGGCCGCCCGGGTTCCTCCAGGTCCTGGACGAGCGGACGCTCGCGTACCCGGAATACCGCGGGAACGGTGTCATGGCCTCCGTCGGGAACCTGTCCGAGAACCCGCATCTCGGCATCCTGATGATCGACTTCACGCGCGACCGCATCGGGCTGCACGTCAACGGGCGGGCCCGGGTGGTCATGGACGACGAGATGCGGGCGCGGCACCCCTACCTGCCCACCGACCCGGTGCCCGGCCGACGGGCCCAGTTGTGGGTGGAGGTCGCGGTTGAGGAAACGTATATCCACTGCGCCAAGCACATCCCGCACCTGCAGAAGGTGCCCCGGCAGGCCGGTGGCTCGCGCGCCTGGGGCACGGATGACGCCAAGCGCAAGGGCGGCGACTACTTCGGAGCGGCGGCGGAGGCGGCTGCCCGCCGGGAGGAGGAGGCGTGTCGGGAGGAAGGGACAGGGCGGCAGGAGGGGCCGTGCCGGGAGGAAGGGACGCGTCGGGAGGACGGGGCGTCTCGCGGGGGTGGGGCGGTTCGCCCATCGGTGGCTGACCCGCGATCGGCAGCGGGCTCCTCAGCGGGCGCCGTCGTACGACCGGACGTCGTCTCTCGCCCGGACGTCGATGCCCGCCGAGAACTGGAGGCGGCGGCCCGACAACCGGTCTCGCAGCCGCAGCCAGGTCCGAAGCCTGCCCCCGGCCCGGAGCCTGTCCCCGGCCCAGGTACTGCCCCTGGGTCGCGGTCTTCCCCCGGCGCGGAACCAGTCTCCGGCGGGGAACCAGCCCCGAGCGCGGAACCAGCCCCCCGCGCGGAACCCACCCCCAGCGCGGAACCCCTTCTCGGCGCGGAACCCGCCCTCAGCCTGGAGCCGGCCCGAGAGGCACGGGGAGTTCGGAGAGCCCAGGGCATTCAGGAAGCGCAGGGAGTTCAGCAGGTCCGGGAACAAGTGGAGCGCGAGGTCGAGCAGGTGCTCGCCCGTGCCCGGCTGCGGTCGCCTGTGGTTGCCGAAGGGGAGGGTTTCCGGGGCTGGTTCGGGTAGGGCGCGGGCGAAGGGTGAAAGGCCGGTGGAGGGCTCGCGGGAGCGGCCGGGCTGCGCCGTCCGCAGGCGCGGGCTGCCTCACGTCACCCGAGGTCCGGCGCGTGCATCGCCCGTACGCCCTCGATGTTGCCGTCGAGGTAGTGGCGCAGGGACAGCGGCACGACCTCGGCCGAGGCGATGCCCACCCGGGTGAACGGCACCCGCACGACCTCGTACTGGCCGCAGGGTTCCTCCACCTCCGGCCCGTGCCGCAGCGAGAGGTCCATCGACTCCAGGCGGCAGACGAAGAAGTGCTGCACCTTCACCCCGTCCACCCCGCCGTCGCTGATGTGCTCGACGGTGTCGACGAAGACCGGGACGACGTCGGTGATCTTGGCGCCCAGCTCCTCGTGGAGTTCGCGGTGCAGGGCGTCCACGACCGTGGCGTCCTCCGGCTCGACCCCGCCGCCGGGAGTGATCCAGTACGGGGCCCGGCCGGGCTTGGTGCGCTTGATCAGAACGATGTCGGCACCGTCGAGCAGGATCGCGCGGGCGGTGCGTTTGACGACTGGCCGTACGGTCATACGGGACAGATGCCGCAGCCGGGGCTCCGTGAAACCACCGTCCCACCAGTCCGCCGAGACGCGCGCCCAGCCGCGAAGCGGACATTCCGGATGGTTGAGGACCCTCGGGACTCTCCTCCCTCGGGGCCTTCGCCGAGCGCACTGCCGCCTGGCCGCCCCCCACCTGGCCGCCTCCCCGTCTGGCCGCCTCCCCGCCCCTCTTCCTGCCCCGCCCAATCCCCTCATGCCCCACCACCGCCCGCCCCGCCCCCGGCGCGAACACCGCCGCCTCACCAGTCCGCTGCCGCCCGGAGCAGCCACTCATGCGTACGGGCGATGTGCGGCAGCGCCAGCGTCCCGGCCCGGGTGGCCAGGAAGTACGTACGCAGAGGCGGTACCGGAGGATCGAGCAGGGCGACGGCCTCGCCGCTGTCCAGCGCCTCCGTGCACAGGTAGCGCGGCAGTACCGCTAGGCCGGCGCCCGCCGTGACGCACGCCAGCACCGCCCGTAAGTCGGAGGCGATGACGGCCGCCGAGGCCGCGGGGGGCGTCTCGAAGACCGCTGACCAGTATCGGGAGATCAGCGGGAGGCTCTCGTGGACCTCGACGAGCGGTACGGGGTCGAGTGCGTGCACGCCCTTCGCCTGGACGACCGAGGGGCCGCCGAGCCGGTCCGCCCACCGTGGGGCCGCTATCAGGACGTGCTCCTCGTCGCACAGCGGCGTGGCGGTGAGCAGGGCGCCACGCGGCCGGGTGGTCGTGATCGCGAGGTCGTGGTGGCCGTCGGCCAGGCCGGCCAGCAGCTCGTCCGCGGGGCCGAAGGCGGTCCGTACGCAGAGGCCCTGGTCTATGAGCGGCGCCAAGGCCGGTAACGCGCGCTGGGAGGTGAACTCCGGTGGACCCGCGAGGTGCAGGGTGCGGATGGCGGACTCCTCGTCGAGTCCGGCTTCGGTGATCTCGGTGAGCGCGTCCAGGTGGGGCGCCACCTTGTGGGCGAGCTCGTCGCCGACGGTGGTGGGGGTCACCCCGCGGGCCTTGCGGAGGAAGAGCGGTCGGCCCAACTGCCGCTCCAGGCTGCGTATCTGGCTGGTCACGGCGGGCTGGGAGAGCCCCAGCAGAGCGGCGGCCCGGGTGAAGGATCCCGCTCGGTGCACCGTGACGAACGTGCGTAATAAAGCGAGGTCCATCCGTACCTCCCTCCACTCCCGTCGAGTCGGCGACCGCCAACTATAAATTTGTCGATAGGGCTGTGTCGCCAGCGTGATTGGACACTGACGCTGAGTCAACTAGCCTTGTCTGCGCGGTTCGAAATGATGCGAACCGGGGCTGGCAGGGTGCCGAGGGGGGATACCCTGCCAGCCCGCTGCGCGTAGCGGCACGGGTACGGGCCGGTGACACCTGCTGCCGCACCGGTCGCCCCCTCCCCCCACCGTCCGCCGCCTCCCGCTGCGGCTAGGACGGCCGCTCGAACGCCGTGTCCAGTGCTCTCGTCACGTCCGCGATCAGGTCCGCCGGCTCCTCGACCCCGACCGAGAAGCGGATGAAACCTTCCGGCACCGCGTCGCCGCCCCACCGTCCGCGTCGCTCGGCGGTGGACCGCACGCTGCCGAAGCTGGTGGCGTCGTCCACCAGCGTCAGCGCCGCCAGGAAGCGTTCGGCGTGGGCGCGGTCGGGCAGCGTGAAGGAGACGATGTTGCCGAAGCGGCCCTCGCGCATCTGCCGTACGGCGATCTCGTGCGCGGGGTCGGACGGCAGCCCGGGATGCCGCAGCCCCGTCACCTCGGGCCGCTCCCGGAGCGCCGCCGCGAGCGCGAGCGCCCCGGCGGACTGCTGCCGCACACGCAGGGCGAGCGTGGCGAGCGACCGGTGGGCCAGCCACGCCTCCATCGGGCCGGGAATCGCGCCGACGGTTTTGCGCCACATCCGTACGGAGTCGGCGAGCGCCGCGTCGCGGGTCGCCACGTAACCGAGAAGTACGTCGCCGTGGCCGGTCAGCGCCTTGGTGCCGCTGGCCACGGAGAAGTCGGCGCCGAGGTCCAGGGGGCGCTGGCCGAGTGGCGTGGCCAGGGTGTTGTCGACGGCGACCAGGGCGCCGCGCGCGTGCGCGGCTTCCGCCAGGCGCCGGATGTCGCAGACGTCCAGGCCGGGGTTGGACGGCGTCTCGATCCACAGCAGCCGGGCGCCGTCGAGCGCGTCGAGTTGCGCGTCACCGGGGGTGGGGGCCGTACGCACCTCGACGCCGTAGCTCTCCAGGCGCTCGCGGACGGCGGGCAGCAACTGGTAGCCGTCGTTCGGGAGGACGACCGTGTCGCCGCTGCGCAGGCAGGAGAAGAGGACCGCCGATATGGCGGCCATCCCGGAGGCGAAGGTCACGGTCTGCGCGGGCTCGTCCGGGGACTCCAGGTCGCCGATGGCCGATTCCAGCCGGGTCCAGGTGGGGTTGGCATCGCGGCCGTACGTATACGGGCCGGTGGCGTCGCCGGGCAGGTGGTAGTGCGCGGCGAAGACCGGGCCGGGCAGGGACGGCTCGTACGCCTCGGCCGCCGGGAGCCCGGCCCGTACGGCCCGTGTGCTGTCACCTGTCATGCGGGGTTCTCCTCGGTGGAGGTGGGGAGGGGCGGGGAGCGGGCGTGGACCTGGCTGGGCCCGGGGGGGCTGGGCCCGGGCCTGGGGTCTGGGCATGGACGTGTGCCTGGGGCCTATGCCGTGACGGAACCGGACCGGAGCCGTCAGGCGACCGACGGTTCCCCAGCGGGCGACCGCTCCCGCCCCACAGACGACCGATCCTGTCCAGCAGACGACCGAACCTCGCCCGCAGACGACCGGAAGCCGACGGGCTGCCCTTCGGCCAGAGCCCCCTCCCCTTCGAGGGCGGCCCGTACCGCCGCCAGCAGTCCGTCACAGGCGGCCTCGACCATCTCCAGGCACTCCTCGAACCCTGCCATACCTCCGTAATACGGGTCGGGAACGTCCAGATCGTGGGAGCGAGCCCCCGTAGGAGCCTCACCGGAGGACAGCGTTCCGTCCGGACGTATGGCCCCTCCGGGCGACACCGCGGCGTCGTACGAGCGCAGCAGCCGCACCTTGGCCGCGTCCCGCGCGGTGGGTGCCAGCCGCCGCAGCGCGCGCAGATGACCTTCGTCCAGCGCGATCACCAGGTCCAGCGTCGTGAACCACTCGGCCCGGAACTGCCGGGCCGAGTGGTCCTCCTCGTAGCCGGCGGCACGGAGGACGGCGACGGTCCGGGGGTCGGCCCCGTCGCCCTCGTGCCAGCCGCCCGTACCGGCACTGTCGACGACGACCGACTCGTCGAGGCCGTTCTCCTCGACGCGGGCCCGGAAGACGGCCTCGGCCATCGGCGAGCGGCAGATGTTGCCGGTGCAGACGAAACAGACGCGGTACGGGGCGGCAGTCCGGGGGTGCGCCGGAGGCGGTGTCGGAGTACGCACGGTTCAGTCCCTGTCGTCGGGCAGCACCATGTGCATCGCCCAGGAGACGATCGAGATGATCACGCCGCCCAGTACGGCGGTCCAGAAGCCCTGGACGTGGAAGGCGAGGTCGAACTTCTCCGCCAGCCACGAGGTCAGCAGCAGCATCAACGCGTTGATCACGAGCGTGATGAGGCCGAGGGTGAGGATGAAGAGGGGCAGCGACAGCAGCTTCACCACGGGTTTGACGACGAAGTTCACCACACCGAAGATCAGCGCGACCAGCAGCAGCGTCAGCGTCTTGCGCCCGGTGCTCTCTCCGGTCAGTGTGATGTCCTTCAGCAGCCAGATGGCCACGGCAAGCGCCGCGGCATTGGCGATCGTCTTGACCACGAAATTCTTCATGGTGAGATCGTCGCAGACGATACGGACACTCCGAGGGGTACCAACGGCATGAAGGCTTTCAGGCTCGACGAACTGGAGGCGGAGCGGGCCGCCAACGACGGCGCGTATCTGCAGTTCCTGCGGGAACGGAACATGTCGGTCGGGCTCTACGCCCTCGACGCGGGCAGCACCGACCCGCAGCTCCCGCACCAACAGGACGAGGTGTACCTGGTCGTCAGCGGGCGGGCGGCGATCACCGTAGGCATGGAGACGACCTCGGTGGCGCGCGGCAGCGTGGTGTACGTCCCCGCCGGGGTGCCGCACAAGTTCCACCACATCAGCGAGGACCTGCGGGTCATGGTGGTCTTCTCTCCGCCCGAAAGCTGAGGCGTGCGCCCCCGGACCCGTAGGGGACGGTTCAGGGGAGGGCCGGGGCCGCGCGGCCCCCGTTCCGTCCCGCGCCGTCCTAGCATCGGTGGTGCAGGGGGGAACAGGGCATCGGGCCCCCGGGGCCGGGGCACCGGCCGGGCACGTGACACGGACGCGGGACGTCGAACAGGACCGCGGGCCGGGGACCGGGGACCGCACATCGCGGTCCGTGGGCCCACGTGATCAAGGCGCACCACAGACAGACGACAGCACACGCGAAGAAGACGCAGAAAGCAGGGCAGAGCAATGGCTGGCAAGGGGACGTTCGCAGGACTTCCGTGGTGGGTGACATGGGTCGCGGTGCCCGTCGTCCTCCTGGTGGTGTTCGGCAGCCTGATCGCCAGCGCGGTCGGCTTCCTGATCGGCCTGCTCTTCAAGGTCCTGGTAGCGGTGGCGCTGATCGCCGGAGTCGTCTACCTGGCGCGCAGGCTCAAGGGCTCCTCGTCCTCCTCGTCGCGGAGCGACTGGTGACCGAGCGGTACGCAGGGAGCCGGGCCCGATCCTGCTGATCGCGCCCCTTCCTCCCTCCTCCTGATCCCGCCCGATTCTGCCGGCCCTCCGCTACGTCGGATCAGACCCGCTGGTCCTTAACCGCTGGCCATGGCCGGTTGGTGCTGGCCAACTGGTCCGGCCAACTGGCCCCGTTCCGCTCATAGCGCCCCGCTCATCGCGCCTGGCTCGCCCCGCTCCGAAAAGGGAGCGGGGCGTTCCCTATTGCGCCGGGGTGCGGCTGCTCCTGTGCCGGTGGTCCGGCCGCCCCCGCGCCGGTGGAGCGGCAGTACCGGGCCGGTCGGCGGGCCGACTCGCGTGCCGATTCCCTGGCCTGTCCCTCACCGCCCTCCTCACTGATCTCCTCGCCGATCTGAACGCCGATCCGCACCCGATCTCCGTGCCATATCCCTCTGCCGCCCGGACCGGCCAAGTTAGAGTGCGGTTCGCAGGCGTCTTCCGGATGGTGACGTTCCGGAAAATACCGAGTGAGGCAGGACCGGTCCGGGCGTCGACGAGGGCCCCTGGGAGACGCGGGCGGAGCGGGAGCGGCTCCCGCCACCGGGGCCGTGCCGCCCCGGCGACCCGACCAGGGGGGTTGGCGTTGGCAACGGTGAACGGTGAATCCGTTTCGCACCCCACGTTGATCGGCTCGGTGCAGCGGGCGCTGCGCCTGCTGGAGGCGGTGGGCGCGCACTCCGCCGGTGCGCCGGCCAAACAGCTGGCCAGGGAGGCGGGGTTGCCGCTTCCGACGACGTACCACCTGCTGCGGACCCTGACGCACGAGGGCTATCTGCGCCGTGAGAACGGAGTGTTCGTCTACGGGGAGGCCGCCGGCTCCATCGGGAGGGCGGGCGCCGAGCGGTGCCGCCGTGCCGAGCTGGGGGACACGCTGGCCGTCCTGGGCGAACGGATCGGCGCCGCGGCCTACTTCGCGGTCTACCGGGAGGGTGAGGTGGAGGTCGTGGCAGCCACCGAGGACCCGCAACGGCCGCCGGTCGAGGAGTGGGTGGACTTCCGTACCACCGCGCACGCACATGCGATCGGGCAATGTTTGCTCGCACAACTCGACGAACGGTCCAGGAAGGACCACCTGGCCCGGTACCCGGTGCAGTCGCTCACGCCCTACTCGGTGCGGTGCGAGGGCGATCTGCTGCACCGCCTGGACGCGGTGCGCCGCGCCCAAGTCGCCTATGAGCAACAGGAATATGCCTTGGGCACAGTATGCTCGGCGATTCCGATCCAGGTGGGTTCGGCGGCCGCGACCGTGGCGATTTCTCTTCCCGCGAGCGACGCTCAGCGCCTACACTGCGTCACCGAACGACTACGCAGAATGGTGGAGGCGACGTTAACGACACTCGCTTTCTCTATCAGTATCTGAAAAATCACTCCTTGTGATCCGCTTGCACGTGACAGACGATGGCGTCAATGGGGCCAAGAAGGACGATTCCTGGCCATCTCCGACCAAGTCCGGGGCAGAGGTTGATGACCGACACAGTTCAGGCAGAAGTGATCATGAGCTTCCTCGTGTCCGAGGAGCTCGCCTTCCGTATCCCGGTGGAGCTGTACTTCGACCGCGCGGACCCCTATGCGGTCAGCTTCACCTTCGACCTTCCCGGCGATGTGCCTGTGACCTGGGCCTTCAGTCGGGAGCTGCTGCTGGACGGACTGAGCAAGCCGTCCGGTGAGGGTGACGTACGTATCGAGCCGTCCTCCTCCGAGCACCTCAGCGATGTCTTCATCAGCCTCCAGGTGGCCGATGAACGGGCGCTGTTCCGTGCCGGCGCTCCGCCGCTGGTGGCCTTCCTCGACCGTACGGACCGACTCGTACCGATCGGGGAGGAAGAGGTGTGCGACACGCTCGACTCGACACTGGACCGCATTCTTTCGGAGGCGCAGAAGGCGGGGTGAGCGGGCCGCCGCTGCCGGCTCGTTGCCGGAACCCGGTCGGCCCGGGCCGGGTGGCCCGGCCGCCGGTTCAGTGTGCGCGCCGCCGCCTGCCGCTGCCGGCGCCCCGACCCGCGCGTCGTCCCGCACTTCGCCCCGTGCTCGGCCTCGTACCCCGCCCTGGACCTCGGCGGGTGCCCCGGCCCGGCTCCAGGCCCGTCTCCCGGTCCGCGGAGACGACCAGCGCGGCCAGCAGGGTGGTCAGCGGTACGGACGCGACCAGGCCGATGCTGCCCACCAGTGTGCGTACGACTTCCTCGGCGACCACCTCACTCGTGGCGACCGTACCGACACTGCTCTGTGCGATCGTGAACAGCAACAGCAGTGGCAGTGCCGCGCCCGCGTAGGCGAGGACGAGCGTGTTGACGACGGACGCGATGTGATCGCGGCCGATGCGCATCGCCGACGTGTAGAGCCTGCGCCAGCCTGCCGACGGGTCGGCCTCCTTCAGCTCCCAGACCGCGGCGGTCTGGGTGACCGTCACGTCGTCGAGCACACCCAGAGACCCGATGATGATGCCTGCCAGCAGCAGACCGCGGACCTCGATGTCGGGGTAGAGGCCGTGCACCAGCCCGGTCTGGTCGTCGGTGTTGCCGGTCAGCAGGGCCCACCCGATGAAGAGGGAGCCGAGCAGGCCGATCAGCAGCAGCGAGGCCAGCGTGCCCAGTACGGCGACGGACGTACGTGCGGTCAGGCCGTGGCACAGGTAGAGGGCGACCAGCATGATCGCGCTGCCCCCGACGACGGCGACCACCAGGGGATTCGATCCCTGGAGGATGGCAGGGAGGATGAACAGCGTCAGCACCAGGAAGCTCACGACGAGCGCGACCAGCGCGAGAGCCCCGCGCAGCCGCCCGACCACGACGACCGCCGCGGCGAAGAGGGCGGCGAGCACCCACATCGGGAAGGTTCGGTCCACATCGGTGATTGAATACTGCAAGTCTTTGGGCGCTTTGGGTGCGTACGCGACCACGACACCTTGCCCGGCCTTGTAGTGCCGCGTGGCGTCGGGCGTCACGATCGCCTCGAACCGCCGGCCCGTGTCCTTCCCGGTGGTCACCTCGACGATGGCCCGCTCGCAGTGCTTGGCCTGCTGGGGGCCGGTGGGGGAGGACGGTTGCTGCTGCGAAGGCTGCTGTTGCTGCTGGGCATGGACGTCCGCACAGTTCACTTCCTCGACCTTCACCACCTTCGCCTTCTCGGTGGGCTGGTCGAAGCCGACACCGGACGGCTTGTGGCCGGGTGCGCCGCCCGGCCACAGCACGACCAGTCCGACCAGGACCGCGGCGGTGAACGGGATGAGCACCGCCGCGATGACTTTGCGGAGGTGGCGCGAGACGGGGGCCGCGGGGCCGTGGCTGTGCCCGTGCCCATGACTGTGCCCGTGCCCTTGGCCGGGGCCAGGCTCGTGTTCGGCTCCGGTCCTGGCTCCGGCCCCGGCTGCGGGCACGGGCCCGGACCCGTGCGACGGACCGGAAGCGTGGTCGTGCGCGGAGTGCGAAGGCTCGTTGCTGGTCACCGCCCGATCATCGCAAGAACTGGCAGGGCCCCCTGTTCACCGCGCCACACCGGCCGCTACCGTGGTGGCACCTTTGCAATCGCGGGAGCTCGGAGCACCGGGCTGAGAGGGCGCTGACCCCCGTACGGAACGTCCGGCCGAAGCCGGGAACGCCGTCACGGACATCGCTGCGTCGACCGCCGAACCTGTTACCGGGTAATGCCGGCGTAGGGAGTGGGTCTTCATGACTCTGCAGGATGCACGCACGCCCGAAAACGGCCAGAACTCCGCCACGGAGATCGGCTGGCACAAGGGCTACCTCACCGGATCGCGCCCCGACCTCCGGGTTCCGGTCCGGCGTGTGCACCTCACCAACGGCAAGGACGTGACGCTCTACGACACGTCAGGGCCGTACACCGACCCCAACATCGAAAACGACGTCCGCCGCGGCCTGGCGCCGCTGCGGGAGAACTGGATCATCAGCCGCGGCGACACCGAGGAGTACGCGGGGCGGCCGCCCCGGCCCGAGGACGACGGTCTCAAGCACACCTCGCCGCGCGGCGGCCTGAAGAACCTCGACGCGGTCTTCCCCGGCCGCCCCCGGCAGCCGCGCCGGGGCCGGGGCGGCGCCGCGGTCACCCAGCTCGCGTACGCGCGGCGGGGCGAGGTCACGGCGGAGATGGAGTACGTGGCGATCCGCGAGAACGTCTCCCCCGAGTTCGTACGGGACGAGATCGCGGCCGGCCGGGCGGTCCTGCCCGCCAACGTCAACCACCCGGAGATCGAGCCGATGATCATCGGCAAGAACTTCCTGGTGAAGGTCAACGCGAACATCGGCAACTCCGCCGTCACCTCCTCCATCGAGGAGGAGGTGGAGAAGATGACCTGGGCGACCCGCTGGGGCGCCGACACGGTCATGGACCTGTCCACCGGCCGCAACATCCACACCACCCGCGAATGGGTGCTGCGCAACTCCCCCGTGCCCATCGGCACCGTCCCCCTGTACCAGGCACTGGAGAAGGTGGACGGCAAGGCCGAGGAACTGTCCTGGGAGATCTACAAGGACACGGTCGTCGAACAGGCCGAACAGGGCGTGGACTACATGACCGTCCACGCGGGTGTCCTGCTGCGGTACGTGCCCCTGACGGCCCGCCGCAAGACCGGCATCGTCTCGCGCGGTGGTTCGATCATGGCGGCGTGGTGCCTCGCGCACCACAAGGAATCGTTCCTCTACACCCATTTCGAAGAACTCTGCGAGATCCTCGCCTCCTACGACGTCACGTACTCCCTCGGCGACGGTCTGCGCCCCGGGTCCATCGCGGACGCCAACGACGAGGCGCAGTTCGCGGAGTTGCGGACGCTCGGCGAGCTGAACTCGATCGCCAAGCGGCACGGCGTACAGACGATGATCGAGGGCCCGGGACACGTCCCGATGCACAAGATCAAGGAGAACATCGACCTCCAGCAGGAGATCTGCGAAGAGGCCCCGTTCTACACGCTCGGCCCGCTGACCACGGACATCGCGCCCGCGTACGACCACATCACCTCCGGGATCGGCGCGGCGATGATCGCCTGGTGGGGCACGGCGATGCTCTGCTACGTCACGCCGAAGGAGCACCTGGGCCTGCCGGACCGGGACGACGTGAAGACCGGTGTCATCACGTACAAGATCGCGGCCCATGCGGCGGACCTGGCCAAGGGCCACCCCGGGGCCCAGGAGTGGGACGACGCGCTGTCCGACGCGCGCTTCGAGTTCCGGTGGGAGGACCAGTTCAACCTGGCCCTCGACCCGGACACGGCCCGCGCCTTCCACGACGAGACGCTGCCGGCGGAGCCGGCGAAGACGGCGCACTTCTGTTCCATGTGCGGCCCGAAGTTCTGCTCCATGAAGATCTCGCAGGACATCCGCCGCGAGCACGGTGGCGACCTGGCGGTCGGCACGGAGGCGGCTGCGGAGGCAGCGGCCGGAATGGCCGAGAAGTCGAAGGAGTTCGCGGCGGCGGGGAATCGGGTGTATCTGCCGATCGCGGAGTGAGAGTTTCCGAGAGCGTAACCTCCCGTTACGGTCTCAGGAGCTCACCGGGGCGTTGTCCACAGGCTGGTGCGATCCCCGCGGCGTGGCTATCGTGCAACAACGTCCGGGCCCGAAGCCGCAAGTTTCGATTGCGACTTCGGGCCCGTTGCGTACGCGCCGTACCGGGTCAGCGAGGCCCCGTACACCTCGGGGCCCCGTCGGCGCCCACCCCGGCCTGTCGGATACACCCCCGTTTGAGCAGCATCCGCAGCGAGTCGTGCACGCGGTGCTCGGTGAGTCCGGTCCGCTGGGCGATCACCCGCAACGGGTAGCTGGCGACACTGAGTTGACGAGCGCCGGAGCAAGGTAGGCCGCTACGGCCCAGATGTCTCCGGTGACGACCAAGTGTCGGCCTTTCCAGTCCGCGAGCAGATCGTCGGGGGTCAAAGCGGGGTTCACGGGGGCCGGTGAGTCGGCTCCGCACAGCTTGTCCGCGATGCGCTCCAGCGATTCGGCCATGCTGCCGAGCAAACGCATCTCCTGGTTTCGCAGCGCCGTGTACGTCTCGTCCATACGGAGGTCGTGTTCCTCAAGGCGGATGATCGCGTCGGCGACGTGATCGGGAATGGTGTAGGCCGCAGGTGCCGCTGGGGCACCGGCTCGGGCAGTGGCTCCACTCAATGAGTACGTACCGTCCCGCTGCACGGCTGCGACTACTTCCGCCACCCAGCATTTGAACGGCTCGGCTTCGGCCTTGGTGCACGTGTTGACGAGCATGATGAGCCCATGGAGGTTCACCATGTTCATCGATGTCTTGAGCCGGTGACCTGCAATCTTGCGGGAAGCGTCTGCCCCACAGACGCTTCGTGCAAGAGCGCCGAGCACTTTGATTCCCGCCTTGGGCACATGGGCCATAAGCGCTTGGCGCGTGTTGTCGTAGCCCAGGTTGACGGCGACATCCACAGCCGGAAACCAATGCGTTCCGTCCGGCAGGGTCAGCCTTCATACCCGCGCCCCTGTCGCCGCGTACACGAAGTCGTTGACGTCGATAGCTTCCTGCCGTCCCGCGTGCGGGGACCGTGCGTCTTGTGTGCTCATGGTGAGCATCACCTCCACCGCCGAACGTAAGTCCCCCGCCACCCCAACCCCCGCCCGATAAACCGCATTTCACTCCATCGTGGCGGGTCCGCGCACAGCCGAGGGGGGCCCGGTATCGGACCCCCCTCGGGTGTGGCGTGCGGGCGCTATTCAGGATGGTGGTCCGGGCCCCCGTAGTCGGGGCTGGTGAAGTCCGGGCTGGTGAAGCGGGGTCGGGGAGCGGCGGGCGGGCCGCCGTCCGGGCTGGTGAAGTCGGGCCGTGAGTAGCCCAGGGTCGGGATACGGCCGCCGTCGACGCCGCGGCGCGGCACGTAACGGGCCGTACCGTGGCCGTTGACGCCGGCCGGATCGGACAGGGCCTCGCGCAGGAACGGCAGTATGCCGCGCTCCAGGAGCGCCTGCCGCCAGGCGTCCCGGGCGAGGTCCACCTCCCCGGCCGGGCCGCTCCGGCCGTCGCCGGTGCGTGGGGCGCGGAGCGAGGTGGAGCCGTTGCGCCAGGCTGCGAGGACCAGGCTCGCCATGGCGACCAGTGCCCCCGCGGCGGTGATCGCCGCGAAGATCCAGCCCACACTGATCATCGGCTGGGCGGCGGACGGGTCGGTGCCGACCGTCCGCAGGATGTACCCGATGACCAGGAACAGGACGGCGGCGATCCCCGCCAGCACCGGGGCCAGCACCGCGAGCATCGCGGCCAGTCCGGCACCGGCCGGTTCGGCGACCTCGCCCACGGTCGTGGCGAGGTCGATCCCCGGTCCGCCCGCGGAAGCGCCTTTCTCCTCACGGCCTTCCACGCCGCCGGCGTCCGGTGCGGGTGCCGGAGCGCGCAGCTCCTCGCGGAGCCGTACATAGTGTCGGTATTCGGCCGTCGCGCATGCGGCGATGGCCGATGTGGCGCTGAGCGCCATGGTGCGCAACTGCTCGGTGTTGAGGTGCTTACCCGCCGCGGAGGGCATTTCCGGTCGGTATTCCGCGGTGCGCAGCGCCTCGTCGAGGAGCCGCGCGAATTCCGCGCGATCCTCGCTCAGCAGGTGCGGAGCGCTGTTCATGTGCATCCCCCGATGCTCCGTAGGGCCGTACAGGCCGGCGTGGGCCGGGCAGTGGGCGGAAACGGAGGAGAGCCTGCTACGGATAGACCGATGGTAGAGCGCCTCCGGCACGGGGTGACAGGGTGTTTGCGGAAATAGGGACCGCTCCTGCCTGGCTCGGGCCCCGCTGCGCCACTTCCCTACCTTCCGCTACCCCTGCCCGGATAACGGTCAGGCAGTCAGGGGAAGTTGTACGACCAGTAGTTTTCCGGCCATGGTGATCCCGCCGTCCATGGCGATGGCCAGCCCGTCGGCGTAGACGTGCGGACCGTCGACGGCGACGCTCTCCCGTTCGTCGTCGTCCTCGCCGCCGACCTCGCCGAGGAGGTACGGGATCGGGCTGTGGCCGTGCACGACGCGCCGGCCGCCGTAGGTGTCGAGGAGTTCGCGTACGGCCATGGGGCCGGCTTCCTCGTCGCGGAAGGCGAACCGCTTGGTGAACTTGCGGAACAGGTCCCAGACCTCGTCCGCGTCGCTGCGCGTGAGGACGTCGTGGACGGTGTCGTTGACGTCCTCGATGGAGTCGCCGTACTCCAGGTAGGCCGTGGTGTCGGAGTGCACGAGCAGGTGCCCGTCCTCCTCCGAGACGGCGTCGAGGCGGGCCATCCACTGCAGGTGGTGGTCCTGGAGGCGGTCCATGTCGGTCTTCTGGCCACCGTTGAGGAGCCAGGCGGCCTGGAAGGACGCGGTGCCGGCGCCGGACTGGACCGGGGTGTCACCGAACCGCTTGGCGCCGAGGAGCAGCAGTTCGTGGTTGCCCATCAGGGCCTTGCAGTAGCCGCCGGCCGCCGCGGCCTCGGCGGAGAGCTGCATGACGAGGTCGATGACGCCGATGCCGTCCGGGCCGCGGTCGGTGAAGTCGCCGAGGAACCACAGGCGGGCGTTGCCGGCGGCCCACTGGCCGTCGGCGTCGATGAGGCCCTCGGCGGCGAGCGCCTCGCGCAGCTCGTCGTAGTAACCGTGCACGTCACCGACGACGTACAGCGGACCGCCGCCCTCCTGCTGCTCGGCGGCGGGTACGGCCGATTCGGGCACGGCCGTCAGGTCGACGGTCGGGCGGTCGATGAGGGTGTCCGTACGGGTGACGGGCGGGAGGTCCGTACGGCCGTCGGGGTGACCGGTGCCGCCGGCCGTGGCGACGGGGCCGACGACCGGGAGGGAGCGCTCGGTGGGCGTGTACTCGGGCGGCATGCCGTGCGGAGCGGCGGGCGCGCCCACGGCCGCCGGAGGAACGGTCGGCTGCGGGGGGACCGCGGGTGCCGGGGGCACCGGTGGAGCAGGCGGCTGCCCCGGAGCCGGAGGTTGTGCCGGCATGGTCCGCACCATGGGTCCCACACTGGCCCCCTGAGTCATCGACCCCTCCACCGTCGCGCCGCCGTGCACCTCGCGGACCTTGCCTGGTCGACGGCGGTCCGTGGTGTCGTGCGCCCATCATAGGAATGCCGCTCGCGGGTTGTGACGCACCCGGGGGTGGTCAATCGCTCGGCGCCCGGTGTTCGCTGCCGTTTTCTCCGGGATCCACCCGATTTTATCCCGGGCGTCTGGGTGCCGGGCGGGCGGCGCGGCGGCGGCGGGGGGACGGCACGACGTGCCGAAGTCGTCCGGTGGGGTGGCTCCGGTCCGATACCCCGGCCGGACACACCTCCGGCCGTGCGGACACGGGAAGCGCGTCCACACGGCCGCTCGAACGTGTGACGGTCGGATCCGGAGGGGCCTGCGCGGTGACCGGCGGGGTCAGGCCCCGGACGGGCCCCGCGGCGGACTGACGGTCGTCCGTGTGGACCTGCGCTGGGAGGAGGTCCGCACGATCAGGTCCGTCGGTATCACCTGCTCGACCGGTCGCCCGCTGTCCAGCCCTTCGATGGCGTCGATGAGGAGCTGGACGACGGCGGTGCCGATCCGGCGGGGCTTGAGGGAGAGGGTGGTGATCGGCGGTTCGGTCGTGGCGTAGACCGTGGACTCGCTGCAGCAGACCAGCAGCAGGTCCTCGGGGACGCGCAGCCCGTAGCGTCTGGCCGCCGCCAGCAGGTCGGTGCCGTTCGGGTCGAACAGGCCGTACACCGCGTCCGGGCGGTCCGGACGGGCCAGCAGGCGGTCGGCAGCCACCGCGCCCGCGCACGGGTCGTGCGCGGGGTAGGACTCGTACACCGGGTCCTGTCCGACGCGCTCGCACCAGCGCAGGTACGCGGTGGTGGAGAGCCGGGTGTAGGTGTCGGTGGTGGTGCCGGTGAGCAGGCCGATGCGGCGGGCGCCGGCATCGGCGAGGTGGTCGAGGAGGCCCAGTACGGCTGCCTCGTGGTCGTTGTCGACCCAGCCCATCACGGGGAGGGTCCCGCCGGGTCGGCCGTCGGAGACGACGGGGATGCCGTGCCGTACGAGCTCGGTGACGACGGGATCGCCGTCGGCCGGATCGATGACGACGGTGCCGTCGAGTGCGACGTTCGACCAGACGTCGTGGCGTGAGGTCGCGGGCAGGATGACGAGGGCGTACCCGCGGGCGAGCGCCGCCGAGGTGGCGGCTCTGGCCATTTCCGCGAAGTACGCGAATTCGGTGAAGGTGAAAGGTTCATCCCCGTACGTGGTGACGGTCAGGCCGATGAGCCCTGACTTGCCGGTACGGAGCGTGCGGGCGGCGGCGGAAGGGCGGTAACCCAACCGGTCGGCCACCTCGCGGACGTGGCGACGGGTGGCATCCGGAAGCCGGCCCTTGCCGTTGAGCGCGTCGGAGACAGTCGTGATGGATACCCCGGCTGCGGCGGCCACGTCCCGGATGCCTGCCCGCCCCAGCCGGCGACCGGTAGACCGGCTCACCTGGTGCTTCCCTGCTGCTGTCATGGCGAGCCGATAGTAGGGCTCGGGCGGTCCTTTCGCGGGGCGCTGCGTGCAGGAGTGGAAAGGCACGTTTCTGCACGGCCGAATGCCCCGTATGCCCTGTGAAACGCAGGGAGTTGGGGGTGTTCACCAGTGACTGTCTGAGGAACGTTGGGAGTCGCCTGCCGATTGGTCCAGGTCTCGGAGTGGTCTCAAGTCACCTTCACGAGGGATGCGCGCCACGGCGCGAGCCACCGGCGCGTGACGCAGGGAGTAGCGCTCCCCAAGGGCTGTGCGCTGTGGTGGCGGGGCGCGCGGGACGATCTTGTGATGGGGTGGTCGTGGTCATCGGTGCGGACGATCTTTGCGTACGGGGTGGGTGTCGGCGCGCGATCTTTGCGTACGGGCCGGACGCCGGCGCGCGCGACCTTCGCGGACGAGCCAGGCGCCGGCGCGCGCGATCTTTCCGTGAACGTGATCTTCCGGCAAGGCGGTCCACCGGGGGCAAGGCGGCCCGCCGGAGGCGAGGCAGTCCACCGAGGACGCCGAGTACACCGAGGACCGGACGGCCCCGGGACGGGTGGCCTCCCGGGCGGGACCCACGGCGCGAATGCCGAGCCGCACAAGGCCCCGGTGCGGCATCCGTTCCGGCCGGGGCCTACGCCTGACGGAGCAATCCTCATAAGGTGTGCAGTATTGGCGACGGACGGCACGGTCGAGGAGGAACCTGCGGTGAGCGAGAAGAGCCCGAAGCTGCGCGCTGCGCTGGACGGCATCCCCACCTACAAGCCCGGCAAGCCGGCTGCGACGGGCGGCCCCGTCACGTACAAGCTGTCCTCCAACGAGAACCCGTACCCGCCGCTGCCCGGCGTCCTGGAGAGCGCGGTGGCCGCGGCCGGAGCCTTCAACCGTTACCCGGACATGGCCTGCACGGGCCTGATGGCCGAGCTGTCGGAGCACTTCTCGGTTCCGGTCGAGCACCTGGCGACGGGCACCGGTTCGGTGGGGGTGGCCCAGCAACTGGTGCAGTCGACGGCCGGGCCGGGCGACGAAGTGATCTACGCGTGGCGCTCCTTCGAGGCGTACCCGATCGTCACCCAGGTCGCCGGGGCCACGTCCGTGCAGGTGCCGCTGACCTCCGGTGAGGTGCACGACCTGGACGCGATGTACGAGGCGATAACCGACCGGACCCGGTTGATCTTCGTCTGCAACCCCAACAACCCCACCGGCACCGTCGTCCGCCGGGCGGAGCTGGAGGCGTTCCTGGACCGGGTGCCGAGCGACATCCTGATCGTGCTGGACGAGGCGTACCAGGAGTTCAACCGCGACGCGGACGTACCGAACGGCCTGGACCTGTACCGGGACCGCCCCAACGTCTGCGTGCTGCGGACCTTCTCCAAGGCGTACGGGCTGGCCGGCCTGCGGATCGGTTTCGCGGTGGCCCACGAGCCGGTGGCGGCCGCGCTGCGCAAGACGGCCGTGCCGTTCGGCGTGAGCCAGCTCGCGCAGGAGGCGGCGGTGGCGTCGCTGCGCAGCGAGGGCGCGCTGATGGAACGGGTGGACGCGCTGGTCACGGAGCGGGCGCGGGTCTGTGAGGCGCTGGCGGCGCAGGGCTGGACGGTCCCGGAGTCGCACGCGAACTTCGTCTGGCTGCGGCTGGGCGACCGCACGCTCGACTTCGCGGCGGCGTGCGAGAGGGCGGGCGTGGTGGTACGCCCGTTCCCCGGCGAGGGGGTGCGCGTGACGATCGGCGAGACGGCGGCGATGGACCTGTTCCTCCAGGCGGCCGAGCAGTTCCGCAAGGAGCTGTGAGCGGCGGGTAGCTGATACCCCGAGCGGGGGCGTGTGCCTGGTGGGCGCGCGCCCCCGCTCTGCTGTTCCTCCGGTCCTTTCCGGACGTGACGGTAGTCACGCACCCCCCGTCAGGGTCAGAAACCAGCCATGGGTGATAATTGCTTGTGAATGTGAACGCGTTCACAAGCGCGCCCCTTATGTACCGCTTCCATCGGGACAAAACGGGGCGAAGCAGCCGTAGACAGCACACGGCGACGTAAGGAGAGACCCGACGTGGACCTGGCGTTGGCGCCAGAGACCCTGGCGCGATGGCAATTCGGCATCACGACCGTCTACCACTTCCTCTTCGTCCCCCTCACGATCTCCCTCGCCGCCCTGGTGGCCGGGCTGGAGACCGCATGGGTGCGGACGGGCAAGCAGCAGTACCTCAAGGCCACCAAGTTCTGGGGCAAGCTCTTCCTGATCAACATCGCGATGGGTGTCGTCACCGGCATCGTCCAGGAGTTCCAGTTCGGGATGAACTGGTCCGACTACTCGCGGTTCGTCGGTGACGTCTTCGGCGCCCCGCTCGCTTTCGAGGCCCTCATCGCCTTCTTCTTCGAGTCCACCTTCATCGGTCTGTGGATCTTCGGCTGGGACAAGCTGCCCAAGAAGATCCACTGCTTCTGCATGTGGATGGTCTCGATCGGGACGACCCTGTCGGCGTACTTCATCCTCGCCGCCAACTCCTGGATGCAGCACCCGGTCGGCTACAAGTACAACGCCGCCAACGGCCGTGCGGAGCTGACCGACTTCTGGAAGGTGCTGACCCAGGACACCACGCTCGTCGTCGTCTTCCACACCCTGACCGCCGCCTTCCTGACCGGGGCCGCGTTCATGGTCGGCATCGCCGCCTACCACCTGATGCGGAAGAAGCACGTCAAGGTGATGCGTACGTCGCTGCGGCTCGGCCTGGTCACCCTGGTCATCGCCGGCGCGCTCACCGCGATCAGCGGCGACCAGCTCGGCAAGGTCATGTTCCGGCAGCAGCCGATGAAGATGGCCGCCGCCGAGGCGCTGTGGGACAAGGAGGGCCCCGCGCCGTTCTCCGTCTTCGCCTACGGCGACGTCGACAAGGGCCACAACAAGGTCGCCATCGAGATACCCGGGCTGCTCTCCTTCCTCGCCCACAACGACTTCTCCACGCCGGTCCCCGGCATCAACGACGTCAACAAGGCCGAACAGCAGAAGTACGGGCCCGGCGACTACCGGCCCAACATCCCGGTCGCCTACTGGGGCTTCCGCTGGATGATCGGCTTCGGCATGGCCTCGTTCGCCATCGGCCTGGCCGGGCTCTGGCTCACCCGTAAGAAGTTCTGGCTCTCGCCGGAGCTGCGTACGGGGGACGAGGAGCCACCCCACCTGGCGCTCACCAAGAACAAGGTGCTCGGCGCGCGCCTGAGCAAGCTCTACTGGTCGCTGGCGTTCGTCACCCTCGGCTTCCCGCTCATCGCCAACTCCTGGGGCTGGATCTTCACCGAGATGGGTCGCCAGCCATGGGCGGTGTACGGCGTGCTGAAGACCTCCTCGGCGGTCTCCCCGGGCGTCTCGCAGGGCGAGGTGCTCACGTCGATGACCGTCTTCACCCTGCTGTACGCGGTGCTCGCGGTGATCGAGGTCAGGCTGCTGGTCAAGTACGTCAAGGCCGGACCGCCGGAGCTGACGGACGACGACCTCAACCCGCCCACCAAGATCGGCGGCGACCACACGGACGCCGACCGGCCGATGGCCTTCTCGTACTAGGGGGCGACCGTGGAACTCCATGACGTCTGGTTCGTACTCATCGCCGTGCTGTGGACCGGGTACTTCTTCCTCGAAGGATTCGACTTCGGCATCGGCGTCCTGACCAAGCTGCTCGCCCGGGACCGGAGCGAGCGGCGGGTCCTGATCAACACCATCGGTCCGGTCTGGGACGGCAACGAGGTGTGGCTGCTCAGTGCGGGCGGCGCGACCTTCGCCGCCTTCCCGGAGTGGTACGCCACCCTGTTCTCCGGCTTCTACCTGCCGCTGCTGCTCATCCTGATCTGCCTGATCGTGCGCGGCGTCGCCTTCGAGTACCGCGTCAAGCGGCCCGAGGAGCGCTGGCAGCGCAACTGGGAGCACGCGATCTTCTGGTGCTCGCTGCTCCCCGCGTTCCTGTGGGGTGTCGCCTTCGGCAACATCGTGCGAGGCGTGCAGATCGACGCGCACAAGGAGTACGTCGGCAGCGTCCTGGACCTCCTGAACCCGTACGCCCTGCTCGGCGGCCTGGTCACGCTGACCCTGTTCACCTTCCACGGCGCCGTCTTCGCCTCGCTGAAGACGCTGGGCGACATCCGGGCGCGGGCCCGCCGGACGGCCACCGTGCTGGGCCTGGCCGCCGCCGTGCTGGCGATCGTCTTCCTGGGCTGGACCCAGCTCGACAAGGGCGACACCTCGTCCCTGGTCGCGATGGTCGTCGCGGTGGTGGCACTGGTCGCCGGGCTGGTGACGAACCACCGGGGGCGGGAGGGCTGGTCGTTCGCGTTCTCCGGCGTCACGATCGTCGCCGCGGTCGCGATGCTGTTCCTGACGCTCTTCCCGAACGTGATGCCGTCCTCGCTGAACGAGAGCTGGAACCTCACGGTCTCCAACGCCTCGTCCAGTGCGTACACGTTGAAGATCATGACATGGTGCGCGGGCATCGCCACTCCGATCGTCCTGCTCTACCAGGGCTGGACCTACTGGGTCTTCCGTAAGCGGATCGGTACGCAGCACATCGCCGACGCCCACTAGGAAGCCCTCCGGTGGGGTCCGGCGGGACCCCACCGGCCGTCATCGACTGATCAACTTCCGCCCGGGAGAGGTTGTTTCACGTGAAACCCGTCGACCCGCGCCTGCTGCGGTACGCCCGCGCCACCCGTTTCTTCCTCGCCGCGGTGGTGGTCCTCGGGCTGGCCGGCGCGGGTCTGGTCATCGGCCAGGCCATGCTCATCGCCGAAGTCGTCGTCGGCGCCTTCCAGCGCGACCTCGACCTCGGCGACCTGAGCACACCGGTGATGCTGCTCGCACTGGTCTCCGTCGGCCGTGGCCTGGTGGCCTGGCTGACGGAACTGGCCGCGCACCGGGCCAGCGCGGCGGTCAAGTCCGAGCTGCGTACGCGCCTGCTGACGCAGGCGGCGGACGGCCTGGGGCCGGGCTGGCTGAGCACCCAGCGGTCCGGGGAACTCACCACCCTCGCCACCCGCGGCATCGATGCTCTCGACGACTACTTCGCGCGGTACCTGCCGCAGCTGGGCCTGGCGGTCGTCGTGCCGGTCGCCGTGCTGGCGCGGATCGTCGCCGGCGACTGGATCTCGGCCGCGACCATCGTCGTGACGCTGCCGCTGATTCCGCTGTTCATGGTCCTCATCGGCTGGGCCACCCAGAACCGCATGGACCGCCAGTGGCAACTGCTGTCGCGGCTGTCGGGCCACTTCCTGGACGTGGTCGCCGGGCTGCCCACACTGAAGGTCTTCGGCCGGGCCAAGGCGCAGGCCGCGTCCATCCGTTCCCTCACCGGCGAGTACCGCCGCGCCGCACTGCGCACCCTGCGGATCGCCTTCCTGTCCTCCTTCGCGCTGGAACTGCTCGCCACGATCTCGGTCGCGCTGGTCGCGGTCGGTATCGGTATGCGGCTCGTGCACGGCGACCTGGACCTGTACACGGGCCTGCTGGTGCTGATCCTGGCGCCCGAGGCGTACCTGCCGTTGCGGCAGGCCGGCGCGCAGTACCACGCGGCGGCCGAGGGCCTGGCGGCGGCCGAGGAGATCTTCGCGGTGCTGGAGACGCCGCTGCGTACGACGGGCGACGAGCCCGCTCCCGGCAGCACCGCACTGTCCGTCGAGGGGCTCGTCGTGCGCCACCCCGGCCGCTCCGAACCCTCGCTCGCCGAGACGTCGTTCGAGGTCAGGCCGGGTGAGACGGTGGCCGTCGTGGGCCCCTCCGGTGCGGGCAAGTCGACCTTGCTGAACGTCCTTCTCGGCTTCGCCGCGCCCGCGGCGGGACGGGTGCGGGTCGGCGGCCGGGACCTGGCCGCCGTCGATCCGGAGGACTGGCGGCGGCAGATCGCCTGGGTGGCGCAGCGTCCGTACCTCTTCGCGGGCACCATCGCCGACAACGTGCGGCTGGCCCGCCCCGACGCGGACGACTCGGCGGTACGGTCCGCGCTCCGTGACGCCGGCGCCCTGGACTTCGTCTCCGCGCTGCCCGACGGCGCGGAGACCGTGCTCGGCGAGGGCGGGTCCGGCCTGTCGGCGGGGCAGCGGCAACGCCTGGCCCTTGCCCGCGCGTTCCTGGCCGACCGCCCGGTCCTGCTGCTCGACGAGCCGACCGCGAACCTGGACGGTGAGACGGAGGCGGGCATCGTCGACGCGGTACGCCGCCTGGCGGCCGGCCGCACGGTGCTTCTGGTCGTCCACCGGCCCGCGTTGCTGGCAGTGGCGGATCGTACGGTGCGGCTGGCGGGGCCGGTGGCGGCGGTGGGGGCCGGCGGGGTCGGGAGGCCCATGGAGTCCGGCGAGCCCACGGAGTTTGGTAAGCCCGCCGTGTCCAGGGAGCCCTCCGCGCCCACGGAACCCACCGTGCCTACGGAGTCCTCTGCGTCCAAGGAATCCGCCGTGCTCGCGGAGCCCGTGCGCAAGAGGGCCGGGGAAGCCGTACGCGACGATCTTGCGGCGTCGGAGCCCGGTGGCGGCCCGCATGTCGTGCCCGGGGCCAGGCGTCCGGCGTCGGCGCGGCTGCGGGGCCTGGCACGGGCCCGCTGGGGCCGGCTCGGGCTGGCGCTGCTGCTGGGCAGCCTGGCCCTGGGCAGCGCCGTGGGCCTGATGGCGACGTCCGGGTGGCTCATCTCCCGGGCGGCGCAGCACCCGCCCGTCCTGTACCTGATGGTGGCGGTCACCGCGACGCGGGCCTTCGGCATCGGCCGGGCCGTGTTCCGGTACGCGGAGCGGCTGGTGGCGCACGACGCCGTCTTCCGGATGCTCGCGGACGTACGGGTGGCCGTCTTCCGGCGCCTGGAGCGCCTGGCGCCCGCCGGGCTGCGGACGCGCGGCAGCGGCGACCTGCTGTCGCGCCTGGTGGCCGATGTCGACGCCGTGCAGGACTACTTCCTGCGATGGCTGCTGCCGGTCGCGGCGGCCGTGGTGGTCGGTGCGGGTTCCGTCGGGTTCACCGCCTGGCTGCTGCCCGAGGCGGGCGCCGTCCTCGCCGCCGGGCTGCTCCTGGCAGGCGTGGGGGTGCCGGTGCTCTCCGCCGTACTCGCCCGCCGCGCGGAGCGGCAGCTCTCCCCCGCCCGAGGTGTGCTCTCCGCCCACGTCCTCGACCTGCTCACCGGCACGGCCGAGCTGACGGTGTCCGGCGCGCTCACGTCCCGTATCGACCGGACGCGGCGCGCCGACCGTGACCTGACCCGGATCGCGTCCCGTTCGGCGGCCGCGGCCGGAGCCGGGGCCGGGATGTCCGCGCTGCTGTGCGGACTGACGGTGGCCGCGGCGGCCACCGTCGGTGTGCGGGCCGTTCACGAGGGACGGCTGGCGGGTGTGTGCCTGGCGGTCGTGGTGCTCGTCCCGCTCGCCGCGTTCGAGGCCGTGGCGGGGCTGCCGCTCGCCGTGCAGTACCGGCAGCGCACGCGCCGGGCGGCCGAGCGGGTCTTCGAGGTGCTGGATGCGCCGGAGCCGGTCACCGAACCGGCCGGCTCGGTGGCCGTACCGCTGCCGGACTCCCCGTTTCCGCTGGTCGTCGAAGAGCTCACGGCCCGGTACGCCGGTCAGCGGGTGCCCGCGCTGGACGGTGTCGGCTTCGTCCTTCCGGCCGGGCGGCGGCTGGCGGTGGTCGGCCCGTCCGGTTCGGGCAAGACGACGCTCGCCCAGGTGCTGCTGCGCTTCCTGGACCGGGAGGCCGGCTCGTACACGCTGAGCGGTGTGGACGCGGCGGCGGCGGACGGTGACGCCGTACGGCGGCAGGTCGGCCTGTGCGCTCAGGACGCGCACCTCTTCGACAGCTCCGTACGGGAGAACCTGCGGCTCGCGCGGCCCGGAGCGGGCGAGGAGGACCTGTGGGACGCGCTCACGCGGGCCCGCCTGGCCGACTGGGTGCGGTCGCTGCCCGACGGGCTGGACACGATGGTCGGCGAGCACGGTGCCCGGCTCTCCGGCGGTCAGCGGCAGCGTCTCGCGCTGGCCCGCGCGCTGCTCGCCGACTTCCCCGTCCTGGTGCTGGACGAGCCTGCCGAACACCTCGACCTGGCCACCGCCGACGCCCTGACCGCCGACCTCCTGGCGGCGACCGAGGGCCGTACGAGCGTGCTGATCACGCACCGGCTGGAGGGCCTGGAGGCCGTCGACGAGGTGCTGGTCCTCGACGAGGGGCGGCCCGTCCAGCACGGTACGTACGCGGAGCTGGCGGCGGCCGACGGTCCGTTCCGCCGGATGCGGGAGCGCGAGCGGGCGGTGGACGCGCGGGCCGGAGGCAGGGGTGCGGCGGACGCGCTTCCGGTGGGCGCGGGGCCGACACGGTGAACGGCTGAAGAACGACGGGTGCCGGCGTCCGCTGCGTACGGTGGCGGCGGACGTCCGGACCGGGGTGACGTGGCAGCCCGGGGCGGTCCGGGGTGGTCCGGTCCGGCGTCCGAATTGCCGCATAGAGGGCTTTCACCAGAAAAGCGACTATTAGGCTCGTCCCATGGCAGTCACGACAGGATCCTCAGACCCCATGGGCACCGGGGCACCTACCGGCGCGGGCTCCGGGGCGGCACCCGCGGGCCCCGACGGTGCGTCCGCGCCCGCTCCCGCCCCCGACCCCATGGAAGCGGCCACCGAGGCGACGCGCAGCCTCCAGGGCCTGTCGACCGAGCTGACCGCACGGGTACCGCAGCTCCTGGAGGCGATGCGCACCGTCGGCGCGGGCCTGGACCTGCACATCACCCTGGACCGGATCGTGGAGACCGCTGCCGAGCTGGCCGACGCCCGCTATGCCGCCATCGGGATCATCGACGAGGCGCGTGCGGGCCTGTCGGACTTCGTGACGTACGGGGTCAGCGCCGAGGAGCGGGCCCGGATCGGAGCGCTGCCCGACGGGCACAAGGGGCTGCTCGGTGCCCTCATCCATGATCCGAAGGCGCTGCGGCTGGCGGACCTGACCCAGGACGTGCGGTCGGCGGGCTTTCCGCCGGGGCACCCGCCGATGCGGACCTTCCTCGGGGTGCCGATCCGCGTCCAGGGGGAGATTTTCGGCAACCTCTATCTGACCGAGAAGCGTGGGGGCGGCGAGTTCAGCGAGGGCGATCTGCACATGGTGCGGGTGCTCGCCACCGAGGCCGGCATCGCGATCGGCAACGCGCGGATGTACGCGGCGACGCGGCAGCGCGAGCGGTGGATCGACGGCGCGGCCGCGGTGACCACCGCGCTGCTGGCCGGCAGCGACGTGGACGACGCGCTCGCGGTCGTCGCCGAACAGGCACGCAAGCTGGCCGACTCCGCGGCCGGCATCGTGCTGCTGCCCGCGGCGGACGGCAGACTGGAGATCGTCGCGGCGTCGGCGGACGATCCCGCCGGTCTCATCGGCACCCACATGCCGGCCGAGAGCCCGGTGGCCGCACAACTGCTGGCCGGCGAGCCGGTGTTCGTGGAGGACTCGGCCACCGACCCGCGGATGGTCACGGACGTCGCGCCGCGGTTCGGTCCCAGCATGTTGCTGCCGCTCAAGAGCGGCGGCCGGGTGCTGGGCACACTGGCGACACCGCGGGAGCGCGGCGCGCGCCCCTTCACCACCGCCGAACGCACGCTGGCCGCCCAGTTCGCGGCCCAGGCCGCGCTCGCCCTCGTGCTGGCCGACGCGCAGCGCGACCGCGAGCGGCTGGCCGTCTACGAGGACCGCGACCGGATCGCCCGCGATCTGCACGACCTGGTCATCCAGCGGCTCTTCGCCACCGGGATGATGCTGGAGAGCGCTCAGCGCAGGTCGGTCGTGCCGGAGGTGCAGGAGGGCATCGGCAAGGCCGTCGACGAGCTCGACGTCACCATCCAGGAGATCCGTACGGCGATCTTCGCCCTGCAACAGGGCCCGGCCGAGGCGCCGTCCGGGCTGCGGACGCGGGTCCTGCGCGAGATCGGTACCGCCGCCGTGCCGCTCGGCTTCCAGCCGTCGGCGAACTTCGTCGGCCCGGTGGACGCGCGGGTCGGCGAGCTGACCGGCAAGAACCTGATCGCCGCGCTGCGCGAGGCGCTGTCCAACGCGTTCCGGCACGCGGACGCCTCGCGCATCGAGGTCGTCGTGGACTCGATGATCAAGCTGCCGGACGGCCGGGACGGCGTACGGCTGACGGTCGCCGACGACGGCGTGGGCATTCCGGACGGCGGCCGGCGCAGCGGGCTGCGCAACCTCGCGAAGCGGGCCGAGTCGCTGGGCGGGTCCAGCACGTACGGGCCGGGGCTGGGGGAGGGCGGTGCGGGGACGATGGTGACCTGGGAAGCGCCGCTCTGAGAGGGCCGGGGGAGTGGCTGCGGCCGGGATACCTCCGTACGGTTCAACCGGTATTCGAGTGATCTGTCGCGTTGCTGGAACGGTTGATTCCGGCCATTCCCCGGGGGTGGGTTGCTCCGTTCGGAGCCTCGCGGACGAGGTTGGCGAAACATTTTAGTTGGTTTTGCACATGTTCGGGCAACTATCTGGCCATGCGTCCAGGTTTGCTGGATTGGTTGCGTAAGACGGTTCGAGGGCGGTGGCGCCCTGCCCGGCGTGCGTACGGGCGGGCGGGGCGCTGTGGCCCTTGGCGGCGTGGCGCGCCGCCACGTGCGGTGCGGGTGACGTTGTCGCTGGTCGTGGCGTTGACGGCGACGGCCGGTACGGAGCCTGCCGGCGGCGGGCCGGCCCGAGCCGGAGCCCCGGCCGCCGCCTCGGCCCCGGCGGAACCGAGCGAGGTCGCGCCCTCGTCGTCGCTGCCCGCTCCCCGCCGTCCCTCCCCGGTGCGCGCCCACGGTGCCGACCGGCTGGCCGACGCGAGCCTGGAGGCGCTCCGGCTCGGCAGGGCCGCGCACCGGACCGGCCGGTCGTACATGAAGACTCTGCGCGAGGTGAGAGCGGGCCGGGCTCGCGCTGCGGAGCTGCACGCGGCCCTGCTCCGGGAACGCCGCAGGGCCGGTGAACTGCGTCGGGCGGCCGGACGGATCGCCGGCGCGCAGTACCGCAGCGACAACCGGTTGCCGTTCGCGCTGAGTACCCGGGCACAGCACGGCTCCCAGGGCTCCCAGGCTCGTCACGAACCCCAGGACCATCATGGCTCCCAGGCCCGTCACATCTCTCAGGCGCAACACGGACCCCAGGCGCGTCTCGGCCCGGAGGCGGTACTGGACGCCTACCGGGACGCCGAGCACCGGCAACGCCTGCTGGCCTCCCGCGCGCGCGAGGCGCTGCGTCTGAGCCGGTCCCTGGAGGCGGACAGCGCAGCCGTGCTGGCCCGCTCCGCTGCGCTGGAGGCCCACCGCACCCGCCTCGACACCGAACGCCGGCGCATCAGCCGCCGCCTGGGCGTCGTCCGCGGACAGCTTCGGGAGCTGTCCCGGAAGGCGTCCCGCGAGGGGCGCTGCGGACTGCCCGGCACGGTGTCCGCGGCGGCGAAACGCTCCGAGCCGGCGGCCCCGCCGGTGACGGCGCCGGGCACCAGGTGGACCCGGCCGGTGGAGCACTACGTCCTGTCCGCGGGATTCGGCGGCTCGGGCCGCCGCTGGGCGCACGGCCACACGGGCCAGGACTTCGCGGTGCCGGTCGGCACCCTCGTACGGTCCGTGGGCTGGGGCCGCGTCGCCCGCCTGACCTGCGGTGACGGCTTCGGGATCAGCCTGGTCGTGCAGCACGGCACCGATGTGTTCTCGCAGTACGCGCACCTGTCGGCGGCGTTGGCCCGCCCAGGACAGCGGGTGCGGCCGGGGCAGCAGATCGCGCTGTCGGGCACGACCGGCAACTCCACCGGACCGCACCTGCACTTCGAGGTGCGCCGCACGCCGCGCATGGGGTCAGGCGTCGATCCCGTGCCGTGGCTGGCGAGCCGGGGGGTGTGGTTGCGGTGAGGAGGCGCGGTGGCCGGTCGGGGAGGTGGGGCGGGGAGGTGTGGCGGCGAGGGGGCGGTCAGCGGTGCTCAAGGATGCGTTCGATCACGGCCGCCACGCCGTCCTCGTTGTTGCCGGCCGTGTGGAGTTCCGTCGCGGCCAGTACGGCGGGGTGTGCGTTCGCCATCGCGTACGCGGTGCCGGCCCAGGCCAGCATCTCGATGTCGTTGGGCATGTCCCCGAAGGCGACGACCTGGTCGGGGGTGATGCCGCGCTCCGCGCAGCAGCGGGCCAGGGTGCCGGCCTTGCTGACGCCCAGGCCGCTGATCTCCAGGAGCGCGGTGGGGCTGGACCGGGTGAAGGAGGCGTACGTGCCCGCCCGCGCGCGAGCCAGGTCGAGAAAGGCGTCCGGGTCCAGGTCGGGGTGGTGCGCGAGGAGCTTGAGCACGGGCTGGTCGGGGCTCAGCGGGGACTGCCGCTCCTCCGGGCTCGGTTCGGCCAGGAGTTTCTCCGCGGGCGCGATGACGGCGGCCGGGTCGAGATGGAAGGGCGGGTACGCCGGCTCGTAGTTGATGCCGCCGGTCCGCTCGATCGCGAACGTCGTACCGGGAGCGGCAGCGCGCAGCGCGTGCACGACGGAGAGGGCTTCCGGCCGTTCCAGCGGGCTGATCTCGACGATCCGGCGGCCGTGGTGGAGATCGACGACGGCCGCGCCGTTCGCGCAGATCGCCAGCCCGTGCCCGTGCACATGGTCACTGACCACGTCCATCCAGCGGGCCGGCCGGCCGGTCACGAAGAAGACCTCGATGCCTGCCCGCTCGGCGGCGGCCAGCGCGGCGATCGTCCGGCCGGAGACCGTCTTGTCGTCGCGCAGCAACGTGCCGTCGAGGTCGGTGGCGATCAGCCGGATCGTTTTCCCGTCGGACCCGGGCGCCAGGGGAGGCTCTGCGGAGGCATCGGTCACGCCGTCCATCTTCGCGCATATGCGCGCACAGGCGTGCGGCGGGTCGCGCGCATGAGCTTGACGGAGGCGGGGTCCGTGTCGGGAGTACGGGGGCGTACGCCGGAGGGTGCCGGACGGCCGTACGGGAACGGGTACCGGCCCGTGACAGGACGAGCGGCGGGTCGTACCGGAGCGGGTGCCGTACGTATCCGTCCGAGGGCTGAGCCGAACCTGCTCAGGTGCGCTCGGGGAGGCGCACGGATGCGGAGGCGGGCGTACGGCTGGCCGCGTGTGCGCTTGTACGGCATGTGCACCCCGCGCACACGGCGGGTGGCTCCCGCGTGCGCATGCTCACCACAGTTCGCGGGCCCGGTGCCGCGCCGCCGTACGCTCGTACCCATGCGACTGAGCACCGTGATCCTTCCCGTCCGCCGCTGGTCCGAGGGCGGCCGGGAGGTGTGGCAGCGCGCCGAGGAACTGGGCTTCCACACCGCGTACACCTATGACCACCTCTCCTGGCGGAGTTTTCGGGACGGGCCGTGGTTCGGCGCGGTACCGACGCTGACCGCGGCCGCCGCCGCGACGACCCGGATGCGGCTGGGCACACTCGTCACCTCTCCGAACTTCCGGCACCCGGTGACCCTCGCCAAGGAACTGATCTCCCTGGACGACATCAGCGACGGGCGGATCACCCTGGGCATCGGCGCCGGCGGCTCCGGTTTCGACGCCACGGCGCTCGGCCAGGAGCCGTGGACGCCGCGGGAACGGGCCGACCACTTCGGCGAGTTCGTACCGTTGCTGGACCGGCTGCTGACGCAGGACGTGGTCTCGTACGAGGGCGTGCACTACCGCGCCCACGAAGTGCGCAACGTCCCCGGCTGTGTACAGCGGCCCCGATTGCCGTTCGCGATCGCGGCCACCGGGCCGCGCGGCATGCGGCTGGCCGCCGGGTACGGGCAGGCGTGGGTGACCACCGGCGACCCGAGGACCTCCGCGACCGGCACCGCGGCCGAGTCCCTGGAGGCGGTACGCGGCCAGGTCGAACGCCTCGGCAAGGCGTGCGCCGAGGCCGGCCGGGACGCCGGCGAGCTGGAGAAGATCATGCTCACCGGCTTCACGCCGGACCGGCCGCTCGCTTCCGTGGACGCCTTCGTGGACTTCGCGGGTGCACATGCCGAGGCGGGTATCGACGAGATCGTGCTGCACTGGCCGATCGACGGCTCGGTCTTCGAAGCGGATCTTTCGGTGTTCGAGCGGATCGCCGGGGAGGGGCTGGCGCAGCTGGGGCGGTAGGGCGGCCGGCAGGCACTGCCGGTGCGGGCGGATCCATGGCCTGCGCTTTACGCCGTAATGAGCGGACAAGAGGGAGAATCGGGTCAGAGGCGCCTGAACGGTTCCTCGGGTGGACTCTGCGGACTCTGCGGTTGAGAGGACTGAGAGGCATGGCACGGACCCGATTCGCCCCCGACCGCGGCCTGACGTCACGCATGGTCACGACCATGTTCTTCATCGGACTGCTGTACGTGGTCGTGGTGGGCGCGCTGGTGGTGCTCCTCAAGGGCGCGTGGATCGTGGTGCTGCTGATCTCGGGCGCCATGTTCGTCGCACAGTTCTGGTTCAGCGACCGGATCGCCGCCTTCAGCATGGGGGCGCGTGAGGTCACTCCGGAGCAGGCACCGGAACTGCACGGCGCTGTCGACCGGCTGTGCGCCCTCGCCGACATGCCCAAACCACGCGTCGCCGTCGCGGAATCCGACGTACCGAACGCCTTCGCGACCGGCCGCAACCAGAAGAACGCGATGGTGTGCGCGACGACCGGCCTGCTGCGGCGGCTGGAGCCGGAGGAGCTCGAAGGAGTCCTCGCGCACGAGCTGTCGCACGTCGCACACCGTGATGTCGCGGTCATGACGATCGCCTCGTTCCTGGGCGTACTGGCCGGGATCATCACACGCGCGGCCCTGTGGAGCGGCGTCGGTCGCAACAACCGGGACAACAACGCGGCGATCGCCGTCTTGATCGTCACGCTGGTCAGCGCCGTGGTCTACGCCGTCAGCTTCCTGCTCACCCGCCTGCTGTCGCGCTACCGGGAGCTGTCCGCCGACCGGGCCGCGGCGATCCTGACCGGACGCCCGTCGGCGCTGGCCGCCGCGCTCACCAAGGTCACCGGTCAGATGGCGCAGATTCCTACGCGGGATCTGCGCAAGGCCGAACCGTTCAACGCGTTCTTCTTCGCGCCGGCGTTCTCGAAGGAGAGCTTCGGGCGGCTGCTGTCCTCGCACCCGACGCTGGAGCAGCGGCTGGAGCAGTTGGGGCGGATCTCCGCGCAGTTGGGGCGGCCGTAGGGGCGGCTGTAGGGACGGTCGTAGTAGCAGTCGTAGGGGGAGGGGGCCGTGATCGGGGGCCCGCCGGGAGACGGATCGCAGACGGGCCGCAGACCGATCGCAGACGGATCGCAGACGGATCAAGGAGAGACACCGCATGGGATTCCTGGACGCCATCCTCGGACGCAGCAAGCCGGTCCGTCCCGACCTCGACCGGCTGTTCGCGCTTCCCTCCGCGGCCGTCACCCTCCAGGCCGCGGCCGGGTTCCGGCCCACCGGCCTGGGATCGGTGTGTTTCGCGAGCGTCGAGGGCGGCGCGTTCCGCGGCATCCAGGAGGAGGTGCGCGACATCCTGGGCAGACCGGCCGAGTTCAGCCAGGACGCGTACGGCTACTCGTGGATGCTCGCGCGGCACGGGCCGGAGGACAGCGCGGGTCTGGTGAACGATCTGCACACGGTCAACAGTTCCCTGGAGAGCGCCGGGTTCGGCCCGCAACTGCTGTGTTCCCTGATGAGCTTCCGGGACGACCGGGGCAGGCCGCTCGCGCTGGTCTACCTCTACAAACGCGGCACGTTCTACCCCTTCGCGCCGCTGACGGGCCCGGAAGGGGCCGCCGAGAAGCGTGACAACGCCCTGGAGCTGGAGATCCGGGCCGTGCTCGCCGACGACTTGGCGACCGAGCCGGACCTGAGCCGGTGGTTCCCGGTCTGGGGCGCGCCCGGGCTGTGACCGGCTGACCGTGTCCGAGTGGCGTACGGCTGGCCCCTCCGGCGGCCGGCCCCTCCGGCGGCTGGTTCCGGCACCGGACGGCCGCTCGCGTACGTTGGCGGCATGGCTGAGGCAGTGGAGACGGCGGGGGTGCCGGGCAGGCGCCGCCGTGCGCCCGGGATGAGCGCCGACGAGCGTCGTTCGATGATCGTGACGGCCGCGTTGCCGCTGGTGGCGGAGTACGGCGCGGGCGTGACCACGGCGAAGGTGGCGCGCGCGGCGGGCATCGGTGAGGCGACGATCTTCCGCGTCTTCGCGGACAAGGAAGCGCTGCTGGCGGCCTGTGTGGCCGAAGCCCTCCGCCCCGACGCCCTGCTCGCCTCGCTGGCCGCCGTCTCCCTGCACCGGCCCCTCGCGGAGCGGCTGGTCGAGGCGCTGGACGCGATGCGGGAGCATCTGTCCCGTATCGGTGCGGTGATCGGTGCGCTGCATGCGACGGGGCATCTGCGGGGGCGTGAAGCACCAAGAGCGGGCGGTTCGGGCCCTGACCTGAACCCGGGGCAGGGCCCGTCCGCGCCCGGCGACCGCGAAGAGGCGCTGGCGGCTCCACTGGCAGCGGTCGCCGCCCTGTTCGAGCCCGAGCGGGACCGGCTGCGGGTGGCGCCGGAGGCCCTGGCCAGGGTTTTCCTGACGCTGAGCCGGGACACAGCGGCGGAGGCGGGAGACGACGGGCGCAAGCCGGGGGCTCTCAGTACACGGGAGCTGGTGGACCTCTTCCTGCACGGCGCGCTCGGGGACGAGCGCTAGGGCGTGGGCTTACGGGGCCTGCCGTACCCCTGACCTGCGACGCTTGCCGCTGGGCTTACTGCTTCTGGGCCTGCTTCTGGGCCCGCTCCGGCTCCTGTTCCGTCTCCTGATCCCCGGTTGTCGCCTCGGCGGCTTCCCTGCTCCGGCGGACCTGGTCCGAGGTGATCTCTCCGGCCGCCCAGTTGGCCCATTCCTCCACCATGGCGGTCTGCCGTAGCCCGAATTCCAGGGCGATGCGCCCGTAGACCGCGATCATTTCGCCCTCCCAGTCGCCGGCTTCGGCCAAGGCCCGGTAGTCGGCGTGCGCGCGGGCGGACCGTTCGGCCTGTTGCAGCAGGTACGTACGGGCTTCCAGCGGTGTCAGGGCGCCGAGGAAGAAGACGCGCAGCAGGCCGTCGTGACGCTGCGGTCCGACGGGCTCCACCTCCGTGAGCCAGTGGTGCAGTTCGGCCCGGCCCGCCTTGGTGATGGCGTACTCCTTGCGGCCGCGGGGGCCTTGGGAGGCCACCTCGATCAGGTCGGCCGCCGTGAGTTTGTTCAGCTCTCCGTAGACCTGGCTCTGGGTGGCCGGCCACACATGCGCGAGCGACAGGTCGAACGTCTTCATCAGGTCGTAACCGCTGGCGGGTGATTCGGCCAGCAGGCCCAGAACGGCGTGGCGGAGGCTCATATCCATCACTTTACCTTCCAGTCTTGACACGTCAATGGAGAACCTTCTAGCTTTGACATGTCGAAGTTGGAATGTCGCGCATGGTCGGAGGGGTCCGGCCGGGGGAGTCGAGAGTCATGACCTTTTTGCGGGGGTTCTTTCCGTGGATCGCCTACGGAGCTGTGGCCTGGGCGTCATGGCAGTGGGCCGCGCTGCTGGGCCTGCTGATCGGCTGCGTGGTGCTCTACGCGGACCGTGCCGAGGGGCTGTCGCCGTCGTTCCGGGTGCTGGAGTACGGCAGCCTGGTGTTCTTCGCCGGCATCACGGTCCTGGCCTTCGTCCGCCCGGACAGCGGTCTGCGGGTCTACGACGGCGCCCTGTCCTCGGGCTGGCTGGCGTTGGTCACCTGGGGGTCGATGGCCGCTCGCCGGCCCTTCACCCTCGCGATAGCCCGCCGCAAGGCGCCGCCCGAGGTGTGGCGTACGCGGCTGTTCCTGCGGATCAATTACGTGCTCAGTGCGGCCTGGGCGGCGTCCTTCACGTTCGCCGCGGCAGGACAGGTCCTGGGCACGGCCTACGGGCTCGGCCTGCCCGCGATGATCTCCATCCATGTCAGCGCCTTCGTCATCCCGTTGCGTTTCACCGTGAGCTACCCGGAGCGTGCGCGAGCGCGCTTCCTGGAGAAGGCCGACGGTCACCCTTACGTACAGGAGGCCCAACCCGCATGACGACGACAAACGCCCCCGGATCCGTCCTCCCGGCATCCGGTTCCGAAGGCGCACCGGCCCCGCACCTGGCGGGGAACTTCGCCCCGGTGACCAAGGAGCTCACCGCGTACGAGCTGCCGGTCACCGGCTCGATACCGACCGAGCTGACGGGCTGGTACCTGCGCAACGGCCCCAACCCGCGGGAGGCCGCGTCGGCGCACTGGTTCCTCGGTGACGGCATGGTCCACGGCGTCCGCCTGGAAGGCGGCAAGGCCGTTTCGTACCGCAACCGCTGGGTCCGCACCTCGACCTTCACCGACGGCGTACCGGTCCGGGAGCGGGAGGGGCGTACCGACCTGACCGCCGGTGTCGCCAACACCCACGTGGTCCGCCACGCGGGCCGCACCCTCGCCCTGGTCGAGTCGTCCTTCCCGTACGAACTCGACTGCCGCCCGGGGCACGAGCTGGAGACCGTCGGCCCGTACGACTTCGGCGGCCGGCTGACCACCGCCATGACCGCTCATCCCAAGACCTGTCCGACCACGGGAGAGCTGCACCTGTTCGGATACGGGGCTCCGGAGCCGCCTTTTCTGACCTATCACCGTGCGGACGCCTCCGGCGCACTGGTGGTGAGCCGCCCCATCGAGGTGGGCGCGTCCACGATGATGCACGACTTCCATCTGACGGCCGGGCACGTCGTCTTCATGGACCTCCCGCTCGTCTACGACCACGGGACTCCCGGCATGCCGTACGTGTGGGATGCGGAGTACGGTGCCCGGCTCGGTGTGCTGCGCCGCGACGATCCACACGGTGACGTCCGCTGGTTCTCCATCGACCCCTGCTACGTCTTCCACTCCATGAACGCGTACGACGACGGCCTCGGGCGCATCGTCCTCTACGTCTGCCGCTACCCGGCGCCGGAGCTGAAGTCGCTGCCCACACTGTGGCGGTGGACCATCGACCTCGCGTCGGGCAAGGTCGTCGAGGAGCAGGTGGACGACCAGTCGGGCGAGTTCCCGCGTATCGACGACCGGCTGGCGGGGCTGGACGCCAGGTTCGGGCACATCACGCGGAGCGGGGGCCCCGGCGCCGGTCCGACACCGAGCGCGGTGATCCGCTACGACCTGCACACCGGCACCAGTACCCGGCACGACTTCGGCCCCGGCCGCACACCCGCCGAGGCCGCCTTCGCCCCGGCGGACGACCGGCCCGGCGGCCCCGGGTGGTTGCTCACCTACGTCTATGACGCAGCCCGCGACTCCAGCGATCTGGAGATCCTCGACGCGGAGGACATAGCCAAGGGGCCGGTGGCCACGGTCCACCTGCCCCAGCGGGTGCCCTTCGGGTTCCACGGGAACTGGCTCCCGGATCCGGCCCAGTAGAGCCGCGGCGGGGCCCGCGCCCGACCCGGGTGGGTGCGCCTGAATGGCGGCCGGGGATACGGCGGTATCGGATGAGGGGGGTCCCACCGGTCGACGCAGCGGGGACGGGTTCGGGTGCCGCATCCCGACGAGGCTCGACTGCCGCGTCCGGGCGATGTCCATGACGACGGCCGGGCTCGGCCCGCAAGCTTCCGGTCGGTTCCAGACGAGGAAAGAAGCCCCATGCGTACTCGTACCGCCACCGCCGTCGGCGTACTGTCCCTGGCCGCCGCGGCCACCCTGCTCACCACCGGCGCGGCCATGGCCGACAGTCACGGCGGCTGGATCGGCCGGCCAGGGCCGGTGGACGACCTCGGCCGGCCCGGCCACGTCGGGTGGGACGCAGGCCGTGGCACAGGCCGCGACGCAGGCCGTGACGGCCGGAACACCGGCGCCATGACCATCGGCAAGCACACCTCCACACCGTCCGTCGCAGCACACAACTGGGGAGGGAACAACTGGAACAGCAAGGTCGTCTTTGGTGACATGAACCTCGGCTGAACCGGTTCGGGCGAGGACCCGGCGGTCAGCGGGGCGGGGTACGGCGGGCTGCCAGCTCGTCCATGGTGCGGGCGTGGACCTCGCGCCGGGTGGCTGCGGTGATGAAGGCTGCCACGTGCTCCTGGCCGACCAGGTCTCGTACGGCGCGGATGGCTTCGGCGGGGAGCGCGATCATGGTCGCGTCGGCGTCGGCGGTCTCGGCGGCTGTGGCTGTGGCAGTGACAGCGGGAGCGAGGTCGGCCTCGGGGGCGGTGCTGCCGGTGCCGGTGCCGGTGCCAGTGGCGGAAGTACTGGTGCTGGCGGGGTGAGGGGCGGTGCCGCTGATGTCGCTGTTGTTGTTGACATTGCTGATGTCGCCGAGGTGGTGATGGATGTAGCGGGTGGCCATGGTGCGCATGGCGCGGGCGAGTTCGGCGTCCACGGTCTGTTGGGCGAGGGGGCGGAGGCGGCGTACGAGACCGGCGGCCTCGGTGGCCTCGGCTTCGGTGGGCTGGTGGTCGAGGTAGGGATGGAAGACGTACTCGGTGGTGAAGTCGAGGAAGCGGGCCGCAATGTGCTCGACCTGGCCGCGGAGTTCGCGCAGATGGCCGGAGATGGCGGTGAGGGGGACGCCGGCGGAGTGCAGCTCGGCTGCGACGGCCAGTTCCCGGGGGCTGGGGACGCGGAAGACGTCGTCGCTGCCGGGGAGGCGTTCCAGGACGCCCAGCTCGACGGCGTCCGCCAGGGCCTCCTCGTCCGGTGATCCGCCGAACGCGGCGTCCAGCTCCTCGCGGGTGATGCGGGCCGCCTCCTCGTCGCTCCACGGGCCGTCGATCTCGGCGACCAGGCCGAGTACGCCACCGAGACCGCGGCCGGTGTCCCAGGCCTCCAGGAGTTCCTTGATGCTGGCGAGGGTGTACCCGCGGTCGAGCAGGTCGGCGGTACGGCGCAGCCGCTCCAGGTGCTCGTCGCCGTAGACGTTGGCCCGGCCGCGGCGCTCCGGCTTGGGCAGGAGGCCGCGGTCCTGGTAGGCGCGGATCGTGCGGACCGAGGTGCCGCTGATGTGCGCCAGGTCCTCGATGCGGTACTCGGCCGACGGCGGCGACTGCTCGGTCAATGCGGTGCTCCTTACGAGATGGCCGCGCGGCCCACCGCTTCCGCCGCGGCGCGGGCGGCCGGGGAGGACGCCAGGTAGGCGACGGCCTTGCGCAGCGACCCTTCCTGCGAGGGATGGTACGACCGCTTCAGGTAGCGCGGTACGGCGGCGCCCAGCTCGCGCCAGGTCGGCAGGAGCTGTGCGCGCACGGCCCGGTTGTGTGCGCGCAGGGAGTACCGCAGGCGGCCGGCCAGCTGAGGGTCGTGGCGTATGAGGTAGGCGGCGCCCCAGGCCCACAGGTAGAGGAGGACGGGTGCGGTGACGGCCATGCCCAGCACGCGGCGGGCGTACCGGGGCAGGCCCTCGCCGCCGGTGTGCTCGTACATGTCGAAGGCCACGGCGCGGTGCTCGACTTCTTCCGCACCGTGCCAGCGCAGCAGGTCGAGCATGACCGGGTCGGGGCCGGCCCGGTCCAGGCCCTCGGCGTGCAGCACCCAGTTGCCGAGGACGGCGGTGAACTGCTCTATGGCGGCTATGAGGGAGAGCCGGAAGCGCAGCCACTCCTGGGTGGGCACCGGAGCGGCGAACGGTGGCCGTTCGCCGAGGAGGTAGGTGAAGAGGAAGTCGACGTGCTTCGTGTAGGGCGCGGTGTCCAGGCCCTGGTGGGCGAGGTGCTCCAGGACGTAGGCGTGCTGGACGCTGTGGGTGGCCTCCTGCCCCATGAAGCCTTTGACGTCCTTGAGGAGCGCGGGGTCACGGACCAGCGGCAGGGCTTCCTTGAAGACCTTGACGAACCAGCGCTCTCCGGCGGGCAGCAGGAGGTGCAGCACGTTGATGACGTGGGTGGCGGTGGGTTCGTCCGGTATCCAGTGCAGCGGGGTCTCGCGCCAGTCGAACGAAACCCGGCGGGGTGCGATCGTGTGGTGCTCCTCCGGTTCGGTGGGGTTCGTACTCACGCTGTGCTCCTGACATAAGACGTGAGGGGAGAGGGAGGGGGCGGGGAAGGGGAAGGCCGATGGTGAGGCCGGGGGGGGGAGGGGAGCCGAGGCAGTGGCGCGTCCGCCCCGGCATGCGTCTGTACCGGCATGGGCTCGCTCCGGCATACGTACGCCCCGGAGTTCGCCCCGGCATACGTTCGCCCCGGTCTGTCCGCGCCGTGGCGCGCGCCCTCACACGGGCGGGTCGAAACGGGCCAGGGCGCGCAGCGCGCGTGGGGCGAAGCGGGACATCAGGTGGGCGCCGCGTGCCTCGGGCGTGACGGGGACGACCGCTTCGTTGCGGACGACCGCGCGGAGGATGGCGTCGGCGACCTTCTCCGGCGGGTAGTTGCGCAGCCCGTACGCGCGGGCCACCTTGGCCTGGCGGCGCTTCTCCTCGTCCGCGGAGACGCCCGTGAAGCGGGCCGTCGTGGTGATGTTCGTGTTCACGATGCCGGGGCATATGGCCGTGACGCCGATGCCCTGGCCGGCCAGTTCGGCGCGCAGGCTCTCGCTGAGCATGAGCACCGCCGCCTTCGAAGCGCCGTAGGCGGACAGGATTTTCGACGGCTGGAAGGCCGCTGCCGAGGCGGTGTTGACGATGTGGCCGCCCTGTCCACGCTCGGCCATCTGCCGGCCGAAGAGCCGGCAGCCGTGGATGACGCCCCAGAGGTTGACGTCCAGTACCTTCTTCCAGTCCTCGGTGGTGGTGCTGAGGAAGGATCCGGACAGGCCGATGCCGGCGTTGTTGACCAGTACGTCGACGGTGCCGTACTCGGCGGCGACCTTGTCGGCCAGCTTCTCCATGGCGTCCTCGTCCGAGACGTCCACCGTTTCGGCCCATGCCTGCGGGGCGCCGACCAGCCGCGCCAGATCGGCCGTACGGGCCGCTCCCTCGGCGTCCCGGTCGACGGCGACGACGCGCGCTCCCGCCTCGGCGAAGGCGAACGCGGTGGCCCGCCCGATGCCGCTGGCGGCGCCGGTGACGAGCACCAACTGGCCGCCGAACCGGTCGGCGTACGGGCCGGTGGCGACGGTCTCCCTGGCCGGGTCGCCCTCCTCCGTGGAGGTCACGAATTCGGCGATCCACGAGACGAGTTGATCGGGCCGGGTGCGGGGCACCCAGTGCTTGGCCGGGAGCGTGCGCCGGACCAGTTTCGGCACCCAGTGGTCCAGGTCGTCGTAGAGCCGCTGGGACAGGAAGGCGTCCCCGGTGGGCGTGATCAGTTGCACCGGGCAGTGGGCGTAGGCGTCGGCGCGCGGGCGGCGCAGCCGGGCGCGGACGTTGTCGCGGTAGAGCCACGCGCCGTGGGCGGCGTCCGTGGGCAGGGACGCCGTCGGGTAGTCGCCCGCGGGCACCTTCTCCACCCGCTGGAGGATCTTCGGCCAGCGCTTGCCGAGCGGCCCCTTCCAGGCCAGTTCGGGCAGGGCCGGGGTGTGCAGCAGGTAGACGTACCAGGATTTGACGCCCTGGTCGATCAGTTGTGCCGCGCGGCGCGGAGTGGGGCGGGCGGCGCGCTTCTTGATCCAGTGGCCGAAGTGGTCCAGCGACGGGCCGGACATCGAGGTGAAGGAGGCGAGCCGGCCTTCCGTGTGCCGGGCCGTCGCGAACTCCCACGCCTGCACCGAACCCCAGTCGTGGCCGACCACGTGGACCGGCTGGTCCGGGCTCACCGCGTCCACCACGGCGATGAAGTCGTCGGTCAGCTTCTCCAGCGTGAAGCCGCCGCGCAGCGGTTCGGGCGCGGTGGACCGGCCGCAGCCCCGGACGTCGTACAGCACCACATGGAAGCGGTCGGCCAGTCCCCGGGCCACGTCCGACCACACTTCCTTGCTGTCGGGGTAGCCGTGCACCAGCACCACCGTGGGGCGCGTGGCGTCGCCGAGTTCGGCGACGCACAGCTCGACCCCGCCCGTACGGACCCAGCGCTCCCGGGCGCCGTCCGGTCCGGCTCCGGCTTTGGCCCCGGCTCGAGCCCCTGTCGTCCTGCTCATGCGGCCTTCTCCTCCTGCCAGCGCCGCACGTGCGGCAGATCGTCGTCCAGCCAAAAGGCGCTCTCCAGCGGGTCGGCGGAGTCCGTCACGACGAGGATCTCCTCGAACTTCGCGCCCGTGCCCCGGAATCCGAGGTGCGGTTCGACCGCCCACAGCCCCGGCTGCGGCGGGTGGTCGGAGAACTTGTACGGGCTCCACAGCGGCGACCAGCCGTCCCGGTGGCCGTGCAGCGCGTCGGAGGCCAGGCCCTTGAGCGCCTGCGTACCGAACCCGAAGACCGTCGGTGACCAGCGGCGCTCCTTCACCCGGTCGATCTTGTGGGCGATCACGCCGAAGGGATAGGCGCGGTGCCGGTTCGCATGCCCCTGGCGGATCATGAGCCGCTCGACGTCCTCGTAGATCTCGCGCAGCGGGCGGCGTTCGCGCACCTCGCGCAGGATCAGCTCGCGGTGTGCTTCGAGGTCGGCCAGCAGCCGGTCGTGCACGGGGTTGAGGCCGAGGCAGCCGGAGTAGCCGATGTCGGCCGTGCAGCCCCGGTGGACCGGCGCCATGTCGAGGATGAAGGCCATCCCGGGCTCCAGGCGCCGGTTGGTGGGGAAGAACTGCAGTGGTACACGGAAGTTCGTGAACGCCGTACGGTCGCCGAACCAGGCGAAGGGGAGGTGGAACCAGTCCCGTACACCGCGCTCGTGCAGCCACTCGCGCTGCATCCGCGCCGCTTCCCGCTCCGTCACCCCCGGCCTGAGCTGTGCGGCGACCGCTTCGGCGCAGTCGTACGCAAGGCGCTGCACCTCTCTGAACCCCCGCAGCTCGGCGGTGAGTTCACGCACCCCGCCCACCTGGTCGGCCCCGGGGGTCGTGCCGCCGCTCGCCCGGGCCGCCCCGCCGCCCCTCCGGGCCGCTGCGGCCCCTGTCGCTGAGGTCATCGCCAACCGTCCGTCCCGTATGCCGTTCATCGCGGTACGTGCCCGTAACTTGACACTGATGAATGTGACAATGCTCGACGGCGGCGTCAAGGGGTCGGTACGGGCCTGTGGAAAACCCGTGGGAGGCCATCGGCAACCGAACGGAAGAGGCCGCCGGGACCCGACCAGCAGGCGGACCCGCACCCGACCAGCGGGGCTACCGGCACCCGATCAGCGATCCGACCGAAAACGATCAGAAATCGCCCGCGACGAGCGCCCGGCCCACCACATCCGCCCCCGCCCCGCCCCCGACTTCCGTGGGCCGAAAGCCGGACCTCCCCTACGGGCGCCTCCCCCTGTGGTCGGACGCCGATCCAGCCGCCAGGTCTGACGACCGGTGTGGTGAGCGCCACTACCGTCGTTGACGTGACTGTGATCGTGACCGAAAGCCTGAGCAAGCGGTACCCGAGGGTGACCGCGCTGGACCGGCTCACCGTTGACATCGGCCCGGGTGTGACCGGCCTGGTGGGTGCGAACGGCGCCGGCAAGTCCACCCTGATCAAGCTGCTGCTGGGCCTCGCCCCGGCCAGTGAGGGGTCCGCGACCGTCCTCGGCCTCGACGTGGCCAGGGAGGGCGGCGCCATCCGGGAGCGCGTCGGCTACATGCCGGAGCACGACTGTCTGCCGCCCGACGTCTCGGCCACCGAGTTCGTCGTCCACATGGCGCGCATGTCGGGTCTGCCGCCGACCGCGGCCCGTGAGCGCACCGCCGACACGCTGCGGCACGTCGGCCTCTACGAGGAGCGCTACCGCCCCATCGGCGGCTATTCGACGGGTATGAAGCAGCGTGTCAAGCTGGCCCAGGCGCTGGTCCACGACCCGCAGTTGGTCTTCCTGGACGAGCCGACCAACGGCCTGGACCCGGTCGGCCGCGACGAGATGCTCGGCCTGATCCGCCGCGTGCACACCGAATTCGGCATATCGGTCCTGGTCACCTCGCACCTCCTCGGCGAATTGGAGCGCACCTGCGACCACGTCGTCGTCATCGACGGCGGCCGGCTGCTGCGCTCCTCCTCGACCGACGACTTCACCCAGCTCACCGCCTCCCTCGCGGTCGAGGTCACGGACACCGACGAGCACCCGGACGGCACGGCGTCGCTGCGCGCGGCCCTGACCCGTGCCGGTGTGGCGGTGACCACCGCGGCTCCCGGCTCGGAGAGCGGCGCCTCCACCGCCCACGTGCTGTACGTGGAGGCCACCGGCGAAGAGACGTACGACCTGGTGCGCGACACCGTCGCCGGCCTCGGCCTCGGCCTGGTCCGGATGGAGCAGCGCAGGCACCGCATCTCCGAGGTCTTCCAGAGTGACGACGCGGCGACCGCGGGCGTCCCGGAGGCACCGGACACGCAGCCCGCCGCACCCCGTCCCACCGCCCCCGCGGCGGCCGCCCCCGCGACGGCCGCTTCCGTGACGACCGCCCACCGAGCCACCAAGGACGGAGGCGCCCCCGATGCCGCCTGAGACCAGGAACCCCGTTACCGCCGGAGCGGCGCAGGACGTCATCCACGACATCGGCTACCGCCACTTCGACGGCCCCCGCCTGGGCCGCGCCTACGCCCGCCGCTCGCTGTTCTCGCAGAGCCTGCGCGGCGCCTACGGACTGGGCCGCTCGGCGAAGTCCAAGGTCCTGCCGATGCTGCTGTTCGCCGTCATGTGCCTGCCCGCGGGCATCATGGTGGCGGTCGCGGTGTTCACGAAGATGAACGACCTGCCGGTGGCGTACACCCGTTACGCGATCTTCCTCCAGGCGGTCATCGGCCTCTACCTGGCCGCCCAGGCACCGCAGTCCGTCTCCCGCGACCTGCGTTTCAAGACCGTCCCGCTGTACTTCTCGCGCCCGATCGAGCGGGTCGACTACGTGGTGGCGAAGGTCGCGGCCATGGCCGGCGCGCTGTTCATCCTGACCGCCGCGCCGCTGCTGATCCTCTACATCGGCGCGCTGCTGGCCAAGATGGACTTCGTCGACCAGACCAAGGGGCTGGCTCAGGGCCTGGTCTCGGTGGCCCTGCTTTCCCTCCTCTTCGCCGGTGTCGGCCTGCTGATCTCCGCGCTGACCCCGCGCCGCGGCTTCGGCGTGGCGGCCGTGATCGCCGCGCTGACGATCCCGTACGCGGCGGTGAGCGCAGTCCAGGGCATCGCCGCCGTACAGGGCCAGGAGGGGGTCGTGGGCTGGCTCGCCCTGTTCTCGCCCATCACCCTGATCGACAGCGTGCAGGCGACGTTCCTCGGCGGCACCGCGTCGTTCCCCGACGATGTCCAGCCGTCCACCGCCGCCGGGCTGGTGGCCCTCCTGGTCACGCTGGCCGCCGTCGCGGGCTCGTACGCCCTGCTGATGCGCCGCTACCGGAAGGCCGGCCTGTGAGCGCCCGCCCCGCGCCCCCGAAGGCGCACCCGACGATGCCCGCCACCAGCTCCCGAAGGAACGGGCCGCGCCCATGACGACCATCCAGATCGACCACGTCTCCCGCTGGTTCGGCAACGTCGTTGCCGTCAACGACATCACCATGACCATCGGCCCCGGTGTCACCGGCCTCCTCGGCCCCAACGCCGCGGGCAAGTCCACCCTGATCAACATGATGGGCGGCTTCCTCGCCCCGTCCGGCGGGTCCGTCACCCTCGACGGACGTGCCATCTGGCGCAACGAACGCATATACCGCGACATCGGCATCGTGCCGGAACGTGAGGCGATGTACGACTTCCTCACCGGCCGCGAGTTCGTCGTCGCCAACGCCGAACTGCACGGCCTGGGGCGGGACGCCGCGCGGCGCGCGCTGGCCACCGTCGAGATGGAGTACGCGCAGGACCGCAAGATCTCCACGTACAGCAAGGGCATGCGCCAGCGCGTGAAGATGGCGTCCGCGCTGGTCCACGACCCGTCCGTGCTGCTGCTGGACGAGCCGTTCAACGGCATGGACCCGCGCCAGCGGATGCAGCTCATGGAGCTGCTGCGGCGGATGGGCGACGAGGGCCGTACGGTGCTGTTCTCCTCCCACATCCTCGAAGAGGTCGAACAACTGGCCTCGCACATCGAGGTGGTGGTGGCCGGACGACACGCCGCGTCCGGTGACTTCCGCAAGATCCGCCGCCTGATGACGGACCGCCCGCACCGCTACCTCATCCGCTCCGACGACGACCGCGCGCTGGCCGCCGCCCTGATCGCCGACCCCTCCACGGCCGGCATCGAGGTGGACCTCCAGGAGGGCGCGCTGCGCGTCCAGGCCGTCGACTTCCCCCGCTTCACCGCCCTGCTGCCGCGCGTCGCCCGCGACCACGGCATCCGCCTCCTGACGGTCTCGCCCTCCGACGAGTCCCTGGAATCGGTCTTCTCCTATCTCGTCGCGGCCTGAAAGGAGCCTGAAAGCGATGTCAGCGACCTCATCGGTCCGGCCGGACCCGTCCCCGGCACCCGCCGCGGGCCCCTCGGCGGCCCCGGCGCTCTTCAACCCCACCGTCGCCCGGCTCACCTACCGGGCCCTCCTCGGGCGGCGCCGCGCGCTGATTCTCTTCGCGCTGCCCGCCCTCCTGATCGTCATCTCCGTCGCCGTACGGGCGCTGGCCGGTGCCGACGACTCCACCGCCAACGGTGTCCTGGGCACCTTCGCGCTCGCCACGATGGTGCCGCTGATCGGCGTCATCGCCGGTACGGGCGCGATCGGCCCGGAAATAGACGACGGCTCCGTCGTCTACCTGCTGGCCAAGCCGCTGCGCCGGTCCTCGATCATCTTCACCAAGCTGCTCGTGGCGATCGGGGTGACGGCCGCCTTCTCCGCGATCCCGGTGCTGATCGCCGGCTTCGTCCTCAACGGCAACAGCCAGCAGATCGCCGTCGCGTACGCCGTCGCCGCGGCCGTGGCCTCCGTCGCGTACAGCGCCCTGTTCCTGTTCTTCGGCACGATCAGCCGGCACGCGGTCGTCTTCGGCCTGGTCTACGCCCTGGTGTGGGAGACCCTGTTCGGCAACCTGGTCCCGGGCGCGCGGACGCTGAGCGTCCAGCAGTGGGCCCTCGCGGTGGGCCAGAAGATCGGCGCGGAAGGCGCGATCACGTCCGAGGTCGGCCTGCCGCTGGCACTCGTCCTCCTGGTGGCCGTCACGGGCCTGGCGACCTGGTACGCGTCGCGCAAGCTGCGGTCGCTGACGCTGGCGGGGGAGGAGTAGGCGGGGGCTGCGAGCGGTTCGTGCGTGCGCCCGGCTGGGGGTTCCCGGCCGGGCGCTTTGCGTGGGCCCCGGGTCTGTCGCCTCAGCCCGGGGTGACGCCTTCTGCCTGGTGATGCAGAGGCACTGCTGCCCGGCGGGCACCGGGCACCTGGACTGGCTGCGCCGTAAGGCGTCTGCGGAGCCGGAACACGGCAGAACGCGGCGCGCGCTGCCCGAGACCGCAGATCTCCGGCAGCGCGCGGGGGAGAGGGACGAGGCCCGTTACGTCCCTGCCCCGATCCGTCGGTCCCGTCCCGCGCCCAGGCCCAGCAGGACCAGGCCCGCGCAGACGGCCAGCAGCAGCACGATCGGGACCGTCCAGCCGTGGGTGGCCTGGTGTACCGCGCCGAGTACGAGCGGGCCGGCGGCGGCGAGGAGGTAGCCCCAGGTCTGGGCCATGCCCGAGAGGCGGGCGGCGGTGTGGGCGTCTCCGGAGCGCAGCACCATCATCGTCAGGGCCAGGCCGAGCGCGCCGCCCTGCCCGATGCCCAGGAGTACGGCCCAGATCCAGGCGCCCGCCACCGGGGCCACCAGGAGGCCCACGATGCCGCAGGCCATCAGGGCGGTGACGGCGACGGCCAGCAGCCGCTGCCGCCGCATCCGCCCGGCGAGCATCGGCACCACGAAGGAACCGGCCATCTGCACCAGGGTGCTGAAGGCGAAGACCAGTCCGGCCGTGGCCTTGCTCATGCCGTGGTCGGTGAAGATCGTCGGCATCCAGGCGATCATCACGTACGCGATCAGCGACTGCGACCCCATGAAGAGCGTGACCTGCCAGGCCAGCGGCGTACGGCTCAGGTTGGGCCCGTCCTCGGCGGCGTGCGTCGGCGTCGCGGCGGCCTGGCCGTGCCGCGTACCGCGCCGGGCGAGCACCGCCTGCGGGATCCAGACGAGGGCGGCGACCGCGGCCAGCAGCGCCCACGAGGCCAGCGATCCCTGCCAGCCGCCCAGGGCGTTCTCCAGCGGCACGGCGGAGGCGGCCGAGACGGTGGCGCCCAGGATCATCGCCGTGGAGTACAGGGCGGTCATGCCCGCGGCCTGCTCCGGGAAGTCCCGCTTGATCAGGCCGGGCATCAGGACGTTCAGCAGCGCGATGGACGTACCGACCACCGCGCAGCCCACGAACAGCGCGACGACCGGCGGGGCGATGCGCAGCAGGATGCCGCCGCACAGCAGCACCAGCGCGCCGCAGAGCACCGTCTCGGTGCCCCAGCGGCGGGCCAGCCGCGGCGCGGCGATCGAGCCGAGGCCCATGAAGACCAGCGGAATGGTCGTCACCAGGCTGCTCGCGGTCGCGGCGAGGTGGAAGTGGTCGCCGATCTCGCTCACCAGGGGCGAGACGCCGGCCAGTGCGGCGCGCATGTTCAGTGAGGCGAGCACGATGCCGAGCAGGACCAGGACCGGGTGCGCGCGCAGCCGGCGGCGGGCCGCGGCTACCGGCGGTGCCGGGGCGAGGTCCTCCTCGGCGTCGATCAGTGGTGCTTCGGGCCGGGTCCCTGACATGGGTGGGTGACGCTCCTTGTGTGAGGGGGTGGGGGAGAGAGGGGGTGGAGGCGCGGGGGGAGGGGGAAAACGTTTCTGCGGTGGCCGTACGTGCAGAGGTGGCACTCCGTACGGCGGGGCGGCGGTGTGAGGCTGCGGGCCCGCCGTGATCACGGGTGACCGGCTCCGCTCACCGCTCCGCGAGCAGTTTCTCCACCGCCCGTTTCGGGGGCTCCAGCAGTGCGCGGGCCGCCTTCTCGGCGGCCTCCGGGTCGCCGGAGGCGATCGCGTCCAGGACGGCGCGGTGGTCGCCGTGCACGATCCGCGGCATCAGTTCGTCGCCGAGCGAGGAGACCAGTGCCTCGCGTACGGAGCTGCTGAACCAGGCGTACGTGGCGGTGAGCGCGGTGTTGTGCGCGGCCTCCACGACGGCCCGGTGGAAGGCGACGTCGTGATCGGCGTACAGCTCCAGGTCGCCGCCGAACGGCTGTCCGCCCTCGGCCTCCAGCGCGGCCTGGGCGTCCAGCGCGGCGCGCATCCGGTCCAGGTCGTCCGGCCGGTGCCGCTGCGCCGCCAGCCGGGCGGCCTCCGCCTCCAGGGCGATACGCAGCTCCAGCACGTCCCGGACCCCGGCCCGCTGGACGCCGCGCATGATGTCGCCGGGATCGGTGCAGGAGAGCACGAAGGTGCCCTCGCCCTGCCGCGAGCGCAGCATGCCGGCGTGCACGAGGACCCGTACGGCCTCACGGACGGTGTTGCGGCCGACCTGGAGCTGCTCGGCCAAGGCGTGCTCGGTGGGGATGCGCTCGCCGACCGGCCAGGTGCCGGCGGTCAGCTGCGTGCGCAGGGCGTCGACGACGGTGTCCACGAGGGACTGTCGTCCCGCTGCCTGCAACGCCATGCGCATCTCCTTGGTTCGGTCCCGGCCTGCTTCGGCCTGCCCCGGCCTGCTCCGGCCGGCCCCGCCTGCTCCGGGTGCCGGTCGGGTGCGGGCGCAAGCGACCGCCCGGTTGCCCGGTCATCCTACAACTGATGGGTGCAGTATGCACGGAGTTCCCGCTCCGTGCACACTGCGCCTGCCTACCTGCCTACCTGCCTGCCGTCACAGACCGATGTCGCGCCCCTGGATGTCCGCCAAGGACTCGCGCCGTACGAGGACACGCGCGTGCCCGTCCGCGACGGCGACCACCGGCGGGCGGCCGACGAGGTTGTACCCCGAGGCCATGGAGAGGTGGTACGCGCCCGCCACCGGCACGGCGATCAGGTCCCCCGGCCGCACGTCCCCGGGCAGCGGTACACCGGCGGCGAGTACGTCGCCCGCCTCGCAGTGCCGTCCCACCACGCTCACCGGCACCGGCGCGGCGGAGGACCGCCGACCGACCAGCCGGGGCGCGTACCGCACCCCGTACAGCGCGGGCCGCGGGTTGTCGCTCATCCCGCCGTCGACGGCGACGAAGGTGTGCTCACCGGTCCGCTTGACGGACAGCACCCGGTAGAGGGCGACGCCCGACGGACCCGCGATGGCGCGGCCCGGCTCGACGGTCAGCCGGGGCACCGGCAGCCCGGCCGCCGCGCAGCCGCCGGCCAGCTCCGCCCGAACCTTGGCGCCGAGCGCCGCGATGTCCATGCTGTCCTCGCCGGGCCGGTAGGCGACGCCGTGGCCGCCCCCTATGTCCAGTTGCGGCAGCGTGACGCCGTGCTGCTCGTGGATACGCGCCAGCAGCCCGACCAGCCGCCGTACGGCCGACAGGTACGGCTTCACGGTGGTGATCTGCGAACCCAGGTGGCAGTGCAGGCCGACGAGCTGGAGCCGCGGCTGGCCCAGGATGCGGGTGATGGCGTGCTGCGCCGAACCGTCGGCCAGGGAGAGACCGAACTTCTGGTCGTCGGTACCCGTACGGATCTTGGCGTGGCCGCCGGCGGCGATGCCCGGAACCACCCGTACGAGGACCTGCTGCCGGGTGCCGGCGGGCACCGCGGCGGCGAGCCGGGCGATCTCGGAGGTGCTGTCGATGACGATCCGGCCGACCCCGAGGCGCAGCGCGGTGCGCAGATCCTCGGGGCTCTTGGCGTTGCCGTGCAGCACGATCCGGCCGGGCGGGAAGCCGGTGGTGACGGCGAGTTCCAGTTCGCCCGCGGAGCAGACGTCCAGGCCCAGGCCCTCCTCCCGTACCCAGTGGGCCATGGCGCGGCACAGGAATGCCTTGGCCGCGTACAGGACGTCGGCGTCGGGGAAGGCGCGCAGGTAGGCGCGGCAGCGGGCGCGTACCTCGGCCTCGTCCAGGACGTACGTGGGGGTGCCGAAGCGCGCGGCGAGTTCGGTGAGGGGGACGCCGCCGACGGTGAGGTCGGCGTCGGGGAGTTCGGCCGTGGAGGCGGGCCATACGCCGAGGTCGGTGGGGTCGGTGGGGTCGGTGGGGTCGGTGGGGTCGGTGGGGGTGGTGTGGGTGGTGGAGTCTGTGGGGCGGACGCGAGCCGCGGGATCAGTGGGATCGGCGGGGTGGGGGCGAGGCGGGTCGGTCCGCTCTCCCGCGGGGGGCTGCGGTGTCGTGGTCGTCACGGTCATGGTGGTCGTACGCCCCTTCTCAGACGGCCCGCAGCAGCGGTGTACGGGGAGTACCGGGGGCGAGGCGGGGGTCCACGGTCAGGACGGCCGCGCCGAGCGGTTCGGCGAGGGCGCGCAGCGCGGGCTCGGCGAGCCGGATCCACGGCTGGTCGCTGCCGAGCGCGGCGGCGAGCCGCTGCGCGGAGGTGAAACCGACGGCGGTACGGCCGCCGAGCGGAGTGCGGAACAGGCGGGCCGTACAGCCCGCGGGGCCCGGCCGGACGGGGACGAACAGCAGTCCGGCCGGGATGGGTTCGGCGGGTTCGGGATCTTCCGCGTACAGGTGTTGCTGGGGCACGGCGTCGCTCCTCGTGCGGCAATGGCCCCGGACCGGTGGGAAGAGAAGTGCCGGGGCTCCTCCTCGACGCTATGCCCGTACCGGCCTGCGCACGGCGGCGTACTGACGCATCATTGACGGCCCGTGGACGCCCCTTGACGGAATGCTGGTGCCCCGGCGCATGCCCCGGTGCACGGAAACAACGTGCGCCCCGGCGCGGGCCCGTGCATACGCCTCGGCATATGCCGAAACACGGCATGTCGCCGTCCCCGTCCACGAGGATCGCCTCGTCCGCCGTCCGCCGATCCTCGGCCCGCCCCTTGACCTTCACACCGTGGCAAGCCCTGCACTGGGAGTCTCATGTTCACCATCGGAGAGTTCGCGGGCCACGGCCGTGTGTCGGCCCGGATGCTGCGCCACTACGACGCCATCGGGCTGCTGCGTCCGGCCCGTACGGACCCGGTCACCGGCTACCGCTACTACGAGGCCGGGCAGCTCGCCCGCCTCAACCGCATCATCGCCCTCAAGGACCTCGGCTTCAGCCTCCAGCAGGTGACGGCCATCCTGGACGAACAGGTCAGCGCGGCGGAACTGCGCGGCATGCTGCGGCTGCGCCGGGCCGAGCTGACGGCGGCGGTCACGGTGACCGGCGCCCGGCTGGCCCGGGTCGAGGCACGGCTGCGGACGATCGAGAGCGAAGGGCGAATGGCCGCCGACGAGGTGGTGGTCAAGCGGGTCGAAGCGGTACGGGTCGCCCAACTGACGGGTATCGCGGCGAGCTTCGGGCCCGAGGACATCGGTCCGGTCGTCGGGCCGCTGTACGACGAGCTGTTCCGGCGGCTGGCCACCGCGGGCGTCGAGCCGGCGGGCCCGGGCATCGCGCACTACGCGGACGCGCCCGGCGGCGGGGACCGCATCACGGTGCATGCGGCGGTCGTGGTCGCGGCCGCTCCGCAGCCCTCCCACGACTTCGCGATCGTGGACCTGCCGCCGCTCGCGCAGGCCGCCACGGTGGTGCACCGCGGGCCCATGGAGCGGGTGCTGCCCACGGCCCAGGTGCTGGCCCGCTGGCTCGACGACAGCCCCTACCGGTCCGCCGGGTATCCGCGGGAACTGACGCTGGAGTGTCCGGAGAACCGGGAGGACTGGGTGACCGAGTTGCAGGAGCCGATCACCGTGGAGCAGTGAGCCGAGGGCGGTCGGAAGGGCGGACGGCACGTTGCCGGGGCGGCCGGGGCCGTTGGGCCCGCCGGGGGGCCGCTGAGGCTACCGGAGTCGTTGGGGTCGTTGGGGTCCTCAGGCCGGTGCCCGGGCCGGTCCCACATCGTGTCCCTCGGGTGCGCCGGCGCACGTAGGGGCGCACGTCGGCACATCTGCTTCGACGTCCGAGAGCCGTCGTGCGCGGGGCCTTGCGCCCGGACCGGCAGCCGTGCCCGCCACCGCGCCCGGACCTGCCGCCGCAACGGGACGTGCCGCTGTGCCTGCCGCCGCACCAGGGACTGCACCAGGGACTGCACCTGTGCCCGCCACCGCATCCGAACCCGCTGCCCTGCCCGCCGCACCCTTCCCGAGCGACTTGTTCACCGTCTCGGCGAACTCCACCGCCACCGGGCTCAGCGCCGCCCACTGCCGTACCGCCCAGCCGGCCGCCAACGGGGGCAGCCCCGGGATCGGGATCAGCCGCAGCGACGGGTGCCCGGCGCCCCGCCAGCCCGGCAGGTCCGGTACCACCGCGTGCCCGACGCCCAGCTCCGCCAGCAGGATCGCGGTGTCCCAGTCGGCCACACTGGTGGAACTGGCGGGCGCGGCGGCGGGCCCAGGACCGGAATCCGGCTGTCGCAGGTGGCCGTCGAGCCGCATCCGCGAGACGGAGTTCTCCGGCAGCCGGATGTGCCGGATGCCGGACAGGCCGCCGGCCAGCTCGGCCGGCTCGATGTGGTCGCGCCCGGCGAGCGGGTCGTCGGACCGTACGGCGAGGACCCACGGCAGCTCCAGCACCGGGTGCTGCTCGATACCGCGTACCGGCGGGCCGATGGTGATCCAGGCCAGTTCGGCGGTGCCGTCGGCCACCGCCTCGAAGCAGCGGCGGCCGGAGTTCTCGGTCTGGAACTCCAGGTCGACGTGCGGGTGGCGGGCCCGGAAGGTGACCACCGCCGCCGACATGAAGTGCCGTACGGTCGTGGCTCCCGTGGTGATCCTCAGGGTGCCGCCGTCGCCTAGGCGCAGGTCGGCCAGGCGGCGCAGGGACAGGTCCAGTTCCGCGAGCGAGCCGGTCGCGGCGCGGCACAGGATGCGGCCCGCCTGGGTGGGGGCCACGCCGCGCGGCCGCCGCTCCAACAGGGCGATGCCCGCCTCGCGTTCGAGCCGTTTGACGCGCTGGCTGACCGCCGACTGCGTACAGCCCAGGTCACGGGCGACGGCGCTGAGGCTGCGCGCCTCGCAGACGGCGACGAAGGCGCGGAGGTCGTCGAGAGTCACCAACCCAAGGTATCGCTGGGGCAATTGAAAGGAAACCCGAGGATTGACTTGGGTGTGCGGGCGGGACGAGGATCGGAGCAGGGCCCAGGGCGGCCACCCGGAACCGGCTACGGCGCCGTACGGTTCCGGGGGCCGACCCGCCATGGGCCGGCCCCCGGGGGGAAGGGCGCCGGCGTACGTTCACGCCGTACGCCTACGGTCACGCCGTACATCTGAGGACTTGCCCTTACGCGTGCGGCCTCACCAGTACGTCCTCGGCCTCATCCGTACGCCTACGGCCTCACCCTCGGTCGGCGCCGACGGGCACGTCACCGGCCCGGCCCGCCGTACCCGGCACCACCGCGTCCGGCGTCGCCGTACCCGGCACCGCGTCCGGCTTCGCCGTACCCCGCCCCGCCGTGCCCGCGGCAGCCGGAGCCTTCTGCTCCGCCTCCGGGCGGCGTACGACGGCCAGGACCAGCAGGCCCGCCGCCACCGCCACCACGCCCGCGACCAGGGACACCCGGCTCAGGCCGTGCACGTACGCGGTACCGGGGGCGGCGTGCGCGCCCGCGGACCGCAGGCCCTGCGTGAAGACCGTGCCGAGGATCGCGATGCCGAGCGCGTAGCCGAGCTGGCGGAAGGTGTTCACCGCGCCGCTGGCCATGCCGGCCCGCTGGGGCGGAGCCGCGCCGAGTGCCGCCGAGACCAGCACCGGCATCGACATGCCGATGCCGAGGCCGCTGACGAGCAGGCCCGGGACGAGGACCGCCCAGCCGGAGGCGTCGGTCAGCAGCAGGACGTGCAGCAGCGGGCCGGCGCCGATCAGCAGGAGACCGATGCCGATCGGCAGCCGCGGCGCCAGCCGGTGCAGGAACCGGCCGCCGAACATGCCCACGGCCATCGACGCCACCGCCATCGGCAGTACCGCGACACCGCCCATCACCGGGCTCAGGCCCAGGATGTTCTGCACCCACAGACCCACGTACGTCAGGTACGGGAACGCCGCGGCCTGGAGGAGCAGCGCGGCCGCCATCAGTACGGCGAAGGCCGGACGGCGCATCAGCTTCAGGTCCAGCAGCGGCTGCCGCGCGCGCCGCTCCACGGCGACGAAGGCGACCAGCGACAGCAGGGCCACCGCAAGGGCCAGCAGGGTGCCGGACTCCGTCCAGCCCTCCTCGCCGCCGCGCATCAGCCCGTACGTCAGTGCGCCCGCGCACAGCGTGAACGCGCCGGCGCCCGGCCAGTCGATGCGCGCCGTACGGTCGCCGTGCGACTCCTGGACCGACCGCAGGGTGATCCAGACCGCCACCGCCGTCAGCGGCAGGTTGACCAGGAAGATCGCCCGCCAGTCGATGTACTGGGTCAGCACCCCGCCCAGCACCGGACCGACCGCCGCCGCGGCGCCGCTCGTACCGCCCCAGATGCCGAAGGCCACCCCGCGGTCACGGCCCTGGTACGCGGCCATCAGCAGCGGTGTGTTGGTGGCGAACATGGCCGCCGCGCCCACGCCCTGCACCGCGCGCGCGGCGATCAGCACGCCTTCGTCGGGCGCCAGCCCGCAGGCGAGCGACGCCAGCGCGAAGAGTCCGAGGCCCGCCAGGTACAGCTTGCGGCGCCCGAGCAGGTCGGCCGCCGAACCGGCCACCATCAGCAGCGCGGCCAGCGCCAGCGCGTAGATGTCCATCACCCACTGCAGCGAGGTGAAGGAGGCGTCCAGACCGTCGGCGATCCGCGGCAGCGCGGTGTTCACGATCGTGACGTCGACGAGCAACATGAAGTTGCCCAGGGTGATGGCGACCAGGGGCCACCATTTGCTCCGCCCGTTGTGCATCAAGAACCTCTGAGATGGATCGGTGTTCCGTGTCGTGTGTTCCGTCCAGAGTCCGGTCCGGCCCCCGCACCTCCCAACCACGCGGTCCCGTGCGGCGCGATCCGACACGAGTTAGCCTTTCCTGGTGAAAACCGACGGCTTCGACAGACTGGACCGGAGTCTGGTCCACGCCCTCCAGCTCGACGGCCGGGCCCCCTTCAGCCGCATCGCCGAGGTGCTCGGCGTCTCCGACCAGACCGTCGCTCGCCGCTACAGCCGGCTGCGCGGCGCGGGCATGATCAAGGTCATGGGGCTCACCGACCCGGCCGCCCTGGGCGAGATCGAGTGGATCGTACGGGTCCAGTGCACGCCCGACGCGGCCGTCGCCGTCGCCGAGGCGCTCGCCCGGCGGCCCGACACGTCCTGGGTGAGTCTGATGTCCGGCGGCACCGAGATCAGCGTCACCTGCCGCTCCGCGAGCAGCCGGGACAGCGACGCGCTCCTCCTGCAGAAGCTGCCGCGGACACCGAGCGTGGTCGGTGTCACCGCGCACTGCATGGTGCACGAGTTCTTCGGCGGTCCGCTCGGGCTGGTCAACAAGTCCGGCGCGCTGACCGAGGAGCAGGCCGCACAGCTACGTCACCCGGCGTCCGCGGCGGCCGACGCGCGGGCCGCCGACCCGCCCGGGCAGGCGGCACCCGTCACACTCACCGACGCCGACCGGCGCCTCCTGGCCGCCCTCGCCGAGGACGGGCGGGCCGCCCTTGGCGAGTTGGCCGCGGCCACTGGCTGGTCCCAGACCACCGTCCGCCGCCGCCTGTCCGAACTGCGCGCCGACGGCATCCTCTACTACGACGTGGACTACGACGCCCGGCACTTCGGGCTCGGCGTCATGGTCTCCCTCTGGCTCTCCGTCGCCCCCAGCGAACTCGCCGCCACCGGCACGGCGCTGGCCCAGCACCCCGAGGTGGCCTTCGCCTGCGCCACCACCGGGCCGCACAACCTGTTCGCGACGGTTCTGTGCCCGGACGTGCGCGCCCTCTACACGTACCTGACCACCCGGATCGCGACGCTGCCCGCCGTACGGAACATGGAGACGGCCCCACTGATCCGCCGCCTCAAGGGCCCCGGACCGCACGGGTACGGGCGGGTCCGCTCCGGCCCGGTCACCTCCTCGCTGTCACCGGCCCGGGCGCGGTGAGGCCGGTGCCCGCATGATGAGGTCGGTGCATGCGCGATGAGGCCGGTGTTCCCGCCCTCGCCCGTCGACCGGGTGGCCGCCTGGGTACGGTCCGCACCCGGCACCCACATCTGGCTTCTGATCATCGGTGTGACGAGCCTCGTGATCGCTGGTGCCAGCGAGGGCCTGGAGCACTTCCTCCTCCACCGCACCAGCAGCAACATCCACGAACTGAACGGGCATCCCCTTTCCTCCCTCCTCATCAGCGGCTTCTGGATCGAGAACCCGTCCTCCTTCGTCCTCTACGCGGTCCTCTTCGAGCTGGTGCATGCCAACGTCGAACGCTGGCTGGGCACCTGGCGCTGGCTGCTGACCGTCGGCGCCGCCCACGTCACCGCCACCCTCGCCAGTCAGGAACTGGTCCTGCTCGCCATCGAAGGCCACCGGCTGCCCCGCTCCATGTCGCATGTCGTCGACATCGGTGTGTCCTACGGCCTGGCAGCGGCAGTCGGCCTGCTCACCTACCGGCTGCCGCCGCCCTGGCGCTACCTCTACCTGGCGGCCGTCGTCGGCTTCTTCGGCATCCCGCTCCTGTCAGGCGCCACGTTCACCGACATCGGACACGCCATCGCGCTCATCCTTGGTCTCGCCGCTTGGGCCTTGACCCCGGATGCCGGTGCGGGCGGGGCAGCGGACGGGGGCCGTAACGCAACTCCCGTACGTCCTCCGCCAGATCGCTGAGCCGCTCACTCATCGCGCACACCACATGGTTGGTGGCGTCCAGCCGCCGGTCCAGCCGGTCCAGCCGCCCGGAGATCCGGCCGATCACCGGACCCAGGTCCCGTAGGGCCGGGCCGATGTCGGCGAGCGACGACTCGACGTTCGTGAGCCGGTGGTCGAGCGACTCGACCGTCGGCGCGGGCCGGGCCTGCCGGGGCCTTTCGATCTGTTCCCGCGCGTCCTCCTCGACGTCGAGGAGGTACGTACGGACCGCCCGCGCGACCTCGCTGTCGCGGAGGAGCATGGCGATGTTGAGGATGGTCCGGCGGGTGTAGAGGGTGAGGTGGGCGCGGCCCTGTGGATAACCTCCGCTTGAAAGGGACAAGTTGTCCCTTTCAAAGAGCTGCAGGTCAGAGCCTCGCAGCACCTGCAACCCGTTGCAGGTGAGTTCCGTACGGTGTCGTTGGGTGAGCTTCTTGACGACCTCCCTGTGTACAACGAAGTAGGCCGCGACCCCCTCTGTCGTCGCGTGCACCCCGTCCGGCAGCAAGGCGAGTGCCTTGACCTTGTCGAGGACTTCGGTGCGGTCCATCACACTGGCGCGCATGGCCCGCGACTCCAGCAGTACAGCTTCAGATGGCATGGACATGCCCTCCACTCAAACCGGAAGCGGTTTGAAAGAGACAAGCTGACTCTTTCAACTGAACGCCCGTATCCAGGGCCAGGAGCGGAGGCTGCTCACGGATGCCACTACCTCTATGTCCGGTTCCCCGTCGTACGGCTGCACCGCTTCACGACCGTCACCGGCAAACCCCAGCACTTCACGAACCCTCGACGCCTCGAACTCCAGTTGCCTCCACGCACAGGGGACAACGAGTCGATAAACGTACAGTTACCCCGTCCCGGGCATGACTTCGTGCGTACGTTCCGAAAAGCAGACCGACCCGGCCGCCGGGGCCGGGTCGGAGGACGCCTCAGGATCAGGCTCAGGCTCAGGCGCCGTACAGCTGCTCCAGAACGACCGCGATCCCGTCCTCCTCGTTGGACGCCGTCATCTCGTCCGCGACGGCCTTGAGCTCGTCGTGGGCGTTGGCCATGGCGACGCCGTGCCGGGCCCAGCCGAACATCGGGATGTCGTTGGGCATGTCGCCGAAGGCGATGGTGTCCGCGGCCTTCACGCCCAGGCGGCGGGCGGCCAGGGAGAGGCCGGTGGCCTTGGAGAGGCCGAGGGGGAGGAGTTCGACGACGCCCTCGCCGGCCATCATCACGCCGACCAGGTCGCCGGCGACCTCGCGCGCCGCGCGGGCCAGTTCGTCGTCGCCGAGGGTCGGGTGCTGAATGTAGATCTTGTTGATGGGTGCTGCCCACAGGTCGCCGGGATCGTGGACCAGCAGGTTCGGCAGCGGGCCTTCCTGGATGCGGTAGCCGGGGGTGACCAGCACCTCGCCCTCCAGGCCGTCCCGGCTCGCGGCCAGGAACAGCGGGCCGACCTCCGCCTCGATCTTGGACACGGCCAGCCCGGCGAGCTGCCGGTCCAGGGTGACGGAGGTCAGCAGCCGGTGTTCGCCGGCGTGGTAGACCTGCGCGCCCTGCCCGCACACCGCTATGCCGTCGTAGTCCAGCGCATCGAGGATGTGCCGGGTCCACGGCACCGCGCGGCCCGTGACGACGATGTGCGCGGCCCCCGCCGCCGTGGCCGTGGCCAGGGCGGCGCGGGTGCGCTCGGAGATCGTGTCGTCGTGCCGCAGCAGCGTCCCGTCGAGGTCGGTCGCGACGAGCTTGTACGGCAGCGGGCGGGCCTGGTCGGCCCGGCGCGCGGGCTCGGGGGCGGTGGTCACCGGTCGACGGGCTCCAGGATCTCCCGGCCGCCCAGGTAGGGGCGCAGCATCTCGGGTACGCGCACGGAGCCGTCCGCCTGCTGGTGGTTCTCGAAGATCGCCACGATGGTGCGGGGCACCGCGCAGAGCGTGCCGTTGAGCGTGGCGAGCGGCTTGACCTGCTGCTTGCCGTCCTTGTTCGTACGCATCCGGACCGACAGGCGGCGGGCCTGGAACTCGTCGCAGTTCGAGGCGCTGGTCAGCTCGCGGTACTTGCCCTGGGTGGGGATCCACGCCTCGCAGTCGTACTTGCGCGAGGCCGAGGCGCCCAGGTCACCGGTGGCCACGTCGATCACCTGGAACGGCAGCTCCAGGCCGGTCAGCCACTGCTTCTCCCAGTCCAGCAGGCGCTGGTGCTCGGCCTGCGCGTCCTCCGGGTCGACGTACGAGAACATCTCGACCTTGTCGAACTGGTGGACGCGGAAGATGCCGCGGGTGTCCTTGCCGTACGTACCGGCCTCGCGGCGGAAGCACGGCGAGAAGCCCGCGTAGCGCACCGGCAGCTTGTCCGCGTCGAGGATCTCGTCCATGTGGTACGCGGCGAGCGGGACCTCGGAGGTGCCGACGAGGTAGAAGTCGTCCTTCTCCAGGTGGTACACGTTCTCCGCGGCCTGGCCGAGGAATCCGGTGCCCTCCATGGCGTGCGGGCGCACCAGGGCCGGGGTGAGCATCGGCGTGAAGCCGGCCTCGGTGGCCTGCGCGATGGCGGCGTTGACCAGCGCCAGCTCCAGGAGCGCGCCGATGCCGGTCAGGTAGTAGAAGCGCGAGCCGGAGACCTTGGCGCCGCGCTCGACGTCGATCGCGGCCAGCGCCTGGCCGATCTCCAGGTGGTCCTTGGGCTCGAAGCCCTCGGCGGCGAAGTCGCGGATCGTGCCGTGCGTCTCCAGGACCGTGAAGTCCTCCTCGCCGCCGACGGGCACGTCGGGGTGGACGATGTTGCCCAGCTTCAGCAGGAGGGACTGGGTCTCCTCCTTGGCCTGGTCCTGCTCGGCGTCGGCGGCCTTGACGGCGGCGGACAGCTCCCCGGCCTTCTTCAGCAGCGCGGCCTTCTCGTCGCCGGCGGCCTTGGGGATGAGCTTGCCGAGCGACTTCTGTTCGGCGCGCAGCTCGTCGAAGCGGACGCTGGAGGTCCTGCGCCGTTCGTCGGCGGAGAGCAGTGCGTCGACGAGTGCGACGTCCTCTCCACGGGCGCGCTGGGACGCGCGCACACGGTCGGGGTCCTCACGGAGCAGGCGAAGGTCAATCACCCCACCAGGCTACCGGGGCACGGGGCGGACCTTCGACGCCATATTCCCCGCGTGGCGCTTTGTCCGGTTTGTTGATGTTTAGTGTGTTTGGCTATTCCGGGCGGTACGGCCCGGTAAGGCGGTCTGGTGGGGGTGCATAAGGGGCGCATAAGGGGCGCGCGGGAAGTGGGCCCGGTGCGGGCGGATGTGCGGGAAGTGCGGACGGGGGGCGTGCGGGCGTGCGGAAAGTGGCGGGAAATAGCGGTGGAAGAATCTTGCGCCGGCGTCGGTGCGGGGGTAGTCGCTCCGTGCGCGCCGACCGGCTTCCCTTGCGTGCGGGAGGAGTTGGCGGGCGGGTCGGAACGGCGGGCGACGAGGGTTGTACCCAGGGTTGTCCACAGGGGCGAGAGGGTGCGGAATCTTATCCACAGGCTGTGTGTGGAATCTGTGGAAGTCGGAAGAGCGTGTTCCGTTTCAAGAATGCGTTGCCATGGATTCATCGAAGAAACCCCCAGTGGACGCTCTTTCGTGTGGGATTTCCTCGCCCTAAAGGATTGTTCGCGTAATTTGTGCTGACGCGGGCCGGGGTGCGGCGCTGTGGAAGGTCCTGGGGGTCGGTAGAGCAACATGTCGACTCGGACCGTGTCGCAGGGTCCACCGTGTCGACTTATCCCCAGGTCGAGAACGGGCCCTGTGGATAACTTTGTGGACAACCCCAAGACCCCAGACCAGGCCCCCGGCGGGCCCCTCCGGAACGCCGTCCGGCCGCTTTGCCGCCCGCCGCGGACGTCTCAGGCGCGTCCGTCGAGGCAACGCGTCAGCCAGTCCGCCGCGTCCGTGAACGCCGCGTCGACCGTGTCCGGCCGTACGTTCGGCCGCACCTGGTCGGCGCGCGGGTACGACCCGAGGAAGCGCACCTCACGGCAGACCCGCTTGAGCGCCATCAGCACCTCGCCGACCCGGCGGTCCGTGAGGTGCCCCTCGCAGTCGACGGAGAAGCAGTACTGGCCGATGCCCTCGCCGGTCGGCCGCGACTCGATGCGCATCATGCTGACGCCGCGGGCCGCGTACTCCTGGAGCAGTTCCAGCAGGGCGCCGGGGTGGTTCTCGCGCAGCCACAGCACGACCGAGGTCTTGTCGGCGCCGGTGCGCGCCGCCGGCCGGGCCGGGCGGCCGACCAGCACGAAGCGGGTGGCGGCGTTCTGCGCGTCGTGGATCTCGGTGACCAGCGGTTCGAGGCCGTACGTCGCCGCCGCGAACTCGCCCGCGAACGCGCCGTCGTACCGGCCCTCCTGGACCAGCCGCGCACCGTCCGCGTTGGAGGCCGCCGACTCCCACACCGCCTCCGGCAGGTGCTCCGCGAGCCACTTGCGCACCTGCGGCTGGGCCACCGGGTGCCCGGTGACCGTCTTGACGTCCGCGAGGGCGGTGCCGGGCCGGACGAGCAGGGCGAACGCGATCGGCAGCAGCACCTCGCGGTAGATCATCAGCGGTTCGCCTGCGGCCAGTTCGTCCAGGGTGGTGGTCACTCCGCCCTCGACCGAGTTCTCGATCGGCACCAGCGCGGCCGCGGCCTCGCCGGCCCGTACCGCGTCCAGCGCGGCCGGTACGGACACCATCGGGACCAGCTCGCGGGTGGCGGCCTCCGGCAGCGTCCGCAGGGCCGCCTCCGTGAACGTTCCCTCGGGCCCCAGGTACGTATAGCGGCTGACCGACATGTCCCTCTGACTCCCTCACGCTCCGGTGGGGACCGACTCGCCGATCACCCGCTCGCCACGTTACCCGCCCGGCCGCCCGCCCCGGCCGGGAAGCCCGAATCGGCTCACGGCCCCCGGAGCCGGCCCACAGCCTCACCGGGCCCGTGAGACACACGTTCCGACCATCACCCTTCCAGCAACGGCTGCCCCACGTACCCGCCTGCCACCGCGGCCGGCGGTACGGCGAACAGCCCGCTCGCCTCGTGCCGCAGGAACGGCGACAGCGCGTCCCCCCGGTCCAGCTTGCGCTGGATCGGGATGAAGGAGCGCAGCGGGTCGGCCTGCCAGCAGATGAACAGCAGACCGGCGTCCGGGGCGCCGTCGTCCCGGAACCCGTCGTGGAACGAGAAGGGCCGCCGCAGCATGGCCGCGCCCTGGTTGGACTCCGGCGCCGCGATGCGCGCGTGCGCGTCGGCCGGGACGACCGGCAGCCCGTCGGGGCCGTTCTTGTCCAGGTCCATCTTGGTGTGCTCGTCACCGCCGGTCAGCGGCGCGCCGTCGGCCTTGCGGCGGCCTATCACCTTCTCCTGCTTGGTCAGCGGCTGCTTCTCCCAGTCGTCCAGCAGCATCCGGATCCGGCGGACCACCGCGTACGAGCCGCCGCGCATCCAGGCGTACGGACCGCTGCCGGCGTCCCGGCCGACGAAGATCCGCTCCTCGAAGTCCGGCTCGGCGGGCTCGGGGTTGTTGGTGCCGTCGACCTGGCCCATCAGGTTGCGGGCGGTCATCGGGGCGGCGGTGGCCCCGGGCGTGCGGTTGAAGCCGTTCATCTGCCAGCGCAGCCGCGCGGTGCCCCCGGCCTCCTTCTGGAGGGCGCGCAGCGCGTGGAAGGCGACCAGCGCGTCGTCGGAGCCGATCTGGATCCAGAGGTCGCCGTTGCTGCGCCCGGCGTCCAGCACGTCCGAGGAGAAGTCCGGCAGCGGTTCGAGCTGGACGGGGCGGTGCGCGGTCAGCCCCGTACGGTCGAAGAAGGTGCGGCCGAAACCGAAGGTGACGGTGAGCGAGGAGGGGCCCGCGTCCAGCGCGACGCCGGTGTCCGCGGCCGGTGCGCGGCCGGCCATCAGCTCCTCGGCCGTACGCGACCAGCGGCGCAGCAGCGCGGCCGCCTCCTTGCGTCCGGCACCCGGGGCGAGGTCGAAGGCGACGAGGTGGCCGCGCGCCTGGAGGGGCGTGGTGATGCCCGCCTGGTGCTTGGCGCGCTCGTCGCGGAAGGCCACCGAGGCCGAGCCGACGCTGCTCAGGGCGGTGGGCGGGTCGTCCTGGGCGGCGGCGACGCCGATCGCGCCGCCCGCCGCACCGGCGACGAGGCCCGCCGCGCCCGCGGCGCCGACGGTGCCGAGCAGGCGACGGCGGGACAGTTCGAGGGTGTCGGTGGGCTCGGGCCCGGTAGCGGAGCCGGAACCGGAATGGGGGCCGGTGCCGGAGCCGGTGCGGCCGTCGTGCCCGGAGGCGCCGCCGGAGGAAGAAGCGGTGGTCGTCATCAGTTGATCTTCACGTTCCTGGTCTCGGTCACCTGGTCGATGTCGGAGGTCCGTACGACCAGGGAGAGCTGCCACTGTCCGGGCACCGGCAACTGGACGTCACGCGCGCTCCAGTGTCCCTCGCTGACATGGTCGAGGGTGACCGGCAGCGGCCCGAGGTCCTTGTCCGGGAGGGTGAAGGAGACCTTCACCTCGGGGACGTCGACCGTCCGGCCGTCCGGGTCGGCGAGCCGCAGATGCAGGGCGTTGCCGCTGCCGCTGCGGCCGGGGTCCAGGTCGACGCGCGCGGTGCCCTTGCCGCGCGGGCCGCCGGTGTCGAAGGGGATGTTCAGCACCTTCGGCTGGTTGGCGTCGGCCGACTGCCCGGCCCCGCCGGCCGCCTTCACCGCCGCCTCCGTACGTGCCGGTTCGGTGGAGGTGAGCACGGTCGTGACGGCCAGCACCACCACGGCGACCGTCGCCTCGGCCAGGACCGAGCGGCGCAGCCCGGAACGCTCGGGGTCGGCGTCACGGATGCGCTTCGTCCGCGCGGTGGCCAGCGCGGCGCGCTGGCGGGCGAGTTGGGCGGCGCGTTCCGGGTCGGCCTCGGCTTCGGCCGTGGGGCCGTCGGTGCCGGCCGGAGCGGTGGCCCCGTCGGGCGGACCGGTGGCCCCGCCGGGCGGTGCGGTCGCTCCTTCAGGTGCGGTCGCTCCTTCCGGCGCCGCCTCGTACCGCGCCGTTGTCGTCTCCGTACGTGCCGCCACGCTCTCCAGTACGGCGGCGGCCTCCGCCTCCGGCGCCGGGCCCTCGCCCAGCCGGGCCGTCCAGCGCCGCGAGAACCAGGCGAAGCCGACGAGAACGACGACCAGCGCCGCCTTGGCCAGCAGCAGCTTCCCGTACGAGGTGTCGGTCAGCGCCTGCCACGTGCCGACCTGCCGCCACGACTGGTACACGCCGGTGGCGACCACCACCAGGACGGAACCGAACGCGAGCCGCGAGAAGCGGCGCACGGCGGAACGGGCCACGGACGGGCCACGGTAGAGGGAGACGAGCAGCGCCGTCAGGCCGCCGAGCCAGGTGGCGACGGCCAGCAGGTGCAGGACGTCGACGGGCATGGCGACGGCGGTCTGCAGGCCGGTCGAGGCGTGCTCGGCCATGGCCCAGGTCGCGGCCAGCCCTACGGCGACGATCGCGCCGCCGACCGAGAGCCCGAAGGTGAGGTCCTTGCGGCGCTTGGCGTCGCCGGCCAGGGCGTCCGGGGCGCCCGAGGCCGCTTCGTCCGCTCCCTCCGCGTCCGTACGCCCCTCGTCCTGCCCCGCACGCCCTTCGTCCTGCTGCGCGCGGGCGTACGCGCCGAAGAGGACGGCCACGAACAGGGCCGCGGCGGCGAGCAGCAGCAGCCGCGAGACCAGCGCGGCTCCCGGCTTGGTCTCCAGGACCTGGCGGAGGCCGCCGAGGTCGAAGACGTCGGCCAGGTCACCGGAGGTCGTGTACGGGGCGCGCAGCAGCAGCATCGCGATCGTCGCGGCGGTCAGCGCCGCCCAGCCGCGGGCGACCAGACGCTGCACGGACCGTACGCGCGCGGCGGCCGGGCGGCAGATCAGGACGAACGCCGCCCCGCCCACCAGGACGACGAAGCCCGCGTACGCGAGATAGCGGGCGATGCCGTACAGCGCGCCGACCACACCGCCGCCGGCCTCCTGCTGCGGCAGCGGTGCGCTCGTCTCGGAGGGCGCGCCCACCGAGAAGGTGAAGGCGCCGGAGACCGGGTGGCTGTCGGCGGAGACCGCCTGCCAGGCGACGGTGTACGTGCCGTCCGGGAGTCCCGGCGGCAGTCCGGCGCCGTACTTGACCGTCTCGCCGCTGCACAGGTCGCGCAGCTTGCCGCGGTCCACCCGCTTGCCCTGCGGGTCGAGGACCCGGACCGAGTCGTCGCTCATCGCGACTCCCTCGGAGAAGGTGAGGGTGACCTGTTCCGGTGCGCTCTGCACCACCGACCCCTGCGCGGGGGTGCTGCCGGTCAGCGCGGCGTGGGCGGAGGCCGGGGCGGCGCCCCCGAAGAGCGCGCCGAGCAGGGCCGCCGCGAGCACCAGGAGACGCAGCGCGGACGACCGGCGGGCGCGCGACGTGCCGGCCCGGCGTGCGCTCGGAGCGCGGGCGCCGGAGCCCGGTGCGCAGAGGACGGTGGTGGTCATGGCGAGGCGCCCCCTACTTCTCGGCGTGGTGCTGCGCGTGGTCGTCCGTCGATCCCCCGTGCTGCGAGCCGTCGTGCGCTGAGCCGCTGTCCTGCGCGCCGCCGTGTCCCGATCCGCCGTGCTGCGTCGGTGCGCCGTGCTGCGTCGACCCGTGGTCGGCGGCCCCCGCGTGGCCGGAGCCGCCCCCGGCCCCGCCGTTCTCCGGGACGTAGGTGGCGGACCGGACCGGCACCTCGACCTTGATCGCCTTGGCCGTGGCGAAGTGCAGCTCCACGTTGACCTTCTGGCCCTCGGCCGGCTTCTTCTTCAGCCCCATGAACATCAGGTGGTTGCCGCCGCGGGCGAGTTCGAGCTTGCCGTTCGCGGGGATGTCCAGGGACTTGACCTGTTCCATCTTGTTGTTCTTCGTGGTGTGGATGGTGACGTCGTCGCTCAGGTCGCTGGTGACGGAGGTGAGCTTGTCGGCCGTACCGCCGGAGTTCTCGATGACCATGAACGCGCCGGCCATGCTCTGGTCGACCGGCTGCGGCAGGTACGCCCCGGAGACCTTCAGCTCGGGGGCGCTGTCCCCGCCGCAGCCCGCGAGGGCGAATCCGGCGGTGAGGGCGAGTACGGCGGTGAGGGTGGTGCGGCGGTTCACGGGTTCTGTCCCTTGGTGATCTTCGGAAGTGCCTTGGAGTAGTGGTCGACGCCGGCGTCCTGCATCCCCATCCAGTGGATCTTGTCGTCCTTGGGGGAGCTGAGCAGGACCTGCGCTCCGTGGGTGGAGACCACGTCGCCGTTCTTCTTCTTGACGGGCTTCTCGATGCCGATGTTCACGCTGCGCGCGCCGGCCTGGATGGTGTCGAAGGAGCCGGTCAGGCCGATGAACTTCTTGTTGATGCCGCCGAGCCACTTCTTGAGCGCGGCGGGGGTGTCCCGTTCGGGATCCGAGGTGACGAAGACGACGCGCAGGTCGTCCTGTTCGGCCTGGGGCAGCTGCCGCATCGCGACGTCGATGTTGTTCATCGTCAGCGGGCAGACGTCCGGGCAGTGGGTGTAGCCGAAGTAGACCAGGGTCGGGTGGCCCTTGGTCTGCTCGATCAGGTCGTACTTCTTGCCCTCGGTGTCGGTCAGGACCAGGTCCGGCTTCTCCATGGGCCGGTCGAGTGTGACGATCGGCTCGGAGCGGGTGCCGCCGGAGACGCTGGCGGCGGGCTGGTCGCTGTCGCCGCCGCTGTCGCAGGCGGCCAGGGTCAGAGCCGAGATCAGCGCGATGCCGGCGGCGGTGAGGTTCCTCTTGCGCATGTACGTGTGTCCCGTTTTCAGGAAGAGTGTGCCGGCCCGGCGCCCGGGAGGACGGGCACCGGGGAAGGCACGGGGTCGGGTCAGGCGCCGCGGCGCCGGCCGGCGAGCACGCCGAACGCGACACCGATGATGCCGACGACGATGCCGGCGCCGCCCAGGACGCGCGCCGTGGTGTCGCTGCCGTCCGCGGCGGCCTGCTGAGCATCGCCCGCGTCGCCGCCGGTGTTCTTCGCGTCGGCCGTGCCGGAGCCGTGGCCGTCGCCGGACGCGGGGGTCAGTTCGAGCACCGGCGCCGGGTTCTCCGGCTCGGGGCCGCCCTCCTTGGTCGGCTCGATCCACCGTACGACCTCGTCGTTGTCGTACGTCTGGAGGGCCTTGAAGACCATCTTGTCGGCCTTGGGCAGCTGCCCGACGGAGACCGGGAACTGCTGGAACTGGCCGGGCTCGATCTTGCTGCCGTCCGAGGTCCAGGTGATCTTCGATACGGCCTCGGTGAGCTTCTTGCCGTGCGTTTCGAGGGGCTTGTCGAGCTTGGACTTGGTGACGTCCACCTTCCAGCCCGGCACCGGCTGCGGCATGGCGGACGACAGCGGGTGGTCGGTCGGCAGGGTCACTTCGAGCTTCACGGTCGAGGCGTTGTCGCGCTCGTTGGGGACCTTGAAGTTGATCGTCGCGTAGCCGCCCTGCTCGGCCTGGCCGGGCTGCACGCTGACGTGTGCGAAGGCCGGGCCGGCGAGCAGCAGTACGCCGCCCGCGGCGAGGCCGCCCACGACGGGCAGCCGGCGGGCGAGCCGGCCGCGGCGGCCGGTGCCCGGCGCCGGTGCGGCGTCCTGTGACGGTGCGACGGGGGACGGTGCGACCGGGAACGGTGACGGTACGGCGGTGGTCTCAGACATGGTGGGAATGCACTCCACAGGCAGGAGGGACGGGGAAGGAACGGCTGGCGCGCGTGCGGCGAACGACGGCGCACGCCGCCTCCTCCCGTGCGCCGGAGCGCGCCCGGTGCTACCGGAGCGTGCCCGGTCCTGCCGGGGCGTTCCGGTTCCGCCGGTCGTTCCGGCCCTGCTGCGGGGAGAGCGGTGTGTGGTCGTCAGGCCGCGAGGGCCAGGGCGGGCGGACCCCGCCTGACGACACTGTGCTGGAGCGCGATTTCCTTCGGGCGGGCTTGGTCGTCCCCGTACGAAAAACGCGCCACGGGGCGTACATCCGCCGTCAGGAGCCCGGCGCACAGGGCGCGTACGAGCGCGAGCGCGCCGCGCAGCGCGCCCACCAGAGCTTCCGCCACCGCCGAAGCCTCCCGCGCCGCCGGTGCCGAGAGCCGTACCAGCCGCCACAGGGCCGCCTCGCCGCGGCGCAGCAGCCAGCCGGCGGCGAGCGCCGCGAGCAGGTGCGCCAGCAGCATCGGCAGCGAGGGCAGCAGCCCGTGCGCCGCCGTGGTGGCGGTGGCCGCCGGGTCCATGGCGTGCCCGGCGCCGCCGGCCGAAGCGGCAGGGCCGCCCGGGCCGACGACCGAGGTGTGCAGGATGCGGCGCGCTGCCGCGCCGTCCAGTTGCCCGGCGCCGAGGCCGCAGGTGATGTGCCGTGCGAGGGAGATGGCCGCCTGGTCGGAGAGTCCGCCGCCGGCCGGTGCCGTGGCGGCCGCCGGTACGGCGGCCATCCGGTGCTGCCCCAGCGCGAAAACGGTGTGCAGCGCGAGCTGGCCGACGGCCAGCGCCACGGCGATGCCGGGCAGCGAGCGTTCCCGCCCGGCCAGCGGTGCCGCGACGGCGAACACCGCCGCGCAGCCCACGCCCAGCGTCCACAGCGGGACGGCGGCGCAGGACCCGATCATGTGCCCGGCCGCGGACAGCGCGACGCAGACCGCGGTGAACACCGCGGCCCTCAGCAGCCGCAGGTCGGCGGCGGCGCGCGCTCCGGGGTCGGACGGGGCAGTCATGGCCGCGCCATCATCCCACTGCCCTTACGGCCCGCATACGGCAGGTCCGTCTCTCCGGCACCCGGCGGATCACGCCATTCCGGTCGGGGCGGGTCAGTACCGGGGGCGAGGGGCAGGGGGCGGCGCCGGAGCGCCGACGCGGTGCGCCGGCGCGTACGCGGGCGCACGGACGGCGCTTCTACACCGGCGGGTGTCGGGGGCGCATCCGCCGAATGAGCGGAGTCACGTCCGGAGCACGCTTACGGACCATGCGCCCCGGCAATACGTATCGGTATGTCGAGCCGCGACCAGGAGGCTGCAGCGATGAGCATCTGGTGGTCCCTGCATCTGCGGCGCGAGGCCGCGAGCGTGCCGCTCGCCCGGCGGCTCCTGCTGGGAACGATGGAGACGGCCGGGGTGGACCCGGATGTCTCGCACGACCTGTCCGTCGCCCTCTCCGAAGCGTGTGCGAACGCCGTCGAACACGGTGGCGACGCCGCTACGGAGGACTACCGGGTCACCGCCTTCATCAACGGCGACACCTGTCGTATCGAAGTCACCGACTCCGGCCCCGGATTCCGGGAGCGGACCCGCAGGCCCAAGCGCCCCGGGCGGAACGCACAGCCCGAACCCGCGCCGCCCCTTCCCATGGCAGCCCCCGCCCCGGCCCAGGCCGAGCACGGACGGGGGCTGTTTCTGATCGAGGCCCTGACCGACCACGTCCGCTACCGCAACCGCACCGGGCGGCGCGGCGCGGTGGTCAGCTTCGACAAGATCCTCAAGTGGAAGGAGGAGGTACCGCTGATGGCGTCGTGAACGGGACCGGGTGCTCCACGACAGACCGGTCAGCGGGCCCGGGTCACTGTTTCCAGTACTTCGCCACCACTTGCGCGTACGCCACCCGGTGGTCGAGCCCCTCACCCGGGTCACGGAAGCGACCGCGCGCGGACCCGGTCATGACCACCCGGCCGATGAGCCCGCCCGGCCGCTTCCAGGCCGTACGCAAGGGGAAACCGACCTCGTCGGCGGGCATGTCGGAGAGTGTCGGACCGATCAGGTAGATCAGGACGAGCGGCAGCATCACCAGCCACAGGAACAGGGACGGCACAGTTCCCTCCCGCCCGCGCAGCATCTCCCCGTCGGGCAGGTGGATCTCGTACAGGGGCCGCCGCAGCTTTTTGCGTGGTGACAGGCGCAGCTCGGCCAGGTGCTCGTGATCCGGAGCGAGCACGGCGAGGTGACCGTCGCGCTTCCTCCGGACGACGATGGCGAGTGGCCCGGCACCGGCCGGGTCGGCGGCGAGGGTGAAGCGCGGTTCGCACCCCTCGGGAAGGGGACGGCCGCCGGGGCGCCACGCCGCACGTGGACGGGGGCAGCGCCTTGCGGGCGCAGTTCGTAGCGCTCGGCTTTGCGGTGGCGGGTGAAGGTGAGCGTCATGGAGTGTTCCGTCTCGTCGGGTCGGATTCCCTGACCGAACACCGCGCGCACGTCACCGGCCGCCGGCGCCTCCGGATCGTCGTCCTCGTGTGTCGCGGGGCGGACGACCAAGGATTCACCGATCTGGCGCAGAATACGCGTGTACCGCGGCAGGTCGTCGAAGCACGGTGTCGTGAGAGCGGGCACCAGCAGCCAGCCGTGCACCGGAGCGGGCACGTACAGCTCGATGTGGGCGAAGTCCAGCGTCGGCAGAATGCCCGTGCCGTCCGTCTCGGTGCAGGGACAGCACGGCGGGGCCGCACGGCAGGTCCACCCGGTCGACGCTGCGGTGCTCCTCGAAGGCGAGGCCCTCCTGGATGGAGTGCACAACCGCCCGACACGCTATCGCCGGGTGGATGTCCGCTCACACGGGGGCGTTAGGTCTCTGCGGCGCCGAGCAAGCAGCGGATGCGCGTAGCGGGACACGCTCAGGGGGCAACGTTCCGGGACTCTGTGGACCAGTGAGGACGATCGAGCGCGGTTCTCCGTTGCGCAGGGCTTTCGCGGTGGAGTCACCTGCCATCCCCCGCACGGAAGGTCCTGGTCCGGCGACCTGCCAAGGCAACGATGAGCCGGCATGCGGTTGCGCGACGTACCGACGTGCCGAAGAAGTATCCGCTGACCTGGGTTCTGCCGATGCCCCCCCGGAGCCGGGTCGCGCGGTCCCGCAGGGGAAGGACGTCCCCCGCCGCGTCCCCGATTGCCGCGGGAACCACGCACACCCGACCTAACGCGAGACGACTCGCGTTAGCGTGTTTGGACGATACGTGGCCTGAACCCGCACTGCAATACGGAGCCGCCGTGAGCACAGCGCAGCACCCTCCCGGAGCGTCCCGGCCGGGGGGACGTACCGCGCGTACGAGACAAGCCGTACTGGACGCGGTCTTCGAAGAACTGGGCGAGGGCGGATACGCCGCGCTCACCATGGAGGGGGTGGCCCGGCGTTCCGGCGTCCACGTCGCGACGATCTACCGCCGCTGGCGCTCCGTCGAAGGGCTCGTCTGCGAGCTGATGGCCGACCTGAGTGGCGGGGTTCCGCTCCCGGACACCGGCACCCTCCGTGGTGACCTGCGCGCACTGGCCCGTTCGATCGCCGCCTTCTACACGGAGCCGCGCTACTGCGGACTGCTGGAAGCGGTGGTGTCCGCCGCCGCGCGCCAGCCCGAGGCCGCCGTCGTGCTGCGGCAGTTCTTCGACCAGCGGCTGCGGCTGGCGGGCAGCATGGTGCCCCGTGCCGCGGCACGCGGCGAACTGCCCGACGGCACCGACCCGGACGAGGTCGTGGCCGCCCTGGGCGCGCCGTTCTACTACCGGCTGCTGATCGCCCGCAGGCCGGTCGACGCCCGGCTGGCCGACTGCGCCGCCGATGCCGCGTGGGCGGCGGCACGAGCCGGAGTCTTCGCGCCGGCGGATGCCGTACGGAACACAGAGGGCGCCGGACAGCACCCCGGGAACGCCGAAGGCGGCCGGTGACTCCCGGGGGAGTCACCGGCCGCCTTCCGACGGCGGTGGCGATCGGCTGCGGGGCCGGCCCCGGCTTCCGGCTCGCGGTCAGCCCTGCTGCCCGGTCAGCCCCGCCATCCACGCCTCGACCTCGTCCGCGCGGCGCGGCAGCGCGGCGGACAGGTTCCGGTTGCCGTCCTCGGTGACGAGGATGTCGTCCTCGATGCGGACGCCGATGCCGCGGTACTCCTCCGGGACGGTCAGGTCGTCCGCCTGGAAGTACAGACCGGGCTCGACGGTCAGCACCATGCCGGGCTCCAGCGCCCCGTCGACGTAGGTCTCCGTACGGGCGGCGGCGCAGTCGTGGACGTCCAGGCCGAGCATGTGGCCGGTGCCGTGCAGCGTCCAGCGGCGCTGCAGCCCCAGCTCCAGCACCCGGTCGGCCGGGCCCTCGACCAGGCCCCACTCGACCAGCTTCTCGGCGAGCACGCGCTGCGCCGCGTCGTGGAAGTCGCGGAACGCGGCGCCCGGCTTGACCGCCGCGATGCCCGCCTCCTGGGCCTCGTACACGGCGTCGTAGATCTTGCGCTGGAAGTCGCTGTACGTGCCGTTGATCGGCAGCGTACGGGTGACGTCCGCGGTGTAGAGGCTGGTGGTCTCCACGCCCGCGTCCAGCAGCAGCAGGTCGCCGGAGCGCACCTGGCCGTTGTTGCGGACCCAGTGCAGCGTGGTGGCGTGCGGTCCGGCGGCGCAGATCGAGCCGTAACCGACGTCGTTGCCCTCGACACGGGCCCGCAGGAAGAACGTTCCTTCGATGTAGCGCTCGCTGGTCGCCTCGGCCTTGTCCAGGACCTTCACGACGTCCTCGAAGCCGCGCACGGTCGAGTCGACGGCCTTCTGCAGCTCTCCGATCTCGAAGGCGTCCTTCACCAGGCGCGCCTCGGAGAGGTACTCCCGCAGCTCTTCGTCGCGCTCGGCGGTGATCTGGCCGGCCAGGGCCTCCTCGATGCCGGCGTCGTGACCGCGCACCACCCGGACCGGGCCGCTCGCCGCGCGCAGCGCGTCGGGCAGCTCGCGTACGTCCGCGCAGTCCAGGCCGAGCAGCGCGGCGGCCTCGGTCAGGCTGTTGCGGCGGCCGACCCACAGCTCGCCCATGCCGTCCAGCCAGAACTCGCCGTTCCCGCGGTCGGAGCGGGGCAGCCGGTAGAGCGTCGCGTCGTGGCCCTCGCCGTCCGCGCGGGGCTCCAGGACCAGCACGCTGTCGTCCGTCTGGTCACCGGTGAGGTGCACGAACTCGGTCGCGGCGCGGAAGCCGTACTCGGTGTCGTTGGAGCGGGTCTTCAGGTTGCCCGCCGGGATCACCAGGCGCTCACCGGGGAAGCGGCGGGACAGCGCCGCGCGCCGCCGGGCCGCGTACGGAGCCTGCTCGACGGGTTCCAGGCCGCGCAGCTCGGTGTCGGCCCAGCCCGACTGCATGTTCTTCGCGAGCTCGTCCGATACGCCCGGGTAAAGGCCGTTCTTCCGCTGCTTGATCGGCTGCTCGTCCTCGCCCGGGGTCCCCGGCGTGAGCTCGTCCGTCACTATGCCTCCTTGTACGACTGCACCACATTCCATCGTAAGTGCGGAAAGAACGGGGTCCAGGGGTCGGAAGCGGTGAGCTGTCAGACACTCCGGGCGCGCGGCGGTCCGCCCGCGCGGCTCTGCCGTCACTCGAAGTACGCCGTGAGCAGCACCACGTCCTCCGGGGACTCCGGGGCGTCCAGCCCCTCCGGCAGCAGGGTGCGCAGCAGGTGGTCCGTCAGGGCCTCGGGGTCGTGGCGTACGGCCCGGGGGACGCCCGCGGCGGCGGCGTGCAGCCGGGCGAAGGCGCGGTCCATCGGCTCGCCGGTGCGGCGCAGCAGCCCGTCGCTGTACAGCAGAAGGGTTTCTCCTGGCACGGGGCGCAGCTCCACGCTCGGCGCCTCCCAGCACGCCAGCATGCCCAGCGGTGCGGACAGCGAGGTCTCCACGTACTCGGTACGGCGGTCGCCGATGATCAACGGCGGGCAGTGCCCCGCCCCGGCCAGCACGATCCGGCGCCCGGCCGCGCCGCCCGGCACGGCGGGTGCGGGCGTACCCGGGCCGGGGCCCGGTCCGGCTCCCGTTCCCGTACCGGCTCCGGCCCCCGGTACGCCCGGCGGCGCCTCGGCGAACGCGAACAGGGCCGTCGCGCTGCGGGCCGGCTCGGTCAGCCGCAGCAGCAGTTCCAGGTCGGAGAGGACCGCTACCGGGTCCTCGCCCTCCATCACCGCGTATGCGCGGAGCGAGGCCCGCAGCCGCCCCATGGCGGCCACCGCGCCCGGGCCCGAGCCGGTGACGGAGCCGACCGCCAGGCCCAGCGCGCCGTCCGGCAGCGGCAGCGCGTCGTACCAGTCGCCGCCGCCGAGCGGCCCGGAGCTGTGCCGTACCGCGAGCCGTACGCCGGGGACCCGGGGCAGCCTGCTGGGCAGCAGCTCGTCGCGCAGCGTGGCCACGGTCTGCCGCTGGCGGTGCAGTTCGAGGAGGCGGGCGAGGTGTTCGGTGGCGTACGCGAGGTAGCGGCCGACGAGGTGACGCTGCCGCTCGGCGGGTGCGGCGGGCTCGTCGTAGAGCCAGACCGCCGCGCCGAACCGGCCGACGGAGCCGGCCTCCAGCGGTACGGCGTAGCTGGCCGCGTATCCGAGGCGGGCGGCGACCTCCCGCAGCCGGGGGTCGAGGCCGGGCTCGCCGGGGATGTCCGGCTGGGCGATGTGGCCGCGCCCGCAGGCGACACAGCCGGAGCCGTCCGGGCCGGGGGCGGCTGGTCCGGGGCCGTCTGGTCCGGGGGTGTCCGGGCCGGGGCTGTCCGTGCGCCCGCTGCCCGCCACCGCGCCGCCTTGTAGGCCGTTCGGTCCGGAGCCGTCCGCACCGTGGCCGGCGGGTGCGCCGGCCGGGCACCCGTCAGTGGGCAGGCCGTCTTGCGTGAGCGGGCCGCATCGCGTTGCCAGTCCGTCGCGCGTGGCCGGGCCGTCTTGCGTGGTCAGCCCGTCCGTCACCGGCAGCCTGTCAAGGATCCGGCCGAAGGACTGCGCGCGGCGCGGCACGGTCTCGATGTGGCCGATGTCCGCCCGGCCGAGCCCGAGGCCGACGGTGGTGTCCGGCCCGAGGCCGTCGGACGGTTCGAGGACCACCAGCCCGCGCCGGGCGCCCACGAGGGAGGCGCCGGCGCGCAGCAGCTCCTGGAGGGCGGCGTCGAGCGTCCGCGTACGGGCCAGCTGCTCGGTGAGGCCGTGCAGCGTGGTGAGGTCGGAGATCCACCCGGCGAGGCGGTCCTGTACGGCCGTGCGGTGGGACTCGGGCGGGGTGTCCGCCGGGGCTGATGCGGTTGCGGACTCGGCAGTGTGCGTGGGGGCGGGAAGTGCTGGTTCGATTCCAGCCACTTTCGGAACGTGCGGGGCGGTCATGGCCGACGGCTTACGTAGGACCGGGTGAAACCCCAGGTCAGGCCGCATGTTGAGGCGGGCTGCGGCGTTTTGTTGAGTGCTGTTGAGTAGTGTGTCGAACTGCTCAATTTCCTCAATAGCATCGCAAACCCCCATGTCATGCTGCTCCGCTATCAATGCCTCCACATGTACACGCCGCAGTGACACGATGTCCAGCATTGTCCCCGTGGGGTTTGTGGTGTCAACGTGACGAGAAAGTTGGCCGGAAAATACCCCCCCGAACGTCAATTTGAGGTCGACTGGCGACGTTCGACAGTGCGTCATCACCACCATGGCGGGTACGTACTCGGAAAGGCGCGGAGACAGTTGGGTCCGCGCCGGAACTCTCCGACGGGCACGGGCGTCTAACACGGCGACGACCGCGCCGCACCGCACCCCCAAGTGGCGGATCTGCTTCACGGGACAGCAAGCGCCATGCGTGCGCCACCCTCCGCCACGTTCCACGCTCGGCGTATGGCGTGATGCGCTGCTCCGTACACGCAGTGACCAGAGATCCACGTGGCGTCAGGGGTTCGCAGGAGCCACCGAACAACGCCATGAAGCGGCATGAAGCGGCATGAACCGGCATGTAGTGCGATGGACATAGCCCTCGGCGTTAACGGAAAGGAACGAGCGCTCATGCGCGAGATCCTCGGAAGGCGACGCAAGCTCCAGCTCCGGCGCGGCGGAAGGTCGGCGCTGCTCGGTGCGGCGCTCCACTGCGCCACCGAGTGGCAGTGGCCCGTACTCCCGGGCGTCGGACTGCGGACCGGCGGGAAACCGGCGGGCGGCAAGCCGCCCGGTGGGCGGGGGCGTGCCGAGCGCGGGGCGCGCCCGTGCAGTTGCCCGGACCCGGACTGTGTGGTGCCCGGCGCGCACCCCTTCGACCCCGGGCTGTTCGCCGCCACGACCGATGCCCGCATGGTGCGTTGGTGGTGGACGAACCGGCCGACCGCGCCCCTCCTGCTGGCCACCGGCGGCCGCGCGCCCTGCGCGCTGAGCCTGCCGGCCGTCGCCGGGGCGCAGGCGCTGACCGCCCTGGACCACTTCGGTGTCCGGACCGGCCCGGTCGTCGCCACCCCCACCCGATGGTCGTTGCTGGTCGCCCCGTACTCCCTCGCGGAACTGGGCGAGTTGCTGCACTCCCGGGACTGGGTGCCCAGCTCGTTGCGCTTTCACAGCGAGGGCGGCTACGTGGTGCTGCCGCCCTCGCAGATCGGCGCGGGCAAGGTGCGCTGGGAGCGGTCGCCGGGCACCGGTCCGGCCACGCCCTGGCTGCCGCGGGTGGAGACGATCGTGGACGCCCTGGTCACCGCGAGCACCAGCGCGCCGGACGGCGGCAGCCGGCTCGCGTACTGACGCGCGTACCGGCTCGACCGGTTCGACCGGCTCGCCGTACCGAACCGTTCGGCCGGGCGCGCACGCTGCGGCGCCCGCCCGGCGCCTTCCCGCTCCCTTCCGCCGCGGGGCTCCCTCTCCCGCCCGCGCCTCCGAACTCCCTCCCGCCGCTCGGTGAGGACAAAGGACGCGCGGGCGATTCACTCGTACGGGTGTGAGCTGCCCGGTGTTGGCGGGGATTCGGGGGTACGGGCCCGATATGTGCCCGTTCCGGGCCGATATGTTCGGCGCACCGTCGATCCGGCGGTCAACTCCGTCGCCCTGACAGATCCAGGTGGTCCCATGGAGCGTGCGCCGAATCTCCGCATGATCGCGCTGGCGAGCACGGTCGCGCTCGCCGTCGCGCTGCCGCTGGCGGCCGCGACCGCCGGTCCGGCCGAATCCGATCGGTCGGCGGCCGATGACTCCGCGAGTGCTACACATCCGGACGCTGATGTTCCGGTCGGTACGAGGGCGTCCGCCGCGCCGGACCCGTATGCGGCCCCGGCCCCGTCCCGCGGCGCGCACGCGGACCCCCGTACGGGGGCGCATGCCGATTCCCGTACCGATTCCCGCTCCCGTACCGGTTCCCGGACGACGGCCGATGCCCCTGAGGTGGCCGACGGTCGTCGTACCACCCGATGCGGCCCCGAACTCGCCGCACCCGAAGGAGTGGAAGCTCAGACGTGTGTTCTCTCCGAGGACGGCCTGACCTGGGGGCGCACGTACTACCGCAACACCTCCGGCAAGCCCCTGCACGCCGTCCTGTCCCTGCTGCGGCCGGACGGCCGGACCGTACAGGCGCACTGCGACCTGCCGGCCGGTGACGAGCCCGCCACCTGCGAAACCCCGCGGGAGGCGACGGTCGGCGGGGACCCGGCGTCGTACATCGCGGTCGCGGAGGTCTCCGACGCGCGGGGCGAGCGCAAGCTGCTGCGCTCCGGCAGCAACGCCGCGCCGGATGCCGGTGGTTCGGACCAATGACGGCGCGGGAGCGGTGGGTGCACGCTGTGGGGCCGGCACGTCGGCGGGCCGCCGGCGGCGTCCGAAGCGGCCGGTACGGGCCCTGACGGGGGCCGACGGCCTTGTCGGTGATGCGGGGGCGACAGGAAGTACGCGGCAGGCCTGAGGCGGGCGCACAGGGGGCGCGGTGGGCCGGTCTCGCGGGAGGGTACCCCGCGGCGGTCTCGCGGCGCCGGGGCGGCCTGCCGGTCCGGTCGGACGCGGGCATGGAAGCGCCCGGTCGCTGGCGACGGGGGATGCACCAGCGACCGGGCTCCTAGAACGGTAACAAGAGATCGGCGGTTCGCAAATTCGATCGTGGAATTCCGGACGCGTATTTACCGGTCGGTACCGCGACGTGTGACCGGAGTCACGCCCGGAACGTCGTTCCGCGCCCCTCGGGGCACGGTCAGCTCAGCGTCACCTGGCGGTTGGTGAGGCCACCGCGGGCACGGCGCTCCTCCGGCGTCAGCGGGGCGTCCGTGTCGAGCGCCGCGGCGAGCCGCTCCGCGAAGGCGGCGGCCGGCTTGGCCACGTCGTCGGCGCTCGTCCCGGAGGGCAGGTCCCAGACCGGCACGACCAGGCCGTGCGCACGGAACGAACCGACCAGACGGGTGCCTTCGCCGAGCGAGGACGTACCGGCGGCGTGCAGCCGGGCCAGCGCGTCCAGCAGCTTCTCCTCCGGGTGGTCCATCACCCAGCGCAGGTGGTTCTTCTCGGGCGTCTCGCACCAGTAGGCGCCCTCCAGGCCGTCCAGCCGGGCGGTCGGAATGGCGGCGGCGTTGGCCCGCTCCAGGGAAGCGGCGACCTCGCCCGTCGCGTTCTCGGCGTCCTCCACCCAGAACTCGAAGCCGGAGTGCACCTGCGGCTCGAAGGGCGCGGCCGGGTCCAGCAGGTCCTGGAGACGCGGGCCGTCCGCCGCGGCGCGCTCGGCGGCGACCGGCGTGCCGGGCTCGGCGGCCAGCGCGCGGCGCAGCGTGTCGGCGAGGTCGCGGCTGAGGTCCCCCGAGGCGGTGTCGTTCTGCAGGCCGAGCAGGACGGCGCCGTTGTCGCGGCGCAGCGCGGGCCAGGCCATGGGCAGGACGGTCGCCAGCGTCACCGACGGCACGCCCTCGGGCAGCCCGTCCTTGAGCTTCAACTCGACGGTGGCGGCGGGCACCAGCTCCCGCAGCGCGACCCAGTCGCACTCGCCCTGCAGGCCCTCGAAGGGGCGCTGCACCAGCTCGGTGACGGCGTGCGCCGCGCTCCGGCCGTGACACGCCTTGTAGCGGCGGCCCGAGCCGCAGGGGCAGGGCTCGCGCGCCCCGACGACGGGAATCTCGCCGTCCTTGATCTGCGGTGCTGCGGCCTTGGTCTGGGGACGGCGCTTCTTGGCCATGGCGAGGCTTTCTCCTGGTCGATCCTGGGCGTACGGACGCGTTCCGGCGCGAGCCTAGACGACTGGGCCCCGCCTCGCGGCGCGCGCTGCGAGGCGGGGCCGCGTGCTGCTCAGGAAGGGGGCGGCACGGCGCCCCGGCCGCTGTCCCCGGACGGTCCGCCCGCTGCCCGTCCACCGCCTGCCCGTCGTTCGTCCACCGCCCACGGCCGCGCGGTGCAACGGAATTGGTCCGGGCGACCGTTCGCCACCGTATCGCCGGGTCGGCGCCCGGGACGGCGGGGGTACGGTGCGGCGCGTACGGACGGCGGCGGGGCGCGTAGGCCGAGGCGGACGCCGGGGCGCCCGTCGGGGGGCGGGCCGGGGCCTATGAGGGCGGCCCGGACCCGGCCCGCACCCGAGCCTGGGGGCCGAGGGCTCGGAGCCCGTCTGCCCCCTCAGCCGTTCGAGCGGTCGCACTCCACCAACGACAGTGCCGCCCTGACAGTCGTGCCCTGCCCAGGCACCATGTCCCGCCCGGACGCGGCCTCCAGCCCGGATGCGGCGGTCTCCCAGCCGGATACAGCGGTTTCCCATCCGGACGCGGCGCTCTCCCGCCCGGCGGCCGACTCTTCGCGACGCGTGGCCGTGGCCGTGGCCGGTCTCCCGGCCCGCTCCGGTGCCGCCGCTGCCCGCTCGGGCCGCTGACGTCCGGAAGCCCGCCCTTGCAGAACGCCGTTGGCCCGCCCGGTGGGCAGTCCGTTGAGCCCCCCGCCGGAGAAGTCCGCGGCCAGCTCGACGGGGAGGTCCACGCGCGTAGCGAACGCGCTGCGGAGGCCGTGCAGGGCGAGCAGAGCCCAGACCGTCACCTCACCCTCCGTGTCCTCCACGCCCCATTCCTTGGCGAGGGACCGGATGATCGCCAGCCCGCGGCCTCCCTTGGCAGTGACCGACGGAGTGGCCGGTTGCGGCCGGGTCGGGCCGCCGCCGTCAGTGACCGCGATGGTCAACTGGCCGTGTCCGTCGATGCGCCACGCCGCGCGTATCGCGTCCGGCGCTCCGTCGTGGGCGGGCTCCCGTACGGAACCCGGTGTCTCCAGCCCGCATATCGGACGTGCATGCCGACACGAATTGCTCAACAGTTCGGAAAGAATGAGTACCGCGTCGTCGACGACCGTGTCCTGAACGCCGCTCGCCAGCAGCTCGGCACGCATGCGCCGCCTGGCCACCCCGACCCCCGACGGACCATGGGGTACGGCCATGACCGACGCCGTCGGCACCTCTTGTGCCACCATCAACGCCACCCCCGAGACCTCCTTCGCCCCACGCCACGGGATGAATGCCCCAATGGCCTGGACCGGAAACCGGCCAGTCCAGGTGCGGTGACGCACTCGTAACGATCGAATACGGGCCGAATGCGCCGGTGCACTCCCCGTGACGCCCGCTATCCGAGACCCAGTTGGGCTCGTACCTGTTTGGGGCGATTGGTGATGATTGCGTCCACTCCCAGGCGTTCACACAGCTCGACATCCGCCTCGTCGTTGACGGTCCAGACGTGCACCTGGTGGCCCGCGCGGTGCGCCTTGGACACGTAGTCGGGGTGCGCGCGCAGGATCCGGACGCCCGGTCCCGCGATGCCCACACCGGGTGGCAGCCGCCCGTCGCGGTGGCGCGGCGTCAGGAACTGCATCAGGTAGACACCAGGGATGTCGGGGGCCGCGGCCCGTACGCGGTGCAGTGAGCGGGCCGAGAAACTCATGACGCGGACGGGTGGCGGCCCCTCGGCCGACGCCCGGGTGTGGCCGAATCTCGCCAGTAGGGCGACCAGCCGCTCCTCCACCTGGCCGGCCCAGCGGGTGGGGTGCTTGGTCTCGATGGCCAGCTCGACGCGGCGGCCGGCGTCGGACACGAGTTCGAGAAGTCGTTCCAGGGTCAGGACGGAAGTGCGTTCCGGGTCCTCGTGCTGGCGGTCCGGCGCCTCCCAGGTGGCGTCCTCGTCCTCCTTCCAGGAGCCGAAGTCCAGCGCGGCCAGATCGGCCAGCTCCAGGGCGGAGACCGCGCCGCGCCCGTTGGAGGTGCGGTTGACCCGGCGGTCGTGCACGCAGACGAGGTGGCCGTCGGCGGTGAGCCGCACATCGCACTCCAGTGCGTCGGCACCGTCCTCGATCGCCCGGCGGTAGGCGGCCAGGGTGTGTTCCGGCGCGTCCTCGGACGCGCCACGATGGGCTACGACGGAAATGGGGGATGAGCCCGGGCTGCGGTCCCGGAGGGGGTACGCGGTGGTCACCGGGTTATCGTGCCATCGCCCGCGGGAGGGACGCCTTGTGCACTACCTGATCCGCATAACAATAGATGCGCCGTTTTTGTCCGACATCAAGGATGGAGAGACAGTCACAGCCTCGGCTTACAGCGCCCTGACGCGCGGTGGGAAAGGCTTGCGCCTGTGACAGTCGCCGGTACCGCCTGCCCGTAGCCCGTACGCCAGGGTTGCGCACCGCATCCTGGACACCGAACCGCATCCTGAAGGAGAGGCCGGGCCGTGGCCCGGCACCGTCGTGAAGCTGAGGAGAGAGCCGTGAGCACCGAGAACGAGGGCGCCGCCGTCCCGCCGGAGGCCCAGCCGCCGTCGGCGCCCCAGGCGTCCGACAGCGCACCCGAGTCCGGTGCGCGTCCGGCGGACGGCGCGGGCGCACGGGACACGGCGGGCGCGCCGGGCGCCACAACGGCGCACGATGCGCCGGGCGCAGCGGGGGCGCACGACGCCCCCGGAACGCCTTCCACCCCCGCTCCTGCCGCCACTCCGCACTCCGCGCCCCCGCCGCCGGATTTCGCACCGACGGCCGGCCGGACGGGCTCGTCCGCCCCTACGGCCCCGACCGGCCAGGCGGGCCCGGCGGACAGCACCCAGCCCGGCGCCCCCGACCGTACGCAGCAGTTCTCCCAGCCCACAGCCCCGCAGGACGGCCCTCACCCGGGCGGCCCCCCTTACCCCGGCGGCGAGGGCGCGCCCACAGGTGCCCCCACCCACCACACGACCACGCCGCCTCCGTACGCGACGGCGGCACACGGCGCCTCCGCGGGCGGCTGGGGCGGCCCCCCGCCCGGTTACGGAGGCGGCGGCGCGGGCGGCCCGGACGGCGTGTGGGGCGCCCCGGGCGCGCCCGCGCCGAAGAAGCGCCGCAACGGCGGCCTGGTCGCCGCCGTACTCGTCGCCGCGCTGGTGGCCGGCGGCATCGGTGGCGGCATCGGCTTCTGGGCCGCCAACCGCTCCGACACGAACTCCACGACGGTCTCCGCCTCCGGCGATCCGGAGGCGCTGAACCGCAAGCCCACCTCGGTCTCCGGGATAGCGCAGAAGGCGCTGCCCAGCGTCGTGACGATCGAGGCGCAGGGCGCGACCGGTGAGGGCGGCACCGGCACCGGCTTCGTCTACGACAAGCAGGGCCACATCCTCACCAACAACCACGTCGTCGCCAGCGCGGCCCAGGGCGGCAAACTGACCGCCACGTTCTCCAACGGCAAGAAGTACGACGCCGAGGTCATCGGCCGGGCCCAGGGCTACGACGTCGCCGTCATCAAGCTCAAGAACCCCGCCGACGCCAACCTCGTCCCGCTCCCGCTCGGCAAGTCCGCCAACGTCCAGGTGGGCGACGCGACGATCGCCATCGGCGCGCCCTTCGGCCTCTCCGGCACCGTCACCACCGGCATCATCAGCGCCAAGAACCGCCCGGTGGCCTCCAGCGACGGCGGCGGCGCCACCCCCTCGTACATGAGTGCCCTGCAGACGGACGCCTCGATCAACCCGGGCAACTCCGGCGGCCCCCTGATGGACGCCTCCGGCAGCGTCATCGGCATCAACTCGGCCATCCAGTCCGCGGGCAACGGCGGCGGCGGTTTCGGCGGCGAGAGCCAGCAGTCCGGCAGCATCGGCCTCGGCTTCGCCATCCCGATCGACCAGGCCAAGCGGGTCGCCGACGACCTGATCAGGAAGGGCCAGCCGGTCTACCCGCAGATCGGCGCGCAGGTCCTGATGCGCGACACCGGCGACGGCGCGACCATCCCCCAGAACGGCGGCGCCGACGGCTCCGCCGCGATCACCCCGAACGGCCCCGCCGACAAGGCGGGCCTGAAGCCCGGCGACACGATCACCAAGCTCGACAACACCGTGATCGACAGCGGCCCCACCCTGATCAGCACCATCTACCAGCACAAACCGGGCGACAAGGTGACCCTCACCTACAAGCGTGGCGGCAAGGAGCACACCGCCCAGGTGACCCTGGGCCAACGCACGGGCGACAAGTGACGCGCTAGTCTGATCCCCGCGCCACCGTCACGGCGGTGCGCGGGGAGGCTTGCCCGAGCGGCCTAAGGGAACAGTCTTGAAAACTGTCGTGGGGTAACCCCCCACCGTGGGTTCAAATCCCACAGCCTCCGCCGTTAGACGGCCCCTGACCTGCAAAGTCGGTCGGGGGCCGTTTGCTTTCCCGCTGCCTGCTGAACGCCGTCATTCCCCGCTGTTCCCCGCCCGATCGGGCACGGCAGGGGCACGGTGCCTTGGCTCGGCGGAACGGCCGTGCATCCCCCACGACGGTGGTGCGCTGAGCGGAGCGCCCATGACGGGCTCGGCCACATCGCGGCAGCAGTTGCCCCCCCTGAGCCCAGGTCAATCGCTCCGGTCCGCTCATGCGCCCGCATCCGTGACGGCGACGGTACGGCGCTCGGCCCCGGCCGGCCGTTTCACCCGGCAGCGCTCAACGCCCCCGACCCCACCCCTTCCGTAGCCTGCCTTCATCGGCAGGACTAGGGCTTATGCGGAGGTCGGCAGCGCGTCTGCCACGTATACCGCCCACCGTATCCGCTCCTCCTTCACCCTTTCTCGACCGCACTCTTCTCGCCGCACCCGGGCCTCCTCGCCTGGTCTGGTACCTGCTGGGCTATGGGATTCCGGGTACCGGCTGGGCCCTTCCCCTGGTGGTGGGTGACTGCGGTCCGGCCAAGGGGCGGGATGGTGTCGGCAGTGGCGATCGGCCGGTGGGGTGTCTGCTCGTTCCGGCGCTGCTTTTGGGCGGGGCAAAGCGTGTACGAAGCACCCCGTGGCAGCTTTAGGTGGCGCGGGGCCGGGGGCCGGGCGGAGCGGGCCGGAGGCAGGAGCGGCGCCCGAGTCCCCGAGCCCGCGCCGGCCTGCTGTGCAGGCCGGTGGGGTGTGCTTCGTAGCGGCGGCTGCCAAGCCGTTGCCCGCGCGCCGGATGCCGAAGGCAAGAGCACCCACAAGGCCGATCGCCACAAGCCGACGCCCTCCCCAGGGCCCCAGGGCCTGGACCACGAGGCGACGGCTACCGCGGGGCACAGGTAGCTGCTGGTGGGTCCTGAGGGCATCCCGTGAGCCTGATCGTGGATGGGTCGATGACCATGCGTTCGACTGGCGCCAGGATGGCTCGGCAGGTGAACGGCACTCCCCCTGCGAACGCCCCGGAGTGCTTCCCCCACCTCGCCCCTCCCCTCCTCCCCGCCCGAAGGGTGGGGCTTGATGAGGTAGGGAAACCTGTAACAGCTCTCACCCTCACCGCATCGCTGCGGCGACGTCCTCCATGTGCTCCGTGACGGCCTCAGCGCCTGCCCCAATGAAGGCACTCCGCTTGTGCGGCTTGTTGGCATAACCGATCGCAGCGCTGCCAGCCTCGTGCGCCGCTTGAATGTCAGTGAGCGAATCCCCGATGAGTACGCATTCCGACGGGCCGACTTGCAGCAACTCGGCTGCCCGGTGCAGAGAATGAGGGTGGGGCTTCATGAGGTCGGGGCGGTGTAGGGGGCGCCCGATAACTTCATGCACGTACCCGTCCAGTGAATGCCGCGAGAGGAATGAACGGACGCACTCCGCAGAGTTGTTGCTGACTACGGCGATTCGGCGCCCTGCGGCTTCGGCGGCTTCCAGCGAAGCTACAGCCCCCGGCGTGGGAGCGCCCGCCACTGCCACAGCTTCGATCTCAGCAGAGGTCAGGGCCTGTTCAACTTGCAGCCCTAGTTCTTGGTCTGCCTGGAAAGTCAGCCGCAGGACTTCGAGCGGGTCATCTGTCTCGGTGAGCTTGGCGCTCAGAGCAGGGTCGTAGGACGCCGCTTGACGTGCCAGTTCATCCGCCACCTGCGGTGCAGGCAGTCCGGCGAACACGTCGCACAGCGGGCCGTCGAAGTCGAAGAGCACCGCCGTTGACCTGGCCAACGTCTTGCTGAGGTCGTCAACGTCCATCAAGGTCGAAGTCCCTTCCGATGGACTCCCACACGCTGTCGAACCACATGCGGGCTTGCTGCACCTGCTGGGTACCGCTCGATGATTCATTGTCATTCACAGAGTGGTGGAAGAGCACGGTGTCCCGGCCCACCAGGTCATAAATCTCGATCGACTCGCCCTGCGCAACCACCTTGTTGGGCTTGATCGGGTAGTAGCCGAAGAACGCGTCTTCGTTGTTGATCACGTACAGCTTGAAGAAAGGCGTTCCGTTGTGGACCCGAACTTCGACGCGGGTCTCCGGCACCAATCCAAGGTGCCTCAGTTCCGTGATCGAGTCCCGGATACTGCGCGCATAGCCGACCATGATTTCGTGCATACGATCGCGTAGGCGCACATCATCTGCACCGTCTTCGCGGCGTACGGGCGCGGCCTGGGGGACCGACATGTCCGGCACCAGGATGCGAACGGCAATGCTCGCCGGGGTGAGTCTCCCAATGCGGATTTTGTCCAGTGGTTCCTGCAGCGCACCGTGAAGCGTTTCGCTGGAAAACCCGGCGAAGTCGATCGTGACGTCTGCTGCCGAGAACGCCTGTTCCACGTATGGGCGGAGGCCGGCCGGTCGCTCCGTGCGGTTGCGGACGAAGACGCCGCTGCCCTGACGGGAGACAACCAGACCTTCGTCTTCGAGATCCCGCAGCGCGCGCTGGATGGTCGCTCGCGCGAAGCCGTACATCTCCGTTAGCGCCTTGTGGGACGGGAGCTTTTCGCCGGGCGCCAGCCTCCGCGTACGGATGGCGGCTCCGAGGCTGCTCGCTACCTGCTCGTACGGCGGGCGGTTGTCATCTGGGTCCAGCGGGTCGGCGACGAAGGTCATGCCCCGATGGTACGCGGGCGAATTGCCGGTGGGACAGCCAGGACAGCCAAGTGTTGACATGACTAGCCAAGCTGCGTACGTTGTTCATGTAGCCAACACGGCTAGCCAAGTCAGTCACCTCGCCTAAGGGGTAGTTCCATGCCTTCCTTCAAGATCGACACTTCGACCGCCGTCGTCTTCGTCGCGACCGCGCCGACGCCCAAGCTCAAGAACAAGCGGACCGGTGAGATCGCCGTGGACAGCGAGACCGGCGCCAACATGATGACGGTGGGCCTCCTGATCTCGGACGAGGGAGAGGGCAACCTCTACCAGGTGTCCGTGCCGCAGACCGGGGTGCCGGAGGGGCTCGTCCCGGGGATGCCGGTCACGGTCGTCAGCCTCAAGGCGCGGGACTGGGAGAACGAGTTCAACGGCGAGAAGCGGCACGGCATCGCTTTCCGCGCGACGGCCATCGCGGCGGGGGCCTGATCATGTCGGACCTGGCCACGGTGCTCGAAGTCACCGGCGCGTTAGGCGGCATCGGCTCCCTCGGCTACGCCAAGGCCCGCGCGCCGCGCATTTACTGGTCGCTGGTGGGCCTGCCGGTCGCTTGGGGCCGGTTCACCCTCACCTACCGCTCCACGATGGACGTGTGCGACCTGACAGTGCAGCCGTCCGGCCTACGGGCGTTCATGGTCCGCAACGTCGCCCGCCGCGAGGTCCAGCCGGTACCGCCGAAGGTCCGCCGGGTGCGGGGCACCTCGACCGGGCTGCGGGTCGCGCTGCGCCTTCCGGCCGGACTGGAACCGGCGGACGTGTCGGCGGCCTCTGAGCGGCTGCGGCACGCCTGGGGCGTCCACTCGGTCAACGTGGCGGAGGTCAAGCCGGGCGTGGTGGAGCTGCGGATGACCGGCTACGACGTGCTGCGTCAGGTACGGATGCCGCGACGGATCAAGGCCGGTCCGATGGTGGTGCCGGTGGCCCTGCGCGAGGACGGTTCCGCGTATGTCCGCGACTACCGCAAGGTGCCGCACGCGCTGACGCTGGGCGCCAACCAGTCCGGCAAGTCGATGTACCAGCGCAACCTGATCGCCGGGCTGGCGAAGCTGCCGGTGGGCCTGCTCGGCATCGACTGCAAGCGCGGGGTTGAGCAGAGCGCGTACGCGCCCCGGCTCTCCGCCCTGGCCACCACACCCGAGCAGGCGTCCAACCTGCTGCAAGTGCTGGTAGGACTGATGGAGGAGCGCTTCGACCTGCTGAGCGCCCACGGAGTGGCAGAGCTGTGGGACCTGCCCGCCGGCGTCCGGCCCGTGCCGCTGGTCGTCCTCGTGGACGAGGTGGCCGAGCTGTTCCTCGTCGCCGCGAAGAAGGACGAGGAACGCCGGGATCGCATGGTCATGCAACTGGTGCGCATCGCGCAGATGGCCCGTGCGGTCGGCATCTACCTGGAGATCTGCGGGCAGCGCTTCGGCGCCGAACTCGGCAAGGGCGCCACCATGCTTCGTGCCCAGCTCACCGGCCGCGTTGTGCACCGGGTCAACGACAAGCAGACCGCCGAGATGGGCCTGGGCGACATCGCGCCCGAAGCGGTCTTCGCCGCGACCACGATCGCCCCCGACCGGCCCGGCGTCGCGGTGGCCGGGGACTCTTCCGGCGGCTGGTCCCGCATCCGTACCCCGCAGACCACCCCCGCCGAAGCGGCAGCGGTCTGCCGGGCCTTCGCCCACCTGGCCCCGAACCTGGATGCGCTGGCCCCGTTCCGCCCGGTTATGCCGGCCGAACCGGCCCCGGATGACGCGCCCTCGCTGGTCAAGCCGCAGCCCGTCACCGAGTAGCGCTCTCGCTTCCCCCGGTCGACGTGACCGTCTCACGTCAGGTCCTTACCACCGCCATGCCAAACCGGACTGCCATCGAAAGGAGGTGACCTGTGTCCCGACGCCTGCGCCGACTCGCTGACGTGGTGCTGATCCAAGCGGTGATTGCCGGAGCCCTGTCCTTCTCCCACCTGCACGACCTGGCGGAAGCGGCTGGCCAAGACGGCTGGAAGGCATGGGCCTACCCGGTCAGCGTCGATCTGCTCTTCGTCGCTGCCTGGCACCGCCTGCGCACCCTGCGAGCCGATGCCCGCTCGGCCCGGTCTGCCTGGACCTGGTTCGTCATCGCCCTGGCCGCTTCCCTGGGCGCCAACATCGCCACGGCCGGTCTCCTGGACCTGACCCACGTACCGGCCTGGCTGCGCATCCTCGTCGCCGGGTGGCCCGCACTGGCCTTCCTCGGCGGCACGCTGCTGGCCCACGCACCGGCCCCCATGCCGGCCGAAAACGGCGCCGCCACCGAGACGGCCTCGTTCGAGCCGACCACCGTCGAGCGGGCACCGGAACCGCCTCCGGCCGTACTGCCCGCGCCCGAGCCGGAGCCCGCGCCCGAACCGGAGCCTGTGGCGGCTGAGGAGCCGTCGCCGGAACCGGTAGCGCCCGCGCCCCGGCCTGCCCCGTCGGCCCCCGCGGTTCCTCCGGCGCTGCTGGATCACGCCCGCAAGATCGCCGACACCCACCAGGCGACCACCGGCAGGCCGATCGACGCGGGCACCTTGCGCGCCCGTCTCGGCGTCCCGCCGGTCCTCGCTGACGCCATCACCGCCCAACTCTCCTAGAAGGGACATTCCATGCGTGCCTCGATCCGCACCGCTCTGGAACGCTCCGCCGAACTCACGCGTAGTAGCCAGCTCGTTGACGCTCTGCGCCTCGGTGAGGCTGCCGTCAACCAGGCCACCGAGGAGGAGCAGGCCGAGGTCCGGCAGTGGCTCGCCGACCACGCCGACGACTTCACCGGCCGGGGCCACTGACATGCCGCGCCCCAACCGCTTCTACGACGTGCGCCGCATCGGCCCCGTCCAAGTCGGCAGCTACCGCGACCGGCGCGGACGCACCAAGCACACCGCCGCCTGCACCGCCTCCGGCTGCGGCTTCTCCGCCGACTACGACGACCGCGCCGCCGCCGAACTCGCCGCCCGTACCCACCGCTGCAACCCATGACCGCAAGGGAGGCACACACCATGCGCCACCCCAGCGCTCAGCTCCGCGCCAACCACCGCCCGGCCGAACTGATCCCGCCCGGCATCCACCCCGGTGAGGTCGTCGTCATCCAGGCTCCGGCCCGCTCCTACACCGGGCCGATCCTTCTGACGATCACCATTGCCCTCGGCGCCTCGGCCGTCCTAATCGTGCTCGCGATCGCCTTTCAGATCGCTGCCGCCGCTGCCGCTGCGGCCGTGCCGACCATCGGCGGCGCCAGCCTCTCGCTCAAGCTCACCCGCAACCGGCACAAGAGCTGAACGGCCCCCGGGGCGGCCTCGGTCGCCAAACTTCCGCCGCCCCGGGCGCCTGCACCCCTCCCAGACCAACGGACCGAAAGGGACTTCCATCATGGCCCAGAACGTTCCGGCCGACGCCCGTCTCTGCCGTAACTGCGACGGATTCGCCGCCGCCAAGGTCACCACCGGCCGCACCAACCCCGACAGCACCCGCCACACCACCACCGTGGCCTGCCGCGCCTGCAACGGCAGGGGCTTCCACCTCCGTCGCGCCGCTCGTGAGGTGGCCGCGTGACCACCACCGCCACTCTGGCGGGCCTGGACCCGACCACCCTGGGCGACGCGCTCCGGGTGGCCGGGGCCCCCGGCTTCGACCGCTGGCAAGACCAGATCCGCCGTACCGGCGGCTGCTCCGACCCGATCCACCTGACCGGTACCACCGTCACCCGCGACCGCGCCACCGGCCAGATCCTGCACTCCTACTCGACCGACGCCGAACCCGGCGGACGCCTGCGCATGGCCTGCGGCAACCGCCGCGCCTCCCGCTGCCCGTCCTGCGCCTGGACCTACGCGGGCGACACCTACCACCTCATCCGCGCCGGACTGACCGGCGACCCGGCCAAGGGCACCCCGCACACCGTGCGCGATCACCCGCGCGTCTTCGCCACCCTCACCGCGCCCTCCTTCGGCCCCGTGCACAACCGCCCCGGGCGCGGCCACCGGTCCTGCCACTGCGGCATCCATCACCCGGCCGACGCTCCCGAACTCGGCACCGCCCTCGACCCGGCTACCTACGACTACGCGGGCGCCGTCCTGTGGAACAACCATGCCGGACACCTGTGGCGTTACGTCACCATCTACCTGCCGCGCGAGCTGGCCAAGCGTGCCGGCATCACCCAACGCGAACTTCGCGAGCGGCTGCGCATCTCGTACGGCAAGGTCGCCGAGTACCAGAAGCGCGGCGCCATCCACTTCCACGCCGTCGTCCGCCTCGACGGGCCCGACGGCCCCGACACCGAGCCCCCGGCCTGGGCCACCCGCGACCTGCTCACCGACGCCTTACGCGCCGCCGCCGCACGCGCCGAAGTAACCCTGCCCGCCGTCGGCGACCAGCCCGCCCGCGTCCTGCGCTGGGGCACCCAGCTCGACGTACAGGCCATCGGCGCCTTCGGCAACGGGGAAGACCTCACCGAACAGGCCGTCGCCTCCTACGTCGCCAAGTACGCCACCAAGGCCGCCGAAGCCACCGGCACCGTAGACCGCCGCATCGGCGAACTGGCCGAGCTGGACAAGCTCCCCGACCTGCCCGACCACACCCGCCGCCTGATCCGCGCCTGCCGCGACCTGGACGAGATCTACCCCGACCGGAAGCTGTGGCAGTGGGCGCACATGCTCGGCTTCCGGGGCCACTTCTCCACGAAGTCCCGCCGCTACTCGACCACCCTCGGCGCCCTGCGCCAGGTCCGCGCCGACTACCGCGCCGCCCAGCAACGCGCCGCCCTCGGCCTGCCCGACCCGGACGACCACCCCGAGGCCACCACTCTCACCCTCGCCCACTGGACCTACGCCGGACACGGGCACACCCCTGGTGAATCCTGGCTCGCTGCCACCATCGCCCGCGAGATCCAGCACAACCGGGACACCGCCCGCGAAGTGCGCGCGGCACTGGATACCGAGGGGGAGTGGTGACCATGGCTGATCGCCTGCTGACCGTGGAACAGGTCGCTGACCGGCTCGGCACGACGGTGCGCTTCTCCCGGCGTCTGATCGAGGAACGGCGCATCACCTTCGTCAAGGTCGGACGGCATGTCCGTGTGCCGGAGAGTGTTGTTGCGGCGTTCATCGATGCCAACACGGTGCAGCCGGTTGCCCCGCTTCGGCCCCTGCGGGCGGTGGCCTGATGCCGGGGAAGCGCAAGAGCCGTCGCCAGTTCGGCCGGGTGCGCAAGCTGCCATCGGGGCGTTACCAGGTGCGCTATCCCGGGCCGGACGGCATCCTTCGGCCTGCGGATCGGACGTTCCCGACAACGACAGATGCGGACCTTTGGCTTGCCAGGAAGCGCATCGAGATCGAAGAGGGACGCTGGCTCGATCCTGCTGAGGGCAAGACGACCGTTCGGGACTGGGCGGCTCGCTGGCTGGCTTCTGTGGGCCCGCAGCTCAAGCACAAGACGTGGGCTACGTACCGCTCGATCATCAGATCCCGGATCGACCCGGTACTGGGTGACCGGGAACTCTCCAGCGTGCGGCCCATCACGGTCGCGGAGTGGGTCTCCAAGATGCAGACGGACGGCATCGGAGCGTCCTGGATTCGGCAGTGCTACCGCGTGCTGGCACAGATCATGGCTGCGGCCGTGGACAACGGGCTGATCGCTGTGACGCCGTGCCGTGGGGTGCGTCTACCGCGTATGCCTCAGACTGAGCCGCACATCCTTACGCCGCTGGAGGCGTCGCGGATCGTCGGCAACGCCAAGGCACCGCATGATCTGCTGGTCGCATTGCTGGCCTTCGCGGGCCTGCGTATTGGGGAGGCTTTCGCTCTTCGGCGTGCAGACATCGACGTCGGCGCCCGCCTCCTGGTGGTGGACGAGAACTTGGCGGAAGCCAACGGGGCCTTGGTGTTCGACACGCCGAAGTCGCATCAGAAGCGCGTACTCACGCTGGCTCCGTCGCTGGTCGTCAGGCTGTCGGCGTACCTCGACCGGTTGCCCGGCGGTGAGGACGCGCTCCTGTTCACCAATAGCGTCGGCCGTCCGCTCCGGTACAACCAGTGGCGCAAGGCGCACTTCGATCCAGCGGTGGCGGCGGCCGGGCTGACCGACGTGACTCCGCACGACCTTCGGGCCTCCCACGCCACCTGGGTTGCTGATCAGTACGGTGTGATGACCGCGGCTCACCGGCTCGGGCACTCCAATGCGAGCGTGACCACCCGGCACTACGCGCGGCCTGCCGCTGGCCGGGATGCTCAGGTTGCTGAGGCTTCGGAGTCGTGGATCGAGGGGCACGACAACGCCCGAAGGGCACGCAGCGGGCACGATGATGACGGCGACGGTTCCGCCGGGGCGCTCGCACCCGCCTGACCTGCTGGAATGTCTCACCCGGCGATCTCCGGGAAGACATCTTGAAAACTGTCGTGGGGTAACCCCCCACCGTGGGTTCAAATCCCACAGCCTCCGCAGCTCAGCAGCACGGAACGGCCCCTGACCAGCGAGTTCGGTCGGGGGTCGTTCGCTTTCCGGTGCTGCCCGCTGGTCCTCGCACCGGGTGGTGGCGGCCGGGACTCATGCCAGGTGATCGATCGTTACGTCGTCCCAGTGCTGTGAGAGGTATTCCGCAACCAGTCGGCGATGGCAGTGCTCCGCGCTGTCTTCGCTGCACAGCAAGACCGCGTTGTCGAGTAGTTCCTGCGGGACGGTGTTCTCGATCTGGCGAGTCTGCATCAGTTCCAGGAACTGTGCTTCGTAGGATGCCCAGCCGGCACCTTGCTTCTTGTAGCCGTCGAGCATGTCCTGGGTCGGTGCCAGATCGACACGGTGGGTGTATTGCGCACCGCAAAGCTGACTGAGGAAGTACTTCAGGTCGTCGCGCTTGGCGAAACCGGACAATTGTGAGACATTGTTCAGCCGCACATCGACCAGTGTCGTCACACCGGCTTCACGCAATAAACCGAAAAACTTCTCTGCCGGTTTTTTTGTGAAGCCGATCGTGTAAAGTTTCATTTTTCCGGCACCTCGTCGGTGTTCAGCTCTTCGTTGACGTATGCGATCCGATTTTCCTGGCGGCTGAGTGCCTCCTGGAGACGTTCGGCCGGGGTGCGGAACAGTTCGGCCTGATCCAGCCCAAAGGTGGCCATCAAGCGTTGCATTGCCATGGCGTGACTCTCGACGTGTCCGTCGCTGTGAATATGTTGGACGGTGATTCCGCATTCTTCGAGAACTCGCGCCACGAGTATGCAACGATGGCAGTCGAGGGGTTCTTGTTCGGCGCACAGGACGGCAATCCGCTCACTCTGTGCACCATTCCGCAGGCGTTCGATGCCGCTGATGAATTCAGGAGTTCGTGCGAGACGGCTGAACTGCACCTGGCCGCCGACATAGCAAGCGGCGTCCGGTGTGCGTGCTCCGAGTTCTCTGCCGAGGAAGACGTATTTGATGCCGACGTCGTGCAGGGCGCGCATCACCGAGTGCCGGTTGAACTGGGGGGTGAATCTGCTGGCGGGCGCCGACCGCACATCGGCGACTGCCGTGATCTCATGTTTCTGAAGCAGGCTTGAAAACTGTGACATGCTGTGCGTGGAGTGGCCGACTGTGAACACGGTACTTGTTGTCATGGCTTGCTGCCTGCTTCGACCTTCGATCGCTCGATGATGGATGCCGCTAATTTATAAGCATAGCCCTTGAACTCTTCGCCGAGGCTCACCGTGATAAACGATTCACCCAGTTCGTGTACCTTTCCGTACTTGTTCAGGTATGACTGTTCGTACTCGGGGTCGGTTACTCGCACGATGTAAAGGCGACCGGTGTGCCGGAACACGGCGTCCACGGCTTGCTTCGCCTCGCCGTGACTCGCGCGCGAGGTGCGTATGCGCAACGTTATGCGGCTCACGCGGATCAGCTTGAGAGAGTCGCGCAAAGTGACGGCCTGTTCCGTGGGAACTCGGTCGTGAAGGCGCCCGGGTGTGCTGTGCCCGTTGATCCATAAAGTGTCCGGGTGCTGTTCCATCGTCAGCAGTTGGTGCCACTCGGCCCTGCCCGCTCTCACCCAGCGGCGGTGGGGGTCGAGGAGCCAATTTTCGCTCTGGTAGCTGATCGGTTGGTGTCGGAGTAACGGGACGTCGATGATATCGAGTACTCTCGGGTCTGTTCCGTCCTTGTATTGCCGCTCTTCTTGGGATATCTCGTGGTTCGTACGTGCGCTGACCGGGCGTATCCAACGCCCTGTATCGGGAATTAAGCCCGCGACACATCGCCCCCCGCCCTTGCGGGAATTGGCCAGACATACGAGCCTCTTGAAATGTGTCATGCGTCCCCCCGAAGCTGCTGCCTTGGCTGCGTTCGTGAAGGTTACGCAGTGCACTAACACGGGGCGACGGGTGTCACTCAAGTAACCACCCCTATCGGCCAGTTCCGGGGCGCGAGTCGGCGCGCTCGGAGAAGGGATTTGGCGAGCGGTCCGCAGGCGTGGTGCTGGCCAGAGCGTCGCCGCTTTCAGTTCACGGTGGGCTTCGCCTCCCACAGGTCAGCAGGATCTGCGACGGGGGTGAGGCGGTGCCGCACGTCTCGGCCGACCAGCTGTACCTGGCCGGTTCGCGTGAGCCGTGACCATTGGCGACCCGCCACAGGGCCGACGTAACAATGGCTCAGTTCTTGCCCTCAATGCCGGGCCGCCGAAGCGATCGTCGCGCGGGCTTCGCGTTCGGTGAGGCCGGTGTGGAGGGCTGCGGTGGTCAGGGCGGTGGCCATTTCCTGGCCGAGGCCGGATTCGTAGGCGCGGCAGGCGGCCCAGAAGAGGCGGGCGTTGCGCTGGCCGTCCGGGGAGGTGCGGACGAAGCGGAGCAGGGCGGGGGCCGGGTTGGGGTGCGGGGGAGGTGAGGGCAGGGCGGACGGGTGGTGGAGGGAGTGGGGGTGCGGGTGGGGCGGTGACTGGGGCGGTAGGAGGGCGGTGAGGGCGGCCGGTGCCGGGGCGGGGAGCCGTGGGGTGCCGGGGGCGAGGCGGTACTCGCCGCGGGAGGTACGGGAGCCGGGGCCGACCAGGTAGCCGCCGGTGCCGCGGATGTCGATGCCCGGGGCCAGGCGTCCCGCGGAGTTGGGTACGGGCGGGGCCGGCGGGCCGGAGAAGTAGAGGTGGCGGCCGCCGCTCGGGGTGCGGACCGTGACGGTGGGCGGGAGGGTGAAGCGGTGTTGTGCGGCGAGGAGTTGCAGGGCGGTGAGGCCGTCCGCGCCGTTCTTGGTGTCCAGGTCGATGCCGATGAGGTGGTGCGGAGGGACGCCGCAGGCGATGCCGTACGCGGTGGCCCAAGGTGCGGCCGCGAAGAGGCGGCGGACGGCGAGCGGGTCCGAGGTCGCGTCGTGGATGCCGTGCCCCGGGCGGCCGCAGTCGCCGCGGCAGGGGGTGGGGGACGGGTCGGCGTGGTGCGGGGAGCGTACGGCGGGGAGTTTGGCGCGGGTGAGCGGGAGGACGGAGTAGCCGCGGCCGGCCGCGACGAGAGCGTGGGTGAGGGCCGTGGCGTGGGCGTCACCTCGGGGAGCGGGCCGGGCGGGGCGGGGGGACTGGGCGGGACGCCGGGTGGGGAGGTCGCCGGAGCGGCCGCCGGGACGGTCGTCAGGGTGGCCGCTGGAGCGGTCGTCAGGGCGGTCACCGAGGCGGGTGCCGGAGGGGGAGGGATGGCTCCCGGTGGCGGGGAGGTGGGGAGAGGCCATGGGGCTATTTTCGTATGCGCGTTCGATTCAGGGAAGGGGTGCATGGGCTCTCGGCCGGGAAAGGCCGGAAAGGTGCGGGAACGTTGCGCCGCAGGTCGGGGCAGTCGTCGTGCAGCGCCTGCCGGCCCCGTCGTCGGGAATGGTCGGGCGTGCCCCATGAGAGGAGGAACGGCATGACGTCATGGCGCGCGTTCGCACCCTTCGCGCCTCGCTGCCTTCGCCGCCCTGCCCTGCGCGGCGCCCCTCTTCGCCGGGGTGGCGCACGCCGACAACGGCGGCCCGGCAGGCAGCGGGTGGCATGTGGCGGCGACGAGCCGGGTCGGCGCGGGAGTGGGCCGCTCGCTCTTGACTTCGAAGGCGTGCTGACGGACAGTCAGAAACTCTTCAAAGGCGAGAGTGGAGTGTGGCGGGGGAAGGAGCGGGAGTGGGTGCGGATGCTGGCACAACGGCCGCGGGCACAACGGCCGCGGGAACGGGACGAGTTAGTGGCGCACGCGGGCCCGGAGGTGCTGACGAGAGCTCCGGCAATAGCTCCGGCGAAAGCTCCGACAAAAGCTCCGAAGAAAGCGCCGCCGACGGCCTGTACGCCCGGCTGAAGCCCTTCGTGGGCCAGCCCGCCGTGACCGTCGGCGAAGGCAAGGACCCCGTCAACGAGCCGATGATCCGGCACTGGTGCGAGGCCATGGGCGACACCGGCCCCGCGTACCAGGGCCCCGGCGCCGTCGCCCCGCCCACCATGCTGCAGGCGTGGACGATGGGCGGCCTCTCCGGGCACCCGGGCCGCTCGGCGGCGCACGAGGCGCTCTTCGCCCTGCTGGACGAGGCCGGCTGCACCTCCGTCGTCGCGACCGACTGCGAGCAGGAGTATCTGCGTCCGCTCCGTCCCGGCGACCGCATCACCTTCGACTCCGTCATCGAGTCGGTGTCCCCGCGCAAGACGACGAAGCTGGGGGCGGGGTACTTCGTCACGACGCGGATGGACGTACGGGCGGACGGCGAACCGGCCGGGACGCACCGTTTCCGTATCCTCAAGTACGCACCCGCCGCACGCCGGGACCCGGTCACCCGGAACGGCCGTTCCCGGTCATCGGGGGCCGGCGATCGAGGCACCCACCCCCGCCCCGTGATCAACCGCGACAACGCCGGTTTCTGGGCCGGAGTCGCCCGCCACGAACTGCTCATCCAGCGCTGCACGGACTGCGCGACGCTGCGCTTCCCCTGGCTCCCGGGGTGCAACACCTGTGGCGGCGAGGGGTGGGACACCGTGGCGGCCACCGGTTCCGGCACGGTCTTCTCGTACGTCGTGATGCATCATCCGCCCTTTCCGGCCTTCGACCCGCCGTACGCGGTGGGCCTGGTCGAACTGGCGGAAGGGGTACGGGTGGTGGCCGGGCTGGTCGGCGTGCCCCCGGCGGAGGTGCGGATCGGGATGCCCGTACGGCTGGAGTTCCGGACGGTGGACGAGGACCTCGTACTGCCCGTCTTCAGCGGGAGGCCGGGACCGCTGAAGCCCGGCGACGAACTGCCCCCGCTGACCGTCCCCGTCACCCGCACCCTGATCGTCTCGGGCGCGATCGCCTCCCGTGACTACCAGGACGTGCACCACGACGCCGAGGCGGCCAAGGCCAAAGGCTCTCCCGACATCTTCATGAACATCCTGACCACGAACGGCCTCGTCGGCCGCTACATCACCGACTTCTTCGGCCCCCGCGCCGTACTCCGCAAGGTCGTGATCCGGCTGGGCGCGCCCAACTACCCGGACGACGTCATGGAGTTACGCGGCACGGTCCTCGCCCGGGACGGTGACGCGACGGACGTACGGGTGGTGGGCACCAACGCCCTCGGCCACCACGTCACCGGCACGGTGACCGTCACCGCCCCCGCGCACGCGCCCGCTCAGGCGCCCACCCCGGAGCCCACCCCATGACCCTCCACCGCGCGGACACCCTCAACGGCCGGGCCGCCGTCGCCGGCATCGGGGCCACCGAGTTCACCAAGGACTCCGGCCGCAGCGAGCTGAAGCTGGCCGTCGAAGCCGTACGGGCCGCTCTGGACGACGCCGGGCTCGGTCCCGGTGACGTCGACGGCATGGTCACCTTCACGATGGACACCAGCCCCGAGATCACCGTCGCCCAGGCATCCGGTATCGGTGAACTGTCCTTCTTCTCGCGCGTCCACTACGGCGGCGGCGCGGCCTGCGCCACGGTCCAGCAGGCGGCCCTTGCCGTCGCGGCCGGGATCGCCGAAGTCGTCGTCTGCTACCGGGCGTTCAACGAGCGCTCGGGCCGCAGGTTCGGTGCCGGTGTGCAGCGGCGCGAGCCGTCCGCCGAGGGCGCGGCGCTCGGCTGGAACCTGCCTGCCGGGCTGCTGACGCCCGCCTCCTGGGTCGCCATGGCGGCACAGCGGTACCTGTACGCGTACGGGCTCACTCCGGAGGCGTTCGGGCAGGTCGCGGTCGTCGGCCGGCGGCACGCGGCGCGCAACCCCGCCGCGTACTTCCACGGCCGGCCGATCACCCTCGCCGACCACGCCGCGTCCCGCTGGATCGTCGAGCCGCTGCGGCTGCTCGACTGCTGCCAGGAGACCGACGGCGGCCAGGCCCTCGTCGTCACCTCGCTCGAACGCGCCCGTGACCTGCGGCGACCGCCCGCCGTGATCCGGGCCGCGGCACAGGGGGCCGGCCGGGCCCAGGAGCAGATGACCAGCTACTACCGGGACGGGCTGACCGGCCTGCCGGAGTCGGCCGTCGTGGCGCGGCAGCTCTGGCGGACGAGCGGGCTGCGCCCGGCGGACATCGACGTCGGCATCCTCTACGACCACTTCACACCGTTCGTACTGATGCAACTGGAGGAGTTCGGTTTCTGCGCGCCGGGCGAGGCGGCGGACTTCGTCGCGGCGGACAGGCTGCCGCTCAACACGCACGGCGGGCAGCTTGGCGAGGCGTATCTGCACGGCATGAACGGGATCGCGGAGGCGGTACGGCAGCTCCGCGGCACCTCGGTCAATCAGGTGCCCGGCGCCGCCGGTGTGCTGGTCACCGCCGGTACGGGCGTACCGACCTCCGGGCTGGTGCTCGGCGCGGACGGCTGACCGAAGCCGCCGGAACGTCCCTTCGAACACCGTGCCGAAAAGACACTCGGAAGGCTGAATGCGTGCGGCCGATGGCGTGTCCCGCGCGCGGCGCACCGCGCCCCCACTTTGACTCCGGATATGGGAACGACAAACAAGATCATCCGACGGTGTGCGCTGCGCCCCGCCGTCCTGCTCACCGCCGCCCTGACCAGCCTGCTCGGTCTGCTGGCCACACTCCTCGCACCGGCCGCCGGCGCGGAGCCCGACCGGGCCGGGCCACGCGGCCCGAACGTGTTCCAGGGCTGGGCGTTCGACACCTGCAAGACACCCTCGCTGAGCACCTTGGCGGCCTGGAAGGGCTCCAAGTACCGCGGCGTCGGCGTCTACTTCGGCGGGCGCGGCCGGGCCTGCCCCAACCAGCCCAACCTCACCCGGGACTGGGTACGCGCCGCCCACCGCGCGGGCTGGCGGCTGCTGCCGTTGTACGTCGGTTCCCAGGCGCCCTGCGTGGTCAACAAGCACAAGCGCAAGGTGACCATCGGCAGTGATCCGGTGCAGGTGGGCACCGGCGAGGCGCAGGACGCGGTACGCCGGGCCCAGGCGCTGGGCATCGCCCCGGACAGCGCGCTGTACCTGGACATGGAGGCGTACAACCTGCGCGACGCGGCCTGTACGCGTAAGACGCTGGAGTACATCCGCGCCTGGAACCGGGAGACGGTCCGCCAGGGCTACGTGCCCGGTTTCTACAGCAGTGCCGACTCCGGCGTACGGCACATCGAGCGGGCCCGGCGCGCCGGTACGCGCGACCTGCCGTCGGTGATGTGGTTCGCGCGGTGGCACTCCAAGCCGAACCTGTACGGCGAGCCCGAGATGTCCGCTTCGGCGTGGCGTCCGCACCGGCGGATCCACCAGTACGCGGGCAATGTCGCCGAGACGCACGGCGGCCGCAAGATGACCATCGACCGCAACCGGGTGGACGCACCGGTGGCCGTGATCCGGTAGGGCGGCGGTCCGGGAGGCCGGGCGGGGTTCCGGCGCGCGGGCGCCGGAGCTCTGACGAAAGGGGGACGGGCACCCTGAGGAGGGACGAGCGGCTGTCCGCCTTTAGGAGGTAGGGGGAACCCCACCCGTACAACTTGAGGGGGAGGGGGCATCGGCACCTGTGGGCGATCCCTCGCGGTGTTCCGCGCTTCTAGCGTTGGAGCATGACCACGCCAGTGTGCACCAGCGCCTCCCGCGCCGCTGTGTTCCCGTCGTTCTCGTCGTACGTACGGGCCCGCGGGCCGGTGCTCTTGCGGACCGCCCGCTCGCTCACCGCCAACCCGAGCGACGCCGAGGACCTGCTGCAGACCGCGCTGACCAAGACGTTCGTGGCGTGGGAGCGGATCGAGGACCACCGGGCGCTGGACGGCTATGTGCGCCGCGCCCTGCTGAACACCCGCACCTCGCAGTGGCGCAAGCGCAAGGTCGACGAGTTCGCCTGCGAGGAGATACCCGAGCCCGACCCGGTGCCGGCGCCCGACCCGGCCGAGGCCCAGGTGCTGCGGGACGCGATGTGGCGGGCGGTGCTGCGGCTGCCGGCGCGGCAGCGCGCCATGGTCGTGCTGCGCTACTACGAGGACCTGAGCGAGGCGCAGACGGCGGAGGTGCTCGGGGTCTCCGTCGGTACGGTCAAGAGCGCGGTCTCCCGGGCCCTGGCCAAGCTGCGCGAGGACCCGGAACTGTCGGTGGCGGCGTAGCACCCGTTCGCTGCCGGCCCGCCGCCCCCGTACAGCCTCACACCAGCCGGACGGCGTCCCCCTGGCGCATCCGTCCCGGCCGTACGACCTGCGCGTACACGCCCGCGCACGGCTGCGGACCCATGGTCTCCATCGGCACCACCCGGTTGTGGCGCGCGGGTACCCGTAGCGCGTCCGGGTCGCGCGGCAGCCTGCCGTGCTCCAGCGTCGGTACGGCGCAGCGCGGTGTCCGGGCCACGACCCGGAGGGTGAGTTCGTCGCCGATGCGCAGTTCGCGGCCGGGCCAGTCGTTCTCGACGAAGCCGGCGGCCTCGGTACGGATCACGACGTTCGGGCGGTAGCGCTCGGCCTCGACGGTGGTGGCCCGGGGGCCGAGTTCGGTGATCCGGTCGAGCGTGGCGCGGGTGATCAGGTGCAGCGGCGCGTAGTCGAAGAAGGTGCCGGGCGGAGCCTGCGAGGCGATCTCCAGGGTCTCGTGCGCCACCTCGGCCGCCGCGCCGGCGGCCAGTACCTCTTCGGGGCGGGAGCGTTCCAGGGTGGCCTTCTCGGGCGGGGCGTCGGCGAGGGTGACGGACTGCCCGAGGTGGGCGGAGAGCGTACGGTCCACGTGCGCGTCGGTGGACCGTACGGTGCGGCCGGACGGCAGCGTGATCCGTACGGCACCGTCGATGATCTCGGCCCGCAACTTCAGCAAGTCGCGCCACAACCGTGGGTTCTTCGCGCTGGCGACCTGGCCGGACACCTGGTGCACCAAGGCGAGCGCACGGTCCCCCGCCAGCCCGCGGGCGTCCGCCGAAACGTCCGGAACCTCCTCACCCAGCAGCGATTTCACCGGATAGCGCCACAGCGTGGTCACCGTTCCCACCATCGTCCCCATACCTCCAGGCTGCCACGACCGTACGGCGCGAGACTCCTGATTTTCTGCTGCGGAGCGCGCGTAGCGCGTGGTAGGGGGTGGAGCGGCCGGGGCCACGGGCGGGGCTGGGTCCCTCCCCGACGCACCTGCTTGGAGAAATCAGCCCGACGGGGAGGGGCGCGTACGCCGAACCATGCCCTTGCGGTTTCGGTCCTGGAACGGCGACGCGCTGCGACCGTAGCGGTACGCGTCAGCCCGCCGCAAGGGTGCTACGGAGCATCATTGCCACTCGGCATAGGACAAAGCCCCTCCACCGTTTGGTGCGAGGGGCCTACTTGCTGGTCACGCGCCTTGCTTACGGTCGGTGATCGAATTCCCCGGCTTTGACGCCTGCGAGAAGTGCCGCAAACTTGCTCCGGTCGGCGACCGTTATGACGTTCGGTTCGTCACTCTCACGAATGAAGATCGCCTCTCCCCTCGTGGCTATCTCGACACAGTTCTCGCCCCCTGCTCCGGAGAACGACGACTTCTGCCACTGCTGTCCCATGCTTGGATGTCTCACAGTTCTCGCGCGATGTGATGGATGAGATTGCGGGATTCCTCGGTTCCGAGTGCTGCTCTCTCGGCGGTGTCGAGCAGGGCCCGGTACCGTTTCAATTCGACTTCGGCGTCCAGGAAGCGTCCTCCGAAAGCGCTGTCGATCTGAACCGAGTCCAGCCGTGGCACGACGCCGTTTGCGTACAGTACGGGCTGGGTGGCCTCGATGAAGTCTTCGCACGTGAACGGCAGCACTCGGACCTCCACGTTCGGCCACTCGGACACGGTGACCAGGTATTCGAGTTGGGCGCGTGCCACTTTGCGTCCGCCGAACCGCATACGCAGCGCCGCCTCGTGGATGACGGCGGTGAAGCGGGGCGGGGCGGCGCGTTCGAGGACGCTACGTCGGCGCATGCGGTACTCGACACGTGTGTCGATCTCGTCGGGCGGCAGGGCCGGAATGTGTCCGTGGTGGATGGCGCGCGCGTATTCCTCCGTCTGGAATATCCCCGGGATGTTCACCGACTGCATGGACCGCATGCGCGTCGCGTGGTGTTCCAGCTCGGCGATGTCCAGGAAGCCCGGCGCGAGCCGGCCGCGGTACTCGTCCCACCAGAACTGCCCTCGGTGTTCCGTCGCGATCACGCAAAGGGCGTCGATGAGCGCGGCGTCATCGCAGGAATAGAAGGTGGCGAGCCGGGTGAGGCGCTCGACCGAGACGCCGATCCGTCCGGCCTCGATGTGGCTGATCTTGGCCTGGTCGGTCGACAGCAGGCCGGCTGCTTCGCGTGCGGTCTTGCCTGCGGCCTCACGCATCTTCCGCAGCTCGGCACCCAAACGCGCCTGCCGTGCGGTCGGGTTGTCCCTCGCTGGCATGTCACCGTCCCCACTTTTCCTTGAGTCTGCCGTGCAACGGTGTCACGGGTCGACCAGTCGTCACCAGTATGAGTGGGCATCCTTGCTACGGAGCATGGTTGCCACTACCGTCCTTCTCAGTACCGCGCCACGCGTCGGATCGCCGAAGTGCAGTCACTCGCGCGCCCTTTGGGAGCGCACCTGGGGAGTGGCCAGGCCACGGCAGCGGGCAGCGCGCATCCTCGCGTTGGGAGACGTAGCCATGACTCTCGCACCCCCGAAACCAGCCCCCGCACCCCCCGTCGCACGCGACTCGTTCCGGTTCGATCTGCTCAACCGGGCCACCGCGCCGGGGATCGCCCGAGCCGTCGTGACCGACCTGATGACCCTGACCGGCAACGCCGAACTCGTCGACGACGTGCGCGTCTTGGTGAGTGAGCTGGTCACGAACGTACACCTGCACACCGACACGGCCGTCGTACGCCTCGACGTGACCGTGCACCCCACATCCGTACGCGTGGCCGTGTGGGACGACGCCCCGCGCAGCCGGCTCCTCAGCCTGCCCGCGCTGCTCGACGACGGGTCGGGGCGTGGCCTGCACCTGGTCGAAGCGCTGGCGTCGCGGTGGGGCGTGTACCGGCCCAACATCGACACCCGTCGGCGCAAGGGGGTGTGGTTCGCGCTCGACCGGGGCGGAAGAGGCGAAGCCGCTCTGCCCGACATGGCGAAGATGGCCTGATCGAGCCGTACCCCAGGAGCATGGCGGCACCCCCTCCGTACCGCTCACCGGCGGTGCGGAGGGCCGTCGGGCACCCGGACAACGGCCGAATCCGTACGGGCCGGGTAGTGACATACCGCGAGAAACACCAGGACAATCACCAGGAACTTACCCGCGCGTAACAGGCGCACCCTATGGGGAGGCTCCCGGTGCAGAGCACGATGCAAGACGTACCCCTGCTCGTTTCGAGGATCTTGACGCACGGTTCAACGATCCACGGGAAGGCCGAGGCGATCACCTGGACCGGTGACGGCGAGCCGCACCGCCGCAGTTACGCGGAGATCGGCGCCCGCGCCGCCCGGCTCGCCCACGCGCTCCGTGACGAACTGGGCGTCGACGGCGACGAGCGGGTGGCGACGCTCATGTGGAACAACGCCGAGCACTTGGAGGCGTACCTCGCCATCCCCTCCATGGGTGCCGTCCTCCACACGCTCAACCTGCGCCTCCCCGTCGAGCAGCTGATCTGGATCGTCCACCACGCCGCCGACCGCGTCGTCCTGGTCAACGGCACCCTCCTGCCGCTGCTGGCGCCGCTGCTCCCGCACCTGCCGACGGTCGAGCACGTCGTCGTGGCGGGGGCGGGCGACCGTTCCCTGCTGGAAGGCGTCCGGCCGCGTGTCCACGAGTACGAGGAGCTGATCGCCGGCCGTCCGGAGCACTACGACTGGCCGGAGCTCGACGAACGGCAGGCCGCCGCGCTCTGCTACACCTCCGGCACGACCGGCGACCCGAAGGGCGTGGCCTACAGCCACCGCTCTCTCTACCTGCACTCCATGCAGGTCAACAACGCCGAGGCGTTCGCCCTGGGCGGCAAGGACATCGCCATGCCGGTGGTCCCGATGTTCCACGTGAACGCCTGGGGCCTGCCGCACGCCTCCTTCATGGCGGGCGCCTCCCTGCTGATGCCCGACCGCTTCCTCCAGCCGGGCCCGATCGCCGAAATGATCGAGACGGTACGGCCGACCGTCGCCGCCGCCGTGCCCACCATCTGGCAGGGCCTGCTCGGCGAGCTGGACGCCACGAAGCGCGACGTCACCTCGCTGCGCAACGTCGTCATCGGCGGTTCCGCGTGTCCCCCGGCACTGATGCGCGCCTTCGAGGAACGCCACGGACTGCGCGTCGTACACGCCTGGGGCATGACCGAGACGTCCCCGCTCGGCTCGGTCTCGCACCCGCCGGCCGGCGTGAGCGGCGAAAAGGAGTGGGCGTACCGTGCGACGCAGGGCCGCTTCCCCGCCTCGGTGGAGGCCCGGCTGGTCGGCCCGGACGGCGAACACCTGCCGTGGGACCGGGAGTCGGCGGGCGAGCTGGAGGTACGGGGTCCGTGGATCGCGGGCGCGTACTACGGCGGCGCGGACGGCGCCGACCTGCGCCCCGAGGACAAGTTCAGCCCCGACGGCTGGCTGCGCACCGGCGACGTCGGCACGATCACGCCGGACGGCTACCTGACCCTGACCGACCGCGCCAAGGACGTCATCAAGTCCGGCGGCGAGTGGATCTCCTCGGTCGAGCTGGAGAACCACCTGATGGCCCACCCGGAGGTCGCGGAGGCCGCGGTGGTGGCCGTACCGGACGAGAAGTGGGGCGAACGGCCGCTGGCCGCCGTGGTGCTGCGGGAGGGCGCGAGCGCCGGTTTCGAGGAGCTGCGGACCTTCCTCGGCGGGCGGGTGGCGCGCTGGCAGCTCCCGGAGCGGTGGACGGCGGTGGCGGCCGTACCGAAGACCAGCGTCGGCAAGTTCGACAAGAAGGTGCTGCGCAAGCAGTACGCGGACGGGGAGCTGACGGTCACCCGGGTGGGGTGAGACGGGCGGCTGCCGGGCCGGGGGTCACCTGGGTGGACTGAGACGGCGGCGTACGCGTACGGGAGGGGGCGTCCGCGCGGGCGGCTCCGGGCCCGTACCCGCCGCTGCCGTACCGTCCCCCGGGGCCGGCTTCGCGTTGCGCAGGCGGATGCCGCTGAACCCCAGCGTGCTGGTGACCGCCGCGCTCCAGAAGCCCCGGAGGTTGTCGAGCACCCGGAGCTGGATCCCGGCGTCCCGGTGCAGCTTCAGCAGGTCGCCCACCGGTTCGGGCGGCCCGAGCGGTACGACGGGCTCCGTCGCCACGACCGCGCTCGGCACCGGTTCGCCGAACGGGCGGAAGGCGGCAGCCGGGAGGCGGTAGGCGAAGAGCTCGGTGGTACGCAGGCGGTCCAGCCAGTCGTACTCGATCACGTGCAGCCGCTCGCCGCCGCCCGGCCCGAGGAAGCGCGCGCGGTCCGCGGCGGACGTGCCCGGCACGCACCAGACCATGGCCCGCGGGCACTGGCGCGGGAACCAGTAGTCCGGCGCCCGGTCGGCGTCGACGGCCCAGACGTACGCCTCCTCCTGCCGGGCGGTCCTGGCGACGTGCGGCACGAACGTGCCGATCGTGGGGTCCTCCGAAAAGTGCAGGACTTCACCGGGGCGGGGGCGCATGGGGCGTTTCTACCGCAGGGCGGTGGCGGGCCGCCGGGCTTTTTCACGGCCGCCCGCCCCGGCGGCCCAGGCGTACGGGTTCCGCTCGGCCCGAAGCGGGCCGCTCAGTCCGAAGCGGGCCGCTCGGCCTGTGCCGGCCCCGTTCAGCCCGTACCGGCCCCGCTCGGCCCGTGTCGGACCGTACCGGCCCGCTCAGTTCGTGCCGGCCCCGCTCAGTTCGTGCCGATCTTGGCGAGCAGGTCGACGATCCGCGCCTGGACCTCCGAGCTCGTCGAACGCTCCGCCAGGAAGAGGACGGTCTCGCCCGCCGCGAGCCCCGGCAACTGGGCCGGGTCGAGGTCCGCCGACGTGTAGACGACCAGCGGGGTGCGGTTGAGCAGGCCGTTCGAGCGCAGCCAGTCGACGATCCCGGCCCGGCGGCGGCGTACCTGCATCAGGTCCATCACCACCAGGTTCGGCCGCATCCGGGTCGCGAGCGTCACCGCGTCCGCGTCCGTCGCCGCCCGCGCGACCTGCATGCCGCGCCGCTCCAGCGAGGCGGTCAGCGCCCCGGCGACGGCGTCGTTCTCCTCGGTCAGCAGGACACGCGGCGGGTGCTGCTCGCTGTCCCGCGGGGCGAGCGCCTTGAGGAGGACGGCCGGGTCGGCCCCGTACGCGGCCTCCCGCGTCGCCTGCCCGAGTCCCGCCGTCACCAGGACCGGCACCTCGGCCGCCACCGCCGCCGTACGCAGCGACTGGAGCGCGGTACGGGTGATCGGCCCGGTCAGCGGGTCGACGAACAGCGCCGCCGGGTACGCGGCGATCTGCGCGTCCACCTCCTCGCGGGAGTTGACGATGACCGGGCGGTAGCCGCGGTCGCACAGCGCCTGCTGCGTGGAGACGTCCGGGGCGGGCCAGACCAGCAGCCGGCGCGGGTTGTCCAGCGGCTCCGGCGGCAACTCGTCGTCCATCGGCTGCGGCTGCGGCTCGGTCACCTCGACGGCGCCGTTCGGGCCGTCCAGCGGCTCGGGGCCCTCGCTGCCCTCGTCGGGGGCGGAGACGGCGAAGGCGCGCCCCTCCGAGGTGTTCAGCAGGTGCTGCTGATGCGGTTGTTGTTGCTGGGGATGCTGCTGGGACTGCTGCGGGGATTGGGACTGGGGCTGTCCCGGCGCGTGGGTGCCGGGCTGCGGGTGCGGCCGGGCCTCGGCGGAGGAGGCGTCGGACGCGGCCGTACGCTCCCCCTCCTGCGGCGGCTGCGCCAGCTTGCGGCGGCGGCCCGAGCCCGCGGCGGGGGCGCCGGGTGCGGCGCTTCCGGGAGCGGGGGCGCCGGGTGCGGCGCCTCCGGCTGCGCCCGGTTGCTGCTGCTCGGCTCCGGCGAGCTGCTGCGAGAACGGCACGCCCTGCCCGAGCGTCCGCACACTGAACGCCCGCCCGTGGGAATGGCCCGCGGCGGGCCCGCCCGCCATGTCGTCACCCTCCGCCGTCTCCGGGGAGACGGGCGCGGGCATGGGCTGCCGGGGAGCGGCCGGGTCGGGTACGGGCGCGGCCGTGCCCTTCCCCTCCCGCGGTTCCTGCCCGGCGCCCTGCTCGGCCTCCACCGGGCTGGGGCGCCCACGCCGGCGCCCGGTCGGTGCGGGGGGCGCAGAGGGCGCGTCCGTGGCCGTCGGGGCGGTTCCCGGACCGTTCGTCGGAGCACTGCCGGGACCGGCCGTCGGCCCGCCCTCGACGGGGTGCGCCACCAGCCCCTCCGGACCGGCGACGAACGTACCCGTCGACTCCGAATCGGCCATCGCGGCGGCCGCCCGCTCCTCGGCGGCAGCGCGCCGCGCACGGCGCCGACCGGTCGGCTCGGGCCCCCAGCCACCCTCGGGCGCGCCCGGCCCGGGCACCGCACCGGCCGGGTCGCCGGCAGCGTCCGCCGTACCGGGACGCGCGCGACGGCGGCCCGTACCCGTACCTGCACTGGTACCTGCACCTGCACCTGCACCTGTGCCCGTGCCGCCCTGCGGGCCGTCGGCCGGTCCGGAATTCTGACCGGGCAGGACCGGCAACGCGGGCAGGGGGGACTGCGGAAGCTGGTCGGCGGCGGCGGGCGGCAGGGCGAAGGCCGAGTGCGCGGTACGGGCGGGGGCCTGCGCCTGGTTCGGGAAGGGGCGCTCGGCCGTGTCGGCCAGCGCCCTGCGCGCCCGGCGCCCGGACGGCGGAACCTGCCCCTGCCCCTGAGCCTGCGCCTGCCCTTGAGCCTGCGCCTGCCCTTGAGCCTGCGCCTGCCCCTGTACCTGCCCTTGGGCGTGCCCGGCCTGGGCGTGAACCGCCTGGCCCTGCCCCGGCCCCTGCCCCGGTCCGTGCTGCTGTCCTTGCCCGTGCTGCTGCCCCTGCGCCTGGCCCTGCGGGCCGCCGGTGGCGGCCGGGAGCGCGGCCCGTGCGGCTCCCTCCGGGCCGTCCTGCTGGAGCGGGCGCCGACCACCCGGCGGTACGACCTCGGCCCCGGCCATGCCCTGCGGCATCCCGGGCGCGCCGGGCATTCCCGGTTCCGCGCCGGGACGACCGGCGCCGCCCGCGCCTGCCCCACGTACGCCTGCGCCGGAACCGCCCGTGCCCTGAGACCCGGAGACATCCGCCTCACTACGGGCCCGGGGCACCTGACCGTGTCCGTTCCCGTTCCCGTGCCTGTTCCCGTTCGGGGCGCCGCTCTGGTTGCCGTTTCCGGGTGCCGCGGCGTCTTCCCCCTGCGACTGCTGCTCCGGCACGTCACCGTTCCGCGCCCGGCGCCGCCCGGTCGGCGTGCCCTCGGCCGCACCGTCCGTACGACCCGTACCGCTGCCCGCAGCACCGGGCGTACCGGGGCCGGTCGCCTCTCCTCCGGCCCGCTGCGCCCGCGCCTTCTGCCCCGGCGCCTCAGGCGTCCCAGGCACCCCAGGCGCCCCGGCCCCACCGGCCTGCCCCTGAACCGGCCCCCTGCCCTTGCCCTGGTCCTGTCCCTGCCCCTGCTGCTGCGTCCCCCGAGCCCGCTCGGCCGGCACCGGCATGACCGTCGTCTCGTTGCCCGTCACCTCGCGCGCCGGGCCCGCGGCGCCGGACACCGGCGCGCCACCGGCCGCCACCGGCACTTCGAGCACATACGCGCTGCCGCCCGCGCCCGGCACCTGGTGCGTCTGCAGCACACCGCCGTGCTGCCGCACGATGCCGCGCACGATGGGCGCGTGGACCGGGTTGCCGCCGCCGTACGGGCCGCGCACCTCGATCCGTACGACCTCGCCGCGCTGGGCCGCGGCCACCACGATCGTCGAGTCCCCGGAAGTGGCCTCGGAGCCGCTCCCGGCCTTGCCTGTGGCGTCCACGCCCGCGACATCCGCGATCAGGTGGGACAGCGCCTGCGCGAGCCGCTCCGCGTCCACCTCGGCGTCGATCGGCGGGGCGTGCACCGCGAACTGGGCGCGGCCCGGGCCGATCAGCTCGATCGCGCCCTCGACGCCGGCCGCCACGACCCGGTCGAGCGAGACCTTGGACCGCGTGAGCCGTTCGCCGCCCGCGTCCAGCCGCTGGTAGCTCAGCACGTTGTCGACCAGCGTCGTCATCCGCGCGTACCCGGCGGCCAGGTGGTGCAGGATCTGGTTCGCCTCCGGCCACAGCTGGCCGGCCGGGTCGGACGCCAGGGTGCCCAGCTCCGCCTTCAGCTCCTCCAGCGGGCCGCGCAGCGACTGGTCCAGTACGGCCAGCAGCTGTGTGTGGCGCGCCGCCAGCGCGTCGTAGGGACGCCGGTCGGTGAACGTCATCACCGCGCCGACGAGCTGGTCACCGTCGCGTACCGGCGCGGTCGTCAGGTCCACCGGGACGGACCGCCCGTCCTTGGCCCACAGCGCCTGGCCCCGTACCCGGTGCTTGCGCCCGGAACGCAGGGAGTCGGCGAGCGGCGTCTCCTCCCAGGGCAGCGGCGTGCCGTCCGCGCGGGAGTGGTGGATGAGCGGGTGCAGTTCCTTGCCGCCCAGCTCACTCGCCCGGTAGCCGAGGATCTGCGCGGCGGACGGGTTGACGAGGACGACCTTGCCCTCGGAGTCGACACCGACGACGCCCTCGGCGGCCGCGCGCAGGATCATCTCGGTCTGCCGCTGCTGGCGGGCCAGCTCGGTCTCGGTGTCGAGCGTGCCGGTCAGGTCCCGTACGACGAGCATCAGCAGCTCGTCGCCGGTGTAGCCGTTGCGGTGGTCGGCGTACGCGGCCTCGAAGGCGGACTCGTACGGGGTACGGCCGTCCTCCAGGTTCGCGCTGGTCACCTCGACCAGCAGCTCACGGCCGTCGGTACGCCGCGCCACCATCCGCGTGGGCTTCGTACGCGGGCCGTGTTCCTGCTCGTCGTGGCGCCGCATCGAGCCGGGGATGCGCTTGGAGTCGAAGGACGGCAGCAGGTCCAGCAGCCCGCGGCCCACCAGGGCGGTGCCCGGGGCCTCGAAGGTCTCCAGGGCGATGGCGTTCGCGTTGACGACCGTGCCGTTGCAGTTCACCAGCAGCAACGCGTCCGGCAGAGCGTCGAGTATGGCTGCGAGGCGAGCAGCGCCTCGGGATGGCCTGCTGCTCACGACGACGCTTCCTCCCTGCAGTTACCGCACCTTGCCGAGCCCGCCGCCACGTCCGCCGCGGGTCACTGGAAGGGAGTCTACGGGCACCGGATGGGGACGCGGAGACGGATGACGAGGAGGTAATGCCACGGGATTGTGCGACTCGTCGCACGCCCGACATGTGCCCCGCGTCCTGAACTGGCCCGCTTCTACGTCACGAAGCGACCGAGGGCAGCACCGGCACGAATCGGTTCCAGCGGCTGATCTCACATCCGTCGGCCCGGCTGAACTGGGCGTTGACCGGGCGTCCCGCCCACGTGCCGGTGATCCGCGCGGTGGCCGGTCCCCCGTACTGCATCGTGCACTTGCTGCCCTTCGGCACGCCCGCGAACAGGTCCTTGCCCCACCGCGACAGGCTGTCGAGCTTGGCGCAGGCGCCGCGCGCGTCGGTGTGGGTGCCGCGCGCCGGGTGGCAGTACAGCTCGTACGTACCGTTCGTGGCCGCCTTGCCGGAGTCGCTGACCGTGATCGTGAGGTGGTCGGAGGAGCGCGACAGGAGCGGGAGGGGCGCGGTGGCGGAGGGGGAGCCGACGGAGAGGTCGGCTGGGGTGGCAGGGGATGCGGGCGCGGCCGGGGCCGAAGCGGCGACCGGGGCCGTCAGAGCGAGGGTGGCGAGGGCGGCAGCGGTGGTCGTGGCAGCCGTGGCGAAGCGGGACAGCCGGTGGAACGGCATCGCGTACTCCAGAAGGTGCGAGGTACCGGGGCGGGACACGAGGTGCGAGGCGCAGGCGCGAGGTACGGGGGCAGGGCCACCGCTGCCGCCCTCACATCTCCGCAGCGTTTAACGCGCCGACGGGCCCGACGTTGCGCGCGGCTCGCCGCCCGCCGCGATGTTTGAACCCCGTTCGATTCGCGGGGCACTGATTCATGTGGAACGCCCTCGAACCACCCCGTAAAGGCCTTTGCCGGGCGGCCCGTCTGCCGAGTACCGTGGGGGTCGATTGGTGACAGCCCGCCGAGCTGTGCCATCATCTGGTCACGCCACATCGTGCTTGCGCGCGGTCGGGGTGTGTGGAGGCGTCGCCTAGTCCGGTCTATGGCGCCGCACTGCTAATGCGGTTTGGGTCTTAAAGCCCATCGAGGGTTCAAATCCCTCCGCCTCCGCTCGTTTCGTTCAGGCCCCGGTCACTCCGACCGGGGCCTGAACGCTTTTCTCCCCGGAAACAGCGCACGCCCACCACACGGGTCCCTCCGGTCCCCCTCCCGCGGGACCCTCCCGGCCCACCCTCGCCACACGTGACCTCCTCGGGCCGTCCCTCCCCACATAGGACCTCCCCGGCCCTTCCCTCACCACACGGGACCTCACCGGCCCCTCTCTCCGGCACCCCTCCCGCCCTCTCGCCACATGGGACCTCCCCGGCCCCTCCCCACCTGGCCGGAACGCTCCGGACGCGCAGCACGCTCCCGAGCGACCCTGTCCCCGTGACGCCCGAGCCCCGCCCTGAGCCGTGCCCCTCTCCCCCTCCCCCTCCTCCGTCCCCAGACCCCACCGCAACCCGCCGCTCCACCCACACAGCCCACACCACCCACACCCACGTCGCCGGCATCCCCTTCCCGGACTCCGCCCTGGCCGGAGAAGCCACCGAGCTGATCCGGAACACCACCGACGAGCTGATCTACCACCACTCCCGCCGGGTCTACCTCTTCGGCGCCCGGCACGGCCGCGAGCACAACCTGCCCTTCGACGCGGAAATCCTCTACATCGCCGCCCTCTTCCACGGCCTCGGCCTGACCGACCGGTTCCACGGCTCCCGGCAGCGCTTCGAACTGGACGGCGCCGACGAGGCCCGCCGCTTCCTGACTGCCCGCGGCGCCCCACCGGCCCGCACCCGCCTCACCTGGGAAGCCGTCGCCCTGCACACCACACCGGAGATCCCCCACCGCATGGCCCCGGAGATCGCTCTCCTCGCGGCCGGCTACGAACTCGACGTCCTCGGCATCGGCTACGACACCCTCCCGCCGGACACCCGCGAAGAGATCCTCACGGCCCACCCCCGCCCCGGCTTCAAGCGCCACATCCTCCGCGCCTACCACCGGGCCCTCGCCCACCGCCCGGAAACCGCCCGAGGCACCCCCCAGGCCGACGTCCTGACCCACCTCGATCCGGACCACACCCGTCCGGACTTCGTACGGATCCTCGAAGACTCCGCCTGGCCCGAGTAGCCCCCACCGCCCCACCTCCACCACGTTTCCGCAGGTCAGGGAGGGTGCCGTGATCGGATTTCGCCTCCCGGCGAGGTTCGTGTAATGTTCTTTCTGCAACGCCGACCGGCAAGAAAAACCGCCGGAAAGCCAAGCGCTCGTAGCTTAACGGATAGAGCATCTGACTACGGATCAGAAGGTTGCAGGTTCGAATCCTGCCGAGCGCACAGCAGGTCAGAGGCCCTGTCGAGTAATCGACAGGGCCTCTCGCTATGGGGTTGACGGCGGTCGTTGACGGCAACGCCTCCGGGGAAGCGGGCCAAACGTTTATGCGGCGGTCTCCGGCCCGTCGTCCTCATCCGAGTGACTGCCGTCACCCTCGTCCGCACGCAGGGCGTCACCGACGCGGCCGAAGGCCGTGCGCTGGGAGTCGAGCCGTACGAACGTGTAGATGTCCATGGTCACGCGGATGGAGCTGTGGCCCAGGACTTCCATGATCATGCGGGCATCGGCGCCCTGCTCGTGCAGCAGCGAGGCGCAGGTGTGCCGCAGGTCGTGAAAGCGCACCTTGCGGACGCCGGCCGCCGTGCACAGCGTCTCGAAGGAGCGGTTCAGGTTGCGCGGCTCGATGGGGGTGCCGTTGCGCGTGGTGAAGACCAGACCATGATCCGCTCCCTTCCACTTCTCACCGGCCGCCAGCTTGTCCGCTGTCTGCTGGGCGCGCTGTGCACGCAGGGCCGTGATGCACTCAGGGGGAAGGGCGACCCGCCGGGCCGAGCGCTGCGTCTTGGGAGCGACGAACAGCAGCTCACCCCCAACGCGCTGGAGAGCCTGCCGCACGGTGACGACACCCTCGCACAGGTCCACGTCGGACCACCGCAGCCCCAGCAGTTCGCCGCGCCGCAGGCCGATGCGCACCGCCAGTTCGTAGGCGGCCCACAGGCGGTTTTCCCGTGCTGCCGTCAGCAGCTTCCGTCCTTCCTGCGTGGTCAGCGGCTCAATCTCACGCTTTGTACCCATGCTCAGCTCCACATTCTTCGCCACATTGCGCGGCAACTCGTCTTCACGTACCGCGTGCTGGAGAGCTGCACGAAGCAGCACCAGGAGAAAGCGCACCGTTCGATCGGAGGGGTATTTCTTGCAGCACTTACCTATGGCGCAACAGCGTCGCTTGTGTTCGGGACGGTTCTTGTCTTTGTTCTGGGCGCAGCACTGGCACGTGTTCGCTGTCTTGACCAGGAAAGCCCGGATATCGCGGGCGGTGAGCCGAGCGACTTTCTTTTTGCCGATCGCCGGGGCGATGTAGTTTCGCACCAGCGATTCGTAGTTCACGTAAGTGGTTTTCCTTACCTTGACGCGTGCCACGTGCGTAAGCCAGTAGGTCAGGTACTCACCCAGCGTCATCTTGTTGGTGGCGACCGGAAGGCCCGTCTGAGAGTCGGCCTTCAAGCGCGTCAGCTTGTCATGGGCCTCGTCCCAGGTGCTGCCGTACACGCTCCGGCGCCGGTACGTCCCGTCTGTGGCCAGTACGTAGGCTGTCCCCTCCCAGCGTCCATCTTTCCGCTTGTAGATGCTTCCTTCGCCATTGTTGTTCTTCTTGGCCATCAAGCGGCCTGCCTTTCAGTCTGTGATGCGATGTATTCGAGGAGGGCGGACTGACTGATGCGTCGGCACCGGCCAATGGTGAAAGAGGCCAGTTCTCCCGAACGGATCAGGTTGTAGACCATCCATCGACTGACATGGAGTTGGTTGGCCACTTGGTCAACTGTCAGCAGAGGGGCGCTCACGTCGTCTCCCTTTCCTCGTAGCGGAATCGCCGCTCTTGCTCGATTTCGTGGCGTGTCTGTGCGGCTAGGAGTTCTTCGCCGGGGCGGTAGCCGGAGGAGAGGTAAGCCCATTCCGAGACGACGAGCGTGGTGTCTTCCTCGGGCTGGTCGCATTCGGTGTCGGAGCGGGCCTGTTCAGTTCGCCAGGCTTTGCGTACGTCGCGGAGAGCGCCGAGGGTGGTGGAGTAACGCCGGGACTTGGTGGAGAAGTGGCCGCGGAAGCCGAGCATGTGAGCCCACTTCCAGAGCTTGAGATTGGCGAACTCCGGGAGGTGACCGAGAGCCCAGGCAGTCCGGATCATCTGCCGTACGTGCTGCTGGACGCGGAGGTCCGAGAGGGGTTCGGCCTGCCCGGTGCCTTCGCACTCGGGGCACAGGTCGCGGAAGCCGTCGGGGCCGCGCAGGTAGCCGCGTCCGGCGCAGGGGGCGCAGAGCAATGAGCGATCCACGGTGCCGGTGTCCTCGGCGCTCTTGGTGGCGTACTTGGCCACGTATCCGGCGACGGCCTTGTCCGTGAGTTCGCCGTCTCCCAGGGCGGTGATCTCGCGGACGTCGAGGCGGTCACCCCAGCGAATTTCGCGGTCTCCGGTGTGGTCGGAGGAGACCGTAAGAACGGCGTTATGGGCGGCATCGGCGATGGCGAGCTGCAAGGCATCGACCGTGGCCCAAGCGGGCGGGGGCTCGTTGCTACCTTCGGGCCCGTCGAAGCGGATCACGGCGTGGAAGTGGACCAGGCCGCGCTTTTGGTACTCGGCGACCTTGGCGAAGGAGATGCGCAGGGCAGTGTTCAGGGCCTTTTGCGTCATGCCGAGATGCGCGGCCAGGGCACGGCGCAGGTAGGTGGTGAAGCGTGCCCACAGGGGACCTGCGTGCGCGTTCCAGAGCACGGCGCCGGTGTAGTCGTAGGTGCTGGGGTGCAGGGGCGTGCCCAGTTCGGGGGCGTCATCGGCGTGGTGGGCGCCGCAGGCGCAGGGGCGAGGCGTGCCGTGGGCGGTGGTGGGGCGGTTGTGGACGGGGCCGAAGGAGGGGGCGGTGAGGGTGGCGAAGACGCGGGGGTGGGAGCGGACGGAGTCGGGGACGCTCTTGCCGCCGGAAAGGCCGGCCTTGATCAGGTGATAGGTGTCGGCGGCGTAGACGCGCGAGCAGGCGGGGCAGCGGGAGGCGCGGCGGTTGCCGCATGTGGTCAGCAGGCGACCGGTGGGTTCGTGGGCGGTGTTGTAGGAGCGCAGAACGGTGCGGCTGGCGGCGTCGAGGGTGGTGGTATGGCCGACGAGGTTGACGGGTCGGGTGCACCCGGCGACCTGGCGGACTTGTTCGGTGACGCGGTCGAAGTTGTCGAGGTGGGCCAGTTCGATGAGGTCCCGCACGGCGAGGCTCTTCACGTGGTGCAGGTCGAGCAGGCGGGGCATGGAAGGCGTGTCCTTTCCGCTGAGGGGAGATGCCCCGGGCAGCACGAGGCGGGTGTGGTGCTGCCCGGGGCATGGCGGACCGAGCCCGGTCGGGCGAGGGGAGAGGAGAGATGCCGGGAGGCCGGCAGGAAGGTCAGGCCGTCAGGGCCTGGTGAGCGGCAGTGGCCAGCGGGAGACCGACACCAAGCCGGGCCTTGAGCTGGGCGGCCGTGATGGGCGCGTTGTGCTCGGCCTGGTGGGAAGCGGCAATCTTGCGCGCTTCCTCAAGCAGCGGAGCGGGCACCGAGGCAGGAGCCGCGGGGGCCGGAGCCGGGGCCGGAGTGTGTACCGGGGTGGGCGCGGAAATCGGGTCCGGAGTTGGGGCGGGTGCCGGGGTCGGCTCGGACGCGGTGGCCGGAGTTGCGTCGGTCTCTTCCGGAGCCGCGGTCGTTGGGGCGGTTTCGGCCGGAGCGGCAGCGGGTTCGGCGGCCGGGGCGGCGACGGTGTGGAAGTGGCGCAGGAGCTGCGGGCCGACTGCTCCCCAGCCGAGGAGGAGCAGGGGTGCGACCGAGTCCACGGCGGCGCGGCCCCAGTGGTGAGCGAGGAGGGGTTCGGCGATGTTGAGGGCCAGGGTCAGCAGTCCGGACAGGTGCATCAGCCGGGAGGCGGAGCGCATCTGTTCGGCGGGGATGCCGCGTAGGGCGAGATAGCGCAGGGCGACGAGGAGCCCGACTACGGACAGATCGACCATGGGGGCGATCAGCGGAGCGACCGGGGCGGGGACGCCCAGGCGCAGGGCCAGGGCCCAGACGTTGCCGAAGGAGAAGACGAACGCCAGGGCGGCGATGACGGCCATGACCACAGTGACCGTGCGCTGAGTGATTCGGTCTTCAGCCATGAGGGTTCACCTCCTTCCAAGCGCGTAGGCGTGCAGGAACGTTTCTGCGAACGGTCAGGCCGCGTTGGCGGCGTTGTGATTCCCCTTGGCGAGCAGGCCCCGCTGCGGGGAGCTGCCGGAGAGCTGTGCGGTCAGCAGGTCGGCCGGGTCGCGGGTCAGGTGCGCGGACTCCATCGCGATGCGCGCGGCGTCGGCTTCGGTGACGAACGGCGTACGGATGCGGGTGAAGCCGGGACGGCCCTGGTGCTGCATCACCGCCACACCGACGTAGGCCGGGTCTTGGAGGTTGATCGGATTGGCATCCGGCCAGTCGCGGATCGCCTCGCCCAGCGCAGCCACGGAGGCTTCGGCCGTCTTCTGCGCGAAGGACAGGCCCACCGGGCACACGTCCCGGATGAACGTGGGGATGGCATCGCCGGTGGTCTTCTGGGTGGTCAGGATGGTCAAGATGCCGACGCTGCGGCCCATCTTGACCAGTTCTTCGACCAGCCGGGCGTTTTCCGCCGCCAGCGCGGCGAGCTTCTTGGTCGTGGGATCGCTGCCCTTGTGCTCCCGGAAGTAGGTGTGGGCCTCATCGATGATCAGCACCGTCAGCGGCCACATCGCGGAGGGCCCGACGTGCCACATGTTCTTGGTGTTCAGCACCTCTTTCAGCGACAGCATGCGTGCTTCACGCAGCCTCACCAGCCGCTTGAACAGTTCGTTCGCTTCCTCCAAGTCGTTGCCGACGAATGCGAAGAGCCGATCGGCCACATCGGCGTAGTCGCCCACCTGGGAGGAAGTGACCTTTCCGTCTGCCACGGCGATCTGAATCGCAGGCGAGGGCGCACAGTCGCAGATCAGCCGGTTGACCAATGAGGACTTGCCGAAGCCGGGAAGGCCGGCCACGGTGACGCCGGGCACTTCCGCCAGGTCCACGGCGATGCTCTGGGCGTACTCATCCAACCCCAGTACCCATGAGGTCAGCTTCTGCGGGGGCTCACCGGACGGGATGTGCTCGGTGGGAGTGATGAGCGGATCGACGCGCACGCCACGGAGTACCACCCGCCCCGGGCCGTCGGGCATGACCGAGACCCGTTCACAACCCCAGGCGTCCGCCAGGTAGCGGGCAGCCTTCTGGAATTCCTCCAGGCCCACTTTGGGCAGGCAGTTGGCCTGCACCACGACCCCGTACGGGTCCGGCTTGACCTTCAACGTCGGGGTAAGGATGCGCGGCTGGAGAGGCTTGTTGCCGGTATTGGCTACCGAGGCGAACGCCGTCGGCGTCTTGTCCGTGACTGACAGGCCGCACATCCGTGCCAAGCGCTTCCAACCGCGCCGCACCCGTATCGCCTGACGGATGCTGGCCCGCATCGTCCGGTCCGCCGCGATATACCGGCCCAGCCACACCGAGGCCATTACCACCAACACGGCTACCCCGAACACCGCCGCTGCCATGGCGTACGAACCGAGTTCTTGCAAAGACATGCCTACCGCCGCTCACCGTAGAGAAGGGCCCACAAGGCCATATCGAGTTCGCCCCAGTCGAAGACGTTGGTGACCGCAGGGAAGCCGTGGGCGACCAACACGGCCGCCACGTCATGCGTCACCTGTGCACTGAACCGGGGGTCAGGGGTGGCGGCTGGGACCGGATAGGCCCGATCCCAGCCCGCAACGATGTCCCTCACTCGCCCGGCTCCCCGCCAACCGGGGCGTCGATGACCAGCTCACTAGCGCGGTAGGCCACACCCGAGGCCACCTGGCCGTTGAACAGGTTCGCCCACGGGATCGCCATCAGGTTCACCGCCTTGACCGGCATACCGGGCTTGAGGCCGTTGGGCAGGCCCGGCTGCGGCACGGTGACCTTCAGCGCCTCAGCGCGCTCGCCTTCCATCAGGAAGATCATCACCGTGGACAGCGGCGCACTGGTCTCCCGGTCCAGGGCGCGCTCTCCCTTCTCCTGGTCCGCCCACTTCGCCACGGGCAGGGCGCCCACCATGAGCAGGGTCTCGTCCGTCAGACCGACGCGGATGCTCGTACGAGCCATGTGCAACTTCCCTTCGTACGGCACCGCCGTGTGCGGTGCGCCGTACATCCATTTACACATAGCCCAGCTAGCTGAGTCAAGTCTGATATCCGGGATTGCCTAGCTAGGTGGGTGCTGCGAGGGCGTTTCCTGGGTTAGCAGGGCTATCGCGGGCTACCCTGAAGGCATGACGTCCCCGAGCCAGCACGACCCGCGCCCGCCCTATCAGCAGGCTGCGGAGGCCATCCGGCGCGACATTGAAACGGGCAAGCTCAAGCCCGGCGAGCAGCTGCCTTCGCATACCAAGCTGCAAGAGAGGTTCAACATCGCGAACATGACGGCGCGCTCCGCGCTGCGAGTGCTGCGCGAAGAGGGGCTGATCTACACCGTGCAGGGGCGCGGAAGCTACGTGGCCGACAGGCCCGGCGGGCGCGGTAGCGGCACCGAGGCGACCGGAGCAGGCGAGCACGCAGCGAAGAAGACGGTGACGGACTCGGAGGAAGGCCAACCCACCGAGTCCGTCACCGAAGCACTCCACGCGGTCCGTGACCAGCTCCGCGTACTGAACGCGGAATTCCAGGACCTGCGCAAGGAAGTGGACGCGCTGAAAGCGAAGCGAAGGCAGTCCTAGGCCGGCGCCTGGCCCTTGCGCAGCTCTGCCACGTCTTCCCGTACAGCCCGCATCTCGTTACCCACGCGTGTCGCCATCGCGCCCAGTTCCCGGATCAGAGCGAGCAGGTCTGCGTCCTGTCCGGCTGCCGAGAGCTTCGGTTCGTTCCCGTTCATCGTGCGCGTCCCCGCCTCGTACGTCATTTCCTCTTCCATCTCGGCCATCGCTCCCACGCCTACCGCCTGCTCACCGCACCGGGCCTTTGGGACAGCGGAAGCGGCACGACCGTCCCGCCGAGCACCGAGTAGCTGTGCTCCGTGCGGCATCGCTCGGCATCAGCGTGCGCCTTAAATGCGATGGGCATGGCAGCACTTCCCGTCGTGCGGCCTGTGCCGCTCCAGACGCCCACCCCCGCAGAAGAGATCTCCCACTCGCATCCCGCCTGACGCAACGTTTCTCCGACTGCTGCCGCATACACAGCCCCTTCCACGTCCCGAGCCGCACTCCGGCCCTTCTCTGACAAGCACATCACCGTTGTCGGACAGCCCCTTAAAAGAGCCCCCGCGATCGACCCCCGCTGCCGATTCGCGGCAGAGCCGGGCTATTTACCTGTCTAGGGGCCGGGGAAGCGGCTGCCGTGTGACCATGCGGGGCACCTTTCTTTCGGGGGCGTGCAACCGAAGCGGTATCCATGGTCCGAGCAATTGCCGGTTTCCCTAACCGGCGATCTCGTGGTATAAGCCCCCTCCCGTCGCCTAGAGCAAGAAGCCAGGCGATGGCAGATGTGGCCCGCGGCGCCCTCGTGTGACGTACAGCTCGGTGCAAAGTCCGCCCCTCCGGTAGTCGATGAACATCACTGGGGCCATCAAGTCATGGGAAGCGGGCACCTCCTGTGGGCGACGTTTCGGCGGACATAAGGGGAACCCAGAAGCGGGCGGATTGGGCACAAACCCCATGCGGCACCAGGCAAGTCAGACCTACGCGCAAGCCCGGACCGCACCCGCTCGAAATCGGTATGCAGGAACTCTCGCGCAAAGTGCCTGTGGATAAGTTTTGGCACCCAGTGGGACGAACTACCGCGAACCTATGCGACTCTGGCCGATGGGGTGTGAGTGACATGGATGAGGAGGCAACGGGGACACGCTCCGCGGCAGCAGCCAGAGCGGAGCAGCAGCCGAGCTGTTCAAAGTTTCTTTACTGGATCAAGGCGGCCCGCTACGCGGGCCGCGCGCGCGGGCGGCCCGTGGCCGCCAACGCTCCTGTCTACCGCCCCGCTTATGGCGGCCCCCCGCCGCTCAGCGCGCAAGGACGAGTAGCTGGCCGACAAGGCCCAGGAAGCAACCCGCCCAGCCCGGAGCGGCACCACCAGGCCAGCACCACGACAGCGAATCCCCGCAGCCACCACGACCAGGCGCACGCCCCCGGCAGCCAGGACAGGCCGATTCCGCGGTGACGCCACACGACCCACAGCCCAACCAAAAGCAGGGCAGCGTGGTACAGGCCGGAGGGGGCTCAGGTGACACACGTGACGGGTGCTCGCCACGCTGCGGGAATATCGTGGCTGACTTTCGGTGGCTAAGGTCCTTCCAGCGCAGCCACTAGCGTCCGCCGTCTCAACCAGCCGAAACAGTTCGACCACTCCTCTTTGTAGCCCGGATTCGTGCAGGGCTGGCCGAACGCGCGCACGACAACAGCCCCCGGTACCATCGGCACCAGGGTTCTGAACAGGAACTCTCCGACCGGACCGCCCCGCGTGCTGCCAGGCTCAGGGGTGGTCCGGTCTCTTGGTTACTGGCCGGCCTTTCCGGCGAGGCGGATCAGCGCGTAGGGCCACCGCCGACAATGCGGACGTTCCGCAGTTCGCGGTACAGGCGCGAAGCAAGCAACGCGCCTAGCCCCGGGTCGCCCATAGGCAAAAGAGCGTCCCGTTCGTGGGCCGACCAGCCGTCGGCGGTCAAGGTGTAGGGCGTACCGGAGAACCCCCACAAGCGAGGCGTCCTTACCCTTAGAACAACGAACTCCGTACGCGCGAGATGAGGACACTCGGCCATGGAGACGCGAGCATGGGGCTCGCACAGCGGGGGCATACCCGTCAACGCCCCCTCCGGCCATGTCGGAGGGTCGTAGGGCATTCGCCAGTCGAGGAACAGCCAGCCATCTTCGTTCCTCGACGCTGGCTCCCCGCAAACCTGGCACTTCATCGAATACATGGCGATGTACTGCCGGCCCGCGTGCATACTGTCGAAGATGGGGCGGCCAACACCAGGAGCTTGTTCCACCCGCCCCCACAGCACTCCATCACTGCCCGCACGGTCCTCCGGCCGCTCGATTCTGTAGCCGAGCCTCGGCCCGCGCCGCCCGAAGCGAATCACCAAGTCGCTTTCGTGACCGAGGCGTTCACCAGTCCACAAAGCGACATAGGGCACCATGGACGGTTTGTGCATACGGCACTCAGTCACTCGCGCCCTCCTGGTCGCCGACGACGGTAGAGGGCTCCGAGGCGTTATCCGTGCGAGCGACTGACGCCGGCGCGCTGTGCGCATCCACCGCACTCCCGACGATGAGAACGGGCGGCAGCAGGCCCAGTAGGCCCAGCACCGCGACGGCCAGGCCGGGGCGCGATGGAGTCTCCCGAACATGACGGCCGCTCACCGCGCACCCCCATCGCCGACCATCGCGCTCAAGGGGGCCCAGGTGAAAACTAGCTTTGCGCCATGGCGCTTGAGGTGGTCCAACTCTGGTGCGCGCAGGGGCAACGATGGTGACAAGGCATTGGGCCACCGCGTGAGGACCACATCAGCCTCACGCCGAGAGGCCATTTCCCGCACCCTCACCCAGCCGGGGCGCTTCTGAGGCTCCGGCTCCCCAAAGGTGTCGATGATCTCGGCGACGATCCGCAAGCGAAGCCTTTCGGCAACGCTGTGGCCTTCCTCAATCGCCCGCTGTTCAGCCAGGCCCGCAACCTCGCTGCAGCGCGTCGCGCAGATGTAGAGCACTGCCGAGGCCCCGGTGCCGGTCATCGTGAACCTCCCAAGCTGGAGGCGAAGAGACCGTGTGATGCACCGGGCCTGCATGGATGAACTGACCGCCCAATAGCCATGGAGTCAGCTTTGGTCCAGTCGCTGGGACGTTGGAACAACCGCCAAACCCCACTTCGGGACGTCCCGCGTCGGGTAGAACGTCCCTAGTGCCGTCCCCAGATGCAGGGAGAGACTGAGATGCCCAACGAGAGGCTACGTGCCGTCATGGCAGAGGGTGGCTGGACGTACGTCACCCTCGCGGACAAGGTCGAAGTCGATCCCAAGTCCGTTGAGCGATGGGTCAACCTGGGACGTACGCCGCGTCGAGCCACAGCCATGTTGGCAGCAGAGACGCTAGGAGAAGACGTGCACGCTCTATGGCCGGCCCTTCGCCAGGCACGCCCCGCCCGTGCGGTGAGCCCGGAACTCGTGGCGCTCTACGAGCAGCGGGCAGACATCCCTGTATCCGCCTTCGTGGACATGCTGGCCCAGGCCCACCGACAGATCGACGTTCTGGTGTACGCCGCTGTCTTCCTGCACGAGGCATACCCCCGACTCAACGATCTCTTGCGAGAGCGAGCGAACGCAGGCTGCGTGGTTCGAATCGCGGTCGGCGACGCGGACAGCGTCAACGTTCGGCAGCGTGGCGAGGAAGAGAAGTTTGGTCACGGGATCGAGTCCCGATGTCAGCTGGCCCTCATGCACTACCGCCCTCTCGTCGGGGTACCTGGCATCGAGGTGCGGACCCATGCCACCACGCTCTACAACTCGATCTACCGCGCGGATGACCAGGCAATGGTCAACGCTCACGTCTGGGGCGTGAACGCCTACGGTGCTCCGGTATGGCACCTACGGAGAAGCGGTGACGGCGGCATGTTCGACACCTACGCCAGCAGCTTCGACGCAGTATGGGCGACCGCCACACCAGTATGAGAGGGATGACCTTGGCGAGGACCGAGTACTACGATGACCCGAACGCCCCCAAGCCCAACAGCTTGGTGGTCGCGGCATCAGCCGTGGTCGTCAACGACGAGGGAAGCATCCTCCTCCAACGCCGACGTGACAACGACCTCTGGGCGCTGCCCGGAGGAGGTATGGAGATGGACGATTCGCTGCCGGGTACAGCCGTCCGGGAGGTAAAGGAGGAGACAGGGCTGGATGTGGAGATCACCGGGCTCGTGGGCACATACACCGACCCGCGCCACGTCATCGCGTACTCCGACGGGGAAGTGCGTCGGCAGTTCAACGTCTGCTTCACTGCCCGGCTGGTTGGGGGTGCACTCGCGATATCGGACGAGTCCACGGAGCTGCGGTTCGTTCGGCCAGAGGACATCGAGCAGCTGCCCATGCACCACACACAGCGCCTCCGGCTCCGACACTTCTTGGAGCACCGAGACGAGCCCTACCTCGGGTGATGCGGCGGTCAGCGCCACCAGATGTTGACGGCAACCGTGACGGCAACGGTGACACACACAGCCTGCCGATCACTGCCGGAGGCGTACGGACCGACTGGCCCAGCGGCCCCACTGCCGAGTCTTGCCCAAAGCTACGGATCAGAAGGTTGCAGGTTCGAATCCTGCCGAGCGCACAGCAGGTCAAAGCCCCCGCCGGGTTCTCCGGACGGGGGCTTTGTCGTGTCGTACGGCAGTGAAGGCCCGCGGTTGCAGTAATCCGTCGGTGTGGAGTCCTGCCCGCCCCCGTTTTTGGCCCGGTGGGCAGGGGGTGGGGGAACGATTTCCCTTTGGGGTGGGTGTGGCGTAGAGTCTGACGAACCGACGCGGGGTGGAGCAGCTCGGTAGCTCGCTGGGCTCATAACCCAGAGGTCGCAGGTTCAAATCCTGTCCCCGCTACTGCGAAGACCGGTCCGGCACGGAAACGTGCCGGGCCGGTCTTTTTTGCGTGGGCGCGCTCGGGTTACGGGGCGTCCGTGTAGTGCAGGGCCGGGCCGGTGGTGTGTGGGGCGAGGTCCGGGTGGAGGGCGAGGGTTTCCGGGTCGTAGTCGGGGGAGTTCTGGCGGCGGAAGGGGAGGGGCGGGGTCGAGGGCAGGTCCAGGAGGCGGGTGCGGAGGTGGGCGGCGATGTCCTCGTACGTGGTGGGGGACGTCCGGTTCGCCGAGGGGACGAGGAACGGTGGGGCCACGCTCATGCCCGTGTACCAGAAGGTGCCGTGGTGGAGGGGGAAGAGCAGGTCGTCGAGGTCACCGTTGACGCCGCGGGGGCCGATCGAGGAGGGGCGGGCGCCGGCGGTGACGACGGTCATGGCGCGCTTGCCGGTCAGCGGGCCGTCGCCGTAGCGGAGTGTCCGGCCGGTGGCGGGGTCGTTGATGCCGTACGCGAAGCCCCTGACGAAGACGCGGTCGAACCAGCCCTTGAGGATCGCGGGCATTCCGAACCACCAGAGGGGGAACTGGACGACGAGGGTGTCGGCCCAGGTGACCTTCTCCTGTTCGGCGCGGATGTCGGGGCTCAAGGTGCCGCTGGTGTAGGCGTGATGCGCGGCGCTGCTGATGTGGAGACGTTCCGTGGGGGAGTGGTCGAAGTCGTCGGCGCCGACGACCGGGTTCCACTTCATGGCGTAGAGGTCGGAGAGCTGGACCTCGTGGCCGTGGTCGCGCAGGGTGCGGATGCCTTCGGTCTTGAGGGAGCCGTTGAGGGAACGTTCCTCGGGGTGGGCTGCCAGCCATAGGACCTTCATGGGGGCTCCAAGGGAAGGGGGTGTTTTTTGGGGGTGGATCGATCTTCTGGTGGGGCGTGGGGGCCGGGCGAGTGGCCGGATGGCCAAGGTGTGTGAGGATCGGGCCATGGGTGTCTTCGCGGAGGACGGGCGGCATCGGGTCGCCGTACTGGTGCGACACGGCCTGCTGCCGATGGAGCTGGGAATCGTGCACCGGATCTTCGGGCAGGCCGAGACGGCCGACGGCCGGCGGTTGTACGAGGTGGTGACGTGTGCGCCGGAGCCGGGGGAACTCCGTACCGACGTGGATTTCACGGTCAATGTGCGGCACGGGCCCGAAGCCCTCGCGGAAGCGGACACGATCGTGGTGCCGGCCTCGCAGCAGGATTACGGGACGGACGAGGGGTGTCTGAGCGAGGCGGTGGCGCGGGCGGTGGCGCGCTTCCGTCCAAATGCGCGGGTGGCGTCGATCTGCACGGGGTCGTTCGTGCTGGCGGCGGCCGGCCTGCTGGAGGGGCGGCGGGCGACGACGCACTGGCGGTCGGCGGAGCAGTTCCGGCGGCTGTTCCCGGATATCGAGCTGGACGCGGATGTTCTGTACACGGATGAGGGGCGTGTGCTCACGGCGGCGGGTGTCGCTTCCGGGATTGACCTGTGCCTGCACATGATCAGGTGCGATCACGGAGCGGCGGTGGCCAATGAGGTGGCCCGCCGTACGGTCGTGCCGCCGCACCGGGAGGGCGGGCAGGCCCAGTTCATCCGCCGACCGGTCCCCGAACCGCAGTACTCCTCCACGGCCGCGGCCCGGGCCTGGGCGCTGGAGCACCTGGACCGGCCGGTGACCCTGCGGGAACTGGCGTCGTGCCAGGCCATGAGCGTACGGACCTTCACCCGGCGGTTCCGGGAGGAGGTCGGGGTCTCGCCGTTGCAGTGGCTGACGCAGCAGCGTGTCGAGCGGGCGCGGCAGTTGCTGGAGGAGACGGAATTGACCGTGGACCGGGTGGCGTCGGACGCCGGGTTCGGTACGGCGGCCTCGCTGCGGCAGCATCTCCAGGCTGCGATCGGCGTGTCGCCGAGTGCGTATCGCAGCACTTATCGGGGGGACGGTGGGGTGGAGGCGGGTGTCGGTACGTGAGTGAGGCGGCGGCGGGTGGCTGGTGGTGCACGGGGCCGAGTTGGGACGGGGACGAGCCGGGGCTTGGTTGGTGTGCCCCAGAGCGGGGTGTACGGCGGCGCAGCGCCCTGCCCGCCGGCAAGGCCCTGGCCTTCGCGGTGGTGGGTGAGCGGCGGTGCCTCGGGGTGCGGAGGGGCGCGCGGTGGACGGTCTGCCCGTACGGGGCGGTGATCGACGGCGGGCGCGCGCGGGACCAGTGCGCGGACTGTGCGCGGCTCGACCGTTCGCGGTCGGTGGCGGCGGACACGATGGCCGACGATCCGCGTACGTACGGCGTCTACCTGGCGTACTTCGGGCCGGGCCTGCTGAAGGTGGGGATCACGGCGGCCGAGCGCGGCGCGGCGCGCCTGGTGGAGCAGGGGGCGATCACGTACGCATGGCTGGGGTACGGGCCGCTGATGGCCGCGCGGCGGGCGGAGGCGCTGTTGGGCACCGCCCTGGACGTACGGGACCGGTTCGGCAAGACGGAGAAGCGGGTGGCGCGTACCGCGCTGCCGCCGGTGCCGGAGCGGGCTGCGGCGCTGGCCGGACTGCATGGCGCGGCGCGGGAGCTGGCGGGGTGGCCGGAGGCGCTGGAACCGGTCGCGTTCGCGTGGACGGACCATGCGGAGGTGTTCGGGCTGGATCGGATTCCGGCGGCGGGGGTCGGTGAGATCGCGGGATTGGCCGCGGGGGACGAGGTGGTGGGGACTGTGGTGGCCGGGGTGGGGGCTGATGTGTATGTGCGGGATGCCGGGGGAGCGGGAGGGGCCGGAGTGTTTGTGGTGGATGGGCGGTTGTTGGCGGGGTGGGAGTTGCGTGGTGCGGTGGATGGGTTGGGCGGGGGCAGAGTGACTACGGCGAAGGTGCGGGCGGCCGGGAAAGAAGAGGCGGGTGGTGTGGAAGGGGCGCAGGGGAGTTTGTTCTGAGGGGGGAGGGGCCGGGTGGGAGGGAGGGGGCGTGTGCATGGTGGTGGACGGTGATGAGCGGGTCGAGGCTTTCTGGCTGGGGCTGGGGCTGGTGCTGCCGGGGCTGATCGACGTGCACACGCACTTCATGCCGGAACGCGTGCCGGCCAAAGTGTGGGCGTACTTCGATGCGGTCGGGCCGCTGGTGGGGCGCGCGTGGCCGATCGCGTACCGCTACGAGGAGGCCGAACTGCTCGCCGTGCTGCGCGGCTTCGGAGTCCGCGCCTTCGCCTTGATGATCTCTCCGCACAAGCCGGGCACGGCCCAGTGGCTCAACGGCTGGGCGGCCGGCTTCGCGGCCCGTACGCCGGACTGTCTGCGGACCGCCACGTTCTTCCCGGAGGCCGGGGCCGAGGACTACGTACGGGCTGAACTGGGCGCCGGAGCGCGCGTGTCAACGGCACACGTGCAGGTGGGGGCGTACGGCCCCGGGGACGTGCGGCTCGACGTGGTGTGGGGGGCGCTCGCTGAGGCCGGGGCGCCGGTCGTCGTGCACTGTGGGTCCGGTCCCGCGCCGGGCAAGCACACCGGGCCGGAGCCGGTCGGGCGGCTGCTGGCCCGGCATCCTCGGCTGCGGCTGGTCGTCGCGCACATGGGGATGCCCGAGTACACCGATTTCCTCGGCATGGCCGAACGGTACGAGGGCGTGCACCTGGACACGACGATGGCGTTCACGGACTTCGCCGAGCGGGCCGCGCCCATCCCCCGCACGGAGCGGGGGCGGCTCGCGGACCTGGGCGGGCGGATCCTGTTCGGCAGCGACTTCCCCGACCTCCCGTACGGATACGCGCACGCGTTGGAGGTGCTGGCGCGGCTGGAGACGGGGGACGACTGGCTGCGCGGGGTCTGTCACGGGAACGCCCGGCGGCTGTTCGGGCTCTGAGCGGGGCGTACGGCCGCCTCGGTCAGCGCTGCCAGGGCTGTGCGGAGGTCCTGGAGGGTGGCGGGGTCGGTGACGGTTCCGGTGGCCGGGTCGGTCTTCGGGCCGATGGCTGCGAGGTCGCGGCAGGCGTCCGGGACCACGGCGGCGGACATCGTGCGCAGGGTTTCGCGCAACTGCTCGTGTGCGTACGCGGCGCCGGTCGGTGAGGGTGACGCGGTCAGTACCGCGGTCGGCTTGTCCAGGAGTTCCGCGCTGCTGACCAGCCAGTCGAGAGCGTTCTTGAGGACGCCGGGGACGCCATGGGCGTACTCCGGGCTGACGATCAGTACGGCGTCCGCGTCCGCCACGGCGCGGCGCAGGGCGGCCGCCGGGGCGGGCGGCGTGGCGCCCTCGGCGTCCTGGTCGGGCTGGAAGTGGGGAAGCGCGGCGAGGTCGGCGGTGGCTGACGTGGCGTCGGTGAGGGCGAGGGCGGACCGCAGGACGGCGCCGTTGCGGGAAGGGGTGCGCAGGCTGCCGTTGAGGGCGAGGATCTTCATGCGGTGACGGTACGGATTGACGTCGGGGTGAAGGGAAGGGGCGGGAGCCGGACGCCCCTGGGAGGGTAAATGCGCAGGTCAGGGCGATTGTCAGTGGTGGGTGCGATGCTGATTCCAGTGGTGACCGGCTGGACCGCGCGGGGGGCGGCCCAGTCCGGTTCCACCGCAACCGTGCTGTGGTGACGGGTGTTTCTCAGGAGATTCACAGATACGCGCAAGACGGCTCTCAGAGGGGGTGGTCAGCCTCGACAGCATGACCGTGACAGCGTCCACATCCACCGCCAAGAAGCGTGCTGAGCTGCTGCGTCCCGACGGGAGCCCGGTGCGGGTGCTGGTCGTCGACGACGAGGCGTCGCTCGCCGAGCTGCTCTCCCTGGCGCTGCGTTACGAGGGCTGGGACATCCGCGCCGAAGGTGACGGCACGGCCGCGCTGCGGGCGGCACGTGAGTGGCGGCCGGACGCGGTGCTGCTCGACGTGATGCTGCCGGACATGGACGGCCTGACCGTACTGGGACGGCTGCGCCACGAACTGCCCGAGGTGCCGGTGCTGTTCCTGACCGCGAAGGACGCGGTCGAGGACCGGATCGCCGGGCTGACGGCGGGCGGCGACGACTATGTGACCAAGCCCTTCAGCCTGGAGGAGGTGGTGGCACGGCTGCGTGGTCTGCTGCGCCGGGCGGGCGCGGCGGCGGGCCGCAGTGAGTCGCTGCTCGCGGTGGGCGACCTGCTGCTCGACGAGGAGAGCCACGAGGTGTGGCGGGGCGGCCGGGAGATCCACCTGACGGCCACCGAGTTCGAGCTGCTGCGTTACCTGATGCGCAACCCGCGGCGGGTGCTGAGCAAGACGCAGATCCTGGACCGGGTGTGGAGCTACGACTTCGGCGGCCAGGCCAATGTCGTGGAGCTGTACATCTCGTACCTGCGCCGGAAGATCGACGCGGGCCGCAGCCCGATGATCCACACACGCCGGGGCGCCGGGTATCTGATCAAGCCCGGCGGGTAGCGGGTGTCCGGGGCAGCGGGGGCTGGAACCGGGCCGCCGGCTGCCGGGCGGGCGGATGACGCTGGTCCGCCGAGGGTGGTACGGGCGGCCGGTGCTGGTCCGCCGGTGGCCGAACGGGCGGCGGGTGCCGGGCCGCCGGCTGCCGGGCGAGTGCCGGATGTTGGGCCGACGATGGTGGCACGGGCGCGGGGTGCTGGTTCGCCGACTGCCGGACGGGCGTCGGGTGCCGGTCCGCCGGGGGCGGTAAGGGCGGCGGGCGTTGGCCCGCCGATCGCCGGGCGGGCGGCGGGTGCTGGTTCGCCGACTGCTGTCCGGGCGAGCGGCGGGGCCGTTCCCACCGGACCGCGTGTGCACCGGCACCGGCGTCCCCGGCAGTTCAGGCTGCGGCCGCGGCGGTGGAGTCTGCGGACTCGGCTGGTGGTGTCGGCGGTTCTGCTGATCGCGGTGGTGTGCGCGGTGATCGGTACGGTCACCGCCATCGCGCTGCACTCGTACCTCCAGAATCAGCTCGACGGCAAGCTGCGCGAGTCGGCCCAGCACTCCGTCGGCCGGCAGGGAGACTTCACCGGACACCGTGACCTCGGGTTCATCGCCGGTCCCGGCCAGCCGATCGGCACGGTCGGGGCGCGGCTCTCCGCCGAGGGTGACATCACCGCCGCCGCCCGCAGTATCGACGCGCGCAACCCGCTGCCCGCGCAGAACCTGGTCACGCTGACCGACGAGCAGAAGCAGGCACTGGCCGCCGTGCCGCGGGACGGGCGCCCGCACACCGTCTCCCTCCCCGACCTGGGCGACTACCGCGTCGAATCGGCGCCGGACGACTCCGCGCTGGTCGGGCTGCCGACGGGCGAGGTGCAGGACGTCGTCACGCGGCTGGTCGTCGTGGAGGTCTGTGTGACCGCCGCGGGCCTGGTGGCCGCCGGTCTCGCCGGCGCCGCCACGGTCCGTATCGCGCTGTGGCCGCTGCGCCGGGTCGCCGCCACCGCCACCCGCGTCTCCGAACTGCCGCTGCACCGGGGCGAGGTGGCACTGCACGAGCGCGTCCCGGCCGCCGAGGCCGACCCGCGTACGGAGGTCGGGCAGGTCGGCGCGGCGCTCAACCGCATGCTCGGGCACGTGGGGTCGGCGCTCGCGGCCCGGCAGGAGAGCGAGACACGGGTCCGCAGATTCGTCGCGGACGCGAGCCACGAGCTGCGGACACCGCTGGCCTCGATACGCGGGTACGCCGAGCTGACCCGGCGCGGCCGCGAGCAGCCGGGGCCGGCCACCCGGCACGCCCTGGGGCGCATCGAGTCCGAGGCGGAGCGGATGACCGGTCTGGTGGAGGACCTGCTGCTGCTCGCCAGGCTGGATTCCGGGCGCCCGCTGTCGTACGAGTGCACCGATCTCGTGCCGCTCGTCGTGGACGCCGTCAGCGACGCCCGCGCCGCCGGGCCCCGCCACAAGTGGCGCCTGGAGCTGCCGGCCGACCCGGTGCCCGTACGGGCCGACGCCGACCGGCTGCACCAGGTCCTGGTCAATCTGCTGGCGAACGCCCGTACGCACACCCCCGAGAGCACCACGGTCGTCGCCTGCCTGCGGCGCGAGATGCCGATGCCGGGGGCGGGGCACTTCGTCCGGCTGGAGGTGCGGGACGACGGCCCCGGTGTGCCGCCCGAGCTGCTGCCGCATGTCTTCGAACGGTTCGCCCGCGGCGACGCGTCCCGTTCCCGTACGGGCCGCGGCAGCAGCAACGGGACGGGCGGGACGGGGGACTCAGGCAGCACAGGCAGCACAGGCGGTACAGGCGGTACAGGCGGCGGAGACGGTACGGGGAGTACCGGCGGTACGAACAGCACGAGCGCCCGTAGCAGCGGCAGTACGGGCCTGGGGCTGGCGATCGTGGAGGCCGTGGTCGCGGCGCACGGCGGCACGGTCGGGGTGGAGAGCGTCCCCGGGCGGACCGTCTTCCGGGTCCGGCTGCCCGCCGACGGACCGGCGCGCGGCACCACACGCGCCCCCCCGGCATTCCCATGCGCCCCTTGAATACGCCCATTCACAGGCCGGGCACAGCGGCACCACACAAGGGTGACAGCGCACTCCGGAAGCGTCGGTGTCATGACGACGACACAGCCGGCCCACACCCCCCTGGGCTCCCTGCCGCCCCGTGAGCATCTGCGCCTCGGCCAGATCGACACGGTGCTCGATGTCGTGATCCCCGTCTACAACGAGGAGTCCGACCTGGAGCCGTGCGTCCGCCGGCTCCACGACCACCTCTCCCGCACCTTCCCCTACGGCTTCCGGATCACCGTCGCGGACAACGCGAGCACGGACCGCACGCCCGAGATCTCCGCGTCGCTGGGTGAGACGATCGACGAGGTGACGGCCGTACGCCTGGAGGAGAAGGGCCGCGGCCGGGCGCTGCGCACCGTCTGGTCCCTCTCCGACGCCCCGGTGCTCGCCTACATGGACGTCGACCTGTCGACCGACCTGAACGCGCTGCTGCCGCTGGTCGCCCCGCTCATCTCGGGCCACTCCGACCTGGCGATCGGCTCGCGCCTGGCCCGCAGTTCGCGGGTGGTGCGCGGCCCCAAGCGGGAGTTCATCTCCCGCTCCTACAACCTCATCCTGCGCGGCTCGCTGGCCGCCCGCTTCTCCGACGCGCAGTGCGGATTCAAGGCCGTACGGGGCGATGTCGCCGAGCGGCTGCTGCCCATGGTCGAGGACAGCGGGTGGTTCTTCGACACCGAGATGCTGGTGCTCGCCGAACGTGCCGGGCTGCGCATCCACGAAGTCCCCGTGGACTGGGTGGACGACCCGCACAGCACCGTGCACATCGTGCGGACGGCCACCGAGGACCTCAAGGGCGTGTGGCGTGTGGGGCGCGCGCTGGCGACCGGAGCGCTGCCGCTGGACCGGCTCGCGCGCCCCTTCGGCGACGATCCGCGCGACCGCGAGCTGGCGGGCGTACCGCGCGGGCTGGCCCGCCAGATCATGGGCTTCTGCGTGGTCGGCGCCCTGAGCACCCTCCTCTACCTCGGCCTCTACTCGCTCTTCCGGCTCGGCGTCGGGCCGCAGCCGGCCAACGCCGCGGCCCTGCTGCTGTCGGCCATCGGCAACACGGCGGCGAACCGCCGGCTGACCTTCGGCGTACGGGGCCGCGAGCGCGCCGTACGCCACCAGGCCCAGGGGCTCGTCGTCTTCGGCATCGGGCTGGCCCTGACCAGCGGATCGCTGGCCGCGCTGGACGCCGCGACCGGCGATCCCGCACACGGCACCGAGATGGCCGTGCTGGTGGCCGCGAACCTCGCGGCGACGCTGCTGCGGTTCCTGCTCTTCCGGGCATGGGTCTTCACGGACCGGGATCGGGACCGGGATCGGGACCAGGACCGGGCGCGGAACGGTGGGGACGCCGTACCCGTACAGGACCGCCACACCGCCGTAGCGGACCGCCCCGCGGCCGTACGGGAACACCCCACCCCCGTACCCGACCACCCCACTCCCGTACCGGACCACCCCACCCCCGTAAGGAACCACCCCACCCCCGCGCCGGATGTCCCGCACCCCACCGCCGCACCGCACCACCCCGGCAGGAGCACCCGATGACCACGCACCACCCCCGCCTCACGGAACCGGCCGAGCCGTCCGGGCCCGGCGCCCAGGAGGCCGAGCCGCCTGAGCCGTCCGAGGCGCGCGAGCAGTCCGAATCCACCCAAGAGGGCGTCCGGGAGGCCACCCAGGAGACCCCCCAGGAGGCCACCCCACCACCACCCGACTCCCCCCGCTGGGCCCGCCCCGCCCTCGTCGCGCTGCTCCTGGCGTCCGCCGTCCTCTTCCTCTGGGACCTCGGTGCCTCCGGGTACGCGAACCAGTTCTATTCGGCGGCCGCCCAGGCCGGTTCCGCGAGCTGGAAGGCGCTCTTCTTCGGGTCCTCCGACGCCGCTAACTCCATCACCGTCGACAAGCCCCCGGCCGCCCTGTGGCCGATGGCCCTGTCCGTACGGCTCTTCGGGCTCAGCTCGTGGTCCATCCTGGTGCCGGAGGCGCTGATGGGCGTCGCCACGGTCGGGGTGCTGTACGCGGCCGTACGACGCCGTTTCGGCGCGGGCGCCGGGCTGTTCGCGGGGGCGCTGCTCGCCCTGACACCGGTCGCCGCGCTGATGTTCCGCTTCAACAATCCGGACGCGCTGCTGTGCCTGCTGATGGTCTGCGCCGTGTACGGCGTGCTGCGCGCGCTGGAGGACGCCCGTACGAAATGGCTGCTGCTGGCGGGTGTCTGCTTCGGTTTCGCCTTTCTGACCAAGACGTTGCAGGCGTGGCTGATCCTGCCACCGCTGGCACTCGTGTACGCGGTGTGCGCGCCCACGCGCCTGCGCCGCCGGTTCGGTCAACTGCTGCTCGGCGGGCTGGCGATGGTCGTGTCCGGCGGCTGGTGGGTCGCGATCGTCGAGCTGTGGCCGGCCGGTTCGCGACCGTACATCGGAGGCTCGCAGAGCAACAGCTTCCTGGAGCTGACCTTCGGCTACAACGGGCTCGGCCGCATCAACGGCAACGAGACGGGCAGCGTCGGCGGCGGCCGCCCCGGCGGAGGCGGTGGCGGGGGAAGCTGGGGCGACACCGGCTTCACCCGGCTCTTCGGCTCCGACATGGGCGGCCAGATCGCCTGGCTGCTGCCCGCCGCTGCCCTCCTGCTGGTCGCGGGGCTGGTCGTGCTGCGGCGGGCCGGGCGGACCGATGCCGCGCGCGCGGCGTTCCTGGTGTGGGGCGGCGCGCTGCTGATCACGTTCGCGACGTTCAGCTTCATGTCCGGGATCTTCCACCAGTACTACAACATCGCGCTGGCCCCCTACATCGCGGCGCTGGTCGCGATGGGGGCGACGCTGCTGTGGCGGCGGCGGGACCGTACTGCCGCCGTGCTGGTGCTGGCGGGGACGGTCGCGGTGACGGCGGCCTGGGCGTACGTCCTGCTGGCCCGCTCGCCGCAGTGGCTGCCGTGGCTGCGCTGGTCGGTGGTGGCGGTGGGCGCGGTGGCGGCGCTGGGTCTGCTGCTGTCCGTACGGCTGGGCCGGCGGCTGGCCGTGGTGGCCGCGGGGCTGGGCGTCGCCGCCGGGCTGGGCGGGCCGGTGGCATACGCGGCGAACACGGTCGCCACTCCGCACACCGGGTCGATCGTGACGGCGGGCCCGAAGGTCGAGGGCGCCGGGGGCCGGCACGGCGGCATGATCATCGTCGGCGGGCCCGGACCTGACGGCAAGGGGAACACGGGAGGCCAAGGCGGCAAGGGGGGGCAGGGGAGCAGGGGAGGTCAGGGCGGCCCGCCGCCCGGCGGCCAGAGCCAAGGCCAAACCCCGGGATGGCAGGGCCAGGGCCGGGCCCAGCCCACCGGACCCGCCGGCCCCGGAGGCCGCCCCGGCAACCCTTACAACACCCTGGGCGGCCTCCTCAACGGTCAGCAGGTCAGCGCCAAGGCCAAGGCCGCCCTCCGGGAGCACGCCGCCGACTACACCTGGGCCGCCGCCGCCATCGGCTCCCAGAACGCCGCCAGTTACCAGCTCGCCACCCAACTGCCGGTCATGCCCATCGGCGGGTTCAACGGCAGCGACCCCTCACCGACGCTCGAACAGTTCAAGGAGTACGTACGCCAAGGCAAGATCCACTACTTCGTCGGCGGGGGCGCGGGCGGCGGCTTCTTCGGGTCGAACGGTGCCCAGAAGTCCACGTCGGCCGACATCACGAGCTGGGTCGAGAAGAACTTCAAGAAGGTGACCGTCGGAGGTACGACGCTGTACGACCTGACGAAACCCGCCTCGTGACGTAGTCGAGAACGCCCGACCGTGCTCCCCGATAAGGAGATGTACGGCGTATAGCACTCCCTGTACGGTGTAGATGTCCCGCTGATCCGCTCGCCTGATCCGCTCGATCACTCCGTACAGGGAGCCTGTATGTCCTCCGTGGCCTCCGGCGCCACCCCACCCCTGAGCCCGGCCCGCAATCCGACCCGCTGGCTCATCCTCGCCGTCATCTGCCTCGCGCAGCTGACCGTCCTGCTCGACAACACCGTCCTGAACGTCGCGGTCCCCTCGCTCACCGAGGAGATGGGCGCGACCACCGCCGACGTCCAGTGGATGCTCAACGCGTACTCCCTGGTCCAGTCCGGCCTGCTGCTCACCGCCGGCAACGCCGCCGACCGGTACGGCCGCAAGAAGATGCTCGCCGCCGGCCTGGTGCTGTTCGGCGTCGCCTCGCTCGCCGCCTCCCTCGCCCAGTCGCCCGGCCAGCTCATCGCGGCCCGCGCCGCCATGGGGGTCGGCGGCGCGCTGCTGATGACGACCACGCTCGCCGTCGTCATGCAGATCTTCGACGACGCCGAGCGCCCGAAGGCCATCGGCATCTGGAGCTCGGTGAACTCGCTCGGCTTCGCCGCCGGGCCGCTGATCGGCGGCACGCTGCTGGCCCACTACTGGTGGGGCTCGCTGTTCCTGATCAACATTCCGGTCGCGCTCATCGGTTTCGTCGCCGTGCTGCGGCTCGTCCCCGAGTCGAAGAGCTCCCACGGGGACCGTCCCGACCTGGTGGGCGCGCTGCTCTCCATGATCGGCATGGTCGGTGTGGTCTTCGCGATCATCTCCGGTCCCGAGAGCGGCTGGCTCTCCGGCCGGGTGCTGATCTCCGCCGCGGTCGGCGTCGTCGGCCTCGCGGTCTTCGCGCTGTGGGAGCTGCGCATACCGAACCCGATGCTGGACATGCACTTCTTCCGCAACAGCCGGTTCATCGGCGCGGTGTCCGGCGGCATCCTGGTGGCGTTCGGCCTGGGCGGCTCGATGTTCCTGCTCACCCAGCACCTGCAACTCGTCCTCGGGTACGGGCCGCTGGAGGCCGGACTGCGGATGGCGCCGCTGGCGCTGATGGTCGTCGCGCTGAACTTCACCGGTCTGGGCGTCAAGCTGCTGCCCAAGCTGGGCACCCCCGGCATGATCGTGGTCGGGATGAGCCTGCTCGCCGGCGGGCTGACCGCCATCGCGACCCTCGGCAGCGACAGTTACGGCGGCATGCTGCTCGGGCTGCTGCTGATGGGCGTCGGTGTGGCGTTCGCGATGCCCACCATGGCCAACGCCATCATGTCGTCGATCCCGGTGGAGAAGGCCGGTGTGGGCGCGGGCGTGAACGGCACACTGATGGAGTTCGGCCAGGGCCTGGGCGTCGCCGTCCTCGGCGCGGTCCTCAACTCCCGCTTCGCCGCGCTGCTGCCCGCGGTCGCGCTGGGCGCCGGTTCACTGCCGGCCGCGCTGGCCATGGCCCGTACGGACGCGGACCGGGCGGCCGTCCACGACGCGTTCGCCTCCGGCATCGGCACCAGCCAACTGGTGGGCGCGGCCGCCGTCTTCCTCGGCGGCCTGCTCGCGGCGTTCCTGCTGCGCCGCGCGGAGCGTGGGGGGCCCGTCGCCGGTTCCGGCGCACCCGCGTCCGCCGCCCCGGGAGCCGAACCGGAGGCCGAACCGGAAGCCGCCCCGGGAGCCGGACCGGTACGCCCGGGACCGGCCGCCGCCCGGCCGGAATAGCATCGACTCCGTACCACTGCGTGAACGAAAGGGAGGGCGCGAGATGGCAGCCACTTCGAGTCGCGCCGGGAAACAGCCGAAGAGTGTCTGGCTGACCGAGCGCCCCCCGGTGAAACGGAAGGCGGACCAGCCGGCCGGACTGGACCTCGACAAGATCGTCGCGGCCACGGTCCGGCTGCTGGACGCCGAGGGCCTGGCGAAGTTCTCCATGCGGCGTCTCGCCGCCGAACTGGGTGTCACGGCCATGTCCGTCTACTGGTACGTCGACACCAAGGACGACCTCCTGGAACTGGCCATGGACGCGGTGGCCGGCGAGCTGGACCTGCCCGACGAGTCCGAGGAGGGGGCCGACTGGCGCGACCAGTTGCGCCACCTCGCCTTCGAGTACCGCAAGCTGCTGCTCGCCCACACGTGGCTGCCGAAGCTCCTGGGGGAGTACCTCAACTTCGGGCCGCGCTCGATGGCGTTCTCCAACGCGACGCTGCGGGTGATGGCGCGCAGCGGCCTGTCGAAGGAGTCGACGTCGGGCGCGCTGGCGGCGGTCTACCAGTTCGTCTACGGTTTCTGCAGCATCCAGGGCCAGCACCGGGCCCGCTGCCGGGCCGAGGGCACCACCCTGGACGAGTACTTCCACCGGGTCGTGGAAGCGGCGCAGGGCCATCCGCGGTTCGCGGAGACGCTGGAGCTGTCCGGCAACGGCACGTACACCCGCGAGGGCATGTCCGCCGAGCGGATGCTGGACGACGACTTCGCCTTCGCCCTGGAGCTCCAGATCGCGGGCATCGAGGCGATGCGGGAGCGGCAGCGGGCGGCGGCTGCCGCGGCCGCGGACCGCTCCGACGGTGCGGGGGACGCCGACGGTGCGGGTGACGCCGACGGTGCGGGCGACGTCGGCAGTACGGGTGACTCCGACAGTACGGACCAGGGCACCGCGAACCGGTAGCCCCGGCACCCGAGGTGGCCACGGCCCGGCACCCGAGGGCGGCCACGGCCCGGCACCTGAGGTCGGCTGTGGTCAGGCCCCCAAGGCGGCGCGCAGCCCGGCACCGAGGCGGCCCGCAGCCCGGCCCTCAAGGCCGGCCCCACCGCCCCTACCACTCCCCGCCTCACCCCGTGCTCCCCGCGCGTCCGAACGGATGAAGGGGCCCCGCCGAACGTGGGCATCGACGGGCGCGGCGGTTTTCGACCACCGCGCCGTGTCTACCTCTTATCTGATCATTTCTCAGCGCAGCGTAAGGAGCTCCACATGCGCGTTCGTACCACCATCAGCGCGGGTGTCCTGACCGTCGCGGCCGTCCTCGGCAGCGTCGGTACCGCCGTCGCCGACGCCGGTGCGGGGGCCAAGGTCGCCAACTCGCCCGGCATCCTGTCGGGCAACGCCATCCAGGTTCCGATCGACCTCGGCCTGAACCTGTGCGGCAACACCATCGACGTCATCGGACTGCTGAACCCCGCCACGGGCAACAAGTGCAAGACCAACTGACGGAACCCCCTGCACGACGGTGCCCCGCCCCTTGCGATGCAAAGGGCGGGGCACCGTCGCGTGCGGCCCCGGTCGGTCGGGGGGTGGGGCCGCGGGTCGTCAGGCCGTGGGCAGGGTCTCGCCCTGTACGGCCTGGATGTCCAGCTCGACGCGCAGGGTCGTGCCGATCGCCGCGATACCGGCGGCGACGACCTGGTTGTAGTTCATCTTGAAGTCCTCGCGCCGCAGCTCCGCGGTGGCGTTGAAGGCCGCCCGCACGCCGCCCCACGGGTCGGGGCCGGTGCCGAGGTAGCTCAGGTCCAGGTCCACCGGGCGGACCACGCCGCGCAGCGACAGGTCGCCGTGCACGGTCCAGCGGTCCGGGCCGGCCGGCTCCAGGCCGGTGCTGACGTAGGTCATCTCCGGGTACTGCTCGACGTCGAGGAAGTCCCCGGTCCGCAGGTGCCCGTCGCGCATCCCGTTGCCGGTGTCGATCGAGGCCGTCTTGATGACCGCCCGGACCGACGACTTGTCCAGGTCCTCGGCGATCTCGATGCGGCCCGCGAAGTCCAGGAAGCGGCCGTGCACGCTGGTGATGCCCAGGTGCTGGGCGGTCGCCGCGACCGTCGAGTGCATCGGGTCGATGGTCCAGGCGCCGGGCGGCGGCAGCTCGGCCCCGCCCTGGCGTGCCAGCGTCACGTTGCCGACATCCATCCGGCCGCTGGCCGTGACGATCGCGCTGGAGGCGACCGGCGCGTAGCCGACAGCCGTCACGATCACGGTGTACGGGCCGGGGGCCAGCGGCTGCGTGTCCCGTACGGCACCGTCCTCGTCGGCCGCCGCGCGCAGCACCTGGGTGCCGGTCATGTCGGTGACGGTCAGCACCGCGTGCTGCACCGCCCAGCCGTCCCGTGTACGGACCTGTGCGCGTACGCCCGCGCCGTTGGCCGCTCCCGCTGCCGCGCCCGTCGAAGTCATTCCCACTCCCGTTCTTGCCTCTCACATGTCGGGCTCCGGGCGGCGGCACGCAGGCCGTCCCCTGCCTGTGCGCGTACCGCCGCCGGAGCCCTGGGGTCCGGTCCGTGCTGCCTCTCCGCTCAAAAGGACAGCGGACCGGGGTTCGTGCGCCCCGGGGTGAGCCGGGGCTCCCGGGGGCCCGCCGCCGTGCGGCCGGCCCCCGGGCCCGGGATCACTCGCCGGGGTGGGCGAGCTCGACGTCGTAGCCGTCGACCCCGCGCGCGTCGACCGTCAGGCCGTTGGCGACCGGCGGGTAGCCGCTCGCGATGACCGTGTAGTCGCCCGCGTCCAGGTCGGTGAAGGCGTACGCGCCGTCCTCACCGGTGGTGGAGGTGGCCACGACGTTGCCCGCCGCGTCCACGAGCGTGACCCGCGCGTCCGGCAGCGGACGCCGGTCGGCTCCGGCCCGTACGACGCCCTGTACCCGGGCGCCGGCCAGCAGCTCGATCTCCATCCGGGTGGTGCCCTGCCCGCCGACCTCGACCGGCAGTGCCGTCGGCCGGAAGTCGGCCGCGTTGACGGCGACGGTGTAGGTGCCGGGGGCCAGCTCGTCGAAGGAGAAGAAGCCCTCCTCGCCGGTCTTGCCGGTGGCCAGCACCTCGCCCCGCACATCGGTGACCACGACCATCGCGTCCGTCACCGGCTCGCCGGTGACCGCGCTGCGGACCTGGCCGCCCAGGCCGCTGGTGCCGCTGAGCAGGATGTCGTAGGCCAGAGCCTGCTCGCCGACGACGACCGTGGACGCCTGCGGCTGGTGGCCGTCGGCGGCCGCGATCAGCACGTACGAACCGGCGCCGGGGGCGTTCAGTACGTACGAGCCGTTGGCCTGGACCACCGAGCGGCCCAGTTGGCTCCCGCTGAGCGAGATCAGCGTGACCGCGGAGTTCGCGACCGGGTGGCCCTCCGCGTTGCGGACCGAGCCGTGGATCGCCGGACCGGCCGGGACCTCGTCACCGTCGCCCGCCGAGGCGTACGCCGCCAGCGGCTGGGTGGTGGCCGACGCGGACGGCTGCTGCGCCCAGGAGGGCGCCTGGCCGTCGTCCTGGCCCACCGGGGCACCGGCGCCCACGAGGGCGGGCTCCGGCTGCGGCGCGACCGCGGCGGCGCCGGTGGCGGCCGGAGCCGCCTCCGTCTCGCCCGCCTGGGCCAGGCCGCCGCTGGTCTTCAGCGCGACCTCCTTGATGAACAGCGTCACCAGGAAGGCGAGCAGCGCGCACGGAGCGGCGTACAGGAAGACGTCGGCGACGCCGTGCCCGTAGGCACTCTCCATGATCGTCCGGAACGGGGCCGGGAGGGCGTCCAGGTCCGGGATGCCGCCACCGCCGCCGGCGCCGCCCTGCGCGAACTTCGCCGCGGCCTGCGGGCCGAGCTCCTGGACGCCGTCCTTCACGTAGTGCGTGACGCGGTTGGCGAGCACCGCACCGAGCGCCGAGACGCCGACCGCACCACCGAGGGAGCGGAAGAAGGTCACGACGGAGGAGGCGGAGCCGAGGTCCTTCGGGGCGACCTGGTTCTGCGTGCAGAGCACCAGGTTCTGCATCATCATGCCGATGCCGAGGCCCATCAGCGCCATGAAGATCGCGATGTGCCAGTACTCGGTGTCGTACCGGATGGTGCCCAGCAGACCGAGGCCCGCGGTCACCAGCACGCCACCGGAGACCAGCCAGGCCTTCCAGCGACCGGTCTTGGTGATGATCTGACCGGAGACGGTCGAGGAGATGAACAGACCACCGATCATCGGGATCGTCATGATCCCGGACATGGTCGGCGACTCACCGCGCGCCAGCTGGAAGTACTGGCTGAAGAAGACGGTGCCGGAGAACATCGCGATACCGACGAACAGCGAGGCCAGCGAGGCGAGGGTGATCGTCTTGTTGCGGAACAGCCGCAGCGGGATGATCGGCTCGCTCGCCCGGGACTCGACGAACACGAAGATCGCGCCGAGCACGATCGCGCCGCCGACCATGGCGAAGGTCTGGCCGGAGATCCAGTCGTACTTGTCGCCCGCCAGGGTCACCCACACCAGCAGCAGCGAGACCGCGGCGCTGATGAAGAAGGCACCCGCCCAGTCGACCTTGACGTCCCGCTTGACCACGGGGAGCTTCAGGGTCTTCTGGAGGACGATCAGGGCGATCACCGCGAACGGCACGCCGACGTAGAAGCACCAGCGCCAGCCCATCCAGCTGGTGTCGGTGATGACGCCGCCCAGCAGCGGGCCGCCGACGGTGGCGACCGCGAAGGTGGCGCCGATGTAGCCGCTGTAACGGCCGCGCTCCCGCGGGGAGATCATCGCGGCCATGACGATCTGGGCCAGCGCGGACAGACCGCCCACGCCGATGCCCTGGACGACACGGCAGGCGATCAGCATGCCGGAGTTCTGCGACAGACCGGCCACCACCGAGCCCGCCACGTAGATCACCAGCGCGACCTGGACCAGCAGCTTCTTGCTGAACAGGTCGGACAGCTTGCCCCACAGCGGGGTGGTCGCGGTCATCGCCAGCAGCGACGCCGTGACGACCCAGGTGTAGGCGCTCTGGCCGCCCTTGAGGTCGTGGATGATCTCGGGCAGCGCGTTGGAGACGATCGTCGAGGACAGGATGGCGACGAACATGCCGAGCAGCAGCCCGGATATCGCCTCCATGATCTGACGGTGCGACATGGGCGCCCCGTCGGGAGCCGGGTGGCCCCCGTGCTTGGCGTGGCCGCCCCGCACACCGGATGGTGTGGTCGTAGCCATGTAGTTCCTTTTCATTCCGCGGGTGTGCGGGTGGTGGGTTCGTGATGCGCCCGGGTCCGGCAGTCGCCGAAGCTCGTACGGAGCCTGGCGAGCAATTCGTTGAGACGGCCGACGTCGCTGTCGGACCAGTCGTCCAGATACCGGGCGAGTGATGCTGTGTAGCGCTCGGAGAGCTCCGTGAGGAGCGACCGGCCGCTCGGCGTCAGGCGCAGCAGCCGCGACCGCTTGTCCAGCGGGTCGGGCTCGCGCTCGATCCAGCCGCGCTCGGCGGCGTGGGCCACGTGCCGGCTCGTGACCGACATGTCGATCGCGAGCAGCTCCGCCAGCTTGCTCATCCGCATCTCGCCGTACCGGTCGAGCAGCGTGAGCACACCGGCCGAGGCGGGCGGGCAGTCGGGCGGCAGAATCCGCCCCATCTCACGCTTGACGGCACCGATGGCACTGAGCTGCCGGGCCAGCTCCTCGTACTGACTCTGAGCGGCCATGGGCACCTCCGCACTTCTTCTTTTGTTGCCTTGAGCAACCGTAGAACCACTTGGTTGCTGAAGGCAAACGATTTCGGGGCGAGGAAGGTAAAGGAACCCAAAAGGTTGGCAAGATCAACGGTCAAGGGGATCGGGTGGGGGTGTAAAGGCGCAGGTGGGGGCGGGTGCTGCCGCCCCCACCTGAACGGAGCGAGGGCTCCGGCCCTCGCTGTACCGCCGTGCCTGCACTACTCCGCAGGGGCGGCCGCCGACGGCGCCTGCCGCGCCCGCAGCCCCTCGACGATCAGGTCGAGCCCGAACTCGAAGAGGCCGGTGAAGTCTGTGCTGGTGAGGGTGGGGAGGGTGGCGCTGAGGTGGGGGTATCTCCCGGCGGTCACCGCGTCGCGGAGTGCTCCTGCGTCCTCGGTGCTCTCGTCCTGCGCCTGGAGGGCCGCCTGCTCCTCCAGCGTGTGGCCCACGGTGTAGTTGACCACCGTGTAGAGCGCCCGGGCCGCCGCGTCGTCGCTGAAGCCCGCCTCGCGCAGGACGCCCACGAGCGCGTCGGCGAAGCCGAGGACGCTCTCGCCGGTCGCGTGCGTACCCGCGAAGACGCGGGCGCCGTCGCGGTGGGTGAGCAGGGCGCTGCGCGCGGCGCGGGCGAGGGCGGTCAGCCGCTCACTCCAGTCGCCGCCGTCCGCCGTGGCCGCCGATGCGGTGACGGCAGCCTCGGCGGCGCCCTCCATCATCCGCTCCGCCATGGCGGTGAGCAGATCCTGCTTGGTCGCGAAATAGCGGTACAGGGCGCCGGCCTGTACGCCCATCGCGTCGGCGAGCCGACGCATGGTCAGTGCGTCGAGGCCCGATCGATCCAGCAGGGCGAGGGCGGTTCGCAGGGTGCGTGTGCGGTCGAGCCGGGCGGGGCGGCCGCGAGCCGGGGTTGACGGGGAGCTCATGACCCTCACTATAGTGAACGCTGTTCACGTGAACGTTGTTCACTAAATAGGGAGGGTCACTCCGATGAATGTTGATGTGGCTGTCGTGGGCGCGGGCCCCACCGGCCTGCTGCTCGCCTGCGAACTGGCGCTGGCCGGCGTACGCACCCGCGTCTTCGAGCGCCGTACCGAGCCGCAGCGCGACTCGCGGGCCCTGAGCCTGCACCCGCGCAGCGTGGAGCTGATGGACCAGCGCGGACTGCTCGACCGTTTCCTCCCGCTCGGCCGGCCCGTGCCCGGCTGGCACTTCGCCCAGCTCCCCACCCACCTGGACTTCTCCGTACTGGACTCCCGGCACGGCTACACGCTGTTCCTCGCCCAGGCGCACACCGAGGCGCTGCTGGCGGAGCGCGCCCGGGAGCTGGGCGTCGAGATCGAGCGCGGTCACGAGGTCGCCGGGATCGGCCAGGACGGCGACGGAGTCGATCTGAAGGTGCGTGGCCGGGACGGGAGCGTCGCGACGATACGGGCCCGTTACGTCGTCGGCTGCGACGGCGGCCGCAGCGTCGTACGGCAGTCCGCCGGAATCGCCTTCCCGGGTACGGACGAAACCCTCACCGGCGTACTCGGCGACTTCGCGGTCACCGACCCCGCCGCCCTCGACGCCGCCCGCGAGCGGGGCGTACTGGTCGCCCCGATGGAGGACGGCATCGTCCGGCTCGTCCTCATCGACCCGGAACGGATGCGCGTGCCGGCCGGAGAGCCCGTGACCCTGGAGGAGTTCCGCGAGTCCCTGACCCGGCTCTGCGGTACCGACTGCGGTGTCGCCGAACCCCGCTGGCTCTCCCGCTTCGGCAACGCCACCCGGCTCGCCGAGAGCTACCGCGCGGGCCGCGTCCTCCTGGCGGGCGACGCCGCCCACATCCACTTCCCCGCGGCGGGCCAGGGCCTCAACACCGGCCTCCAGGACGCCATGAACCTCGGCTGGAAGCTGGCCGCCGAGGTCAACGGGTGGGCCCCGCCCGGCCTGCTGGACACGTACGACGGGGAGCGGCGGCCGGTCGGGCAGTCGGTCACCGAGAACACCGAGGTCCAGACCCTGCTGGCCGAACTGACCCTCGTACCGCGGTATCAGCGCCCCGCCGCGGCCCTGCGTGCCCTCTTCGACGAACTCCTCGGCATGTCCCAGGTCAATCGCACCCTCGCCGCCCGGGTCTCCGCCCTCGGCACGGCCTACCCGCCGACCACGCCCGGCGCCGATCCGCTGGTGGGGCGCCGGATGCCGGACATCGGCCTGGCCGCCGCCGGGTCGGAGGCGGTACGGGTGTACGAACTCCTCCCGGCCGGCCGGTACGTCCACCTCGACCTCGCGGGCGACGCCCCGGGCCTCGGGTCGGCGGTCGCCGCGGGCTGGGGCGCCCGCGTCACCCCCGTCACCGTCACCACTCGGGACACCCACCCCGACCTGGACGGCGTCACCGAGATCCTCGTACGCCCCGACGGCCACGTGGCCTGGGCCACCCGTACCACCGACATCCGCGCCCGTCAGGCCGAACGGCACGAGGCGCTCACGGCCTGGGCGGGTGCGCCGTCGTGAACCCCAGGCCCCGAGAGGGCAGCGCCGTCACGCCTCCACAACGCCTCAATCCGTCCGCCCTACCCGACCCGGCACCCTTGATCAGCCAAGTCGTCGTCACCGAAGGCGTCCGGCTGGCGCACCTGTCGGGGCAGGTCGCCTGGGACGCCGACGGACGGCCCGTCGGACCCGGCGATCACGCGGCCCAGGCCGCCCAGATAGCCCGCAACCTGGATACGGCCCTCGCGGCGGTCGGCGCCACCCGGGACGACATCATCAAGGAAACCGTCTACGTGGTGGACTACACCCCCGCCCTGCTCCCCGAGATCTTCGCCCCGCTGCGAGCGGGCACCACCAAGGCACCGGCGAGCACACTGGTGGGCGTCGCCGCCCTCTTCGCACCTGAGTACCTGCTGGAAGTCGAAGTGGTAGCGGCATTGCGCACACGGTAGGGCCCGTGGAGCCCGGGGCCGGTGGAGCCGGTGGAGCGGATCGCCGGGCGACTGTGCTGTGACGCACGAGGCCCAGGGGTGTGCCGCTCATGCCGGGTTCGCTAGTGTCCTGGCCTATGGCGAACTACCAGCAGAACCCGGCCAACGGCCAGCAGGACCCGGCCGGCAGCACGCAGATGTTCCGCGCCTTCGTGGACGAGGGCGCCCCCCAGCAGTCCGGTGGCCGCCGGGCAGCGGCTCAGCAGCAGTCGTCCGGCGGCCCCCGCGTCGGCGTCGTCATCGGCGTGATCGTCGCGATCGCGGTCGTCGTCGGCGCGGCGTGGCTCGCCCTGAGCTGACGGCCGCTCCCGGCCCGCGCGTCCCGTACGGGGCCGGTCCGGCCTGACGTCCCCTCACCCGGCCGCCGCCAAGCGGCCGACGCCCCCCTTCCGCTCGCACCGCCCAGGCCGGGAACCCGCCGGCCTCGGCTGTCGGCCACCCGCAACGTGTCGTGCAGTGCCTCGACCAATCGATTGGCGAGAAAGCGCAGTTCACCGGCCGATGCGTCGGGTTCGCCCAGCATCGCCCCGGCGTGATCGAGCAGCTCCGTACCCATGTCGAGCTGTGCTGCCTCCATGTCGTCCGCGAACCGCGCCACGTAGCCGTCGCCGTCCGTCGACAGCAGACATCGCTTCCCGCCCTCCTGCGACCAGGGCAACAGGCGCATGCCCGGTACGGGTCCTTCCGGCGCGCTCGTACGGCGAACTCCCCGTGCATCGTGCGCATGCGCGCGAAGCGTCGAGCTTGCTGATCGCCGACCCGCACTTCGCAGGCGGTCAGGTACGGGCGTACGAGGGGGGCGTCGACGTTCAGGGGGGTGTCGAGCGGGTGGGAGGCGGCTCGTTCGCGCCTTGCGGTGGGGGAGGGGCGCAGGGGCGCGTGGGGGGCGTGAAGGGCGTGATGGGCGGCGGCGAGATGAGTTTCCCCGCCCATGCCGCCAGTCGAAGAATACGGTGACGCATGTCGGCGCTCCTTGCGCGGCGTTGGCCACGCCCCGGGAGTGGGCTAGCACTCGCCGGGGTCTACTGTCCGTGGCCCTAGTAGCCCTGCTGCCCCCTAGCGACCAGAGCTACCAAAGCGACCGAACTAGGCCTCGCATGCCATGTTGCAGTCTGCTGACCTTGGTCCTGTGATCGAATTTGCCCCTGACGTGCCGCGGTGGCGACAAGTCGCGCGGGTCATCCGCGAGCGCATCGAAGACGGCGTCTATCAGCCAGGAGCGCGAGTTCCCTCGGTGACGGAGATGCTGGACGAGTTCGGGATCTCCACGTCCACGGGCCAGAAGGTGCACCGTGGCCTCCGCGCGGAGGGCCTGATCTACACGGAGCCGGGCGTGGGGTCCTTCGTCTCCAAGGATCTGCCGAGGCAGCGCGACGAGGGCCCCGGCGGGGCGTGAGTGGTCGCCCTCACGATGAAGTTCGACCCGACGCGGCCCAAGTGGATGCAGATCGCCGAAGTGATCCGGGAGCGGATCTCCGACGGTACGTACGGCCTCGGGGAACGCGTCCCGTCGGTCCTCCAACTCGAGGAAGAGTTCGGCATCGCGGCTGTCACCGCCCACAAGGTGCACCGTGGGCTGCGGGCGGAGGGCTTGATCACCACCGAACCCGGTCTCGGGTCTTTCGTCTTGCGGCAAGCGGCGGCGGGAAACGAACAGGTGCAAGCAGCGTCCGCGCTCGAAGTGGGAGCAGGTCGCCGACGAACTACGGTCGCGCATCACCAGCGGTGCGTACCCGCCACGCCACCTGATCTCCGAGGTGAAGCTTGAGCAGGAGTTCGGCGTGGCGCGTGTGACCGTCCGGAAGGCCACCGCCGCGCTCCGGGAAGAGGGGCTGATCATCACGACACCCGGCACGGGGTCATTCGTGGCGGCCGAGGGAACGACCGGCGGGGGCCGGAGTCCCGAGAGGGAGTAGCCCGCCCGGTGGAAGTGGTGGTGACCAAGCCGCGCGGGCAGTCGTTCGTCGCTCGTGGACACGGCTCGAATCGGTACCGTACTGGGAGTCACCATCGCTGCGTACGCAAGCGGCCTCGCCGTCGCCGTACCGGCCTTCGCGGGAGGCGTCGGCGCCTTTCTCTCCCCGGCGTTCGGTACGCGTTGCGTCATCCAGGACACCGCGCCCCACGCCGTAGGCGCTGCCACGCGCGGTGCGGGAACCGGTGACGGCAACCTGGCCGCGCTCCCCTTCGGAGGGTCGGTCAACCAGTGCGGCGGCACCGACATCGCCGACATCGATTTCCTGGGACGCATCGTCCAGTCCGGGACCGTGGACTGGAGCTGACAGGCACGGCTGTACGGGCGATCGGTCACCGGAGGGCCGGCGTGGTGCGTGGTGGTCCGCCGCCTGCCGTGCGGGTCACAAGACGCTGGTGTCCAGGTCCAGGGCGAACGGGTCCGGGATGTGCAGCGAGGCGCCGTACGGCAGCGGGCCGGTGATCCGGGTGCAACCGAGACGGCCCGGTTCGGCGAACAGGGTGGGGGCGCGTTGCTGGCGGTCCACGAGCAGGTACAGGGGCGCACCGTACTCGGCGGAGCGGCGGCGCTCGACGACGCGGTCGGTGTCGGCGTCGGAATGCGACGTGACCTCCACGACCAGCAGTGTCTGGTCGGAAAGAAGGGCGCCGGCGCCCTTGGCCGCGGCGGCCGGACGACGGCGAGGTCGGGTACGTACCAGTTGGGGGAGCCGGGCAGGCCGAGGCTGCCCGAGCCGATCATGCAACCGAGTTCGCGGGCGCGGGCGCGAACCCGGTCACGGAGGATGTCGGCGGTGGATCAGTGGTCCCAGGTTGGCGACACCGGCTCGATGATTCCCTCAATGACCTGGACCCGGTCGCCGCGAACATGCTGGACCGCGCACTTCAGGGCATGTTCTGGATAGACGCCGCGGCTGTGGTCGGCCGACTCGACGCTCATGTGCACATCCTCCCGGAGAGCGACGGGTGGCCACCTGGCCATTCAACGCCACCACCCGTCCGTAAGGTACGTCGAAGGCGGGCTCTCACCCGGCCGAGTTCGTACGGCACCGGGGCGGAGCCATGGGCGCGGGCTACTCGGCCCGGAAGGGAAACGGTCCCCCCGGACCCAGCGCGCGCTCGCAGGCGGTGTCCAGGGCCGCCTTCTGATCCTGCCCCGCGGCCTTCAGGAACTCCTCGTCCAGCTCGGCGACGATGGCCCGGGCCCGGTCGAGCAGGGTATGGCCCTCGTCCGTCAGCTCCAGCCGCGCGCGGTGCCCCTGCCCCTGCAGGTCGCGCCGTACCGCACCCAGTTCCTCCAGCATGAGGACGGTGGCACGCATGCTCTGGCTCGTCACGCCCGCGCGACGGGCCAGATCGCTGTACGACAGGTCGGGGTCGCGGGAGATGTGCCCGAGCGCCCCGAAGAGCCGCATCGACAGGCCGATGCCGGTAAGCCGCGTTTCCAGCCGCTCCTGCAGACGCCTTCCGGTGGCGATCACCATCATGACGGTCGACAGGGCACTCTCCGGCGCCTTGCTCACCTGTGACTCTCCCTACCGGTGTGCGTGAGTACGGGGCTCTTCCGGTACCAGTGTCCCAGGTGGCGGGGGCCGGGCCCGGCGTGGTCGGCTACCGCGGCCCGGTCTCCTCGTCCCGGTACAGCTCGGGTACGGACACCTTGATCGGCTCCTGCGCCGTGCGGGCGAGCACGACGACTGCCGGTTCGTCCGGGCCGGGGTTCTCTTCGCGGTGCGGGACGAAGGGCGGGACGAGTACGAAGTCGCCGGGGTGCGCGGCGATCCGTACCTCCTGTTCGCCGTCGTGGTGGACGAAGACGGGATGGCCGCTGACGACGTGGATTCCCGTTCCGGACGCGCCGTGGTGGTGGTTGTCCGTCGAGCTGAGCGGCGGGTTCTCGGCCCTTCCCGTCCAGAGCCGCTTCGAGCCGACGGTGCCGCCGTTGATCGCCGCGTGGCCGTCCAGCTCGCCGGACCGGACGAGGCGGACGCGGTTGCCGCGTGGCGCGTCGGGGTCGGTTCCGGCGTCCGGTGTGGTCCCGGTGTCGTGCCGGCTGGTCATCGTGGTGCCCCCTGGTTCGCGCTACGGCCTTCAGCGGGCAACAGGTTGCGCCCGCCTCCACGGGCCGGCAAGTTCCCTTGCCGGATGGGCAACTTGGGACCGGTGGACGGTTAACCGATCGCCTGCGGTGGCGGTGGCTGCGATCATGACGCGAGGGGCGGGCCCGAGGCACCGGCCCGGTCCGTATCCCACCGCTCACCCCCTATGAGAGGGCGCTGCCCCATGCCACTAGTCCCCGCTGACCCGAACGTCGTGCACCCGATGCCCGGCCAGCCGCGGGTGGTGCTGCTGAAGCCCCTCGTCACCTCGCCGCTCATCGAGGTCGGCGACTTCTCGTACTACGACGACCCGGACGACCCGACCGCGTTCGAGACGCGGAACGTGCTGTACCACTACGGGCCCGAGAAGCTGATCATCGGCAAGTACTGCGCGCTGGGCGAGGGCGTGCGGTTCATCATGAACGGCGCCAACCACCGGATGGACGGGCCCTCGACGTTCCCCTTCCCGATCATGGGCGGGTCGTGGTCCGACCACTTCGACCTGATCAGCGGGCTGCCGGGCAAGGGCGACACGGTGGTCGGCAACGACGTGTGGTTCGGGTACCGGTCCATGGTCATGCCGGGCGCACGGATCGGCCACGGCGCGGTCATCGCGTCCGGCGCCGTCGTCGTGGACGACGTACCCTATTACGGCATCGTCGGCGGCAACCCGGCCAAGCTGATCCGCCGCCGCTACGACGAGGCGGACATCGGCCGGCTGCTCGAACTGGCCTGGTGGGACTGGCCGGTCGAGCACATCACCGAGCATGTGCGGACGATCATGTCGGGGTCGGTGGCGGAGCTTGCGGCGGTGGCGCCCAAGCCGTAAGCCGTAGGCCGCGGGGCGTGGGGTGTGGGGTGTGCAGCGTGGGACGCGGGTCAAGCGGTGCCAAGAAGACGGCCTGGATCGACCGGCGCTTCATGGGGAGCATGCCGGTAAGTTCCAAGGAGCGCGAAGCCGTGAGGGTGTTCATCGGCACACGCCATGCAGAAGGCAGGACCGCTCATGACCTCGTGTGAGGTGGACACGTGTCCTTCGTACTTGTCGCGGCCGCCGTCCTGGCGGTGGAGGCCGTCATCCTGATGATCGCCTGTTTCGGCGTCGAACAGCGGGACTGGCGCTACGCCGGAGAGCCTCGCGGGGAGGACGAAGCCGCTCCCCACCAGCGTGACGACGTCAGGCCCGGCCCCGGCCTGATGTACGCGGTCGCCGCGCTGGCCATGGTCGGCACCGGCGTGCTGAGCGGCACCGACTTCGAGTTGAGCATCCGCACCCTCGGCGTGCTCGGCGTACTCGGTGTCGTGGTGCCGGGATACGCGGGCCAGTCCGTGCTGCTGTTCAGCACTCGGGGCCTCAGGGCACCGCGCACGGGTTGGCGGGGGGCGCCGGCGTACGTACTGGCCGCGCTCGGCGGGGCCGCCGCGGTCGCTTTCAACTGACCACTCGCGTCACGTGCCGACTGCCTGGCGGAGGATCGGGTTGGCGGCGCGCACCCCCGGCAGCAGTGCCGGTACGTCGGCGAACGCCGCGTCGGCGGGCTGACCGCAGACCTTTCCGGCGGTCTCGCCGGCGAAGCTGAAGATGCCGGCGAGTTCAGGGCCGCGCCGCCCCCAGGTCACCAACGGGCTGCCGCTGTCACCCTCGCACATGGTGGTGGCGGTGCGGCCCGGCAGGTCGGCGCGCGCATCCCGGGCGCAGAAGACCGATACCTCGTCCACCACCGCGGGTGTCTGCGCGGCGCACTGCTCGTGACGTCGTACGGTGAGGTCGCCGCGGCGCAGGACGTCGCCGCGTAGCTCCACGCCGGGCCGGGACGGGTCGGGCGCGGCCGTGGTGCCGTGGCTGAAGATCGATACGGGGGTGCCGGGGCGTGGCCGGTGCTGTGCGACGGGGAGCGGCTTGACGCCGCGTATCGGTGCGCTGAGCCGTAGTTCGGCCAGGTCGTGGGCGGCCGAGGACAGTTCCGGGTGGTCGGGGCCCGCGGGGGACGGCAGGAGCTTGTAGCGCGGGTGCAGGGTGGCGCTGCGTACGTCGCGTACGGTGCCGGGGTCCTGCGAGAGGACCGAGGAACCCAGGTGGACTTCCATGCGGTGAACGTCCACACCGTCCACGCAGTGGGCCGCGGTGAGGACGCGGTCGGGCGCGACGAGGACGCCGCCGCAGGACGCCCGGTCCAGCAGCGGGGTGTCGCCTTTCTTGGCCAGCATCGCCAGCCAGGGTGCGGCGCCTGGCCGGGGTAGCTGCGTGCCGCCGGACATGGCCCGGGCGGGGCCTGCGGTGCCGATGGCTGTGGCCAAGAGGGTGACGGCGGTCAGGGCGGCCGCCCCCAGCGCCACACCGGCCCGCCCGCCCGCCCGGCGCTCCGCGAGCCCGTACCGTCGTTGCTTCTGCCCCACGTGCCGCTCCCCGCTCCCGGCAGGCTGGGGCTTGCTCGGCCCGTTCCTGCGCCCCTGACTGTTACGGGAGTTGAAGATAGCGCGCAGGCATGCGGAAGGAGTCAGCCTGCGGTCGCGTCAGGGGTCAGCCTGCGGGGTGACGACCCTGATGCGCTCTCGGGGGCGCACGCCTGGACATCCGTACCCCCTCGGCTCCTTACGGGCCCACCGGCCAGCTCGGCCCGTCCTCCGAGCCGAACCACGTCCGGTGCTCGGCACCGTCCACCGTCATGCCGAACTCGAACTCCTCCGGGCTGTCCGTCTCCAGCCACCACGCGTAGGCCCGTTCGGCCTCGGTGGCCAGGTCGCGGTCACCCCACTGGTACGACTCCCCGGCGCACACGTAGGCCCAGGCGGCGTCCGCGGACAGCCACCAGGCGGGGGCGGCGTCCGGCGTGAGCGTACGGATCGCGTGAACGTCGGGCAGTTGGAGGCCGAGGGCGAAGCGGGCGTGGAAGTCGTCGAGGAGGTCCGGCGGGAGGGCGGACGTCCCGTACCGGCTCTCCGCCCATCGCCGCGGGGTGCAGACGCGCGGGAGCGGATTGTCGGTGCGGCGCCGGCCGCGCAGATCCATGAAGGTCAGCGGTATGCCGAAACGGCCGCCGGCGACGCGGCGGTCGGTACCGAGGGTCAGGACGGCCAGGCCGGCGGGCTGGAGCGTGGACTTCCACGGCGTGACGATGCGCGCGCCGGGGGCGGACTGGGCGATCCAGGCGGTGGGGACGCGGGACGACGACGCCGTGCAGAGGACCCGGTCGTACGGCGCGTCCTGCGCATGGCCGCGCTCACCGTCCGCGCAGGCCACGCGGGGCCGGTAGCCGAGGCCGGGCAGCCGCGTGCGGGCCGCGTCGGCCAGCGTCCGGTCGATCTCGACGGTGGTGAGATCGGCGTGGCCGACCCGCTCGCACAGCAGCGCCGAGTCGTAGCCCGTACCTGTACCGATGTGCAGTACGCGGCTGCCGGCGTCCGGGTCGGTGGCGGCGAGGGTGGTCAGTACGGCATCGGCCGCGCTGAGCGAACTGGTGGGCAGCCGGCCCGTACCGTCGGCGTGCACCGGCCGGCCGACGTCCACCGGCCGGCCGACGTCCACCTGCGTGACCACGGGCTCGGTGGGGTGGTGAACCGACGCCGCCCACCGTTGCTCGTCGTCGACGCGGGCGACGGGGTGGTTGCGGTCGTCGTCGGGGTGCCACACCCAGACGGTGTCGGGGGCGAACGCGTCCCGGGGGGGCGTCGCGGAAGGCCGCGCGCATCCAAGGGCGCTCGAACGCGCCCCGGGCGTCGAGCAGACGCAGGGTCCGGGTGTGGTGGTGCGACAGGTCGGTCGTCACCGGTGCTTGCCGCCACCGGGCTCGGACACGTCAGGGTGCTGCCCGTCACTGTCCCGTGGCGACGGCTGCTGAGGCCGGGGGGGCGGGGGAGGCGGCTTACCGTGTGAGCCCATAGGTTCCAGCTCCTTGTGCCGGCAGCGTGTGCCGCGGTTCCGTCTGCCCCGCCCCCGATCACTCCGCCCCGGCCGCCCTGGTCCGTCAGCGCCAATCGACATCCACGTCCCGGGTCTCGATGTGCATCCCCAGAGGTACGCGCCAGGCGGACACGCAGACGCGCCAGGTGGCGGTGCGGCGGGCGTGGCCGGTGAGGGGGGCCGGGAGCGGGTGGGTGGAGGTGCGGGTGGCCCAGTCGATGCCCAGGGCGCCGATGATGTGGGTGCCGAAGGTGATGGTGCCCGAAGTGACGGGCCGGTCGCCGGTGTTGTGCAGGGAGACGGAGACCTTTTCGCACCATCGGACGTCGGTGCCCGTGCGGTTGACGGGGCCGGTGGTGAGGTGGGGCGGGGTGTCGGGCTTGGGGGTGGGCGAAGGGGTGTGGCTCGGGTCGGGGTTGGGGCCCGGCCTGGAGGCGGGGGGTGTGGCGGAGGGCCGCTGAGAAGGGTGTCCGGAGGGGCGGCCGGGAGGAGGGCCGGGGGTGGAGGCGGTGTCGTGGTCGGCGTCACGGTCGGTGCCGCTGCCTCTGGCTTGGTTCCGGGGGGTGGCCGGGGGAGCCGGGCCGGAGTCGGGGGTGTTGGCCGTGCCGGGGGCCGCCGGAGGTGGGGAGGCGTACGGGGGCGAGCCGTTGCCGGGTGCGGGGGGGCCGGCTCCGTCCAAGGGAGTGAGGGTGATCCCGTCGTGCGGGGGTACCGGTCTCGTCGGGGACCGGCCGTCCGCCGGGCCGGCGGCGCCCACCGCGGCGTGGCCGCGGCCGTCGTCGCTGCCGCAGGCGCTGAGCAGCGCGGCCAGGCACAGGGCGGTGACCGGCAGAAGGGCGCGCGGGAAGTGTGATGCGCGCGGGAGGTAGGGGGCGCGCAGGAGGAATGCGACACGCAGGAGGCACGGGGCACACAGGGAGTGTGGTGCGCGCGTGGGCAGGTGTGGCTGCTGGGCGTGCGGAGTACGGGGATTGCGGGGATTACGGGGAGCACTTGCGGGTCTCAGGGCGCGCGTGATCCGTCGCATCGGGCCAGTGTCACTGACGGCGCGTCAGTTGCATAGGCCCGGTACGGCAGGGCGTCGGCCCGTACGGGAAGCGGGGAGCCGGACGGTGCCGGCCGGCCGAGCCGCCCGAGGGTGTGGGCCTCGCCCCGGCTCAGTCCGAGATCAGGCCGTCGCGCAGCGTCGCCAGGGTGCGGGTCAGCAGGCGGGAGACGTGCATCTGGGAGATGCCGACCTCTTCGCCGATCTGGGACTGTGTCATGTTGGCGAAGAAGCGCAGCATGATGATCTGGCGCTCCCTGGGCGGGAGTTTGGCCAGCAGGGGCTTGAGGGATTCGCGGTACTCCACGCCCTCCAGCGCGCTGTCCTCGTAGCCCAGTCGGTCCGCGAGGGAGCCCTCGCCGCCGTCGTCCTCGGGGGAGGGGGAGTCGAGCGAGGAAGCGGTGTAGGCGTTGCCGACCGCGAGGCCGTCGACGACGTCCTCCTCGGACACGCCGAGGCACTGGGCCAGTTCGGTGACGGTGGGGGAGCGGTCGAGCTTCTGGGCCAGTTCGTCGCTGGCCTTCGTCAGGGCCAGGCGCAGCTCCTGAAGGCGGCGCGGGACGCGGACCGACCACGAGGTGTCGCGGAAGAAACGCTTGATCTCGCCGACCACCGTCGGCATCGCGAACGTCGGGAATTCGACACCGCGTTCGCAATCGAAACGGTCGATGGCCTTGATCAGGCCGATCGTGCCGACCTGGACGATGTCCTCCATCGGCTCGTTGCGACTGCGGAAACGTGCCGCCGCGTAGCGCACCAGCGGCAGGTTCAGTTCGATGAGGGTGTCGCGTACGTACGTGCGCTCCGGGCTGTCCTTGTCGAGCGTGGCCAGCCGCAGGAAGAGGGAGCGGGAGAGCGTACGGGTGTTGAGAGCGTCGTCGTCGTGCACATGTGGTGCCGGCGCGGGAATCGCGGGAAGCACCTTCGAGCTGCCCAGTTCTACGGACATGCCACCCCCTTGAGGTCGCGGTCGGGTCGCTGCGGCGCCCTCGGTCCGCGGCGGAACCGAGAACTTATGCCTCCACCTGAATACCGGAGGCGGCGCCACGGCAAACGCGGTTCCTGCAGAATGTCACATGTCGGCAACACGCTGTAGCGCCATGTCGACATATCTGTGCAGGAACGGGTAGCCCGTCCCGGTTAGGCTTCGATCCTGTTTGCGGACCGCAGTCGTGCGAAGCTCCGCGACAGTAGCCGCGACACATGCATCTGCGACACCCCCAGCTCGGCGCTGATCTGAGATTGCGTCAAGTTGCTGTAGTAACGGAGGAGCAGGATGCGCTGTTCGCGCTCGGGGAGCTGGACGAGGAGGTGCCGGACGAGGTCCCGGTGCTCGACCCCGGCCAGCTCCGGATCCTCGTACCCGAGCCGGTCCAGCAGGCCCGGCAGGCCGTCACCCTCCTGAGCGGCCTCCAGGGAGGTCGCGTGGTACGAGCGGCCCGCCTCCAGACAGGCCAGCACCTCGTCCTCGCCGATCTTGAGCCGTTCGGCGATCTCCGCGGTCGTCGGCGACCGGCCGTGCAGCACGGTCAGGTCCTCCGTGGCGCCGTTGACCTGCACCCACAGCTCGTGGAGGCGGCGTGGCACGTGGACGGTGCGCACGTTGTCCCGGAAATAGCGCTTGATCTCGCCGACCACGGTCGGCATCGCGAAGGTGGGGAACTGGACCCCGCGGCCGGGGTCGAAGCGGTCGATGGCGTTGATGAGGCCGATCGTGCCGACCTGGACGACGTCCTCCATCGGTTCGTTACGGCTGCGGAAACGTGCCGCCGCGTACCGGACCAGCGGCAGGTTGGCCTCGATCAGGGCGGCGCGCACCCGGGCGTGCTCCGGCGTGCCCGGCTCCAGGCTCGTGAGCTCGGCGAACAGCACCTGTGTGAGTGCCCGTGTGTCCGCGCTCCTGCTCTCGCGGGATGGCGCCTTGGGCGCAGTTCGGGCCGTCACGGTCACGCCACCCTTCTCAGTCCATTCAACCGGCAAAAGCGGTCATAGCATCACAAGACATGTGCACTGTGTGCAAGCACCGCATAACGCCGTGTTGATCGCAGAGTTGATCGACGAGCAGGCGTACGCACGGCCGGGACCGGGCATGACGAAGCCCCTCGCCCGCGAGGCGGGACGAGGGGCGGGACGAGGGACGTGCGCGCGGCCGGAGCCGCGGCTCAGAACTCGTAGTCGGCGATCACCCAGGTGGCGAACTCGCGCCACTGCCCGGCGGCGGCCTGATGGGCCGGGTGTTCGATATAGCGCTTGAGGGCGTCGGTGTCGGCCACGGCGGAGTTCACGGCGAAGTCGTACGCGATCGGCCGGTCCGTGATGTTCCAGGCGCACTCCCAGAACTCCAGCTCGGGAATCTGGTCGGCCAGCTCCTGGAACGCCTTCACGCCGGCCACGACCCGCGGCTCGTCACGTCCGACACCCTCGGCGAGCTTGAAAAGAACCAGGTGGCGTATCACTGGGCGGTCCTCCGTACGGTCGGCCCGTGGCCGTCCCGCGCCGTACGTCCCGCTCCGTACGTCTGCGTACGGCCGGCGCGTCCTACGAGATCAGCTGGGTCATGAACTCGCCGACGCCGTGCGCGGCCGACGAAATGCCCTCGAACCCTATCTGCACGAGATCGGCGGCGCGTGCCGGGGACGTGATGATCGTGTACAGGACGAAGACGACGACCACGTACAGCGCGATCTTCTTCGCTTGCGCCATCTGACTGTCCCCGTCTCCCCTACGGCAGCTCCCGCCCGCCCTTCCCCAGAGAGCAGACCGGGTGAGTGTAACCACTTCCGTAACAGGGGGTGGAGTCGACGGGAGGGAGGCGGGAGGCGGGAGGAGGGGGAGAAGGAGGCGGGAGAGGTGAGGGGAAGAAGGAGAGAGGTGTGAGAGGTGGGGTTCGCGTGCTGACCGGGACTTTAAGGACCAAAGGCCCTTGGAGGCAGGCCCTTTGCCTGCGTCCGGTAAGGGGCGCGCGGAGCAGGATGGTCGTGTGCCCGGCGGATCTGGCAGGAATGCGCGGGGTACGGGCCCCGAGCCTCACTGCGGGGTCCACGCCGCAAGCTTCCCCCCTGACGGCGGCGCGGACTTTGAGGCCCGGTCCACCATCGGGGGAAACGGCATGTCCCCCCGTTGCCGTTTCCCCCGACCGTACGACGGAGCCCCGGCTCCGGGCCCCCGGGCCCGGGACCGGGGCTTCTGCCGTTCGGGAGCGGGGCCGGAAGCAGGCCCCCGTTCGTACGGGAGTGCAAGGCGCCCGGCGCCTAGACTGGGACCTTTCGGGGGCACGGGCCCGTCCCTGGGCGGCCCTGGGCGGATGGAGAGCGGCTGTGACGAGTGGCGTCGAGGACGTGGCGGATCCGTCGGCCGAGGTGCTGACGGAGGCCGCGGCGACGTTCGGGCTGCTCGCGTCGCCCGCGCGCCTGCACATCGTCTGGGTGCTGGCGGGCGGCGAGTGCGACGTGAGCGGGCTGGCGGAGCGGGTGGGCGGCGCGCTGCCCGCGGTGAGCCAGCACCTGGCGAAACTGAAGCTGGCGGGGCTGGTGCGGTCGCGGCGCGAGGGCCGCCGCGTGGTGTACCTGGTGGACGACCCCGACGTGGTGTCGATGGTGCGGTGGCTGGTGGGGCAGCTGACCGACCGGACGGGCCGGGCCGACGGCCCGGCGGTGCCGGGACGCGTCCGTGGCCTGGGCGCCTGAGAGGGCCGTGGGCTCCGCGTCCGCTCGTACGCAAGGGCAGACGGAGCCGGGCCGGCGCACCACCGCACCACCGGGCGTACGGGCGGACGGCGGCGCCCGGCTGCGCGACACCCCCGGCCTCACGGCGCTGGAAACCCTGCGGTCCCTGGAGAGCGGCCCGCGCGGCCTGACCGAGACGCAGGCCGAGGAGCGGCTGCTGCGGTACGGCGACAACGCGGTGCCCGAACGGCGGCCCGCCGGCCGGCCCTGGCGCTTCGTGCGCAGCCTGCGCGATCCGTTCACGACCGTACTGCTGTGTCTGGCCCTGGTCTCGGCCGCCGTCGCCTCCTGGGGGGCGGCGTGTGTGATCGCGGTGCTGGTGGTGGTCAGCGCGGTGCTGCGGTCCAGCGGCGAGTACCGCGCCGAACGGTCCACGGCGGCGCTGCGCGAGCTGATCGCCACGACGGCGACGGTGCAGCGGCGGCCGGAGGGCGGGGCTGCCGGGGTCGCGGCATTCGGCGTACGGGCGGCGCGGGCTCCGGGTGCGTCACAGGGCGCGGGCTTCTCGGGAGAGGTGACCACCAGGGAGATACCGGTCGATCAGCTGGTGCCGGGCGACGTGATCCGCCTCGGGCCGGGCGACCTGGTCCCCGCCGACCTGCGGTTGCTGCGCGCGAGCGGGCTGACGGTACGCCAGGCGCCGCTGACGGGGGAGTCGGCGCCGGTGGCGAAGCATCCGGTGGAGGCCGGTACCGACATCTCCGGTACCGACACCTCCGGCAGCGGGGCCTTCGGTACCGGCGCCTCCGGTACCGGCCCGGACCTCTTCGAACGGCCCGAGCTGTGCTTCCAGGGCAGCAGCGTCGCGTCCGGCAGCGCCACCGCCGTGGTGCTGGCGACCGGCGCCGACACGGTCTTCGCCGGTACGTACCGGACCGGTACGTACCGGCGGCCGTCCGGAAAGGGCGCGTCCGGGGCGCGCGGCACCCGGCGTACGCGCCCCACGAGCGCCTTCGACCGCTCCGTGAACGGCGTCTCCTGGACCCTCATCCGCTTCATGCTGCTCACGCCGCCGCTGGTGCTGATGGCCAACGCCGCGCTGCGCGGCCGCGGCCTGGAGACGCTGCCGTTCGCCGTCGCGGTGGCGGTCGGGCTCACGCCCGAGATGCTGCCGGTCATCGTCACCACCGCGCTCGCCCGGGGCGCGGCGCTGCTCGCGCGCGGCGGCGAGGTGATCGTCAAACGGCTGCCCGCGCTGCACGACCTCGGCGCGATCGACGTGCTGTGCACGGACAAGACCGGCACCCTCACCCAGGACCGCCCGGTCCTGGACTGCTCCTTCGGCCCCGACGGCCGGCCGGCGCCCGGGCCGTTGCACTGGGCGGCTGTCAACAGCCTGTGGACACTCCAGCTCGCCGAACTGCCGACGCCGGACGCGCTCGACGAGGCGGTCCTGGAGGCGGCCGAGAACGACTTCGACGAACTGCTGGCGTACGAGGGCATCGCCGCGCTGCCCTTCGACCCGGTACGCCGTACGTCGTGCGCGGTGGTCCGTACGGACGCTGCCGCGGGGGCCGACCTCCGGCTCGGCGCACACACGCTGGTGGTCAAGGGCGCGCCCGAGGACGTACTGGAGCGCTGTGCCCGTGTCCGTACGGGGGGAGACGGCCCCGCCTCCCCCGCAACCCCCGCCCCCCTCGAAGACACCGACCTGGACGACGCGGCCCGCGCCCGCCTGGCCCGGCTCGTCGCGGACCGTACGGCGGACGGGCTGCGGCTGCTGGCCGTCGCGGTCGCCGAGCGGCCCGCCAGGCCCGGCCGCCGCTACACGCCGGCGGACGAGCGCGGCCTGACCCTCGTCGGCTTCGTCGGCCTGCGCGACTCGCTCACGCCGACCGCCGCCGCGGCCTGCGCGGGCCTCGCGCGTCGCGGCGTCGCGGTGAAGATCCTCACCGGCGATCACCCGGGCACCGTCACCCACGTCTGCCGGGAACTCGGACTCGACACCGGCCCCGGCGCGGTGGTCACGGCCGACCGGACCGACGGCCTCACGGACGCGGAACTCGCCCGGCTCGCCGCCCGCACGACGGCCTTCGCGCGCTGCACACCGGAGCACAAGGCGCGGATCGTGGAGGCCCTGCGGGCGGGCGCGGGGCCGGGACCGGACACAGGTCAGGGCCCGGGTGCGGCGGTGGGTCCGGATACCGCGGCGACCCCGCCCCGTACCGTCGGCTTCCTCGGCGACGGTGTCAACGATCTGCCCGCGCTGCACGCCTGCGACGTGGGCATCGCCCCGCGCGACGCCGTCGACGTGACCCGTGAGGCGGCCGATGTGGTCCTCGCCTCGAAGGACCTCGGCGCCATCGACGGCGCGATCGTCGCGGGCCGCCGCAGCAGCGCCAACATCGCCACGTACCTGCGCATCACCCTCTCCTCCAACCTCGGCAACGTCATCGCGATGCTCGGCGCCGGGCTGCTGCTGCCGTTCCTGCCGATGCTTCCGGCGCAGGTCCTGGTGCAGAACCTGTGCTTCGACGCGGTCCAGCTCGCGTTCGCCTTCGACCGGCCGGGTCCCGCCGCGCTGCGCCGGCCGGCGGCCCTGCGCCCCGCCGACCTGCTCCGCTACATCACCGGTTTCGGCCTGCTCAACGCGGCGGCCGACCTGGCCACGTTCGGCGTGCTGGTCCTCGCGGTGCACGGCTCCGGCGATCCGGGTGGCCAGGACGCGTTCCACGCGGGTTGGTTCACGGAGAACCTGCTGACGCAGGCGCTGGTGATGTACCTGCTGCGGACGGGACGCCGCTCGGCGGAAGGCCGGGCGCCCGGCCCGATCCGGATCGCGGTCTGCGCGCTCGCCGTCATCGGGCTGCTGCTGCCCCCGTCGCCGCTGGGCCCGCTGCTGGGAATGGCACCCCTGCCTCCCCTCTATTACGGGCTGCTGGCGGCGGTGCTGGTGCTGTACGGGGCCGGGCTGGCACGGGCCAAGGACCGGTACGACCGTAAAGCGGCCGCAGCGGACGCGGAGCCCGCGGAGAACGCGGGCCCCGGCCCCGGCGCGTCGCCTCAGCCGTAGGACAAATCCGAGCAGATGTTGTCGTCGGCCGAGCGGGCCTTGCCGGCGATCTCCGACGATCCGGACGCCGACGACCCGGGCGAGGGGGCCGGGCCCGGGGCGGTGGCGGCGGGGGACTCCAGCGCCGGGTCGGACGCGTACGCGGTGCCCAGGACGACGTTGACGCCCGCGGTGGCCGTCGGCACCAGCCGGGCGCCGCGGAAGTGCGCGGCGACGGTCTTGGCCTCGGTCTCCTTGCCCGCGCCGTACTCCACGACGGTGGTCGCGTGGTCCTGGGTCCGCGCGGTCGACGTGCCGGTGACGGTGAAGCCCGCGGACTTGAGCTGGTCGGCGGCGCGGGCGGCGAGGCCGGTGGCGGTGGTGCCGTTGTAGACGGTGACGCTGATGCCCGTACCGGTACCGGGGCCGGTGCCCGTACCCGGAGCCTTCGCATCCGCGGAAGAGGACGGTGACGGTCCCGGGGACGCCGCTCCGCCGCCCCCGGCCGACCCCGGCCCGCCCGCGTCCTTCCCGTCCAGGGTGCGGTCCGCCTTGATGTCCGCCCAGAGCGCGTCCGCCGCCGGGTGCACGATGGCGACCCGGGCGCCCTGGTAGCGCCAGGGCAGCGTGACGAATTTGGTGTTGTGCAGGTCGATGTCCTTCAGGGACATCGCGAAGGAGAGCAGCTTGTCGGCCGAGTCCAGGCCGGGGTCGACGGTCATGGACTGGGTGGCGGCGTTGGCCAGCGGCAGCAGGGTGGTGGGGTTGAAGCCCTGCTCCTTGACCTTCTTGATGAGGGAGCCGACGAACGCCTGCTGGCGCTGGATACGGCCGATGTCCGAGTTGTCGCCGAGGCCGTGCCGGATGCGGACGTAGTCGAGCGCCTGCCGGCCGGAGACGTTCTGCGGGCCCTTGGCGAAGATCCGCTCGCCGCGGGAGTGCCGGTTCGGGTTCAGGTCGCCCTGGTAGATGTCCTTCGGCAGGCAGACGGGTACGCCGCCCACCGCGGACGTCATCTTCGAAAAGCCCTCGAAGTCGACGACGACGGTGTGGTCGACGCGTACGCCGGACAGCTTCTCCACCGTGTTCTGGGTGCAGGCCGGGTTGCCCCGCGCGCTCTCGCCGACCGAGAACGCCGCGTTGAACATGACGTTGTGCTGCGCCGCCGTCCACTTGCCGTTCGGGAGCCGGCACGGGGGTATCTCCACCAGGGTGTCCCGGGGTATGGAGACGGCGACCGCGTGTTTGCTGTCGCCGTATATGTGCAGCAGGAAGGCGGTGTCCGAGCGGCCCACGTCGCCCTCGCCGCCGCCCAGCGAGCTGTTGTCGCCCGACCGCGAGTCGGAGCCGATGACCAGGACGTTCTGGCCGCCGGCGCCCTCGGCGGGGCGCTGCGGGCTGACCCCTTCCGCCCCGAAGGTGGTGATGTTGCCGTTGAGCTTGAAGTAGAACCAGCCGGCGCCCGCGGTGATCAGTACGAGCAGCGAGACGGCGACGATGCCGGCCGTCCGCAGCGGGCGCCGCCTGCCGCGTACGGTCCGGCCCTGCGCCCGGCCCGCCCCGCTCCGGCCCGTCCTCCCGGACCGCCCGGAGCTCGCGGCCACCGCCTTGTGGCTGCTTGCTGTCATGTGTGCACCTCACCCGCGTGGCTCTTCGTACCGGGGAAGACGGAAGATCCGGCCCGTTGGTTGTACAGTTGCGCAATGTAGCAAGTTATAAAGCGGACAAGCGGCCACGCGGACCAGCGGACATGCGGGCGGCCGGACGCGTGGGCAGACGGAAGCAGACGGAAGAGGAAGGCGGGACGGCGATGCTGCGGAACGGACTGGAGCCCTGGCACCTGCTGATCGTGGCGATCGTGGTGATCCTGCTGTTCGGCTCGAAGAAGCTGCCGGACACGGCACGCGCCCTCGGCAAGTCGCTGCGCATCCTCAAGAGCGAGACCAAGGCGATGAAGGACGAGAACGGCGACGACAGGAACGGGCCGGGCGCGGGAGTCGTGCGGGCGGGGGAGACGGCGGCCGCGAACGACCGCGGCCCGGCGGCTCACTGACCGGCCGGTCGCCCCGGAGTTCCATAATGGTTGACGCGCGTCGCGATCAGCGTGCCGCGCCCGCACCGACCACGAGGGGATACCGGACCGGATGAGCACCGAGCGCAAGCCTTCCGAACACGCCGTACGCGCAAGGGGTAGGCGGGTCACCGCGGTGGTCGTGGCCCTGCTGCTCGGCCTGATGGGCGCCGCGGGCTCGGCGGCAGCGGCGGCGCCCGCCGCTCCGGCGGTCGCCCGCAGTGTCCAGCAGCAGGCCGGCGGCGCACCGGCCGCGCAGGCGGAGGCCGCTCCGGCTTCCGCCCATCACGTGACGACGGCGGCCTTCGGGTCCAAGGACAAGGACGGCGACAAGAAGGACAAGAAGAAGAAAAAGGGCTTCTTCAAGAAGCTCGGTATCTTCCTCATCGTGCTGCTGATCATTTTCCTGGTCGTCATCATCGTGGTGATCTGGCTGATCGTGCACTTCGTGCGCAAGGCGTTCCGCCGCCGCAACCGCTGACGTCCCGCGCGGCACCGAGCGGTCCGCGACGCCCCCGCCGCGAGCCCGGCCTCGCGGCGGGGGCGCCGTGCTGCCGGGGTCTTGCGCCGCTCAGCGCACCCGGCCGCGCGGCTTCAGCGCCACCGTGGGGAGTTCGGGCGCGGGCAGCCGGCCGCCGTCGTATCCGCGGACCTCGCCGAACCGGGAGCCGGAGCGGGAGCCGGTCATCCAGTCCCGCCGGGCCTCTTCGACGTCCTCCTGGGAACGGCCCACGAAGTTCCACCACATGACGATCTCCTCCTCGAACGGCGGGCCGCCGAGCAGGACCGTCCGCGCGGGCGCGTCCGACGCGTTCGTCAGCATGAGGTCGTCGCGGCCGGGGGCGGCGTAGCCGAGTTCGGCCGGGCGCAGCGGTGTGCCGGACAGGCGGACGGTGCCGTGGTCGACGAGCAGACCGTGTTCGAAGGCCGGGTCGACGGCGAGGGTGGCCGTCGCCCCCGGGGCGAGGACGATCTCGGCGCCGAGCAGCGGGCTGAACGTACGTACCGGGGAGGTCACCCCGGCCAGGGTGCCGAGGAAGACGCTGACCTCGGCCCCGCCGACCCGTACGGAACCGGGCACGTGGTGCTGGAAGTCCGCCCGCGTGTGCCGGTGTTCGCCGGGGAGCGCGACCCACAGTTGCACCCCGTGCAGCACGGTGGTCCGCGCCGTCGAGACCTCCGAGTGGCTGATGCCGTGGCCGCCCGTCATGAGGTTCAGCTCGCCGGGCCGTACGTACGCGTGGGTGCCCAGGCTGTCGCGGTGCTCGATCTCGCCGCTGAACAGCCAGCTCACCGTCTGCAGGCCGGTGTGCGGGTGCGGAGCGACGTCCATGCCGCCCGTCGCGGCGACGTCGTCGGGGCCGTAGTGGTCGGCGAAGCACCAGGCGCCGATGAGGGTGCGGGAGCGCTGCGGCAGCGTACGGCGCACGGTCATCGCCCGCGGGCCGCCCAGGGGGACGTCGCGGGGGGTGAGGACGTCGATGCCGGGCAACTCGGCAGGCCCGGCGTACTCGTTGCTCATGTGCGCAGCCTTCCCGGGCGGGTCACCGTGACATGGTAATTGTACGTTCAACTTCTTCGCCCCTGGCGCTGTCCGCTGCCCGGGAACCGGCGGGTACCGACACCCGTACCGGCGGCGCCTCGGGCGGCCGGGCGGGCTTGCGGCGCGGAGCCATGTGCCGGCGGGCGTCGTCGACGCCCTTCCGCAGGACGGTCCGCAGCCACTTCCCGAAGGGGCGTTCGACGAAGCGGTGGATGAGCCAGGCGGCGACGAGCATGAGCGCCGTCACCGAGATCACCAGGAGCGGCGCGGAGACCCGGTTCCGGAAATGGTGGATCAGGGTCATGCCGATGTTCATGTGGATGAGATAGAGCGGGTAGGTGAGCGCGCCCGCGGTGGTGAGCCACTTCCACCGGATCCGGTCGAAGGCGCCGAGGGCGATCGCGCCGACCAGGGCGAAGCCCGCGATGATGACCAGGCGGGCCGGCCAGCCGGGCAGGGCGGACGCGGCGGCCTTGCCCAGGCTCGTGGCCATGCGGTAGTCGATGTACCGCTGGGCGAGCACCAGTTGTACGGCGATCAGGGCCCACAGGACCGCGTTCTGTCCGTGGCGCCGCATGAGGTGGAAGACGATGCCCGCGATGAAGAACGGCGCGTACTGCGGCATCGCGAACGCGGTCAGCAGCGGCGTGTTCAGGCCCGGGGCGAGCGCGGCGGCCGCCGTCCACACGCCGCACAGGATCAGGCAGTTGCGGTAGGTGACGCCGCACCACACCACCGCGACCATGATCAGGTAGAACTTGAGCTCCACGAAGAGCGTCCAGTACACCGGGTCGACGTCGGGGGAGTCGTCCCCGGACTGGAGCATCGACAGGTTGTTGATCACCCGGTCCAGGCCGCGGAAGGAATCGACCTCCGGCCACATCTTGACGACCAGCGTGGTGAGCAGGATGCCCGCCCAGTAGGCGGGGAACAGCCGGGAGACGCGGGAGACGGCGAAGTCGCCCAGCGAGCGGCCCCACACGCTCATGCAGATGACGAAGCCGCTGATGAGGAAGAAGACCTCGACGCCGAGCCACCCGTACTGGGCCGCGCCGCGGACGGCCGGGAAGATCGTGCTCGTGTCGTGTCCCCACGGCCGGGCGAGTGCGACGTAGTGGTAGAAGACCACCATCAGTGCGGCCAGCAGCCGTAGCCCGTCCAGCGCGGCGAGCCTGTTTCCCGAGCGGAGCCCGGCCATCGTGTACCCCCTTGAACGCCCGGGTCACGGGCGCTTCATGCCTACAGATGGAGACGGGCACCGGTCGCGGGGACCGGTGCCCGGGACGTCTGCGTCTCCTGCATTCACCGGTCAGCAGGTGATGGATGCGAAATTTGGAAAATCCGGCAGAGCCGGTCGCGTCTGCCGATGATGATGAGCGCGGGGCGGGCGGGGTTCATCTCGAAACGGTCAATAGGAGACCTGTGGCAGCTTTGGCAAGTCCGGGTGAGGGCGGGGGCGGTGGGGCGGCGGGTGCGGCGTGTACGTGCGTGACCGGCCGCTCGTACGTGATCGGCCGCCCGTACGTGAGTGGCCGCTCGTACGTGACCGGCCGCCCGTGAGCACGCTGCGGGCCCCCGTGCCGCCGGGGGCCCGCGCCATGGTCGTCCGGCCCGTGGCCGTCCGGTCAGAGGGAGGTGGATATCTCCATGAGGAAGTGCGGACGGCCCTGCGGGTCGGCGGTCTCTCCGGCCGCCTTCCACTGGTTCTTCGCCAGGCTGATGTTCTGCTTGTTGCCGTCGGCGGTCAGCGTCATCTCCGCCTTGTGCGCGGCGTCCGCCTTCACGCCGTACACCCCCGGGATCTCCAGGCTCAGATAGCCGGTCCGCCCGGTGACCCGGAAGCAGATCCTGTCCTTGCCTCGCGCGTACACCTCCATCAGCTCGCCGGTGGAGGTGCAGTCGGCGAGCACGATGTGCCCGTCGCCCCGCTTGAGTACGATGCCGCGTTCTTTCTCGATCTTGTCGGCCCCCGGGTAGGCGAAGTCCTCCACGGCGTATCCGGGCTGGTCGGCGGAGGCGCCGGCCGGCCGGGCGGTGGCCGGGTTCTCGGTGGCATGGGCCACGGTGACGACGGTGGCGGCGCAGGCCGCGAGGGCCGTTCCGGTGACGATGACGCGTCGTGCCGTTTTCATGATTTCTCCTTCGTGGGTAAGGGAAATACGGGCCGGGCCAGGGGATTCACGGCCGGCCGGGAGTGGCTCGGCCGGTGCCGAAAAGGCGCCTGCCGTAGCCGGAGATGACGGTCTTCATATGGCGAAAGCGACGAGGGCGAGAGTGGCCATGAAGGTGAGGAGAAAGATGGCCTTCTGCTTGCCCGTGACCTCGTCCATCGGCTTCCCCGAGCGTTTCAGGGCGAGCTGGCGCTTGACGTATCCGGCGAACAGACACCGCAGGATCACCAGAATGACCATGGTGGCGGTGTAGAGGAGCAGCGGCAGCCGCCCCTCGTAACCGCGCACCGCCGAATTCACGGCGATCGCCGCGGCGCCGACCAGGGGGAGCGAGGCCGCGATGACTCGGTCGCGCGCGGTGGTGGCCATGGACTGCGCGGCCACGGCCAGCGCGATCCCGGAAACGACGGCGGCCACCCACCACTGGGCGGTGGTGGTCAGCGTGGAGGTCAGCACGGCACTTTCTCTCTTCTTCACAGCCGGATGGACAAGCAGTGCGGAGTGGGCGGGGCCGGGCCCCGCCTCACCCGGGCGGTACGGGGAAAAGGGCTACCAGGTGAGCCAGCCGACGACGGTGGTCGTCACGTCGTGCGCGACGCTGGATACCTTCTCGCCAACCTTTTTGCCGACCTGGGCCCCGAACTCCGGCAACTCTCCGAACTTCTTGAGCACGGCTCCCGTGCCCTGGAAAATACCGCCGAGCGCGAACGCGCCGACCGCCTGCATGAATTCCGGGCTGCCCCACCCGTTGCCGAACCCGTTCAGTACGGCACTGACTCCTTGCAGGCCCCAGGACACCAGGCCGACCGCCCCGGCAACCGCTTCGAGGGGCGGGAAGAACACGCCACCGGCGGCCAGCACCAGCCCGGCCGAACCGACGACCGTGCTCCAGTGCCCGGTGACCTGGGCCCAGTCCTTGACGCTGGACGCGTCCTCGGGCCACATGCCCGATTCCACGTACCACGGCTTGTCGCTGTCCGCGCCCTGGGACGGATGGGTCCCCTTCGCCGCATCCTCTTTCGCCTTCTGGGCCGCCCGCCTCGCCTCGGCCTCGACCTCGGCCTTCCGCTTCGCCAGGGCGATCTGGCGGGCCTCGCCGGCAGCCGCGGCAGCGGCCTTGGCGTCCTTGCCCGCCTGGGTCGCGGCGGCCTGGGCCCGGGAGGCGGAGGCCTGGGCCTGCCACGCGGAGGCCACCGCCTGCTGCGCGGACGCCGACGCCTGCCGCATCGAGAAGTTGGCCGACCGGGCCGCTCCGCGTGCCGTCAGCGCGGCCTTGCTCGCGTCCTTCGCCGACTGGGCCGCGGCGGCGGCCGACTTGTCGGCGGCGTCCGCGTTGGCGCGCGCTTCCTTCGCCGATCCGGCGGCGTCCTCGGCATAGCCCTTCGCCTTGGCCGCCCAGGAGGTCGCCTCGGCCGCCGCGTTGCGGGCGTCCGCCGCCGCCTTGGACGCCCGGGCGGCGTTCTCCAGCGCCTCCGCGGCGGTCTTGGCGGCGAGGGCGATGGAGGCCCGTATGGCGGCGACATGGGTCGCCCGGTCCTGGTCGAGCCGTGCGATGTCGTACTTGTCGTGACTGACGAAGCCACGCCGCATACGGGCCGAGCCCTCCAGGACGATTTTCGCCGCCGACTGCATGTAAGGGCCGCCCGATTCGAGGAGGGCGAACACCTCGACCCGGTCGTCCTCCTTCACCGCTTCGGCCAGCTCCAGGCTGAGGAAGCGGTGCAGGGCCGCGGGGCTGCCGTCACTCAGTGCCGCCTCGGCCTTCGCCTTGACGGCCGCGCCCGGGTTCTCGTTGAGAATCCTGAAAACGGTGACGCGGTTGTCCGTGGCCGCCGCGTCGGTGATCCCGTGGTCCAGGAAACCGCGGACCGCGTCCGGGGTGTCGGCGGCCAGCGCCTTGTGCGCGGCGTCGGCGACGGCGGCGGTCGCCGACTTGGCGATGGCCAGGACGCTTTCCCGGTCGTCCTGCTGCTGGGCGATGAGGCGGTCGGTGTCGATCCAGTGGGCCACGTCCTGGTCGGTGCCCGCGAGCGCGAACTCCGCGGCCTCCCGGGTCCAGGTGCCCGTCGAGTCCAGCAGTCCGACCGCGGCCTGGCGTCCGGCGGAGACGGCCTTGGCGGTGTCACCGGCCCGCAGCGCCGTCTCCGCGGCGATGATCAGGTCCGTGACGTCCTGCGCGATCCGTGCCGCCTGCGTACGCTGCCGGTCGGCCCGGTTCGTGTCCTCGGTCTCCGCCTTCGCCCTGAGGCGCGCCTCCGCGACGCCCAGCTCGGTGTCCGCGTCGATCCGGGCGGCTTCCGCTTCGCGGGCCGCCTTCTCGACCTGCTGGGCCTTCTTGACCGCGTCGGCGGCCGTGGTGGCCGCCGTCATCGCGGCCTCGGCGAAGGCGGTGGACCGCTTGGCGTACTCCACGGCCTGGCCCGCGTTCTTCGCCGCCTCGTCCGCCGCGTCCGCGGCCTTCTCCGCGTGGGCGGCGGCATTGTAGGCGGCATCACGTGCCACGCGGGCGGCGTCGGCGGCCGCGTTCGCCAAGGTGCGGGCCGTACCCGCGGCCCGGGTGGCCCGCGCGGCGGCGGCATCGGCCTCGGCGGCGGCCTGGCGCGCCTTGGCCGCCTCGGACTTGGCGGCACCGGCGGCAGCGGCGGACTCGGCGGAAGCCCGGGCGGCCGCGGCGGCGTTCCGGGCCGCCCCCGCGGCGGACGAACCGGCGTCGGCGGCCTGCTGGGAGGCGATCGTCGCCTGGTCGGCTGCCTGCGCCGCCGTACGCGCACGGGCGGCGGCGTCCCTCGCGCCCTGGGCGGCGGCCCGAGCGGCGGACGCCTTGGACGCGTCCTTCGACGCGGCTATGGCGGCGTTGTAGGCACGGGCGGCGGCGTGGCCGGCCATCGCGGCGGCGGCAGCGGCGGCCTGGGCCGCCTGGGCGGCGCGGTGGGAGGCGGACTGGGCGGTGCGCGAGGCGGAGATGGCGGCGGCTGCGGCGTCGGCGGCCCCGCCGGCGGCTCTGGCGGCGTTGTTCGCGGCCAGAGCCGACTTGCGTACGTCCTGCTGGGCCTCCTTCGCCTCCTTCGCTGCCCGCAGCGCGGCTTCCTTGGCCTTTTCGGCGGCGGCCTGCGCGCGTGCGGAGGCCGTGACGGCCTGCTCGGTCTGCAGCTTCGCCAGCCGGCCCTCGCGCTGCACGATGGTGACCAACTGGTCGATGGTCGCGGACTCTTCGTCGCGTGCGCGGGCGATGAACTGGCCGGAGGTGAGGAACTGGTGCACCGCCTCGGGCGACCCGTCGTCCATGGCACGCTGCGCGTACTTCTTCACCTCGGGTGAGGCGCTGCTGAGGATGGAGAAGACCTCCACCCGCTCGTCCTCCTGCTGCGCGGTGTACTGCGTCTCCGCGAGGAACTGCTTCAAGGCTTTCGGGGTGCCCTGCTCCAGAGCCTTGGCGGCCTCCCGCCGCACAGCGGCACCACTGTTGTTCATGACGGTGAAGACGGCTGCCCGCAGGTCCTCCTCGACGGGCTTCTTGTACCCGTCGTTCAGGTACGCCGCGACTGCCGCGTCACCGGCGGTCAGGGCCGCGCCGCCCGTCTCGCTGACGGCTTTGCCCGCCTGGGAGATGCCGGTGAGGAGGGCGAAACGATTGTCCTCGGCCTTTGCCGTGGGCAGGTCGCGGGTGAGGAACGCGGAGACGACGGCCGGCCCGCCGATCAGCGCGGTGGCGGCCGCCTCCCGGACCGCCCGGCCACCGGTCTTGTACGCCCATACGGCCCGGCCGCGCTCGGTGTCGGGCAGCACGTCGTCCGGCGCGCCGCCGTCGGCCCCGGCGGCGCTGGCAGGAGCGGCGGACAAGGTGAGGATGGACGGCAGGGCGGGGACCGCGGCCGCCCCGGCGAGCGTGGTGAGTAAGCGGCGTCTGCTCCATAACGACGTCGTCAAAACGCACATCCTTCTCATGCAGAGTTCTTTGTTGTTTTTGCGTTCACACGCGCACGGGAAGCCGCAAACTTGGGAAACGGTGGCAGTTCTGGGCTTCATGCTGCATCTGGGACAACCGGCGGGCACATTACCTGATGGGTACAGGTATCCCTACGGAGTCCGGGAGAGAGGGGCGGGCTTTGGCAGGTAGGGCTGGCGGGGCGGGCGCGGCGGCAGTGGGGGGACAGTGACGGCGGCGACAGGCTCCGCCCCCTGTACGGGATGTGACGGCAAGTCGGCGACGACGTAGCCGATGGCGGTGACGTCCTGCGGGAAGGAGGCGGACGCGCATGCGCGCAGCCGCTGGCGCCGAGCGGGCAGGCGTCGGAGCGGGACGGATGGGAGTAGCAGTAGCCGTTCAACTTCTCGCGCCTACTGGGCCCTTGTGCGTGGCGAAGTCCCGTTGTCGCCGGTCCGCGTGGGCGTTAGCGGGGTGTTAGCGGTGCGGCAGCCCGGCGCCAAGGCCGGTGGACAGAGTGGGTGACGTACCGAGGAGACCACGGAAAACC
>NZ_JBVHPX010000008.1:0-357807 GCF_055567735.1 Streptomyces sp. NPDC026394
GGGGGGGGGGGCCCCCGCCCCCCCGGGGGGGCGCCGCCGGGGGGGGGGGGGGGGGGGGGGGGGGGGGCCGGCGCCGCCCCCCCCCCCCGCCACTTCCTCGGCCGCCCCCAGTGCCAACTGGGCCTCCGCGCAGGACTCCACCGCGGTGAGCCGGAGCTGTTCCAGCCGGTTCGTCTCGTCGTTCAGCGAGGGGTGCGCGTCGAACTCCGCGTACGGCGAGCCGCGCCACAGGCCGAGCGCGGTGGTGAGCCGGTCGCGGGCGCCGTCCGGGTCACCGGCTTCGAGCAGGCGCCGTCCGTCGGTGACCAGGTGCTCGAAGCGGAAGACGTCGATCTCCCCCGGGTCCAGCTCCAGTACGTAGCCCGGCGAGCGGTGGCGCAGGAGGGGTACGCGCTCGGGGGCGGCCGCGGGGTCGAGGGCGCGGCGCAGGTGCGAGACGTAGCTCTGCAGCGTGGCGACCGCGTGACGCGGCGGCTCCTGGCCCCACAGCTCCTCGACGAGCAGTTCGGTGGGCACCACCCGGCCCAGGCGGACGAGCAGCAGCGCGAGAAGTGCCCGCTGGCGCGGCGGTCCGAGCGGCCGGTCACGCCCCTCGTGCCGTACGGACATGGTGCCCAGGACGCTCAGCCGGGGAACATCGGCACCATCGCTCCGTAAAGGACTCGCTATGGGGGGTTCGGGCATCTCGTTCTCAATCGTTCTCGCGCCGGGCGGCGCTTGAAAGAGGGCCGGCACCTCGCGGCCGGCCTCAAATCGGATCCTGGCACAGAAAAAGACATCCTCCAAGATCGCCGACGGGCCTCCGGCAAGTGAATGACAAGCGAACAGCAAGGAACACGCAGGGTTTCGGGCAGCGACACGGTGCCCGCCTCAAGAGGCCGCCAAGGAACCGCCAACATCCCGACCAGTCTGTCGCAAGGAACGTGCCGCACGATGACCGGCGCAGAAACCGTGGGTGAGCAAGCGGAGGAGTGCCTTCCTCCGGCCGGCTCCTGACGGAACTTCCACGGACCGCAGTCGGCACGAGGGGAAGGCGAGCCATGCAGCGGACAACAGCCGGGGCAGCCCCGACGTGAGAGCGCTCACGCGGCAGGCCCGCCGGCCTTCGCGTGCGCCACGCCGCGCGTCGCGGCGTCGCATTCCTCCCGGGACACAACGTCCCGCCCATGAGCAGCTCGACAAGGAACGGAGCCCGTCCGGCGTGTCACCACACCGCCCGGACGGCCCTCACCAGGGCCCGCCCACGGCGCGGCCGTGCAAGGTACGGAAGGCAAGACAAGATGCAACAAACGCTCCCATCGGGCTCGCCGGCACCGTCGCACAGCGGTGCCCGGCCAGACCCGGAATCGCCCACCCGCCGACCGGCCCGCCCGATGGCGGTCCCGCCGCCCGACGGCCGGCCGCCCCGCGTCGCCGGTGCGACCCACCTCGCGGCGCTGCGGCCCCCCACCGACCGGGGCGGCAGGCCCGCCGGCACGGAGCGGAGCACGGACCCGGTCAGCGTGGCCGTGCTGGCGGACGACCCCATCACCCTCGACGGCACGGTCGCCTTCCTGCGGAGCAACCCGCTGATCTCGGTCGTCGGCGACGACCGGCTGACGGAGGCGGACGTCGTCCTGATCCTGGTGTCCCCCGAGGGGACCGACGAGGCGCTCGCCCGGCTGGGGCGGCGGGACGCCTGGCAACGGCCTTCCCAGCGGCTGATCCTGGTCGCGGACTCCATGTCGGAGTACCAGCTCATGCGCGCCGTGGCGCACGGCCTGACGGACGTACTGCCGCGCGCCCAGAGCGATCTGGGCGCGATCGCGGACGCCGTCTGCGACCGTCGGCAGCGCACCGGGGTCGCCGATTCGCTGGTCACGCTGCTGCACCACCTCCAGCGCGACATCCTGGAGCCGCACCAGCTCAACGCGGCCGGCTTCGACACCCGGGAGATGAGCATCCTGCGGATGCTCGCCGACGGCTGGAGCACCGGCGAGGTGGCCAAGGAACTCGGGTACTCCGAGCGCACCATCAAGAACGCGATCCATACGATGCTGGCCAGGCTGGGACTGCGCAACCGCACACACGCCGTTGCCCATGCCATCCGTTCCGGCACGGTCTGAGAGGAAGCTGAACCGAGTGGTGGAAGAAATCGTGGCCCTCTACGCCGAGGGTGATCTGAGCGGCCGTGTCGTCGGCTCGGCGCCCCGGAGCAAGATGCGCGCGGAGAACCTGCCGCACTGCGCGACGCAGGTGCTGCTGCGCGACCCGGAGGGCCGGGTGTACGTGCATCGCCGTACCGACACCAAGGACGTCTACCCGGGCATGCACGACGCCTGGGCCGGCGGTGTGGTGGCCGCCGGGGAGGACCCGGACGAGACCGCCGAGCGGGAGGTGACGGAGGAGCTCGGCGTCCGCGGCTGCCCGGTGCGCCCCTGCTTCCGTTACTGGTTCGCCGACGCCCACGCCAACTACCTGGCCTGCGTGTACGTGGCCGAGTACGACCCGGAGCTGCACGGCCCGGTGGTGCACCAGGCGAGCGAGGTCGCCGAGGGCTGGTGGATGACCTGGGAGGAGCTGACGGCGCGGCTGGCCGACCCGGAGTGGCCGTTCGTGCCGGACGGGCGGGCCGGACTGGAACGGTACGCCCGGTACCTGGAGGAGCAGCCGGCGGCGCACGGCTGACGGCGACCGCACGGCCCGGCGCGGCGCCCCGACGGCACCGCGCCGGGCCGTGCGGCGCTCTACAGCGGTTCCGCCGCCGTGGGAATGCTGATGCGCTCGGCCAGGGCCGCGAGTCTGGACATGACCTGTGCCTCGGTGTCGCCGCGTACCGAGACGATGGCCGCCGCGTCGCTGTACCTGGTCGGCGGGGCGAGCAGGTCGCCTTCCTGTACCAGGATCTGCGCTTCGGTGATCCATGGTTCCTCGGGCACTCTCGGGGTGCTCAGTACCCGGCCGGGCTCGGCGTACAGGGCCGTGAAGCCGGTCAGGTGGGCGTCGGGGGCCGGTACGTGCGGGACACTGCCGTCCAACTGGGCCCGCAGCATGACCTCGTCGAGGTTGGCCCCGGTACGTGACCGGAAGCCGGCGAGGATGCCTCCTCCCCCGGCCCGCGCCGCGATCTCGCAGAACACGGGGCCCGAGGGGGACAGGAACACTTCGTGGTGCGCGACCCCGGTGAAGCCCGGGTACGCGGCGAGTACGGCCTGGTTGAACGCGAGCAGCGCGTCGAGCAGCGGGCCGTCGGGCACGGCGACGTCGCGGCAGGGCTCCAGCCGCCGGTACGACATGGTGCTGTCCACGTACCGGCCGGCCACCGCCGCCGTGACGTGCGCGTCCTGCACCACGCTGTCGACGTGGTAGAGCTGCCCGTCGACGAACTCCTCGACCTCGAACTCCACGAGCCGGTCGGCGTGTTCCCGTACGAACCGGTCGATTCCGGCGATGTCGTCCAGCAGGTGGATCTCGCTGGACCCGGCGCCGAGCCGCGGCTTGACGACCACGCGGTGGTACTTGTCCAGCAGCGTCAGCGCGGCCTCCCGGGAGAACGGGGCGAAGTCCGGTACCGCGATGCCGTGGTCGCGCAGGTGCTCCTTCATCAGCACCTTGTCGCGGAAGAGCAGTGCCTGCTCGACGCGCTGACCGGGGATGCCCAGCTCTTCGCGCAGCTCGGCGGCGGGCAGCAGGAAGCGTTCGGTGACCGCCACCAGGCGGGCCGCCGGCCGGCCGCCCCAGCGGTGCTGGAAGCGGACCGCCTCGGCGAACGGCGCGGGCTCGACACCGGGCACCCCGACGACGGACGCCAGCTCGGCGCCCACGGCTTCACCGGCCCGCTCCAGTGCGGTGACCAGCCGTACCTCCCAGCGGTCCGTGGACAGGAAAGGGCGGCCGTCCGGGCCTCGGTACGAGGAATAGCCGAGGCGGTCGAGCAGAATGACCGGCTGCCTTTCCTGGCGTGCCGCCGGCGCATTCCCGTTGATTTGCGATGTCATTGCACAACCTTTTTCGGCTCGATGCCCTGTCGTGTGGACCGGTTGCCCGGAAGCCGTTTGCCCGTGGTGAGAACAACGTTGTCGGAGCAACGCGGTCCGGGACATGTCCCGGGCTCGGCGGACTCTCGTCAATGTCCGGTACCGGCGTCGGCCGGGTGTTCGTCGACTGCTGTGCGGATGAGCCAAAACCCTAGTCACGATGGCGCTGGTGAAAAGGGCCGGCGGCCGATCCGGGACCAACGGGAAGCGTGCGTTGCCCTTGTGTACCCGAGCCGCGAGCACCTCGCTGCGGCCCGGCGCCGCTGGTCACCCCCGTAGTGGCGATCAGTACCGTACGCGTACGCGCGCGGGGTGAGGTATTCGCGGTGGTATCGGCTTTCCTTAACGGGCAAGCACTCTTCCCTCTCGCAAATCCTTCGGAGCAGCAGAGTCTTGACAGTCCTGAGTGAGCGCTGTTGTGATTGTTCTGCGCGGCGAGCCCCGCCCCAGCACATCTCTTCCGGCCTTCGGGCGGCGCGGCTCGCAGTATTCTCCAACGACCCTTTCGGAGCGTTCTTTGGAAAGCTATCTATGGAGGGACTCCGAGGTGTCGCGCTCCGGTTCCGGCGACGAGCCTTTCGGCTGGGTCCCGGAAGCGCACAGCGTCTTCACCGAGCGGATTCTCGCCGAAGATCCGTCCTATCCCTGTTACTTCGGGACGCAGGGCCAGCAGCGCGGCAACAACTCCTTCAGCGCCGTCGACACCCGCTACCCGGACACGCACGGCCCGGCCGCGCTCGCCCGGTCGTTGCGGGCCTACCGGCAGCGGGCCTGGCAGGGGCCGAAGCGGCAGACCCTCATCGTCTTCGTGGGTCCGGCCGTGCCCGGGGCGGAACTCGCCGACGACCACCGGCGGTTCTGGACGCTGCTGGACGAACTGCGGGCGTACGACACCGAGCCCTGGCCGGCCGATGTGCCCACCGACCCCGCCGATCCCCGCTGGCAGTGGTGCTTCGACGGCGAGCCGTGGTTCATCTTCGCCGCGAGCCCCGCCTACCGGGACCGCCGCAGCCGTGACCTCGGGCCGTGCCTGACCCTGGTCTTCCAGGTCCGGCGGGTCTTCGAGGGCATCGGCGGCAGCACGGTGGCCGGCAAGGCCGCCAAACGCCGGGTCCGGGAGGGCCTGGCGCGCTACGACCGGATCGGCCCGCATCCCACCCTCGGCGACGGCGACACCTCCACCGACTTCAAGTGGCGGCAGTACGCACTGCCGGACGACGCGAGCGTCGCCGCCCCCGACGCCTGTCCGGTGCGGCACCACGCCGCCGCCGTCCCTGTCCTGCCGGAGCGGAACACCGTCTACGGCTCCGCCTTACCGCAACCGAACGAAAGGCAGCGTCCGTGACTGCTGAAGACTTCTGGTCCCGACACGTGTTCGTCCTGCTGAGTTCCGACATCGTCCACCGGGGCCGGCACGGCGACCTGGTGCAGCGGCTGCGGGACGAGGGGTTCCCGCCGGTGGCCGCGCGGGCCCTGCAGGCCGACCCGGAGCTGATCGACGACCTGTACTCGGACCTCATCGCGGGCCAGTGGCAGACCTGGCGCTACCGTCTTGTGGACGCCGTCCTCGGGCTCGGCCCCACCATCGCCCTGATCTGCCGCTGCGACGGCCGGCACGCCGAACTCGCCAAGCTCAAGGGCTACCAGCACCCGACCGACGCGGACCTGGGCACGCTGCGGCGGGACTTCGACGCCATCAACAGCGCCATGAGCGTGATGCACAGCTCCGACGGTCCGGAGGACTCCGAGCGGGAGGCCGCGGTCTTCGGTCTGACTCCGGAGCACGCGGGCGACCCGGAGCAGGTCGCCGCCGAGATCGACCAGTTGTGCCGGCTGAACACGCCGGGCAACCCGGAGACCCGCGACTTCGAGCAGGTCCTGGCCTCGGTGCGCACCCGGCTGGTGGGCGCGCTGTGGGAGGAACTGCCCGCCGCCGTACGGCAGCAGATCACCGCCGAGTTCGCCGACACGTCCCAACTGGGCCTGCCCGGCGCCGGCGACCGGCTGGCCACCGTCCTCGGCGACCGGCTCCCCACCGGTCTGGAGGACGTGGTGCGCTGCGACTTCACCCCGAAGTGGCGCGACGAACTCCGGATGGCCTGGGCGGAGGAGCGGCTGCGCCGGTCGGGTGTGGTCCTGGACGAGTGGGAGCGTGTGGTGCTCGGCTCGTCACTGCACTTCCCGCCCCTGCGGGCGAGCGTGGAAGCGGCCAGGTGATCGGCGTCCGTACCGCCTCCTGCACCGTGTCGGTCGCCGACTCGGTGCAGGAGGTGGGCCGCCGGTCCTGGACTTCGCTGGTGGAGGCGTGCGGAGCGCCCGTCTTCTACAGCTACGACTTCCTGTGCAGCGTGGAGAAGCTGCCGCTCACCTCGCCGTCCCGCGCACGCTACCTGGTGGCACGGGAGGACCCGGCCGGTGAACCGGTCGCCGTACTGCCGGTGTATCTCCAGCACACCCGTGACCCGTTCGCCTCGGGCCCTGGGTCCGACGCTCTGCTCACGGTGCTGATGGGGCATGTGTGGCACTGCTACGACACCGTGCTGCCCAGTCGCGCACCCCTGACCGCTCCCTTGGTGGAGACGTTCTGGACCGCGCTGGGTGAACTGGCCGACAGCTCCGACGTGGATCTCTGGGGGCTGGCCAATGTGGCCGCCGACGGCGAACTCGCCCGGCTGCTCACGGAGATCGGCGTGGCGACCGAGTCCACCGTGCCGCGTTACCGCCTGCCCCTCACCGGCGGTCCCGCCACCCTGGACGAGCACCTCACCACCGTGAGCCGTCCCTCCCGGCGCACCCTGCGCCAGTTCGCGCGGCGGGCCCGCGACGCCGGCGCCAAGATCACCCTGCGCCAGGGGTCCGAAGCGCTCGACCAGGACGTACTGGACCTGTGCGAGGCCACCGCGGACAAGCACGCCCCCGGCTACTACCCGCCGGAGCGGCTCGCCGCCCTGGTGAACGCCCTCGGCCCCGACTGCGGCATCCTGCGCGTGGATCTGGACGGTGTGCTGCTCGCCGTCTCCCTGTGCCTCTACGACCGCACCCGGATGCACGCCTGGGCGGGCGGCTGTCTCTACCCGCGGGAACTCAACTGGAGTCCGCAGTACGTGCTGTTCGCGGCCGAACTGGAGGCCGGCATGGCCTCCGGGCGGCAGGTCCTCGAATGCGGCCGCCGCAACGACGAGTTCAAGACCCGTTACGGCCTGCACGCCCAGCCGCTGGTCCGTGCCGCCGTGCGCCGCTGAGCCCGCGCACCCGTACGGCCCCGCTGCGGGGCGTTCCCCCCGCGCACGCAAACGTCAGAGGAAAGGCCCACCATGTCCGTACCGGACCCTGCCTTCGACCGGCGGGCGGCAGCGCTGCTGCGCGCCGCCGCCAACGATCTCAAGCGCGACGACACCACCGCCGAGGCCGACCTCGGCCTCGCCCCCGGCACCTTCGCCGGTCTCACCAGCGGCGAACAGCCCGTGGACCTGGCCCTGCTGGGCCGAGCCGCCGAAGTGTGGCCGCTCAACGAGCGCGATCTGCTGCCCGGCCACGACGACACCTCCCGGCGGGTCCGGGTGATGCGGGCCAAGGAGTCGGAGGCGTCCTCCCGGGTGCTGGCCCGCGGCGGCGACGACTACTACGAGTACCGCGACACCGCGATGTCCCGTGTGGCGTCGTACCGCCCCGAGTGGATCCGCATGCTCCAGCCGGTGGACGACAACGATGCCGACAACCCGGCCGTCCGCTGGAACCGCGGTCATCTGCTCTATCAGTTCACCTACTTCGTCGGCCCGGTGAACTACTACTACCGGTGGCAGGACCGCAGCGTCTGCGTCCCGATGGAGACCGGGGACTCGGTGTGGGGGCTGCCGTTCGCCCCGCACTCCTTCACCGCGCGGTCCACCGACGAACCGGCGTACATCCTGGCCCTCACCTACGGCGGTGACCTGGTCGGGGACGCCCAGCGCGAACTGGCCATCCTCGGCAACGCCGCCGCCCACCGGGCCAAGCTGCCCCCCGGAGGCGGACCGGCCGCCCTGCTGCGCTCGTTCCTCCAGGCCAGGGCGGTCACCGTCGAGGAGCTGGCACGCCGCACCGGGCTGTCCGCCGACCACCTGGCGGCGCTGGTCGACGGAGAACGGCAGCCGACCGGCGCCGAGCGGGCCCAACTGGCCGAGGCGCTCGGCATCTCCGAGCGCGACCTGCTGCCGCCGAGCACCCGCACGGACGGCGGCGTGGTCCTTCAGCGGTCCGCGACCGCCCACCGCTGGCACTACCCGGCGAAGACCCCCGCCTACCGCTTCACCCAGCTCGCCGGCGACGCCTCGCACCCGCACACCACCGCGCTGGAGACCGAGGTGCTGGCCCGCTCCGCCGAGGACACCGCCTGGCTCTCCACCTACCAGCACAGCTACCTCTACGTGCTGGGCGACCAGCCCGTTCGGCTGCTCTGGGAGGCCGACGGGGAGCGGTACGAGGAGGAGCTGCAACCCGGCGACTCCGCGTACCTCATGCCGGAGGTCCCGCTCTCCTTCGTCCGCACGGACCCCGAGGCGCCCTCCCCCCGAGTGCTGCTGCTGCGCATCGCGGGTGCGGTGCTGCCCGAGGTGCGGCACGCCCTCGGCGCCATGCCCGACGGCGGGATCGAGCGCTATGTCAACGAAGACCGGCTCTGGTACAGCAAGGAAGGTAACTGACATGTCTGAGAACGCCACCACCACGAACAAGTCCGCACGGCTGCGTGAGCTGCTCGCCGGTCCCCGGCCGGTGGCCGCGGTGGGCGCGCACGACGGTCTCAGCGCCAAGCTGGTGGAACAGGCCGGCTTCGACGCCGTCTGGTGCTCCAGCTTCGAGGTCTCGGCCAGTTACGGCCTGCCGGACGCCAGTCTGGTGACGATGACGCAGTTCCTGGCGGCCGCCGAGGCGATGGACGCGATCATCGACATCCCGGTGATCGCGGACTGCGACACCGGGTTCGGCGGGCCGCTCAACGTGGCGTTCGCCGTGGAGCGCTACGAGCGGGCCGGCATCGCCGCGATGTGCATCGAGGACAAACTGTTCCCGAAGATCAACAGCTTCGCGGACGCCGGTCAGGACCTGCTGCCCACCAAGGAGTTCGCCCTCAAGATCGAGGCCGGCAAGCAGACGCAGAAGGACGAGCGTTTCCTGCTGATCGCCCGTACCGAGGCGCTCATCTCGGGCCAGGGCGTGCCCGAGGCGCTGGAGCGCGCCCACGCGTACGCGGACGCCGGGGCGGACGCCGTACTGATCCACAGCAAGAGCCGCCGCCCGGACGACATCCTGGAGCTCGGCGACGCCTGGGACCGCGACGTACCGCTGGTGGCGGTGCCCACCACCTACGCCTCGGTGGAGGAGAAGGCCCTGTTCGACGCCGGGTACCGCCTGGTCATCTACGCGAACCAGGGCATGCGCGCGGCCGTGAAGAACGTGCGCGAGGTGCTCGGGAAGCTGCGCGCCGAGGGCCGCGCCGAGTCCGTGGACGCCGACATCGCGACCATGCCGGAGATCTTCGCGCTGCAGGGCATGACCGCGGCCTTCCGGACCGCGCCGTGACCACGACCTCCAAGGCGTTCGTCACCGCGCTCGAAAACCACGACATCGGTCTGGTCGCCGGAGTGCCCTGCTCGTACTTCGGCGGCCCCATCAGCGAACTGGGCCACTGGCCCGGTATCCACTACGTGCCGGCCGCCAACGAGGGCACCGCGCTGGCCACCGCGGCCGGCAGCCGGCTGGCCGGGCGGCCGGCCGCGGTGATCGCCCAGAACTCCGGCTTCGGCAACCTCGTCAACCCGCTGACCTCGCTGGTCCTGCCCTATCAGATCCCGGTGCTGGTGTTCGTCAGCATGCGGGGCTGGCCCAAGGCGTCCAGCGGCGAGCCCCAGCACCACTGGATGGGCCGCGTCGTGCCGGACTGGCTCGACTCCCTCGACGTACCGCACCGGATGCTCCTGCCGGACGGGCCGGGCATCGACGAGGTCCTGGAGGAGACCCGGCCGGTCCTCGCCTCCGGACGGCCGGCGTTCGTCCTGGTCGCCAAGGGCGCGGTGCAGGACGAGAAGGCGGCCGGCACGCCGGACGCGGTGCCGCAGCCGGCCGACGGCGAGCTGCCCGACCGCGACGACCTGGTGGAAGCCGTGCTCGCCGAGGTCGGCCCGGAGTTCGTCTTCTCCACCACCGGCTACCTGTCCCGCGCGCTGTTCAACCAGGGCGACCGGCCGCGCAACTTCTACATGCAGGGCTCGATGGGCCATGTGGCCTCCCTGGCCCTGGGGTCCGCCCTGGCCCGCCCGTCGGAACGGTTCGTGGTGCTCGACGGTGACGGCTCCGTGCTGATGCACATGGGAGCGCTCACCACGGTGGGGCACTTCGCGCCGCCGAACCTGGTGCACGTGCTGTTCGACAACCAGGTCTACGACTCCACCGGCGGGCAGGCCACCACCGCGGCCACCACGGAGTTCGACACCATCGCCCGGGGCAGCGGCTACCACCGGGTGCGGTACGTGGCCTCCACGGCGGCGGTGCGGCCCGCGATCCAGGACGCCTTCCGCGCCGAAGGGCCCACGCTCCTGGTGGTCCGCGGCCGGGCGGGCGGCGCGGCGGGCGAACGGGCCTCCGGGGCCGTCACCGTCCCCGAGATCGCGCGCCGGTTCAGCGCGGAACTGACCGCGGGGCAGGTGCCGTTGTCGTGACCGGTACGGTTCCCCCCGCGGCCGTCGCCGGACTGCGACGGCTGCCAGGACACCCCGCCGCGTTCTTCGGGACCGGCGCCGCCGCACGGCTCAACGCCGTGCTGGCGGCCGCCGGCGCCCGGCGCGTGCTGCTCGTGCACGGGCCGTCGTACGCCACCGGCCCGGCGGCCCGCCTCACCCGCCCCGGCCGGGCCGGGTACGAGGTGCACCACTTCGGCGACGTACGGCCCAACCCGGAGCTCGGCCACATCGAGGAGGCGGTACGGGTCATCCGCCGGCTGCGCCCCGACGCCGTCGTCGGCATCGGCGGCGGCAGCAGCATGGACGTGGCCAAGGCCGCCTCCGTGCTCGCCGCGCAGGACGCGGACCCGGCGGACTGCCTCGGCACGCCCGACCTGGTCTGCCGGGAGCGCCCGGGGCGGCTGGTCCTGGTGCCCACCACCGCCGGTTCGGGCAGCGAACTCACCCGGTTCGCCACCCTGTACCGGGACGGCCGCAAGCTGTCCCTGGACACGGCCGGGGCCCGGGCCGACGTGGTCCTGGTGGACCCCGAGCTGACCGCGACCGTGCCGGTGCCGACGACGGTGGCCGGCGCGCTCGACGCCTTCAGCCAGGCCGTGGAGTCCTCCTGGGCCCGCGCCGCCACCCCGCAGTCGCTGGAGTGGGCCGAGGAGGCGCTGCACACCCTCCTCCCCGCGCTGCGGCAACTGGCCGACACGGGACGGCCGGCCGAGGTACGGCACGACCTGTCCCTGGGCGCGGCCCTCGCCGGGGCGGCCATCGACGTCACCCGTACGACCGCGGCCCACGCCCTGTCGTACGCGCTGACCAGCCGGCTCGGCCTGCCGCACGGCGTCGCCGTGGCCCTGCACCTGCGCTGGCTCATCGGCCGGCACGCCGCGGCGACCTCCCGGGAGTGCCCGTCGCCCGGTGTCCGCGTCCTGCACGGGCGGGTCGCCGAGATCCGCCGGACGGTGCGGGCGCACACCGGCCGCGAACCGGAAGAGCTGCTCGCGGACCTGCTCCAGGCCGGCGGCCACCCCGCCGACCTCGCCGACCTCGCCCTGCCGGCCGGCGACTGGGCCGACGTGGTGGCCGAGGCGCTGCACTCCGGCCGAGCCATGAACAACCCCTGCACGCTCACCCCCGAAGACGTCCTCGGCCGGTTCGTCCGGCCCTCACTGACGGAAGGCGCCTCGCGATGAACGCACAGCGTGTCCTGTACACCGACCCCGCCTGGCTGGTCGCCGACGGCCGGCAGGACCTCTCCCTGGCCACCGTCGAGCGTGACGTCCTGGGCGACGGCGTCGAACTGCTCACCGCTCCGCACGAGGACGGCCGCTACGTCCTGACCGACGAGCGGCTGCTGGAACGCGCCGCCGGTGCCGACGCCCTGGTGGTGTACCGCTGCCAGGTCACCGACGCCCTGCTGGACGCGGCGGGTGACAGGCTGCGGGTCGTGGTCCGGCAGGGCGTGGGCGTGGACAACCTCAACGCCGACCTGCTCGCGGAGCGCGGGCTGCCCGGCTTCAACGTGCCCGACTACTGCGTGGACGAGGTCGCCGTGCACACCTCGGCGCTCGCCCTCGCCTTGGAACGGCACGTGGTGCCGCAGCACGTGACCCTGGCCGGCGGCACCTTCGACATCTACGCCGGTGGCGCTCCGCGCCGGGTCAGCCGCCGCACCCTGGGCATCGTCGGCTTCGGCCGGATCGGCCGGGCCGTCGCCCGCAAGCTCGGCACGTTCTACGGCCAGGTGCTGGTGTACGACCCCTACATCGGCCGGGACCTCGCCGAGGGCTACGGCGCCCGCACCGTCGACACGCTGGAAGAACTCCTCGCCGAGTCCGACCTGGTGACGCTGCACTGCCCGCTCACCCCCGGCACCGAAGGCCTGATCGGGGAGGCCGAGCTGCGGGCCATGAAGTCCGACGCCTTCCTGGTCAACGCGGCCCGCGGCCGCCTCATCGACCCGGAGGCACTCGGCAGGGCGCTGGACGAGGGCGCGATCGCCGGCGCGGGGCTGGACGTCTTCGCTCCGGAGAACCCGCACCAGGACCCGCGCTGGAAGCCGGTGCTCGACCACCCGCACTCCGTCTTCACCAGCCACCGGGCCTTCCTGTCCGAGGAGGCGGAGGCCAGCAGCCGCCGGCGGGTCGCCGAACTCGTCCGGGACGCCCTCGCCGGTGACCCGGCCCTGCTCGCCGGCCGGGTGGGCCGTGTCCTGCCCGACGGAGCCGCCCGATGACCACGCTCGCTCCCACCGCCGTCACCGACCAGAGCGGCAACGTGGTGGTCCTCTCCACCGGCGACATCCGCGTCGCCCAGCACGATCCGGGGGCCGTCCCCGCCGCCCGCCGCGCGGACCAGCCCTACCGCTCCCCCGCCGGCGACCTGGCGCTCCGCGAGGCCATCACCGCCTACGCGGCGGACGGCGGCACCGCGGGGTTCACCCCGGACCAGGTGGTGGTCACCCCCGGCGCCCGGCAGGCGATCTTCACCGCCCTGCTGTCCGCCCTGCGCGGCGACCGCCGGGAGGTGCTGCTCCCGACGCCGTACTGGGCCAGCTTCCCCCGGCTCGTCGAGATGGCCGGCGGGACGCCGGTGCCCGTCCCCACGGAGCCCGGTCAGGGCGCTCCGTCCCTGGAGGCGCTGGCGCGGCTGACGACCGGGCGCACCGCCATGCTGATCCTCAACTCCCCCCGCAACCCCGACGGCGCGGTGGTCTCCGCCGAGGAGCTGCGCGGCCTCACCGAGTGGACGGCGGAGCGCGGGCTGACCCTGCTGTTCGACCAGGTGTACCGGGGTGTCGCGCTGTACGAGGAGCCGGCGCCCACGGTCACCCAGCTCTACCCGGAGCTGCCCGGCCACGTGGTGCTCACCGACGCGGTCACCAAGAGCCACGCGCTGGCGGGTCTGCGGCTCGGCTGGGCCGTGGCCGGGCCCGACACCGCCACCCGGATCACGGCCACCGCCTCCCACCTCATCGGCGGTGCCAGCGGAGTGGTCCAGGACATCGCGCAGCAGGTGCTGACCACCGGGGAGCCCGGACGCCGGGAGCTCGGCGCCCGCCTCGCGACCCATCTCGACCTGGCCCTCGACGCCCTCGCCGGCATCCCCGGAGTGCACTGCGCCCGCCCGGCGGGCGGCATCTTCCTCTTCCCCGACCTGCGCGGCTGGCTGGCCGACAGTGCCCCGCCGCAGGCACGGGAGGACGTCGTCGGCTGGCTGCGCGCCCGGCACGAGGTGGCGGTGGTCGACGGCGCGGCCTTCGGCGCCCCCGGCCGTCTGCGGCTCTCCTTCGCGCTCCCCGCCGACCAGCTCAAGGACGGCCTGCACCGGCTGCGCACGGCCCTCACCCGCCCCTGACCTTCGAGCAGAAGCGAGCCACCACCATGGACCCTGCCCTTCTGGACGCCCTCCCCCCCTCGGTACAGGCCGCACTGGGCCGGCAAGGCGCCACCCCCGAGCGCATCGCCGCTCTGGTGGACGACCGGCCCGGCGACGTGGTCATGCTGGCCGGTTCCTACGCGACCGGCGAGGCCAACCCGACCTCCGACCTGGACATCCTCGTCCTGATGCCCGGACCGGGCGCGCGCGGGGTACCCGGCACCACCAACCATCCCTCGATCTTCGGGGACAGCTTCGACGGCATGGCCGGCGAACTGATGGTCAACATCGAGTACGTCAGCGAGGACGCGATCGCCCTGGTGCAGCAGGCCGTACGGCCGGCCACCGGCGACGCACCGCCCGACCTGGCCAACCTCCAGGGCCTGGAACTGCGGCTCGTCCAGCGGGTCAGCACGGGCCTGCCGCTGTCCAACGCCGACCGCCTGGAGGAGATCAAGAAGGGCATCGACGCCGACCTCGTCCGCGCGTCGGCGGCGGCACTGGCCTTCGTCGACACGATGAGCCTCCTGGCCGACACCACGGTGCTCAGCTCTCCCGCCCGGGAACTGATGTGCCGGGGCGCCGCCGAAGCGCTCCTCACCGCCGGCCTCAACGCCTTCGGCCGGATCACGTACGGCACCAAGCACCTGCTGTCCAGGGCGGCCGTCGCCGCCCGACTCCCCGGAACGCCTGCCTTGTTCGCGCAGTGCGACAAGGTGCTCTTCGCCGACCGGCTGCCGCAGGAGGAGGCGTTGCCGTGGCTGCTCGACCTCGCGGAGGAGCTGTTCCGCGCGTTCGGCGACGAGCGGTGCGCGCCCGGCATCCAGCCCCTCCTCGAACCGTTCCGGCCCCAGTGGGCCTGGTCGGGCCGCGCCTTCTAGTGCCGGTCGGCCCTCTGTTCCGATCCGTTTCTACCTAGGGAGTCCCCCGTGAGCTCCGCTCCCCAGTCACACCGGGGAATCATGGCCCAGCCGGCCTTCCGCCGTTTCTGGGCGGCCCGCACGCTGTCCCTGGTCGGCGACTACGCCTTCCGCATCGCCTTCGCCACCCACCTCATCACCGTGACCGGATCGGCGTCGGTGCTCGCCGCCGCCACCGCCGCGCTGCTGGTGCCCTCGCTGCTGTTCTACCTGGTCGGTGGGGCGGTGGGAGACCGGACCAAGGCGCGGCGGCAGGTCCTGGTGGTGTGCGACATGGCGCGGGTGGTCGTCCTGCTGCTGATCGCCGCCGCCACCTACTGGACGACCAGCGCGTTGCTGCTGGTGGCGCTCTCGCTGCTCATCGGGATCGCCGACGGCTTCTTCATGCCGGTCTCGTTCTCGTACATGCTGGAGATCACGTCGCGGGACAAGCTGGTCCCCGCGAACTCCGCGCTGTCGGTCAGCATGCAGTTCGGGCTGATCGGCGGCCCCCTGATCGGCGGTCTGCTGGTGGGGTTCATCGGGGCGCCCGCCACCTTCGCCTTCGACGCGCTGACCTTCCTGCTCTCCGGAATCCTGCTGATGGTCCGGCCGAAGGGCGTGACCGGCGCCCGGCCGGTGACCGACGGCGAAGCGGCCGACGAGCCGCGTCAGCCGATGGGCGAGCAACTGCGCCGGTTCGGCCGGGACATCGTGGAGGCGCTGCACTACGTGCGGGGCGTGCCCTGGCTGCTGATCTTCCTGGGCGTCGGCGCGCTGGTGAACGCCGTCTTCGCCGGTGTGCTCGACGTACCGGTGCCGCTGATCATGTCCCCGGAGGGCACCAGCCAGGCCCAGTCGCTCGGCGTCTTCTACGCGCTGGAGGGCGTCGGCGCGCTGATCGGTGCCGTGATCCTCATGCGGCTCACCGTCAAACGGCTGGGCACCAGCATGTTCGCGATGCTGCTGATGATGGCGGCGGCGCTGACCGCCGTCGGATTCTTCGGCGGGGGCGTCCCGGCGCTGGCCCTCGCGCTGTTGTACGGCATCGGGCTGCACGTCTTCAACTCCCTCTACCCGAGCCTGCTCCAGGACCGGGTGCCGGAGAACCTCACCAGCAGGGTGGGCAGCCTGTCGTTCCTCGGGTTCGACGGCCTGATCCCGTTGGGCACCCTGCTGATGGGCCCGCTGGTCACCTCCCTGGACGCACGGGGCGCGGCCGTCGTGGCCGGCGGGGCAGCCGTCCTGCTCAGTCTCGCGGCGCTGCTCGCCCCCAGCATCCGGGGCCTGAAGGCCGAGCCGCCGGCCGATGTCCCCGCGGCCGAGCCCGACCTGGCCCCCCGCTGAACCGTCCACGAGGACCGGCCCACGACAGAACGAAGGAGAGGAATGCCCCGCACCGAGATCTCCGCGCACTTCGACGCCGCACGCTGGGGCCGGCTGCACCCCGGCTCCGCGGTGCAGAGCGCCCGCTGGATCGACATCATGCTCAGTCGGCTGCCCGGAAAGCCCCTGATGGTGCTGCACGAGGACGACGACGGTGCCGCGCTCGGCCTCGTGGGCGCGGTGGTCGGGGAGCCGGGCGCCTACGAGGCGTACAACCCGTGGACGATCCTGCGCGCCGACCCCGAGGTCTTCCCCGCCGCGCACGCCGACGGGCCGGTGGCCCCGCAGCTCGGCGGCGCGGCGGCGGACATGCTCCCCAGCGTGGTGCTGTCCGCCCCCGGCTACCTCGGTGACCCGGTCGGACCGGCCGGCCGCCGCCAGGACGCGGTACGCGACTGCCTGTCCGCGGTGCTGGACCACGCGCGGGACGCCGGGCTGGCGACGGTGTGCGTGCTCTACACCACCCCCGAAGGCGCCGCCGTGCTCGACCCGGTGACCACGGCCCTCGGCGGCGCGAGCTTCGATCTGACCTCCCGGTCGGTGCTGGAGATCGGCTGGGCGGACTGGGACGACTACCACTCGGGGCCGCGCAACCGGCGGCGGGCCGAGATCCTGCGTCAGCTGCGCCGGCTGGCCGAGGCCGGCGGCGAGGTGGTCCGCGAGGACCCGCGGCCCCGGTTCGACGAGGTGGTGGCCGCGCGCTGCTGTCTGCTGCGCCACTACGGCCAGCCCGCGGACGAGGAGAGCGAACGGCGCAGGCTGAGCGCCCTGATCGAGGCGTTCGGCGACGACCTCGTGCTGTACTCGGTCGTCCGCGACGGCCGCCTCCTGGCCCACGCGCTGTTCGTCGCCCGGGACCGCGTCCTGCAGAACATCTACGCCGGCACCACCGAGGAGGGCCGCGCCACGCCGTACGCCCACCTGGCGGCCACGTATTACGCGCCGCTGATGTACGTCACCAGCAAGGAGTTCGACCGGATCGACTACGGCGTGGGCCACGAGACGACCAAGCGTCTGCGCGGCTGTCTCGTCGTGCCCTTGCGCGGGCATCTGCTGCCGGTGGCCGGGCGGTGACGCCGCGGGCCGGGCGGGCGCACCGCCCGCCCGGCCCGCGGCCACCGCGCCGTGCCGAGCACCGGCCACCGGTTGAGCGCCGTGGCCGGATGTCGTGCCGGGTCCCGTACCTCCTCGTGCCGGGACCGGTACCCCCAGGGAGCCCAGGGGCATCGCTCGTACGGATGGCCGAGCGGGCGAACCAGTCTGCGGTCTCCGCCGTCCGGCAAGGGGGGGAAAGAGACCGTCGGCGTCGAGCCCCGACCCCGCTCCCGGAGGCCCGCTCACATGACCGTCACCCTCGTGGTGGCCGTGGTCGCCCTGATCCTCGGCCTGATCGCCCACCACTTCCTGCGCCGCAACGACTCCGAAGCCGACGACGAAGGTCTGTCGGTGAAGGACCTGCTCAGCCCGGTGCAGACGCTGACCGTACTGATCCTCGCCTTCGTCCTGGCCACCGCGGCCGGCTCCTACAACCGGGCCGAGGAGGCGGCGCACAACGAGGCCAACGCGGCCGACCACCTCGCGGAGACGGCGGACTACCTCCACGACGCCACGCAGCGCCACCGGGTGCAGGCCGACGTCGTCTGCTACACCCGCGCGGTACACCACTTCGAGTGGCCGACCATGGCCCACGGCCGGAACGCCCCGGAACCCAGCGTCTGGACCGCCGACCTGCGCAGCGCCTTCAAGGACATCGGCACGGACCAGAGCGCCTTCGGCATGCTCGTGTCGGCGGACGACACCCGGGCCAAGGCCCGCCAGGCACGGCTGACGGAGTCGACCGCGGCGGTCCCCGCGGTGATCTACTGGTTCATGCTCGTCCTGCTCTCCATCACCGTCATCTCCCTGTGCCTGTGCATCCCCCGCCGCCGCAACCGGCCCCAGCTCGCCACCCTGGCCGTGGCGACCGCCCTGCTCACCGCCACCCTGCTGCTCGTCCACGACGCCGAGCGGCCCTTCGGCGGGGCCATCGCCGTCAGCCCCACCGCCATCACCGACGTCGAACACCAGGCCGCCCGCGACTTCCGCGCCGACGCCCCCGGCACCGATCTGCCCTGTGACGCCGACGGCCGCAAGGCGACTGGGCGTGCCTGAGGCGGGCCTCGGCCACCAGTCGGTCCAGGACTTGACGGGCAGTGGCGCCCGGCTTCAGCCCCGAGCCCGGTCGAAGGCCCATGCCCCCAGCCCGGCCAGCACAGCCACTCCGGCCGCGTACACCGGCAGCCACAGGGTCGTGGTGACGGACAGGCAGTCGGCCACGGCGGCCTGGCGGTGGACGTCCTGTGCGTGGGCCAGGGCGGCGCCGTCGCGACCGGCCAGGCCGGCCAGCGCCGCCTCTGTACGGACGCTCTCGTAGCTGCCCAGCTCGGGACACCGGTCACGGGTGCCCGGCATCGGGAACAGCCAGGCCCGGCGCTGCATCACGGGGGCCGGGGTGATCGCTGCGCACAGGCCGACGACCAGCGAGAACGCCGTCAGATTCGCGATGTACGCGCGTCGCGAACCGGGTGCCCGCGGCGGCAGCCGGTAAAAGGGGAGGATCACCGCGAGCAGCGTCACGCCGAGGTACGTGGCGAACCACTGCCACCAACCCTGCGCGAGCGCGGCCGTCAGCACGGCGGCGAGCCCGATACCGATGACTCCCGACCCGCCGGGGGCGGCGGGTGCCGGGCCCCGGGCTCCTCGGCGGCTGGAATCGTCCACGGCTCCTCCTGCCCGGTCCGGACACCGGACCAGCATCCCGGCGCACCGCACCGGCACGCCGCCGCCATGCCGGGCCGGTCCGGAAGCCCGGCCCGGATGGCGGCGCCCCGCGCCGCGGCCCCGCGGGATTCCCGCGTCCCCGCCCGGCGCGGGATTACGTAAGGGCCCGGCTACGTAGTTCTCGCCGACGCGGCGGTCGCCCTTTCGGCGGCATGGTCGGTACAGCAGTCACGTACCGGCTCCGGACGGATGGGGCCGCCGGTGAACAGGACAGGGGATTCACGTGCTCAGTTCGCACCCGGCCACCACGGCTTCCGTACCCACCGCGCGCCGGGTGCGGGTGGCGGTCACCGCGCCCGACCCGATCAGCCGGGAGGGGGTCCTCAGCCAGTTACGCCGCCATCCGGAGGTCGACCTCGGGGAGGACGCCGGTTCGGCCACCGTGGCCGTGCTCGTCGAGGACGTGCTCGACGAGGCGGCGCTCGCCCGGTTGCGGCGGGTCGTGCGCAGCGAGGGAGCGCGGGTGGTGCTCGTGGTGGGGACCATCCGGGAGAACGAACTGCTGGACGTCATCGAGTGCGGCGCGGGAGCCATCGTCTGGCGCCGCGAGGCCACGGCGCACCGGCTGGTGCAGGCGGTGCTGACCGCGGCCGAGGGCGGCGGCGATCTGCCCGCCGACCTGCTGGGCCGGCTCATCAGCCAGGTGGGGCGCCTGCACCGGGGCGGCGCCGACCAGCCGGGGTCCTTCCTGGGCCTCACCTCGCGCGAGGTCGACGTCGTGCGGCTGGTCGCCGAGGGGTTCGACACCTCGGAGATCGCCACCAAGCTGTCGTACTCCGAACGCACCGTCAAGAACGTCATGCACGGGCTCACCACCCGCCTGCATCTGCGCAACCGTTCGCACGCGGTGGCGTACGCCCTCCGCGAGGGCTACATCTGACCGGCCGGACGGCGGGGACGGCCCCTTGGGGCACGAGAGCTGCCCCGCCGCCGTCCCCGGCGTGCCTGCGCCCCGGACGGCACAGGGGCCACGATCGGCAGCGGGGTCGCGAACAGCCGACGCGACCGGCGGCGGGGCCGCACAGCGCCGGCGCCGGCGTCCGGCGGGGCGGCCGGCAGGTGGGAGCACGTAAGTGATGCATGAGGTGGACGAGGTCCTCAAGGGACTCATCGGCGGCGGCGCACTGGCCGGGTCCGGTATCGACGTGTCCTTCGAGGTACCCACCCGTGACTGGGCCGCCCGGCGCAACGCGCCCGTGGTGAACGCCTACTTGTACGACGTACGGGAGGACATGGCCCGGCGGCAGCGCGGACGCACCGGACTGCGCGACGACCGCGACATCGTCGTACGCCACCGTCGTCCGCCGCGCTGGTTCCGGCTCTCCTACCTGGTGACGGCCTGGACGAAGACGCCGCAGGACGAACACCGGCTGTTGTCCGCGGTACTGGCCACGCTGCTGCCCCACGAACTGCTCGCCGCCGGGGAACTTCCGGAACCGCTCGGGCGCCTCGGTCTGGCCGTGCCGGTGACGGTGAGCGGCAGTCAGTCGGAGGCCCGCTCCCTCGCCGACATCTGGTCCGCGCTGGGCGGGGAGCTCAAGCCCTCCCTGGATGTCGCGGTGACCGTGCCGTTCCCGGCGTTCCCCGATTACGAGGCGGGACCCCCGGTCACGGAGGGAGCGGTGGTCCGGGTACGCGGTGCGGACGGCGGCCCGCCCCGGTCGGAAGAGCGCGGCCACCGGCCCCGTCAGATCGCGGAGGCCCGCGCCGCGCACGAGCAGGCGGCGGGCCGCCGCAAGGAGCAGACGTGAGCGGCACCTCGCCCCTGGACGACGTCCTCCCCACAACTGCCGGTGCCGGGGCCGCCGGTGCGGCCAGTCCGGCGCGTTCGCTCCTCGATCGGCTGGCGGGGCTGCGGCACGCGGTGACCGCGCTGGTCGAACGACGTTCCGCCGGCGATCCCACCGCGGACGACCCGTTGCGCGGCCTCTACCTGTCCGAGGACGCCGTGGGCCGTCTGCTGCACACCTGGGCGCGTACGGTGCCGGACACGGTGCAGGAGGCCGTGCGGGAAGCGGACGTACGGCCGGGCGCGCCGGCGGGGTGCCCGGCGGACGCCGACGACCGACTGGCCCGTACGGCCGCCCGGTTGCGGCTGACCGAGCTGGACACCGCCGTGCTCCTCATCGCCCTCGCCCCGGACCTCGACCGCACCTTCGAGCCGCTGTACGGCTACCTCAACGACGACGTGAGCCGCCGCCGCGCCACCGTGGGCCTCGCCCTCGACCTGTGCGGACTGCCCGCGCACCTGCCGGAGGCGCGCGCCCGGTTCCACCTCTCGGCGCCGCTCCGCGCGCTGGGGCTGCTGACCGTCGAGGAGGCCGAACGGCCTTTTCTGACCCGCTCGTTGTCCGTACCCGACCGGTTCACCGCCCATGTGCTGGGTGACGACACCCCGGACACCTTGCTCCTCGGGCTGCTGCATCCGATGCCGGAGCCGCTGCCCGGCGCGGAACACGACGAGGGCTTCGTACGGCGGCTGGCCGCCCGCCTCAGCGATGGGCCGATCACCGCCTATGTGCGGGAGCACCGTACGGGCGACGCCCTGGCGACCCTCGCGTCCGCGCTGCACGAGGCGGGCGCCGACGCGCTGCGTTTCCAAGGGCCGCCGGAGCACGTCCCGGAACTGCTGCGGGAGGCGCGGCTGACCGGCCGGGCGGTCGTGGTGGGCGGCCTTCCCGAGCATCCGGGCCCGATGGTCGCCGAACTGACCGCGGCGACCGAGGTGACGGTGCTGCTGACCGACTCCCGTCCGTACGATCCCCAGTGGTCCGCGCACGACCCGCTGGTACTCCAGGCGCCCCGGAGGCCGGCCGGGGGCACGGACACCTGGCGTACCGCGCTGGGACCGGCCGCCGACGGCTTCGACCTGGCCGCCACCGTGGCGCCGTACCACCTCGGTGGCGACCACATCGTCCGCGCCGCCCGGGCGGCGACCGCGCTCGCCGCCTTCGACGGCACCGCGCTCACCGCCGCCCACGTACAGCTCGCCGCCCGGCAGCAGTCGGCCTCGGGCCTCGAACGGCACGCTCGCCGCATCCGGCCCGCGGTGGACTGGCGTGACCTGGTCCTGCCCGACGGGCCCCTCGCCCAACTGCGGGAACTCGCCCTGCGTGCCCGGCATCGCGACCGGGTGCTCGGCGACTGGCGGCTCAGCGCCGGCGGCGGCCGCGGCCGGGGCGTCCTCGGTCTCTTCGCGGGCGAGTCCGGCACCGGCAAGACGCTGTCCGCCGAGGTGATCGCCGCCGATCTGGGGGTCGATCTGTACGTGGTCCAGCTGTCCTCGATCGTGGACAAGTACGTCGGGGAGACCGAGAAGAACCTCGAACGGATCTTCACGGAGGCCGACCGTACGGACGCCGTGCTCCTCTTCGACGAGGCCGACGCGGTGTTCGGCAAACGCTCGGAGGTCAAGGACTCGCACGACAGGTACGCCAACCTGGAGAGCGCCTACCTGCTGCAACGCCTGGAGTCCTTCGACGGCGTCGCCCTGCTGACCACCAACCTGCGGGCCAACATCGACGACGCGTTCACCCGCCGCCTCGACCAGGTGGTCGACTTCCCCTTCCCGGACGCCGGACAGCGGCTCGCGCTGTGGCGGCACGGCCTGACGCACGTACCGCGGGCCATGGACGCCGACGCCGACACCGACGCCCTCGCCCGGGATTTCGAGCTGGCCGGCGGCTCGATCCGCAGTGCGGTGGTGACCGCCGCCTACCTCGCGGCCGGCCGGGACGAGCCGGTCACGGCGGGCGACCTGTGGGAAGGCGCCCGTCGCGAGTACCGCAAGGCGGGGCGGCTGGTACCGGGCGGGACGAGCTGGTGACACGGCGGGCCTCACCCGTCCGGCCCGTGGTCACACGGTGAAGCGGACCGCCTCCAACGGGAGGTTCCGTTCCATGGGGCTGCCGCCGTACCTCCACTGGCCGGGTTCGGTGCACAGCTTGTCCGTCCAGTTCTGGTCCTTCACGTTGGCTTCGTGGCACACGGAGCCGTCGAAGACCTGGAGGGTGAACCCTTGCAGGGGAGGGTCGGCGCTCTCGGTGCTGCCGAGGACCATGTCCTTGCCGTCGTCCTCCTTCCGCCACGCGTCGTCCTTGCGCCAGCCCTCGCCCACGTAGGCGGACGCGCCGGTGACGCCCTTGGTGCCGGACACCGCGATGTTGAGGGCCTTGACGGGCTTGCCCTGGCCCACCGTCCCGGCCTCGGCCCCGTCGCACACCGGCTCCTGCCAGCCGTCGTCCTGGACGAAGGCGCGGTAGCAGATGTGGCGGCCCGCACTGCGGGCGACGAGTTCGCGCACCGCGGTGGCCGCGGTGCGCTCCTGGGGCTCCTCCTTGGGCCGGTCCCCGTCGCCGCCTCCTCCGCCCTTCGGCTTCTCCTCCCCGCCGCCGGGCTTCTCGGTCGGGCCCTCCGTCTGACGGGGCTGCGGCGGCGGGCTGCTGACCGGCGGGGACGGGCGGCCCGGTGCGAGCTGGCCGGCCTTCTCGGGCTTCTCCCGCGCCACGCTCTGCACCTGCGGCCGGTACGCCAGCCAGATCGTCACGAACGCGATCGTCAGCGCGAGCAGCAGGCCGAAGGTGGTGGCCAGCCAGCCCGGCAGGACGCCGCGCTGCACGAAGGTGCCGGCCACCTCGTCCGGCTCGGTGCCGGAGCGCCGTACGGCCAGCGCGTACGGCTGCTCCTGCTTGGAGCCGAACCAGGTGATCTGCCGGGGCCGCAGCGTCACCTTCACGAAAGCGGCCCGGCCCGGCTCGATCTGGACGTTGCCCGGCTGGATCTCGTACGACAGCCGTTCGCCGGCGTCCTTGCCGCTGAGCGAAGCGGTGACCTTGGTGTTGCCGAGGTTGTCCACCGCCAGCCGCGGCCGCCCCCGGAACCGCCCCTTCACCGTCGGCGGCACCAGTTCGGCGCGCATCTCGGTGAAGGGGGTGATGGTGAGGTTGCCCTCGGGGACGGTGACGGCGTCCGGATGTTCCGTCGGCGTGACCCGCACCGCGTACGGATTCGGGCCGGCGGTCGCGTCCGGCGTGCGGGGCGGCGCGAACGTCAGCTCCACCGTGCCGGTCGTTCCCGGGTAGAGCCGCAGCGCCTGCGGCTCCACGGTGGTCCAGGGGGCGAGATCACCGACCGGCTCGAAGTGGTACTCGTCGACGATGTCTCCGGTGTTGCGCACCCGCAGCCGCACCGAGGTGCTGCTGCCGGGGCTGACGGTCGCGGAAGCGGGTTCCAAAGAAGTCCAAGGGCTCACGCCACGACGCTAGGAGAGGCGGCGGACACCGTCAGGAGCCTCCCGGGCAGACCCGGCTGCCCGGACGGGCGGTGCCGGATGCCCTCGGCCCGCGGCCCTGCGCCCCGCTCCGCGGCAGCGTCGGCGCGGCGCGCCCGGCGGCCCCGGTGTCCCGGGCGGCGGGCCGCCACCGGCCGGCCGGGGAGGCACGGCGCCGCGCCCTTGAGGGCAGCGGCACTGCCCAGGGCCCGGCACCTGAGGACATTTCGGCGGCGAGGGGCCGTAGCCGAGGGTGGAGACGTCCCGTCGTGTACCCCGAGGAGAGCAGAGCATGCCGTCCTACCTGTCGCCCGGCGTCTACGTCGAGGAGGTGGCCAGTGGTTCGCGTCCCATCGAGGGAGTGGGCACCTCCGTGGCGGCCTTCGTCGGGCTCGCACCGGCCGGGCCCCTGAACGAGCCGACACTGGTGACCAACTGGACCCAGTACGTCGCCTCCTTCGGCGACTTCACCGACGGGTACTACCTCGCCCACTCCGTCTACGGCTTCTTCAACAACGGCGGTTCCGCCGCGTACGTGGTGCGGATCGGCGGTTCCACCGAGGGCGCTTCCGGCGAGGGCGGGTCCCCCGCCGCGGTGACCGGCTCGGCCCCTCCGGCGCAACTGCCCGCCGCCGAGCCGCAGCAGCTCGGCACCTTCTCCGTGGCGGCCGTCGCCCGGGGCACGGCCGGCCCGCTGACCGTGGAGGTCGCCGACCCCGAAGGGGAGGGCCCCGCCGAACGGTTCAGGCTCGTCGTCAGGGACGGTGACAAGCCGGTCGAGACGTTCGACGTGAGCGCCAAGAAGAGCAACCGGTCCTACGTCGTCACCCAGGTCAAGGAACGCTCCAAGCTCATCACCGTGACGGAGGCCGTGCCGCCGGCGCAGCTCGCCCGCCCGGACAACCAGACCGTCACCCTCGCCGCACCGCCCGCCCCGGCCCCGGCCGCCGCGCCCGCGCAGCGGGACACCACCGCGAACCCCGGCCCGGCCCAGTACCTCGGCGACTCCGCCGACCGCACCGGCTTCGGCGGCCTGGAGGCCGTCGACCAGATCTCCATGGTCGCCGTGCCCGACCTCATGGCCGCCTACCAGCGGGGCGCCATCGACCTGGAGGCCGTCAAGGCCGTCCAGCTCGGACTCATCGCGCACTGCGAGCTGATGGGCGACCGGGTGGCCGTCATCGACCCGCCGCCCGGCCTGAACGCCCAGCAGATACGGCTGTGGCGCCAGGAGACCGCGGGCTACGACTCCAAGTACGCGGCGCTCTACTACCCCTGGATCAAGTCCTTCGACCCGGCGACGGGCCAGGCCCGTATGGTCCCGCCCAGCGGCCACGTCGCCGGCATCTGGGCCCGCAACGACTCCGAGCGCGGCGTGCACAAGGCTCCCGCCAACGAGGTCGTACGGGGCGCCGTCGACCTGGAACTCCAGATCACCCGCGGTGAACAGGACCTGCTCAACCCCGTCGGCGTCAACTGCATCCGGGCGTTCCCCGGCCGCGGCGTGCGCGTGTGGGGAGCCCGCACCCTCTCGTCCGACCCCGAGTGGCGCTACCTGAACATCCGCCGGTACTTCAACTACCTGGAGGAGTCGATCCTGATCGGCACCCAGTGGGTGGTGTTCGAGCCGAACGACCACGCGCTGTGGGCCCGTATCCGGCGCAACATCTCGGCGTTCCTGGTCACCGAGTGGCGCAGCGGCGCGCTCTTCGGCCAGCGGCCCCAGGAGGCGTACTACGTCAAGTGCGACGAGGAGACCAACCCGCCGGAGTCGGTCGACCTGGGCCGGGTCGTGTGCGAGATCGGTGTCGCCCCGGTCAAGCCCGCCGAGTTCGTGATCTTCCGGCTGTCGCAGTTCTCCAGCGGCAGCGGTGAGTTGGAGGAGTAGGCCCCGCCCGCCTCCGCCCCGGACCCTCGCAGCCCACCGCCACCAAGCCCAGAAGGACAGCGAACCCATGGCTCTCATGCAGGGTGACTCCCTCACCTCACACAATTTCGGCCTGCAGATCGACGGGGTGATGGTCGAGTACCTCTCGGAGGTCAGCGGCCTCACCATCGAACAGGACGTCATCGTCAGCCCGCAGAACACCGCGCAGGGCAAGGTCGACATCAACATTCTGCCGGGTGTGCAGAAGAACGGGCAGTGCACCGTGGTGCGCGGCATGACCCAGTCGTCCTCGTTCACGCAGTGGATCAACGACTCGATCAACGGCCGGATGAGCACCGCCCGCAAGAACGCCTCCATCATCATGATGGATTACGAGGACAACCCGGTGAAGCGCTACAACCTGCGCAACGCCTGGTGCAGCAAGATCGACGCGAGCACGCTGAAGGCCGGCGAGGCCGCCGTGCTCTCCGAGACCGTGACCATCGTCTTCGAAGAGCTGGTCATCGAATGATGCGGCGCACGGCTGCCGGTGCGCCGGGCGCGGGCACGGCCGCGCCGGCGCCACCGGCCCCCCAGGCCGCGGCTGCGGGAGCGGATACCCCCGTTCCGCCTCCCGGCGCCGCGGCTCCGGCCGACGCGGTACCCCGCAGCCTGCGCACCGAGTTCCCCTTCCAACTGCCGCGCGGATACGTCGACGAGGCGGGCACCGTGCACCGGGACGGTGTGATGCGCCTGTCCACGGCACGGGACGAACTGGTCCCGCTGCGCGACGTCCGGGTCCAGGAGAACCCCGCGTACCTGTCGGTCGTCCTGCTCGGCCGGGTCGTCACCCGCCTGGGCACGCTGCCGATGGTGCACGACGGGATCGTGGAGAACATGTTCGCCTCCGACCTCGCGTTCCTCCAGGACTTCTACCGTCAGATCAACGCCGAGGGCCACACCCGCGCCGCGGTGGACTGCCCGCACTGCTCCGAGCCGTTCGAAGTGGAACTCGGCGGGAGCCGCCTGGGGGAATCGTGACGTACGCGACCGACCGACTGCACGAGGAGATCGCGTACGTCGCCTACCACTTCCACTGGGACCTGGAGACGATCCTGGACCTCGAACACCACGACCGCCGCGGCTACACGGACCGGATCGCGTCCTTCGTGACACGCGCCGGGGCGGAGGACTGAACCATGGGATTCCTGGAGCGGCTACGGGGCCGGGGTGGGCGTGAGCACGGTGGGAGTGCGGAGGCGCGGCGGGCTTCCGGGGACACGGGGTACGGGGTCGGCGGCGGTGCGGCCGGTGCCGCCGGTGAGCCGATGGTGGCCGGTGGCGCGCCTGCCGGTGCGGCTGCCTCGACCGCCTGGCGGACGCTGCCGTCCATCCAGCGGTCCGTGACCGACGGCCGGGCCGAGGTGGCGGACGCCGGGTTCGGCAGGCGGCTGCCGACGTGGCAGAACCCCTCGTTCACGGATGCGGCGGCCACCCGCATCGGCGTTCTCGACACCACTCCCGTCGGGCTGCTGCCGGGGGCGATCACCGTCACGGCCCGTCCGGTGACGGGGCTGGAACGGCCATCGAGGACGCTGCCCTGGGCGCCGGTGGCGCCGTCGTCGCCGGAGCCTGCTGTGCAGCGGGTGCCTGTGGTGCCGTTGCGTGCTGTGGGGGCGGGGGCTGGGGTGGGGGTTGGGGCTGGAGCGGGGGCGGCTTCAAGGGGTGGGGAGGTTCGGGCTGGAAGGGCTGCCGGGGCGGGAAAGGCCGTGGGGTCCGGGAAGGCGGAGCCCGGGAAGGCGGGGTCCGGGAAGGCGGGGCCCGGGAAGGCGGGGTCCGGGAAGGCCGTCGAGCCTATCGGGGCTGTGAAGGCTGTCGATGCCGTTGGATCTGTTGGTGCCACTGGGTCTGTTGGTGCCATTGCGAGCGTGGAGTCTGCTGGGCCGGTCGTCCCGGGTCCGCGGACCCCGTCGGTTCGGCCTTCCGGCGGTGTCCGCCGGTCCCTTCCTGGCGCCACGGCCCGGCCGGTTCCGGCGACTCCGCACACCACGTCCGGCTCAGCCGCCAGGGCCGCCTCGGCCACCACAGCCACCACGAACGCCTCGGACACCGGTGGCGCCCAGGCGAGTTCGGGTACGGCCGCGGAGAGCCCAGTCACCCGGAAGGCACCGGCGACGCACGAGCGGCCACCTGTCGCCCCGGCCGCCCGGCGGACGCTTCTTGCCGCATCATCGGCACCCATGGCCGCGCCCGCCGCGTCCCCGGTTCCGTCCGCCACCGCGTCCTCGTCGTCTCCCGTCTCGTCCCTTGCGTCTCAGGAGGCATCAGTAGCACCAGCACCTGTCCTGTCCCCGGCTCGCGGTGTCCGTGGGACGCCCGCTCCGTCCACCCCGTCCCGGCTGCCCCTGACCAAGGCGCCGATCGGGCCAGGCACCGTGCAACGGCGGGTGCTGCCGGTGGCTCGGCAGGGCTTCGCGGCTGCGGCGATCGGTACTGCGGGGGCAGCGCGAACTCCGCGTACCAGCAAGCGCGTTACGGGGCCGACGAACGAACCAGATGTGATGCGCGACGAGCCCGGAACGGCCGCACCGGCCGGAGGCGGCGAAGGAGGAACCGGAGCGGCCGCCCCAACCGAGACCATCAGCCGCTCCGCGCCGTCACCGACGAGGGCGACCAGCGCCCCGGCCGCACCCGGTGGAACAACGGCAACTCGCGGGCGTGCAGCGCCTGGGCGGACCGAAGCCGGCACCGCGGTACAGCGGGCAGCCGTCTCCCGTGATCACGCGTCGGCGGCGCCCGCCACCGGCGCGGCATCGGCGCCGACTCCCAGTAACGGCGGTCCCGCCGATTCGCCGGACGATGGCCCGCCGGCCGATCCACCGACAGGACCGGCACAGGACACACACGGCGCTCCAGCACCCACCCCGCGCGGCACGGGCCCCTCGGCCGCTCCGCACCGCGCACTCCCCCCTGTGCGAGACGCCGCGCCCCGACCTGCCATTCCCTCGGAACAGGCATCGCCCGAGAACGCCACGTCAGCAGCCGTACCGGTCCCGGAGTCGGCTTCGGGACCGGCTTCGGGTCAGCTCTACGCAACCACTCCTGTGCGTCGATCACTTCAAGGTGCGCGGCCGCTCCCGGTCGCCGACGGCCACACCGTACCCACCGCGCCTTCGGCGACCAGCTCTGACGCACCGCAGCCGGCCCCGGGCCTTCCCCCGGCTCTTCCGGCCTCGGCGCCTTCCCCCGCCGTGGGCCCGGGACCGTCCGCCGCGTCCCGCTCGGTGCCGAACCCGCCACCGGACCCCGCCCCGGCCCGGTCCGCGCCCCACCGGCCGGTACAGCGCAGCGTCACTCGCACGGTCGCCGCGACCGGTCTCGGCGCCCCGGTCTCGGCAACGCCGACGCCCGCGCCGTCGACCGCAGTCCCACCCACCACGGCCGGCGCACCACGCACGCCCGGAAGCTCTGCCCAGCCCACCGGTACGCCCCGTCCCCAGACGGAATCCGCTCCGACGAACCCCACTCCACCGGCCCCCACCTCACGCTCCACCACGGCAACGCCCAAGAACCGGAGCGCTCCGCCAGTGATCGCGCGGCGCCGTTCGCCGCTGGGTGCCCCGGTCACCAGCGCACCCGCGGACGCCACTCCCCTGGCCAAACCCTCGTCCCGCACGGACACCCCACCACCCGTCAGGCCCCCGTCCCGCACCAACGCCCTGCCACCCGCCGCCCCCTCGTCCCGCACGGAGGCCCCAGCATCCGCCCGGCCCTCGTCCCGCGCCAACGCCGCCCTACCACCCGTCAGGCCCACGGCCCGTGCGGACGCTCCACCCCTCCCCCTCCCGTCGGCCCGTCCGGACACCGCGCACCCCACCGGGCCCCCGCCCCAGGCGGCAGCCACGCCCGCTTCTTCCCCGCTCCCCGCACCTCCGGCCGGGGGGCTTCCGGCCGCCCCACGGTCTGCGGCGGGCTCCGCTCCTGCCCCCTCCCCCGTCAACGTCCAGCGGCGCGCCACGCCTCCGCAGGGCGCACCGGTGCACCGCTCCGCCTCGCACCATCCCGCCCCGCACCGTCCCACTACGGCTCCTCGCCCCCTCCCCCTGGCCTCCCTCGCCCCACCTCCCGCAGCAGCACCTCCGCCCTCGCCCCTGACACCACACCCGATATCGCCTCCGATGCCGCCTTCGACGCCCCCGGGAGCACCCCCGCTCCCCCTCCTCCACGCCCTCAGGACCAACAGCACTCCGCCCGTCCCGCCCCTGCCTCCGCTCCCGGTAACCGTTCAGCGTGTCCCCAAATCGGCCCCCGGCGCCCTCGCCCCCCTGGTCGCGGCCACACCGATCCAGGCCGGGACTGCCCACCGCCCCATGCCTGTGGCCCGTGCCGAGTCCCTGCCCCGGCACACCCCTTCCGTGCCCACCTCCTCTGTTGCCGCCCGTCCCTCTTACGCCCCGCTTCCGGGGCAGCAGCATCCGACGCAGCAGCATCCGGAAAGCACGCCCCGGCCCGACGACGCCGGGCCCCCCGCCGCCGCGTTCGACCCGCGTGCCCTGACCGACTTCCAGCTCGACGAACTGGTGCACCGGATCATCGGCCGCGTCACCCGGCTGATCCGCACCGAACTGCGGATGGACCGCGAGCGGATCGGCAGACTCCGCGATCCCCGCCAGTGACCGGCGGGCACCCTCCCGCCCCCTCCCGTACCTGAGAGCTCTGACAGAAAGGCCCCGCGATGTCCCGCCAGGACCCGGGCTCGTCCCTCTGGTTCACCCTCACCATCGACGGCGAGAGCCTCGGTTACTTCAACGGGTGCGACGGGCTGTCGTCGCAGGTGGAGACGGAGCAGCGGCAGGAGGGCGGCAACAACGGCTTCGTCTGGCGGCTGCCGACCCGGGTCACCTTCTCCACCATCCGGCTGACCCGCCCGCTCACCCCGGACACCACCAAGGTCGCCAAGTGGATCTCCTCCGTCCAGACCGGCATCGAGCGGCCCACCGCCCAGATCACGGCGCTCCGCGCGGACGGTTCGGAGGTCGCGCGGTGGGGCCTGATCGATGTGCTGCCCGTCAGCTGGCAGGGCCCGGCCCTGGACCCCGCCAGTCCGGCCGTCGCCACCGAGGTCCTGGAGATCGCCCACCACGGGTTCACCGACTGAAGTCCGCCGACCGACCGAGGAACGAAGAGACCACCCCATGCCCAAGAGCAGCAACGGCGCCGGCAAGAGCCTGGTCCGGGCCACCCTCGCCATCCACGAGCCGCCACTCGGCACCGGCACCAGCCCGGGCGCTCTGATCAAGACGTTCGGCTTCGACTTCAACCCGGCGCAGTTGTCGCTCAGCCGGGCCGCCCAGTGGAAGGTGACGCCGGCCATCGCCGTACGCAAGGGTGCGCGGCCGGAGTTCATGGGGTCGGAGCCGCGTGTGATGTCCCTGGAGGTCTTCCTCGACTCCTCCGACCGGCCGACCAGCAACACGGTCCTGAACAAGGTGGCGGCGCTGCTGAGCTGCTGCGTGGTGACCGCCAAGAGCTCGGCGGCCAAGAAGCCCTCTCCTCCCTGGGTGGTCTTCCAGTGGGGGTCCTTCTCCACGGCCCGGTTCACCGCGTACGTCAGCTCCGTCGAAGCCTCCTACACGCTGTTCGGGACCACCGGCGTCCCCATCCGCGCCACCTGCCGGATGCAGTTGCACGAGATTCCCCGCAAGACCCGGCGGCAGAACCCGACGTCGGGCGCGCTCACCGCGCAGCGGGTGCACCGGGTCGTCGCCGGTGACTCGCTCCAGTCCCTCGCCTGGCGGGAGTACGGGGACGCGGCCTCGTGGCGGGCGATCGCCGAGGCCAACGGCATCGATGATCCGTCCCGGCTGCCCACGGGCACCGAACTCGTCCTGCCCGCCGCCGAGGAGGTGCGTCACTGATGCTCGGTCCCGCCACGTCCGCCGTCCTCCAGGTCTCCATCGGCGGTGAACTGCCCGACGACGCCGTGGAGGCCCTCGTCGACGGCTGGGTCGACCAGGGCGCCGGGGTCCCCGCCGCCTTCGAGCTGACCTTCCGCGACCCCTACCGGGTCATGATCAGCAAGCTGGGGGCGACGTTCGGCACCCCGGTCACCATCGCGACCGTGACCGACGGCCAGGGCGCCGGTGACACGCTGCTGACCGGCGAGATCACCGGTTTCGAGGCCGATTACGACGGCACCGGCACATTCACCATCATCCGGGGCTACGACTTCGGGCACCGGCTCATGCGCCAGCGCCGGGTGGCGGCCTACCGGAACCAGTCCGCCTCCGACATCGCCAGGAAACTGGCCGCGCAGGACGGCGTGCCGATCGGCACGATCCACTCGACGAAGACGGTGTACGAGTTCATCAGCCAGTCCAACGTCAGCGACTGGGACTTCCTGGCGCGGCTGGCCGACGAGAACGAGTCCGTCATGTCGATCGACGCGAAGGGCAGGTTCTGCTTCGTCAAGCCGGAGCCCGCCTCGGGAGCGCCCGCGTCGAGCACGGACGGCGAGGACCCGCTCGAACTGAAGGCCGGCATCGACATCCTGCGGCTGCGGGCCGCCGTCACCGCCGCCGATCAGGTCGGCAAGGTGGAGGCGCGCGGCTGGGACGTCACCCAGAAGAAGACGCTCAGCTCCGTCTCGCCCGCCAAGGACAACCCCGGTTTCGCCATCGGCGAGACGCCCGGCACGGCCGCGGGGAGGTTCAAGGCGGGCAAGCTGGTCGAGACCTCCGTGCCGTACGACAAGTCGGCCGAGGTGCGGTTCGCCTCCGACGCCCTGGCCGACGACGTGACCGGGGCCTTCGCCGAGGTGGAGATCGTGGTGCTGGGCAACACGCGGCTGCGGCCGGGGGTGCCGGTGACGCTCTCGGACACCGGCGCGCCCTTCGAGGGGAAGTACACGGCGACATCCGTACGGCATGTCTTCGGTGACGGGAAGCACTACGAGTCGTGGGTGACCGTCAGCGGCCGGCAGTGGCGCTCGCTGTTCGGGCTGGCCTCCGGCGGGGGCGGCACGGGCACCGGGCCCAAGCTGCCGAGTGTGGCCAACGCCCTGGTCACCGATGTGAACGACCCCCTCAAGCAGGGCCGGGTGAAGTTGCGGTTCCCCTGGCTGGACGACACGTACGTCAGTGACTGGACGCGGACGGTGCAGTTGGGCGGCCTCGGGGGTGGCGGGGTGTTCCCGATGGACGTCAACGACGAGGTGCTGGTCGGGTTCGACCGGGGCGCCCTGGACCATCCGTTCGTGATCGGCGGTCTCTACAACGGCAAGGACAAGCCGACCGTGGTCGGTGACGTTCCGCTGCACGACACCGTACGGAAGAAGGCGAGCCGGCACACCGTCTCCGACCGGGACGGCAACCGTATGGACCTGCTCAGCCAGAAGACCGGCGGCCGCAAGCAGGGTGTCCGGCTGACGTCCGGCGACAAGCGGCTGACCGTCAGCCTGGACCGGACGAAGACCGAGATCGTCGTGGACAGCAAGGGGTCGGTCACCATCAAGGGCAGCAGGTCGGTGTCGGTGGAAGCCGGGACCGACCTCACGCTGAGCGCCCGGCGCCGGCTGAGCCTGCAGAGCGGCGGGCTGCTCAGCATCAGGAGCGGCGGCCCGCTCACCATCGACTCCACCGGCCTGATCAACCTCAAGTCCGCTGGGCAGATCGGGCTCACCACGGGAGGGGCCCTGAACATGACCGCGGGCGGCATCGCGACCCTGACCGCGGGCGGTTCCCTCCAGCTCACCTCGGTCGCCAACATGATCAACGGCGCCAAGACCACCATCTCGTCCCCGCTCTTCTTCGCCGCTGTCACCCCACCCCTGCCGATGGCGGGGTGAGCGGCGTCTTCCGGCCCCGTCGCCCCTTTGCCAGTAGCTCTGTCCGTTTCGGTGTCCCGGTCCGTGGAAGGCGGGTGTGGTTCTGATGGCCGAACAGTTCGTCGGCTCCGGGTGGTCGTTCCCGCTGCGTATCGGGCCGACCGGCGGTATCGCGCTGGTCAGCGGCGAGCGGGAGATCGAGGAGGCGATCCGGCTGGTGCTGGCGACCGCGCCGGGCGAGCGGCCGATGCGGCCCGAGTTCGGCTGCGCGATCCACGACCTGGTGTTCGCCCCGGTCAACGAGCAGACCGCGGGCCGCATCCAGCACGAGGTGTACGCCTCGCTGGACCGCTGGGAGCCGCGCATCGAGGTCACCGACGTCCAGGTGACCACCGGCGCCGACCGCAGCGTCCTGTACATCGACATCCGCTACCGGATCCGCGGCACCAACAATCCACGCAGTCTCGTCTTCCCCTTCTACGTCATCCCCTCCCACGAGGACGGCCCCGGCGGCGGCCGCTTCGACGACGGTTCCGGCGACTCCCCCGAAAGCGACCGCTGATGTCCCTGCCTTCCCCCAACCTCGACGACCGCCGCTTCCAGCAGTTCGTCGACGACGCCAAGCGCTACATCCAGCAGCGCGCGCCGGAGTGGACCGACCACAACGTCTCCGACCCGGGCGTCACCCTCGTCGAGACCGTCGCCCACATGGCCGACCAGATCGTCTACCGCCTCAACCGGGTGCCCGAGAAGAACCACCTGGCCTTCCTGGACCTGGTGGGGGTCACCCTGTTCCCGCCGACGGCGGCCCGTACGGACGTCACCTTCTGGCTGTCCGCGCCCCAGGAGGAGGCCGTGGCGGTGCCGGTCGGCACCGAGGTGGCCACCCTGCGCACGGAGCAGGAGGAGGCGGTGGTCTTTGCCACCGAGCGCGACCTGGCCATCGTGCCCAGCGCGCTGAGCCGCCTGGTGGTGCAGCAGCGCGGCGAGCCCGTCACCGACCGCACCGCCGCGCTGGCCGAGGGCACCGACGTACGGTGCTTCGCCGAGGTGCCCGGACCCGGGGACTGCGTGCTGATCGGCCTGACGGCGGCCGTACCGCACTGCGCCGTCGCCCTGGAACTCGACAGCCGGGTGGACGGTGTCGGCGTCGACCCGCGGCAGCCGCCGCTGGTGTGGGAGGCGTGGACCGAGGACGGCTGGCAGCCCTGCGACCTGGACCGCGACGGCACCGGCGGCCTCAACCGCGCCGGCGACGTCGTCCTGCACGTCCCCGGCGGGCACACGCTGTCCCGCAACGGCGGCCACGAGGCCGGCTGGCTGCGCTGCCGCGTCACCGAGCCGCTGCCCGGCCAGCCCTTCTACACCACGTCTCCGACCGTACGGTCCGCCGACGCCTGCACCATCGGCGGCACCACCCGCGTCGTGCACGCCGCCACCGTGTGCGACGAGGCGCTCGGCGAATCCACCGGCCTGCCCGGGCAGCGGCGGCGGCTCGCCCGGGCGCCCGTCGTCGGCGACGACCCGCCCCTGCTGCTCCAGACCGCCGAACACGACGGCTGGCAGGACTGGCAGGTCGTCCCGCACTTCGCCGCGTCCGGGCCGGACGACCGCCACATCACCCTCGACGCCACGACCGGCGACATCGCCTTCGGGCCCGCCGTCCGCGAGGCGGACGGCAGCCTGCGCCAGTACGGCATGGTTCCCCCCAAGGGCGCGGTCGTGCGCGCCCGCCGGTACCGCACCGGGGGCGGCCGGACCGGCAATGTCACCCGGGGCGCCGTACGGGTCCTGCGCAGCTCCATCCCGTACGTCTCCGAGGTCGTCAACGGCGAAGCGGCCCGCGGCGGAGTCGACGGGGAGACCGTCGAGGAGGCCAAGGTCCGGGCCCCGATCACGCTGCGCGCCCAGGAGCGCGCCGTCACCCTGCGGGACTACGAGGAACTCGCCCGCCGGGCCGCGCCCGAGACCGCCCGGATCACGTGCCTGGAAGGCGAACGGGACGAGTACGGGTCCTACGCGGTACGGGTACTGGTCGTCCCGCAGGCCGTTCCCGACCCCGGCGGCCGGCTGCGCTTCGAGCAGCTCGTCCCCGGCGACCGCCTGCTGGACCGCATCACCCGCCACCTCGACGAACGCCGCCTCATCGGCACCCGGCTCGCGGTCGGCCCGCCCTACTACCAGGGCGTCACGGTCGTCGCCACCGTCCACGCCTTCCGCGGCACCGACACCGACCGGGTGCGGCGCCGGGCCCACGACGCCCTCTACCGCCACCTGGACCCGCTCACGGGCGGCGCGGACGGCCGTGGCTGGCCCTTCGGCCGCCCGGTACAGGCCGGTGAGGTCTTCGCCGTCCTGCAACGCGTCCCCGGCGTGGAACTGGTCGACGAGGTCGTACTGCACGCCGCCGACCCGCTGACCGGCCGGCGCGGTGACCCGACCGACCGCATCGACCTCGAAGCGCCGTCCCTGGTCTTCTCCTTCGACCACCGCGTACGGGTGATCGGGGACGGGTCGTGACGCGGCCGGCGTGCCCAGGAGGCCGCTCATGAGAGGCTCCGTCGACGGCCTGGGCTCCTCCGCGCCCATCGGCATGATGCTCCCGGCCGTCTTCGCCGACGACGATCTCGCCCAGCGCTTCGTCGGAGGGCTGGACGACGTCCTCGCGCCGATCCTGAACGTGCTGGACTGTCTGGACAGCTACTTCGACCCCGCGCTCACCCCGGCCGACTTCGCCCGGTGGCTGGGCACCTGGGTGGGCGCCGAGACCGACGGCACCGAACCCGAAGCGCGGCTGCGCGCCGCCGTGGCCGCCGCGGTCGCCCTGCACCGGGTCCGGGGCACCCGGCGCGGCCTGTCGGAAGCCGTCCGCCTCGCGTTCGGTGCCGAACCGGAGATCACGGAGAGCGGCGGCGCCGCCTGGAGCGCGCGGCCCCGCGGCCCCTTCCCCGGCAGTGCCCGCCCCCACCTGCACGTCGTCCTGCGGCTGCCCGACCCCGCCCCGGCCGACACCTACCGCCTCGACACGCTCGTGGCCGCGGCCCGTCCCGCGCACATGCCCTACACCGTCACGGTGACCACCGTCGAAAGGACCACGGAGAGATGAGCACGCCGGACTGCGGTGAGTGCGGTACCCGCGCGGAGCCGGGGAAGTCGTTCTGCGATGCCTGCGGAGCCGTCCTCCGCTGGGACGCCGGTGGCCGCGGCGGCCCGTCGGCGGCTTCCGGGGCCGCTTCGGGCCGGGCCCACGGCTCGCAGGGTACGGAGCCGTACCGGACGCCGGCGCAGGGCGCCAGGGCCGAGGGGCACGGCACGGCCACGGCCACGGGCCCCGCCGGCTCCGGCGTACCGGCAGCGTCTGCGGCTCCGGGCGGGCACCGCCCTTCGGGCCCGGCGGCTCCGGAGCACAGCGGGAGTCGCGGCGGTGGCGGAACGGCCGACGCGTCGCGGTCCACGGCCGGGGCCGCGTCCGGGTCCGGGGCCGCATCCAGGTCCGCGTACGGATCCGGGTCCGCCGACCCGGGTCTGGAGGACACCGCCCCCCGTATCCCCCTGCCGACGGCACAGGACGGTTTCCCTCCGGAGCGGCCGGCCAGTGCTAGCAGTCCCAACGGCCCGAACGGCCCGAACAGTTCCCACCACCCCAACGGCCCGGACAGCGGGAACAGTCACCCGGCCGACCGCGCCCGTTCCCTCCTCGTGCCCGTCCCGGAGCACGAGGCTCCCCCGGCCGCCCCCGCCCCGTCCGTGGCGCCGGTCCTGCCCGGCCGGCCCGACACCGACCGGCCCAAGGTACGCGTCCCCGGGCCCCAGGGAACGGGACACGGCCCGCCCTGCTCCTGGTGCGCCACGCCCAACCACCCGGACCGTCATTTCTGCAACCGCTGCGCGATGCCCCTCGCCGAGAGCGCCGCCGCCCCCGCGCCCGGACGCCGCCCCTGGTGGCGCCGCCTCTGCGGCCCCGGCGGCCAGGAGACCCCCTGGGCCGGTGACCGTCCCCGGCTGCGCCGTGCCTTCGACCGCGTCGGTACCTGGATCACCCTGGCCGTCGCCGTGACGCTGGTCGTCCTCGGTGTGCTGTACCTCCCCGACGGCATCCAGGCGACGCGTGACCACTTCGCCAAACGGGCTCCGGTCGAGCCGGACGAGATCCGGGCCTCCCGCTCCTACCCGGGCCACGGACCGAAGCTGGTCATCGACAAGCTGAACAACACCTGGTGGGGTCCCGGGGTGGAGCAGTCGGGTCAGGGCGAGTGGGTGGAGATGCGGTTCGCGCGGCCGGTACGGCTGCTCGACGTCATCATCACGCCGGGGACGTCCACCCGCGCCGATCAGCTCGGCAAGTCCGCCCTGCCGCACCGGGTCACGGCGACGATCACGGGCCGGGACGGGCGGATCACGACCCGGGCGCTCACCCTGGACCCGGGCGCGGGCGGGCAGCGCCGCGCCTTCCGGGTCGGTGAGGCGACCAAGGTCCGGTTCACCGTCGAATCGGCGCATGCCGCGTCCGCCGGCAAGCAGGTGGCCATCGCCGAGATCGAGCTGTTCGGCCGGTCCGGTGGGGACCAGTCCTGAACCGGCCGTGGTCCGTCGTCCCGTCGGAACCGCCCGCGTGGCCGGCGGGGTGACGTGCCGCGGCGCCGGGGCGTCACAGCGACATCTCGCGAAGCTGGCGGCGCGAGGAGATGCCCAGTTTGCGGTACACGTTGCGCAGGTGCGTGTCGATGGTGCGCGGGCTGAGGAAGAGCATCACGCCCACTTCCTTGGACGTCGCTCCGGCGGCGACCTTCCCGGCGATCAGCCGTTCCTGCGCGGTGAGCAGGCCCAGCGGGTCCTCGCCGTGCCGGCGCGGCTGTTCGCCGGTGGCGCGCAGTTCCCGGGCCGCGCGCTCGGCGAAGCCGCGGGCGCCGATGCACGACAGCGTGTCGTGCGCCGCCCGCAGCTCGTCACGGGCCTCGGCCCGCCGGTTCTCCCGGCGCAGCCACTCCCCGTACGTCAGACGGGCGCGCGCGTGGAGCACCCGTACCCGGGTCCGGGCGAAGTGGTCGATGGCCTGCCGGTACAACGCTTCGCAGTCGTCGCCCCGTTCGAGGAGTGCCTGGGCCCGGAGCCGTTCGGCGACGGCCCAGGGGACGGGGTTCGCGCGGGCCAGCGCCTCCAGGTGGTCCATGGCCTCGGCCGCGTCCTCGCCGCGTCCGGCGCGCGCGGCGGCTTCGACCAGTTCGCTGTAGACGGCCCAGATCGAGTACGAGCCTGCCTGGTGCCGACGCTGGGCCGTCAGCGCGGCGTCCAGTGCCGCTTCGTAGTTGCCGAGCCCGTTGTGCAGTACCGCCCTGGCGTAGTGTTCCCCGGCGGATTCGAACGGCCGGCCCTCCCGTCCCACCAGTTCCCGCAGCTCGGCGAACCGTTCTTCGTCACCGCGGAAACCGGTCAGGACGAGTTCGGGCCCCAGCAGGGGCACCGTGCCGGCCGCCTCGTCGACGGCCCGGGCCTCGCCGAGGCTGTCGGCCGCCTCGTCGAACCGGCCGACCGACACTCTGGCGACCGCCTGGTACCGCAGGGCCTGCGGCAGCGAGGCGAGGGAGCCCTGGCGCCATGCCTCGTCCACCTGCCGGTCCGCGATCTCCTCCGCCGCCTCGTCGTCCCGCAGGTCGATGGCGACCTGACAGAGCAGGTTCATCCGCCACGGACCCGGCGAGGAGTCGGCCGCCCGGTACGCCGTCACCGCGTCGCGCATGGCCGGCACCGCCCGCTCCACGGGCAGCATGGCCTGGTCCAGCAGCGCGTCGAGCAGCAGGTCGGCCGGCCCGGCGGTCTCCCGCTGCGGCGCCCGCTCCCGGATCCGGGCACCGAGGTCCCTGAGGAGGCCCGGGTGGATGTCGTTGTACATGAACGACGCGAACGCTTCCAGATAGGTGTCCCGCGCCTGCTCGGGAGGGGCCAGCTCGGTCACGGCGTCGACGAGTCGGGTCGTCGCCTGCGGCGCGTGGGAGCGCTGGTACTCGATCCGGGCCCGCAGCAGGCGTGCCTTGGCGCGGCCCTGGTCGTCCATCCGGCGCCGCTCCGCGCGGGTGACCAGCGCGCGGGCCGCGTCGGGCGCCCCCGCCCGCAGCCGCAGGGTGGCCGCGACGAGCAGCCGCCCGGCCTGGCGGTCGGGAGCGGGGGTCAGTTGCCCCGCCCGCTCCATGAACGCGGCGGCCGCGGCGAATCCGCCGCGCAGGCGGGCCCGGTCGGCGGACCGTTCCAGCTCCGCGGCGATGTCCTCGTCGGCGTCGATGACCGCGTGGGCCCGGTGCCACGCCTGGCGGTCGAGGTCGGTCTCCGGATCGGTCACGGCCGCGAGAGCGCCGTGCATGCCCCGGCGTTTTTCCGGGCTGGCGGAGGCGTAGACCGCGGAGCGCACCAGCGGGTGCCGGAACCGCAACAGCGGCCCCAGGACCAGTAGTCCGGCGTCCTCCGCGTGGGTGAGGCCCGCGGCGTCCAGCCCGAGGTGCCGCGCCGCGCTGCGCAGCAGGTCGAGGTCGCCGACCGGCTCGGCCGCGGCGAGCACCACCAGCGACCGGGTGGCGTCCGGCAGCCGCTCGAAGCGGTGGACGAACTGCTCCTCCAGCGTGTCCACCACACTGGCCCGGAAGCGCCGGGGCCCGGGGACGCCGAACGGTTCCGCGTGGTGGGCGAACTCCAGCAGCGCCAGCGGGTTTCCGTGCGCCTCGGCCAGGATGCGGTCGATGACCTCGGCGTCCGGACCGATGTGCGTGGCGGCTCCCAGCAGGGCCCGGGCGTCCTCGTCGCCCAGGCCGGTGAGGGGCATCCGCGGCAGCTCGGCGAATCCGGACGACGCGCCGGCGTCACGGGTGGCGAAGACCATCGCGATCCGCTCGGCGGACACCCGACGGGCCACGAACACCAGCACGCGCCGCGAGGCGTCGTCGATCCACTGGGCGTCGTCCACCACACAGCAGACCGGCGCGTCCTTCGCCACCTCGTGCAGCAGTCCCAGGACGGCGAGGCCGACCGTCAACGGGTCGGGTGAGGTCTGCGCGCCGAGGCCGAACACCGCTTCCAGGGCTCTGCGTTGCACCACGGGAAGCCTGCGCCGGTATGCGAGGACCGGGGCGCACAGTTGGTGCAGTGTCGCGTAGAGCAGGTCGTGCTCGAACTCCGTACCGGCGGCCCGCAGCACCTCGAACCCGTCCAGCGCCTCCACCACGGCGTCGACCAGCGCCGACTTGCCGATTCCCGCCTCCCCGGCCACCACGACGGCCCCACCACGCCCGACGGCAGTCGAGGTCACCAATCCATCGAACTCACGCCGCTCCGCATGTCTGGCCACGAGCTGCACCGGAATCTTCCTCCGAGTCGACAACGCTAGAGGTTCCTCACGCTTTCCTTCAGCCAGGCCACGGCCGGACCGCTCCCCACGGCGCGGCGCACCGGTGCGTTCCCTCGACCGGTGCCCGCCTGACTGATCTCACGCTGGGAGACGACAGTCACGGCCGACAGGTTCTTGATCGGTGGCGTCATTTGACCGACACCGGGGGCCGGCAGGGGCCTTCTCCGCGATGACGGAGAGCGCCGCTCCCTGCCGCACCGGTGATGGACAAACCTGACGTACCGCCACCAGCCGGGACACGACGCGCCGGACAGTTCACCCGTGACCCGGACGAGCCGCCCCGAACTCCCGGCGCAGCCGGGCCGGGGCGACCGCGGTCACGGCCGCCTGCCCGTCCAGCTCCCGGCCCGTACCGTACGCCGCGGTGAAAGCACCCTCGCCCAGGGCGGCACGTCCTCGGCAGGTGAGGTCACGAACCTGCCGGTCGGTACGGTCGTGGGCACCGCGCAGCCGGGAGGCGGCGCCGAGCAGGGCGGCGGCCCGGTGCTGCCGCCCGTGTGCCGGGGCGAACGCGGCCGTCTGCACCGCCACCAGGGACAGGGGCGGTAGGTCCCGGGCCGCCAGCGCCGCCGCGTACGTCTGCGCCAGTGCCTGCTCCGCGCCGGACAGGTCCCCCGTCTCCAGGCAGTACGCGGCCCGTACGCTGCCGACCAGTGTCCGCGCGTGATCGCCGGGGAACAAGGTGCCGCCGCGCAAATCCCGTTCGCCGGCGTCGAGCAGTTCCCGGTCCCGGTCCAGGTCGCCGCGCCGCAGGTACAGGTCGATCCAGCGCAGGTCGCCGAAGACCTCGTCGCCGACGCTGAGCGAGCCGAACCCGCTCGCCGGCGACCGGGCCTCGCGCAGGTCGGCGAGCGCGCCGTCGAGGTCGTCGTCGTACTGCCGCAGTTGGGCGCGCAGGGCGGCGTGACGGCCTGGCCCCAGCGGTCGCCGGCCTGCCGGAAGCAGGTCAGGGCCCCTTCCACGTCGGGGCGCATCGCGTCGAGTTCGCCCGCGTTCTCGGCGAAGTGGGACCGGAACATGCGGGCCGGTCCGGACAGCCTCACGTCGTCGCCGTCGGCCGACTGCCCGATGTTCGCGGGCGTGCTCCTCTCCTCCTGAAGGAACACGAGCGGGAGCGCGGTGAGTGCTCCGTACGAGGCGGGCCGTTCCGGGTGGGCGAGCAGCCGGCCGGCCACCTCGCGTATCTCGGACCGGTCGGTCGTGGCCTCCCCCGCGGTCCTCCCCGGCCGGGTGACGCACCGGTTGAGCAGGTGTGTCGCGTGGGCGCAGGCGCGGTCGGGCGTCGGTCCGCCGCCGGGCCGACAGCATGTTCACCGAACTCGCCACGCCGACCGACCCCGAATACTGGGCCGAGACGGCGTCCACCCGACCCCGGCCGGCCACGCCGCACTCGCGGCGGCCTGGCTGCGCCTGGTCACCTGCCCCCTGAGAGGGAAGCCCTCAGCGCGGCACCGCACAGGGAAATGGCCACTTCTCCGACCGTCCGACAAGACGCATACGGGAAAAGGCGAGTGGCACGCCCCTTCGGCACAGCGACACGCCATTCCGTCGCCATGGACACGGGTGGCGTCGCTGCTGTCCCCGCACCGCGCACGAACGAACTCATTTCCTGACGCGTGCCCTGCGAGGGTGCCGGGCTTTCGGTGTGCGAGCACGACACCCTTGCTCCGCTGGTAGCGCTCCGCCCCTCGCGAAACGCTGCGCCGACGCCCGTGAGTTCTCCAACCGGGCACAGCCCAAAAACTGCCGTACGGCCGCCGGCTCTCCGCTCCGGGTTCCCGACTGGCGCATCACCTTTCCGCCCGGCTCGGAATGCGTCAGCACGTGTCGCGGGCCGGTTTGGGTCGTTGTTCCGCGTGCGGGCCGGGAAATGTTGCGTGGCCCTGTGCGTGTCCTCCGTCTGATCCGGCGGAACGGCTACGGCGAGACGGGCGGACGGCGGCAGAGGTGGCGGCGGTGAAAGTGGCGGCGGGCACGTGGCTGCAAGATCAGGCGGTGACCGAACTGCTGGCCCTGAGCGGGCGGGCACTGCCCCTGCTGCGGCAGTGGGCGGCCGCGGACCCGGGCAGCGGGCCGGCCCGGGCGCTGCTGACGTTGGCGACCTCCGACAGTCTGAGCGACGCGGCGCTCAAGGACCAACTGGTGGTCGCGCACCGGGACGCGCAGGCGGCGGGCGAGCGCGAGGCGAGCTTGGTGTACGGGGTGTACCTCCACACCCACGGGCAGTTCCGGCTGACCGCCGACCACCTGATCGCGCACTTCGCCCGATGGCCCGCCGACGAGGTGGCCGGACTGCTGCTCGGCGCGTTCCCCGCCTGCGGGGAGGCCGCCTACCGCGCGCACGGTGACGCCTTGGTCGAGGAACAGTCGGCGCTGGCCGGCCCGGACAGCTGGGCCTGGACGAGCTGGCTGGCCGTGACGAGGGCGGAGCAGGGCCGCGTACGGGAGGCGCACCGGCTGGCCCGGCAGGCGCTGGAGATCCACCCCCGCTCGGGCGTGGCCGTGCACGCTCTCGCGCACGCGGAGCACGAACTGGGCGCGGGCCGCGCCGGCGTCGAGTACCTGGACGGGTGGCTCGCGGCGGACCCGCACGCCGTACAGGCGCGGCACCTGAACTGGCACGCCGCGCTGCACTCGATCGCCTGCGGCGACTTCCCCGACGCACGCCGACGGGCCGACACGGCGCTGGAGCGCGGGGACGTGGGGATGCGGGCCGGGGTGAACTGGCGGCTCATGCTCGCCGGTCAGACACCGGCAGGCCGTAGCGACGTGGAGCAGGTACGGGACCTGCTCGCCGGGCCGGGCGGGACGGCGGAGGTCTTCCACACCTTCAACCTCGCCCTGGCGCTGGCTGTCGAAGCGGCCACCGACGACCTGCACGCCCTGGCCTACCGTACGGCCGCCGACGACCGACCCGACTTCCGCGACGTCCTGACGCCGGTGGTCCAGGCCCTGGCGCAGATCACCGGGGGCCGGCCCGCGGCGGCGGCCGCCCTGCTCAGCGCGCTGGGCGAGCGGACGCGGCGGATCGGCGGGGTACGGATGGAACGCGAGATCATCCAGGACACCCTCGCCCGTGCCCTGGCCGGAGCCGGTGCGTACGAGCACGCTGCCCGGCTGCTGCGCCACCGCACGGCCGGCCGCCGGCACCACGTCTACGAGGACCTGCTGCTCACCGCCTGTTCCCCTGTCCCGGCGCCCGGCCCGCTCTGATCACCCGGTGCGGTGGACCGTCCGCCCGGTCCGCCCGCCCACCCGGGGCAGCCGGTCGCCCGACCGGCCCGCTCCGCCTTCTTCCGGACGGAGATGTTCCATGGCCGTGCCCCAGATGATCGTCGTGTCGCCGCCCGGCAGCGGCACCCCGCTGCTGGCCGACATCACCACCGCACTCGGCTACACCCCCTACGGCACGATGAGCGGCGACCCGCGCATCCCGGCCGGGCAGCCGGGCCCGGACGAGGTCTACCCGCTGCTGCGCGCCGCCTACGGCGCCGACCGCGCCGCGCTCCTGCTGAACCCGGCCGACCGGATCCGGAACACCGCTCTGCAGGACGCCTTCGAGGTCGCGGTCAGCGCCCTGTGGCGGGTGTGGTGGACACGCCTGGGCCAGCCGACGGCGCTCGCCTCCCCGGGCGCCCCGGACACCGAGACCCGCCTGGCGCGCCTGCCGGAAGCCGAACTGCTCGGGCTGCTGCCGGGGCGGGGCTGCTGGTATCTCACCGGGCTGGATCTGGACACGGCCGACGCCGGGTTCCTGCGCGCCTGGCACGCGGACCGCCGGCCGCCCATCGTCTTCCACCACCGCGACCTCCGCGACCGCCTCGTCAGCCAGATCCACGCACTGTCCCAGCCCGTGGACCCGGTCGGCTCGCTGCCAGGACACCTCGTCTACCACGACATCCTCGCCGCGCAGCCCACCCTGGACGCCAAGATCACCCTCGCCCTCACCGACCCCGGCTTCCCCGGTATGCGCGAAGCGCGCCGCAGCCGGTGGCTGCTGCACCACCCCGCCGTCTGTGTGATCAGCCACGAAGAACTCGCCGGTCCCGCGCACGGTGGCACCACGTACGCCCGTGAACAGGCCCTCGCCCGCCTCCTCCACGCCATCGGCCACCCCGGCCCCGTCCAGGCCCTCGCCTCGGCGCTGCCGCCGCCAGCCTCCGACGCCGACGACCTCGCGGCGGGCGCCGGACGGAAACACTTCACCCCGGCGCACGAAAGGCTGCTGTCCCGCCTCCACGGTGCCTGCTGATCCCCGGCCGCCCGGCGGCTCCTTCGGCTCCCTCGTGGCTTTCTCCTGATCGCGGCGGGGCATGGCGGCCCGGCGCCAGGCGGCCACCATGGCCCGCACGGCGTCCAGCCAGGGGGTACCGAGGTCTCCGAACGGCGGGCTGTCGGCGGCTGGGGCTCTCCCCCGCACCCGGCGTGCGAAGAGCCGGGCCCAGGGTGCTCCGGTGGCCCCTGGGCCCGTGGTCCGCCCGCTCCCTGACGGACCAGGCCGTCCCGACCGCTACTTCAGGCCGGCCCGGCGGCACCCGTCGAAGGCGATCTTCGCGGGGACGAAGGCCCGCCGCAGCTCGGTGTAGCAGGCCCGGTGGCTCTCCTTGGTCCCCTTGGCGCCGAGGAGACAGGCTTGTTCGACCACCTCCGGGTCGGCCTCGGGGTGCTGTTCCAGCACGTAGTAGAAGCAGCTCTGCGGGGTCGCGTGGACGGCCGGGGCCGCGGCGACGACGCCGCCGAGGGCGAGGGCGAGACCGCTGAGGGCGGCGCCGAGGCGTGGGGCAAGACGCATGGTGGGCTGTCCTTTCGGGCGATGCACCGAGACGGTGACTCGGTGCGAGTGATCCACAGCGGACAGTGCCCAACGCCGAGAGTGGTGACGCCGTGGAGTGCGGGGCGCGAAAGGCGAACGGCAGGCGCGCGCGGAGCGGATTTCAGGGCTGGTCGTGCTCCGGCGCGCGACGACGTCCAAAGCGATCGCGAGACGCCGTCCCGTCACCCCCGTGCCCTTGGTCATGCCGAAGGCGTACCGGTCGATCGTGGCCGTGCCGCTCGCTGTCGTCCGTTTGCCCTCGCGAGCGAACGCGCCGAGGGCGACGGCGATCGCCAAGTGCAGGGGCCGACGAGCAAGTTCTGACACCGCGCCGCTCCGGGCGGCCGAGCGGGCAGGGAGTGTCCTGTCCGCCCGGGCGCCCGGCCCGTTCAGCGTGTCCGTCGGGTCACAGCACCCGGACGTCGTGGACGGGGAGGCACCGGCTCTCGTCGTCCAGGCAGGCGCCGGTGCGCAGGTCGAAGCGCTGCTTGTACATGGGTGAGGTGACGACCGGGACGCCGTCGACCGCCCCGTAGATGCCGCGGGAGATGACACCGGCCCGGGAGACGGGGTCGGTGTCGGAGACGGCGAAGACCTCGCCGTCCGGTGAGCGGAAGAGCGCGACCGCCACCGCTTCGTCGCCGTCGCCGACACCGACCGGTATTCCGCGTCCCGGCTCCAGGTCTTCCAGCAGGCAGACGGACTGCCACTCGCCCTCGGGCGTACGGACCTGGACGTGTCCGGGGGCGGCCGGGCCGGCCGGGGCGGGGAAGGAGCTGGTGAAGCGGCGCAGTTTCGCCGGGTCGTCCAGGACGGCCCGCCATTCGTCGCGGTAGGCGTCCACGTGCCGCTGCATCTGGGATTCGAGTTCCTCGGCCAGTCCGAGGGAGTCGTGCAGGACGACGTCCCGTACGTGGGCGACGCCGCCGTCGATCCGCTCCAGCCAGGCCGCGGTGCGCTCCAGGCGGTCCGCGGTGCGGATGTAGAACATCAGGAAGCGGTCGACGACCCGGATCAGTTCCTCGTCGCTCAGGTCCTGCGCGAGGAGGTCGGCGTGGCGGGGTTTGACGCCGCCGTTGCCGCCCACGTAGAGGTTCCAGCCGTTGGCCGTGGCGATGACGCCGACGTCCTTGCTCTGTGCCTCGGCGCACTCGCGGACACAGCCGGAGGCCGCCAGCTTCAGCTTGTGCGGGGACCGCAGTCCGCGGTACCGCAGTTCCAGCTCCACGGCCATGCCGACGGAGTCGCGCTGCCCGAAGCGGCACCAGCGGGAACCGGCGCAGGATTTCGCGGTGCGCAGGGATTTGCCGTACGCGTGGCCCGATTCGAGACCGGCGTCGACCAGCCGGCGCCAGATGGCGGGGAGCTGGTCGACGGTGGCGCCGAACAGGTCGATGCGCTGGCCGCCGGTGAGTTTGGTGTAGAGACCGAATTCGCGGGCGACCTCGCCGAGCACGACGAGGTGGTCCGGGCTGATCTCCCCGGCCGGCAGGCGGGGCACCACGGAGTAGGTGCCGTCCTTCTGGAGGTTGGCGAGGAAGAGGTCGTTGGTGTCCTGCAGCGCGGCCTGCTCGCCGTCGAGGATGTGGTGCAGGCCCAGTTCCGGGCCGAGGGTGGCGAGCAGCGAGGCGACGGTCGGGCGGCAGACCGCGCAGCCGTGCGGCGGCTTGCCGTCCGGGCCGGGTACGCCGTACTCCCGGGCCAGCCGGGAGAAGCTGTCGGTGCCGGTGACCCGGATGATCTCGTACAGTTCCCGGCGGGTCTGCGTGAAGTCCGGGCACAGGCCGCCGGGGCCCGTCTCGACGCCGTCGGCCGCCAGTTGCGCTTCCATGATCGAGGTCACGGCGCCGACGCAGCCGCCGCACTGGGTGCCGGCGCCGGTGCACTTCTTCACCGCGGCCAGGTCGTGCGCGCCGCCCCGCACGGCGTCGCGCAGCGTCTTCTTGGTGACACCGTTGCACGAGCAGATCACCGCGTCGTCGGGGAGCACCGCGGTGGTGTCCACCGGGCCCGACGCGTCGGCGGGCAGCAGGAAGGAGGCCGGCGGGCCGGGCAGCCGGGCGCCCACGAGGGGCCGCAGCGTGCCGTACGCGTCCGCGTCCCCGACCAGGATGCCGCCCATCAGCTTGCCGTCCGGGCCGAGCACCAGCTTCTTGTAGACACCGGAACCGGAGTCGGCCCAGAGCACCGATCCGCCGGCGTCCGGGGCGAAGGGGTCGCCGAAGGAGGCGACGTCCGCGCCCAGCAGTTTGAGTTTGGTGGAGGTGTCGGCGCCGGTGAAGCTGCCTTCCTTGCCGGTCAGGGTGTCCGCCAGGGCTTCGGCCATCCGGTAGCCGGGCGCGACCAGCCCGTAGACGTTGCCGTCGGCGGCACGGGCGCACTCGCCGAGCGCGTAGACCTCCGGCGCGGAGGTGCGGCATTGGGTGTCGATCACGATGCCGCCGCGGTCCGCGACATCGAGGCCGGCCGTCCTGGCGAGTTCGTCGCGGGGCCGTACGCCCACGGAGAAGACGATGATGTCGGCCTGGACGCCGGTGCCGTCCGACAGGGACAGTCCGCGCACCCGTCCGTCCGCGCCGGTCCACACCTCGGTGATCGCCGCGTCCGTGTGCACCTGCACGCCCATCGCCTCGACGGTGTGTGCCAGGACGTCGGCTCCGCCCGTGTCCACCTGACCGGGCATCAGCCGGGGCGCGGCCTCGACCACGCTGGTCTCCAGGCCGAGCGAGCGCAGGGCGCCGACCGCCTCCAGGCCGAGCAGCCCGCCGCCGACGACGGCCGCGGTGCGGGCGCCGCGCGCCGCCTCCTGGATGTCGCGGACGTCCTCCACGGTGCGGTAGACGAAGCATCCGGGCGCGTCCCGGCCGGGCACCGGTGGGACGAAGGCGTACGAGCCGGTGGCCAGTACCAGCGCGTCGTAGCGCCATGTCGCGCCCCTGCGCGTGGTCACCGTGCGGGTGGCGGTGTCGACGGCGGTGGCGGGGTCGCCGAGGCGCAGGGTGATGTCGTGACGGGCGAAGAAGTCGGGGTCGGCGAGGTTCAGTTCCTCCGGGGTGGTGCCGGTGAACAGCGAGGAGAGGTGGACGCGGTCGTAGGCGCGGCGCTCTTCCTCGGCGAGGACCACGACGCGCCATCGCCCGCTGCCGTCCGGGCTGCCCGGCCCGCCCCGGCCGTCCGGTCCGGCGAGCGCGTCCCGTGCGGCCAGTTCTTCCAGCAGCCGTTGGCCGACCATTCCGTGACCGACGAGAACAAGGGTGGGCCGGTCGGTGGATGACACCATGAGAGGACTCCTGCCAGCTGCTTTGGCGACGGGACGCGTTTTTCCGTTTTCCACGACTGCCGCCCGAGCCCGCCGCCTTCCCGGGCCGCAGCGCTTTCAGGCTATGCCCGCTCCGCACCCGGGCCCCGCGCCGAAGGGCCTTTTGACCAGGGCCGGTCGTCCCTGTGCCGCCGGGACCAGCAGTGCCTTTCCGCGGCGCGCGTACGCCTTTAGCGTGACGGCATGGATTCCCGTTCCCCTGTGCTGATCGCCGCCGCTCACGGCAGTCGCGAGGCCCGGGCACAAACGGAAACACACCGGTTGCTGGCGCACGTGCGCGTCCTGCGTCCGGCGCTGCGGGTGGAAACCGCTTTTTTCGACATTCACCGTCCCACGGTCGACGAGGCGGTGGCCGCCCTGCACGGCGTACCCGCGGTCGTGGTGCCTTTGTTGCTGGGGTCGGGATTTCATTTCTCCGTGGATCTGCCCGCGCTGCTCGGGCCTGCTCGCGCCGCGCGACCGCTGGCTCCGCATCCGCTGGTCGTCGAGGCGCTCGCGCACCGTCTCCAGGAGGCCGAGTCGCACGCCGGTTTCCCTGCGGACGCCGTCGTCCTGGCTGCCGCGGGCTCGCGCCGGCCGGGTGGCGACGACAGTTGCCACGCCGCTGCCCGGGACCTGGCAGCGGCGCTGTGCGCCCGGCGGGGTGCCCCCGTTCCGGTACGGCCGGCCGTCCTGTGCGACGGTTCCGCGGACGGCCGGTCCCTGGCCCGTACGGCAGCCGACCTGCGTGCCGAAGGCCGCACCCGCGTCGCTGCCCTGCCCTACCTGATGGCCTCCGGACGCTTCTCCGACCGCCTCGCCGAGGAGGCCGGCCGGGCGGGGTGCGTGATCATCGCCCGTCCTCTCGGCGCCCAGGAGGCCATGGCCCGCCTCGTCCTCGCCCGTTTCGACGCCTGCGCCGGGCTTGCGGCGGCGGAGACCGGCCTCGGCGCCCGGGTGGCCCGATGGGACGTACCAGGCGTGTCGGACACCGCTGGGCGTCGTTGACCGGACGGCGGCCGGTCCGGCCGGTCAGCCGTTTCCGGAAACCGTTCCAGAAAGAGGATGAATGATGCGTGTCTTGCGTCCGGTCGCCGTGGCTCTCGCGGGGCTCACTTTCGCCGCGACCCTTTCCACGGGCGAAGCGTCCGCCGCGACGGGGTCGTTCGTCTGGCTGGGGCCGAAGGGCAAGTCGTATCTGGTGGAGAATCCGCCGAACGGCCGGTGCCTGACGATGCAGCAGCAGGCGCACGGTGCCCGCAATGCCACGAAGACACCGGCCGTCCTTTTCTCGGGCAAGAAGTGCAAGGGGCGGGCCGTACCGCTCGCTCCCGGTCAGCAGGCACCGCGTGACGCGGCCTTTGCCAGCGTGCGGTTCGGCTGACGGGAGAGCGGGTTCCTCACACTGCCGACAGGCCGTATTCCGCGAAAGCCCCGCAGGCCGCCGCCACTTCGGGAGCGGTGGGGGTCGGGGTGTCCCGTAGCGTGAAGTCCAGGCCGAGGCGTTCCCATTTGGCGGCGCCGAGTTTGTGGAAGGGCAGTACGTCCACCCGGGTCACGTTGCCGAGCGAGGCGGCGAAGGAGGCCACGCCCGCGATGTTCGCGGGGGCGTCGGTCAGCCCGGGGACGAGCACGAAGCGTACCCACACCTCCTTGTCGAGGCGGGCCAGCCGCCGGGCGAAGTCCAGGGTCGGGCGCAGGTGCCGGCCGGTGAGCCTCTGGTAGAGGGCGGGGTCCCAGGACTTGATGTCCAGCAGCACGAGGTCGGTGTCGCGCAACAGCGCGTCGGTGGCCCGGACACCGAGGTAGCCGGAGGTGTCCAGGGCCGTGTGCAGGCCGAGTTCGTGCTTGAAGCGGTGGAGGAGTTCGCCGGCGAAGACGGGCTGGAGGAGCGGTTCGCCGCCGCTGAGGGTGGCGCCGCCGCCCGCGGCCCGGATGAACGCCCGGTACTTCGCCGCCTCGGCCACCATGGCGTCGGCCAGGACGCGCTTGCCGTCGCGCATCTTCCAGGTGTCGGGGTTGTGGCAGTACAGGCAGGCCAGCGGGCAGCCCGCCAGGAACGTCACGAAGCGGGTGCCGGGTCCGTCGACGCCGGTGGACAGGTCCCAGGAGTGCACCGACCCGGCGACCGGCCGGTGCCCGACCGCACCGGCCGGCGTCGTGGCTTCCAGGGCCGCCCGCGCTCCGGCGAGGGGCACCGCGGTCTCGGGGGACATCACAGGGCTCCGTGGAAGGTGCGGTTGAGGACGTCGAGCTGCTGCTCGCGCGTCAGCCGGACGAAGTTGACCGCGTAGCCGGACACCCGGATCGTCAGCTGCGGGTACTTCTCGGGGTGCGCCATGGCGTCTTCCAGGGTCGCCCGGTCCAGCACGTTGACGTTCATGTGGAAGCCGCCGCCGACCGTGTAGCCGTCCAGCACACCCGCCAGGTTCGCGATCCGCTCCTGCTCGGTGCGGCCCAGCGCGTCCGGGGTGATGGTGTTGGTCAGCGAGATGCCGTCCTCGGCGTCGTCGTACGGCAGCTTGGCGACCGACAGGGCGGAGGCGAGGTAGCCGTGCTCGTCGCGGCCGTTCATCGGGTTGGCGCCGGGCGCGAAGGGCTCGCCCGCCGGACGCCCGTCCGGGGTGGCGCCGGTCTTCTTGCCGTAGACGACGTTGGAGGTGATGGTCAGCACGGACTGGGTGTGCACGGCGTCCCGGTAGGTGGGGTGCTTGCGCACCTTCTGCATGAACGTGTGGACGATGTCCTTGGCGATCTGGTCGGCCCGGTCGTCGTTGTTGCCGTACGCCGGGTACGTGCCCTCGGTCTCGTAACCCGTGACCAGCCCGGTTGCGTCCCGGACGGCGCGCACCCGGGCGTGCTTGACGGCCGACAGCGAGTCCGCGGCGACCGAAAGGCCGGCGATGCCGCAGGCCATGGTGCGCAGCACGGCGCGGTCGTGCAGGGCCATTTCGATGCGTTCGTAGGCGTACTTGTCGTGCATGTAGTGGATGACGTTCAGGGCGTGGACGTACGTCTTGGCCAGCCACTCCAGCATCGCGTCGTAGCGTTCGGCGACGGTGGCGTAGTCCAGGTACTCGCCCTCGACCGGCTCGAAGCCCGCCACCACGGTCTTGCCGGTCACCTCGTCCCGGCCGCCGTTGATGGCGTACAGCAGGGCCTTGGCGACGTTGACGCGGGCGCCGAAGAACTGCATCTGCTTGCCGACCGCCATGGCCGACACGCAGCAGGCGATGGCCGTGTCGTCCCCGTACTTGGGCCGCATCAGCTCGTCGGACTCGAACTGGAGCGCGGAGGTGTCGATGGCGACCTTCGAGGCGAAGTCCTTGAAGCCGCGCGGCAGGCGCGGCGACCAGAAGACGGTCAGGTTGGGTTCGGGGGCCGGACCCAGGTTGTAGAGCGTCTGGAGGGCGCGGAAGGTCGTGCGGGAGACGAGCGGGCGGCCGTCCTCGCCGATTCCGGCCAGCGACCAGGTGACCCAGGTGGGGTCGCCGGAGTACAGCTCGTTGTACTCCGGGGTGCGCAGGAACCGTACGATGCGCAGCTTGATGACGAAGTCGTCGATCAGTTCCTGCGCCCGCTCCTCGTCGAGGGTGCCGCGCTCGATGTCGCGGCGGAGGTAGATGTCGAGGAAGGTGTCGATGCGGCCGATCGACATGGCCGCGCCGTTCTGCTCCTTGACGGCGGCCAGGTAGCCGAAGTAGAGCCACTGCACGGCCTCGCGGCCGGTGGCGGCGGGCCGGGCGATGTCGTACCCGTACGCGGCGGCCATGGCCTTCAGTTCGCCGAGCGCCTTGATCTGCTCGGATATCTCCTCGCGCTCGCGGATCACGTCCTCGGTGGGCCACTGCGCGTCCGCCTCGGCCTTGGCGGCCTGCTTGTCCTCGACGAGCCGGTCGACGCCGTAGAGCGCGACGCGGCGGTAGTCGCCGATGATGCGGCCCCGGCCGTAGGCGTCGGGCAGGCCGGTGATGATGCCGGCGGAGCGGCAGGCGCGGATCTCGGGGGTGTACGCGTCGAAGACGCCGTCGTTGTGGGTCTTGCGCAGCCGGGTGTAGATCTCCTTGACCGCCGGGTCGGCCTCGTACCCGTACGCCGCCAGGGCGCCCTCGACCATCCGCCAGCCGCCGCCCGGCATGATGGCGCGCTTGAGCGGGGCGTCGGTCTGGAGGCCGACGATCAGGTCGCGTTCCTCGTCGACGTAACCGGGCGCGAACGCGTCGATGCGGGACGGGGTGTGGATGTCCACGTCGTGGATGCCCCGGTTCCGCTCGTCCGGGAACATGCCGAGCAGCTTCTGCCACACCGCGGTGGTGCGCTCGGTCGGGCCCGCGAGGAAGGAGCCGTCGCCCTCGTACGGGACGTGGTTGTGCTGGACGAAGTCGCGGACATCGACGGCGTCCCGCCACCGTTCGCCCTCGAAACCCTCCCACGCCGTGTCGCCGGTCGTCTTCTCCACAGGTGTTGCGGTCATGGTGCGCACCTTCCGAATAGCTGTGCCTGCGCCCGCCCCCATTGCACTGCCGCGTGCCGTTCACCGAGGTCGGCGTTGGTCCCGACCCGGAGGCCGAAGGGCCCTCGGCGGGCGAGGGACCGTGTGCCGGGAGGACGTTGGTCCCCGGGCGCGGGACCTTGGGGCCGTCCCCGCGGCGGCCGCCGTGCCCCGAGAGTGGGGGTCGGACGTACTTCCGTTCCTTCCTCAGGAGGCCCGTATGCCCGGCATCGTCACCGTCGGCCTCGACGGAACCGACCACAGCCTCGCCGCCGCCGACTGGGCCGCCGCCGAGGCCGCACGGCGCGGAGCGCGGCTGCGGCTGGTGCACGCGTGGATCTGGCGTCCCCTGGACGTGCCGGTCGCGGCGGACGAGGAGGTGCAGCGCCGCTGGGCCGCGGGGGTGCTGCGGGAGGCCGCGGCCCGGGTGGCCGAAAACTTCCCCGACCTGCCCGTCACCAGGGAGATCCTGGCGGCCGAGACGGTACCGGCCTTGCTCGCCGAGGCTGCCGCGGCGGACCTGCTGGTGCTGGGCTCGCGCGGCCACGGCACGCTGGTCGGCTATCTGCTCGGCTCGGTGGGCCTGCACGTACTGCGGCAGGCCACCACCCCCGTCGTCCTCGTCCGCAGCCCCCGCCGCGACGAGGCGGAGCAGCCGCGGGACGAGGTGGTGGTGGGGGTGCAGGACGGGCGGGAGAGCGGACCGGTGCTGGAGTTCGCCTTCGCGGCCGCCGCGGCCCAGGGCACGACCCTGCGGGCGGTACGGGCCTGGAACATCCCGCCCGTCCTGGTGTGGGGCGGCGAAGCCATGCGCGCGGCCGACGACGCCGGCGGCCTGGAGCCGCTGGAGCGCAAGCGGCTGGCCGACGCCGTACGGCCGTGGCGCGAGCGCTTCCCCCAGGTGGAGGTCGTCGAGCACGTCGAGATGGGCGGCGCGGGGCAGGTCCTGCTGGCCGGCTGCGCACGGGCCCGGCTCCTGGTGGTGGGGCGGCGCAGTCCGGGCCGCCACGACCTGCGGAAGATCGGCGCGGTCGCGCACGCGGCGCTGCACCACGCGCCGTGCCCGGTGGCGGTGGTGCCTCATCCGTGAGAGCCGGTGCCCGGCCATGGGCCCTCATGGGTGGGGCTCTCCCGCCGTCACGGGCGAAATGGCCCGCACCGGGGCCCGTTCGGCCCTGTCGCCGGGAGCCCGCTCCGGGAAGGCTGGCGGTCAGGCAACGAGTGCCCGGACGAGCGCCGCCGGAGCAGAGAGTGTGCAGCATGAACGACGAAGACGCACAGCATGTCGAGGTACGCCGCGAGCTGGCGGCCCGGGGGATGCAGCAACTGCCCCGGGAGGAATCGCTGCGGCTGCTGGGCAGTGTCCCGCTCGGCCGGCTCGTGTTCACCCAGAACGCCCTGCCGGCCATCCGCCCGGTCAATCACCTCCTCGACGGGGAGGACATCGTCGTCCGGCTCAACGACGGGGCGACCCTCACCTCGATCGCGCCGCCCGCGGGCGAGGCGGGTCTGGTGGTCGCCTACGAGGCCGATGCCATCGATCCGCACACCCGCCTGGGCTGGAGCGTCATCGTCACCGGATACGCCCGGCTGGTGGCCGATCCGGCGCAGGTGGCCCGCTACGAGGATCTGCTGCGGCCGTGGGTGGCGCAGACCATGAACGGCGTGCTGCGCATCCAGCCGGACCTGGTCACCGGATTCCGGCTGGTGGCGCAGCCCGCGGTCGCGGTGTGCGCCGCGGGCGGCGAGGGGCGTTGAGGCAGCGGCTCCCTGCGGCGGGACCGGCGCCGTACGGGGCGCGTACCCGGCTCCTGCTGCCGCTCAGCGGTCGTCGGCCGGCGCTCCGTCGGCAGTGCCTGTGAGCCGGTCGCCGAGCGCGCTCCTCCGGTACAGCACATGCCGTCCGTCCCGGGTCCGGGTGACCAGTCCGGTGGCGTGCAGGACGCGCAGGTGCTGGGAGACGGCGCTCGGGGTGACCTTCAGGCGGCGGGCCAGCTCGACGGTCGGCAGCGGCTCTTCGAGGAGGCTGAGCAGCCGTGCCCGGGCCGCGCCGAGCAGGGACGTCAGGGCGGCCGTGCTGACGACCGGCGCCTCCGGGCCCCACAGGGTGGCCACTCCCCGGCTGGGATAGACGAGACTCGGCGCCTCGTCCGGGCCGACCGGCGGCGCGGGCTTGTGCGCGAACACGGACGGGAGGAGCAGCAGCCCCCGGCCGGACGCCTCGACCCGGTGCCTGCTGATCATCTGGTGGATGTACAGCTCGCCGTCCCGCCAGCGCAGGTTCGGGTGCATGTCGGCGAAGAGCAGCCGGGCGCCTCCCAGGGCGAGCCGCCGGGCGCGGTAGGTCATGTCGGCTTCCAGCACCAGCCGGATCTGCGGCCACAGCGGCTCGACGGCCACCTGCCAGTACTGCCGCAGGAGGTCGCAGAGGGCGTCGCGGAGACCGGCGACCGACGCGTCGTCGGCGAGGGACACGTCGCCGAGCGCCTCGGGGAGCGGGTCGGGGGCGTGCGCGAGCAGCAGGTCGTGGCGGACGCGGGCAGCGGGCGTCCGGCGGACGAGGGCGAGTTCTTCCTCGAACGCTGGGGCGAAGCTCGTGGGGTTCGGCGTCAGGAAGTCGGGGAGCGTACGCCGCTGCGCGACCAAGGACATCAGCAGACCGGTGTCGAGCGCGCCCAGCTCGCCGAGTACGGACCTGCGCCAGGGCAGGTGCAGCGCGGACAGGCCCGGGTCCTGCAGCACGCGCAGGCTGAACAGGGTCTCGTGCAGGGGGGACAGGGCGAACCGGGTGTCCGCGAGGTCCTCGACGCCGAGCACAAAGCTGATCATTAAGCCGTACGCTACATCGATTGGCGACGTACCGTCGATGCCGTGGACTTCCTGCCATGACCAACACAACTCATGAGCGGTGGGCGGCGTTTGCCGCCGGGGCGGAGTGCGACATCGGCGCGGCGGCGGCCGGTCTCCCCCGGGGGACCGAGGAATGAACCGTCGTACCGTGCTGCTCCTGGCGGTCACCTGTGCCGTGGCGGTCGGCAACATCTACTTCCCGCAGGCCATCGGTCCGTTGGTCGCCTCCGGGCTGCACGTGTCGCCCGACGCGGCCGCCGTGGTGGTGACCGCCACACAGATCGGTTACACGGCCGGGACAGTCCTGCTCGTGCCGCTCGGTGACCGGCTGCCGCACCGCCCGTTCCTCGTCACCCTGCTCGCCCTGACCGGTCTGGCACTGCTCGCCGCGGGCTGCGCGCCGGCGCTGCCGCCCCTCGTCGCCGCCGGCGCCGTGGTCGGTCTGACCACGGTGGGCGCGCAGATCGTCGGCCCTCTGGCGGCCGGTCTCGTGGGCGCCGACCGCCAGGGAGCGGTGCTCGGCACCCTGCTGAGCGGATCGACCGGCGGCATGCTGCTGGCCCGGACCTTCAGCGGCACGCTCGGCGAATGGCTGGGCTGGCGGGCTCCCTACCTCGTCGCCGCGGTCGTGGCGCTGCTCCTGGCCGGCGTTCTGGCGTTCACGGTGCCGACCACGGCCCCGTCCTCCCGCCAGCGGTACGCGGCCCTCCTGTCCGAACCGCTGCGCCTGCTGCGCACCGAGCCGGGCCTGCGCCGCTCGTGCTTCTACCAGGCAACCGTCTTCGCCGGGTTCTCCGCGGTCTGGACCTGTCTGGCGCTCCTGCTCACCGGTCCGGCCTACGGGCTGGACGCCCGAGCGGTGGGCATGATCGCCCTGGTCGGCGCGGCGACCATGCTCTGCACCCCGCTCGCCGGCCGCCTGGTGGACCGCCACGGTCCCGATCCGGTGAACCTCGTCTGCCTGCTCGGCGTTCTCGTCTCGGCCGCCGTCCTCACCGCCGGCTCCCGGGGCGGCGCCCTGGGGCTGGCCGCCCTGGTCGTGGGCACGCTGCTCCTCGACGTCACGATGCAGTCCGGCATGGTCGCCAACCAAGTACGCGTCTACGCCCTGCGCTCCGACGCCCGCAGCAGGCTCAACACCGCCTACATGACCTGCGCCTACCTGGGCGGCAGTGCGGGTTCCTGGCTCGGTGTACGCGTCTGGAGCCAGGCCGGCTGGCGCGGCGTGTGCGCACTCGTCGCACTGCTCGCCGTACTCGCCCTCGTCCGCCACCTGTTGGCACCGCGCACGGCGAAGGACGGCGAACGGCGCCACCGCGCCCGGAGCGAGCCTCAGCGGGCGCCCTCCGTGGCCTCGGACTGCCACGAGTGAAGCGCTTGTTCGAGGCCCTGGGGCCGCCGGCGCGGGCGGCTTCCGGCGCGGTGAAGGTCAGGTGGACATCACCGTCCATATCGATGTGCCGGGCCTCGCGTTCCAGCTTCCACGTACCGGCTCCACCACCCGCATGCGCCGCGGTGCTGCCGGGCCCGTCAGAATCCGGGATCCGGCCAGTCGGTCGCGGTAAAGGTGCCGTCGGCCTTGAGTTCCACCGTGCCGAACGGTTCGGCACGGCAACTGCCGACCAGATCCGGGCGAGTGAGCCCAGCAGGCCGCTTGCCTCTCTCACCGACTCCTCCGTGACGGCCTTTCAGCTTGGCTCTGCCGGGAACGGGAACCCTGGAGTTTCCCGCCGGATGCATGATCAGCAGGCAGGGGCGGGGCAGTGCTTCAACCCGACCCCGCTGGTAACCGCGCGACGGCCGCCCTGGTGCCACAGAGTCACTCACTGAGCGTCCGGAGACGGGCCACTGGCGGCAAGGAACCGCCGCATGGTCGGTCAGCGTGCCACCCCCACCGCTGTCCGTCTCGTCGTTTCTGAAAAACTGATCCCGCTCATCTGACTGATCGGGGGAATCGCGATGCGCTGGAAGGCTGTGGTCGTGGCCTGTTCACTGGTCGTGGCTACGTCGGCGACTTCGGCCGGGTGCGCCCGGTACTTCGCCTGCGGCCCCGAGGGGGCCTGGCCGAAGGGATTGACCGAGGACGACCTGGTCGGCCAGTACGTCGGCTCGCCCTCCGGCAAGCTGGAACTGAAGGCCGACGGGACGATGCGAGCCACCGACTGGCCGAAGTACGACGTCTTCGGCGACAACCCTGAGCTTGCCCCTCAGGAGGTACGGGGCACCTGGCGCATCCGACCCGGCTCGCACAAGACACCGCACGGCGATTTCGCTGAGGATGATCTGGATCTGACGGGGGCGGATGGAGGTTTCGCCGTCTCAGGCAGTCGCGAGAACCCCCGCCTGTACAGGGGGGTCGGCGACCCCGACGGCTGCCACTTCCACGAGTTCGAACGCGTCGAGTAGCAGTGCCCCTCGTCCGCGTGCAGGTGATTGCCGGATCCGGATGTCGGCCGTATGAGGCGCGGTGATGACGCTGCCGACGCGGTCGCTCCCGGCTCTGCGTGTTTCGCGATCACCCGTCGGACGGCCCATCTCGTAAGAGCGCGAGGTGGGTTCAGGGCTGCGCCTTGCAGGCCGCGCGAGCCGCGCCGACCACGGCGACTGCATCCTTGAACGAGATGTCGAGCTTCTTCTTGGTCTCTCGGGTGACATCGATGGCGCTGCCGATGGCGCCGCCCACACCACCGTTCCCGTCGGTGGCGCAGATCGCGTTGCCTTGCCTGACGAGTTCCTCGTCGCTGACCCCGGAGGGCTTGTTCTTGGTGTTCTCAAGGAGATCAAAAAAGATCTTTTTCCTGGCTCCGCTCAGTTCATTGGCACTGGAGGTGCCGGTAGTTGCGTGGTCCGATGAGACGGACTCGCCATCGGTCGGGCCGCAGGCAGTCATGACGGCCATTCCCATGATCGCGACACCGCAGGCTACAAGTTTTTTCGTCATGTGCTCTTGAACCCCCTGCGCCAGTGAATCGCCGCCGAGACACACCCCGTACCGGCAGGCAGGGCGCCCGCTAAAGGCTGGCGCTTTGCAGCCCATTCGAGAAAGAAATATCCTTCCCCCACAGCGTTCGTGACAATGAATCCGGCACCCAGGACAATCATTACTGTTCCTGCTCCCATGTCACCTCACTGCCCGCACTGCACCGAAGTTGCAGAAATACTGTACAAGCGAAAAGCAGGGGGAGGTACGGCCTTGACGCGGCAGTGGAAATTTCATTCCCAGGTACATGGTCGGGTACATCTTTCGATGCATTCCTTCGGGGATGATGTGTGGACGCGGACGACATGGCGCGTCTCCGCGTCCACGCTCCCAGGTCACCGCTTCGAGCGGCTGTCAGCTTCAGCAGGTGCTGCTGCCGGTGCCGGCCGGAGCCTCGACGCCCTCGGCGACGATCTCCTCGCCCTGCGACTCGGCCGCGCTTCAGGCCGGTTCGGCCAGCGCGGTGCGCGGTTCCCGGGGGTGCTCGGAGGGGCGGACGCGAAGGAGTTCAGGAGTGCGTTGGGCGTCCGATGCGACCGACGCGGCGGGGACCAGTGCCGCCCCCTCCCACCGCCATGATGCGGTCTCGCCGGTGAAGGCGTTAAGGATGAAGCCCCCCGCATGGCCTGCCCCGCACCGGCCGGCGGCGCCGGCGGCGGTTCGGTGTCCGGTCCGGTCATCATGACGATGGTTCCCCGACTCCATTCCGCGATCTCCCTCGCCGCGTTTCGGCTGCACCTCAGCGACCCACAGGGGAAGGAACGACCGGACCGGCACGAGGTCCCCCGGCCGAAGTCCTGGCGAACCCTCGATAGTTGCTCTCGCCCCCACCAAGCTCCCCGACGGAGTCAGGTTCAGGGCCTGTTCGAACAAACCGCGCTCGGGCAAGGCCCGACACGCATACCCGGTTTCCTCCATATATGCGTCTTCCGCCTGTTTCGTGGGTAACTTGCGGTTGCCACACCACGGAAACAGCCGGGAGGAAGCACCGTGTCCAGTCCAGGGTTCGACTCACCGCAGTACCGCATCTTCGCCATGCTGGACGTCGACGGCGACGGCGCCATCACCCATGCGGAATACCTCGCACGGGTCGACCGGGTGGCCTCCGCCATGGGCCGCGACCTCCACCACCCGGTCGTGGCGGCCTCGCGAGCCGCCCATGAGGCGGTCTTCCAGGACATGGACGGCGACCGCGACGGGCGGGTGACCTTCGAGGAATACCGCGCCTGGGTGGGCCACGATGCCTTTGAACGCTCCTGCCGGCCCGCGCTGGGCTCGCTGTTCGACATCGCCGACACCGACGCCGACGGGCGCCTGAGCCGCGACGACTTCGTCCGCCTGCGCACCGCGGCGGGAAACGTCGGAACCGACGCGGCCGCCGCGTTCGACGTTCTCGACACCGACGACGACGGACTGCTCGAACGAGACACCTATCTGGCGAGCATCAAGAAGTTCGTCACCACCGGCGACTCCCCCATGGCCGCGGCATACGGTGGCGGGCAGCCGGTGCCGAGCACCCACTCCTGACACCGCTGACGCGGCTCCGTCACGTGCCCGCCGACAGCGGAGCGCGCCACACCACCTGGCTCCCCCCGCCGTCGGGCGTACGGATCTCCATCGTCCCGTCCACCCGGTCCGCCCGTTCGGCCAGGTTGGTCAGTCCGCTGCGCCGGCCGCCCTCCGGGATGCCCTTGCCGTTGTCGGTCACGGTCAGCACGACCTCGTCGCCGGTGGCCTGCAACGCCACCTCGACCCGCGTCGCGTGCGCGTGCCGGGCCGCATTGCTCAGCAGTTCGGTGAGGGCCGCCACGACGTGGTCGGCGACCTGGGCCGGCACGTCCGTGTCCAGCAGGCCCTCCATGCTCAGCCGGGGCGGGAAGCCCAGCGCCGTGCCGGCCTCCCCCACCGCGCGCGCCACCCGGGCCCGCAGGCTCGGCCCCGCGTCCTCCTCCCTGACCCGCAGACCGAAGATCGTCGAACGGATGATCTTGATGGTCTCGTCCAGGTCGCCCACCGCCCGGGTGACCCGCTCCGCCGCCCCGGCGTGCTCGACCAGCCGGGCGGCGCTCTGCAGCGTCATACCGGTGGCGAACAGTCGCTGAATGGCCAGGTCGTGCAGGTCTCGGGCGATCCGGTCGCGGTCCTCCAGCAGCGCGAGCTGTTCGGCGTCGCGTCGGCGCTCGGCCAGTTCCAGGGCGAGGGCCGCCTGCCCGGCGAACGCGTGCAGCGGGTCCAACTCCCCTTCGGTGAACACCGCCTCGCCCTCGGCGCGCGCCAGCAGCAGCACGCCGCGGGCGCTGCCGCCCTCGCTGTCCAACGGCACGGCCACCGCCGGGCCCAGGCCGTCGAACCGCCGGGGCCCGGCGGCGTACCGCTCGTCACCCGCCAGGGCGGACGTGGTGACCGGCCTCCCCGCGGTGAGGGCGGCGCCGGACAGCGTGCCGTCGACCGGGACCACCAGACCGCGACGCTTCTCGCCGTGCCCGCCGAGCGCCAGTTCGACGACCAGGTCACCGGTGTCGTGCATCGGGACGCAGACGTCGGCGAGCTGCGCCCGGGTGATCTCCTGGGCCCGGCGGGCGATCAGCTCCAGCACCTCCAGGCGCGGTATGCCGGAGAACAGGCTGTTGGTGATCTCCGCGCCCGCCTTCAGCCAGCGCTGCTGGCGCTGCGCGCCCTCGTAGAGCCGGGCGTTGTCGATGGCCACGCCGGCGGCGACCGACAGCGTGGAGATCACCGACTCGTCCTCCGCGTCGAAGTCGTGCCCGCCGCGCTTGTCGGTCAGGTACAGATTGCCGAAGACCTCGTCCCGTACCCGGATCGGCACCCCGAGGAACGTGCGCATCGGCGGGTGGTGGGCGGGAAAGCCGTACGACGACGGGTGGGTACCGAGGTCGGTGAGGCGCAACGGCTCGGGGTGGCGGATCAGTTCGCCCAGCAGGCCGTGCCCGGCCGGCAGCGGCCCGATCGCGGCGATCTCCTCGGGGGTCAGACCGACGGTGAGGAACTGCGACAGCCGCCTGCCGTCCGGGCCGATCACGCCCAGCGCCGCGTACTGGGCGTCGACCAGCAGCGCCGCGGCTTCGACGATGCGCCGGAGCACTTGCGGCAGGTCCAGTTCCCGCCCCACCGAGACCACGGCCTCCAGCAGGCTGTGTACCCGGTCCCGGGTGCCGCGCGCGGCGTCGATGCGTGCCTGCAGCTCTTCCAGCAACTCGTCCAGTCGCATCTGCGGCATCCGCGACAACGGCTCCTGCGTGCCCACCGGCCCTCCTTCTTCGGTCGCCCGCCTTACCCGGCCAGCGTATCCCTGTGCGAACACGCCATCGGACCCCGGTGGCCGCCCGCTCCCGCCCGGGCCGCGCGCGTGACGTTCCGGGAGCGGCGGACGGCGTACCGGGGGCGAGTGGCCCTCGGACGGAGGCGGATGGCCCCTGCTCCGGGGCCGCGGCCTCGGCCAGACTCGATCAGCGGGGAAAAAGCGGCCGGCCCGGAGGCCGGTTCCGTGAGGCACCGAAGGAGGGGAGGTACCGCCGTGCAGAACCGCACCGTGGCCGAGGTGATGACGTGGGAGGTCGTACAGGCCCGCCCGGACACCCCGGCCAAGGAGCTGGCCCGGCTGCTCGACGTCCACCGGATCAGCGGCCTGCCGGTGGTGGACGGCGACGACAAGGTCATGGGGGTGGTGTCCCGTACGGACCTGCCCGCGCCCCCGGGTGACCGGCCCGGGAGCCCGGCCGGGCGGCTGCCCCGCCCGGCTCCGTGCCGCCCGGCCGGCACCGGTGCGCCCGGGGGCGCGACCGCGGGCGAAGTGATGACGACACCGGCGGTCACCGTGCACCCGGAACACCGCGTCGCGGACGCCGCGCGCCTCATGCAACGCCGGCAGGTCGACCGGCTGCCCGTCGTGGACGAGGAGGACCGGCTCATCGGGATCACCACCCGCCGGGACCTGCTGCGGGTCTTCCTGCGGCGGGACGAGCAGATCCTCGGGGAGGTGGTCGGCGAGGTGCTGGGACGCGAGCTGGGCGTGCCGCCGGACGCGGTGCGGGTGTCGGTACGGGACGGCCTGGTGACCCTGCGGGGAACGCTCGCGCACGAGGACGACATCCCGGCCGCGATCGGCCTGACCTGGCGGGTGGACGGGGTGGTGGGCGTGGTCAGCCGCCTCGTCCCGCGCGCGGGTGACGACGGCGGCCCGTACGGAGAGCCTTTACGGCGCACACGGGAGTGACCGGTCCCCCGGCCGCGCGCGGCGTCACGCCGTCCGGCCGGGAAGCCGACCCCATCGGCCCCATCGGTCCTGTCGGTCCCGTCGACCCCATTGATCCGCCAGCCCCATCCGTCCCATCCGCCCCGCCGACCCCACCGGCCCCGCCGGTCGTACTCCGGGAGCCGCTACGCCCTCACACCCGCGGACCGCCCGCGCGCGGCGTCGCGGAGGCAGCCCCGGGGCGGGACTCCGGGGCGGCGGCGAGTGCCTGGGTGGCGATGACCGCGGCCTGGACCCGGCGTTCCACGCCGAGCTTGGCCAGCAGGCGGGAGATGTTGTTCTTGACCGTCTTCTCCGCGAGGAAGAGCCGCTTGCCGATCTCCCGGTTGGTCAGCCCCTCGCCCACCAGCGCCAGGATCTCCCGTTCCCGCTCGCTCAGCCCCGGCAGGCCCGGCTTCGGTTCCTCCTGCCGGGTCTCACCGCGCAGCCGGGCCATGACGCGCGCGGTGGCACCGGCGTCCAGCAGCGACTGGCCCGAAGCCACCGTCCGTACGGCGTTGACCAGGTCGGTGCCGGTGATCTGCTTGAGCACGTACCCGGCGGCCCCCGCCATGATCGCGTCCAGCAGCGCCTCCTCGTCGTCGAAGGAGGTCAGCATCAGGCACACCAGGTCCGGCATGCGCGAGCGCAGTTCGCGGCAGACGCTCACCCCGTCGCCGTCGGGCAGCCGGACGTCCAGGACCGCCACCTGCGGACGCAGGGCGGGGATACGCACCAACGCCTGTTCGGCGGTGTTCGCCTCCCCCACCACGGTCAGATCCGGCTCGGCGTCCAGGAGGTCGTGCACGCCGCGGCGCACCACCTCGTGGTCGTCGAGCAGGAAGACGCTGACCGGTGCCTTCGTCCGGGCGTCGGCAGGGTTCTCCGTCATCACACAGCTCCGATGTTCCTGATGCGGCCCCGCCCCCGCGGGCGGTGCCATGTGCAGCCTGCCGCACACCAGGGCCGAAGAGCCAGGGCCGGACGGCCCTTCTTGCCGGGCGCACGGCCCCGGTGTACGCCGCCGGCGGGTGCCGAAGGTCCCACGGTTCACCGGCCGCGTGCCCAGCCCCGCCGGGGAGGGCGCGCGCCCGGCTGCGCCTCCCGGCCGCGGTGGACGAGGGACGGGCGGGCGAGGCAGCCCAGGGACACGGTGAGCATGTGGACGAGCCGGGTGAACGGCCAGACGGCGAACAGGGCCGGCGCGCTGAGCGCGTGCGGCTGATACAGCAGCGGCACGCCGCTCATCAGGGCGGGGGCGGGCCGGAAGGGGGGACGGACCGGAACCAGGAGGAGATAGTGGTGCGGTAGTCGTACCCCGCGCCGGCGATGTCGGCGTCGGCCGTGGCGGCCGGCCCATGCACCAGGGCGAGGTGAGCGGGACGTACCTCAGCTTGTCGTTGCGCGTGGCGGCGCCGAAGACCGGGCCGACGGTACGCCGCCGGTAGCCGAGGGCGGCCAGGCCGCCGAGCGTGCACACGCCCGCGACGGTGCCCAGGGCGACGGCGGTGACGTGGCAGGTGTGCTCGGTGAGACCGGCGGCCTCGGTCCAGCCGTGCGGGATCAGCAGGCCGATGAGATGACGAATCTGCGAAGGTGCGCACGCACGGAGTCGGGCTGCTCCAGCCAGGGCTCATGTCCAGCGCCTTCGATCCGCGTCAGTGGAAGATCGAGCCGGAGCGCGAGTGATTCCAGGGCCGACAGAGGGCGGGGATCGTCGACTCCGCCGAGGAGTTCCGTTCGCGCGGGCAGGCGGACGTGCAGGTCGGCAAGGTGCTCATCGAGTGGGTCCGCGCGTCCTTCCTTGCCGAGTTCGCCGTTCATGGCCCAGTTGACGGGGCGCCGCTGCCGAGCGCCCTGCGCGGCCCAGCGCCACCCGCGTGCGGGATCGGCATGGTCGGTGAACCAGGCCAGTGTGAGCAGCTCGACTTCCTGCTCCTCCGTGCGGTGCGGCAAGTCCTCCAATGCGCGCAGTCGCTCCTGCTGCGCTGCGGACATGCGACGGTCGCGCTCGACTCGGTCCGCGGTGCGCCAGTCACCGACGAACGGCCCGCACATCAGCAGCATGGCGGCAACCCGGTCCCGGTGCGCCAGACAGAACCGGCTCGCCAGGTCGGTGCCGTAGGAATGCCCGATCAGCACGGCCTTGGGCACGTCCCACGCATCGAGCAGTTCGGCGAGGTCCTCGACATGCCGGGCAAGGGAATGGCGTCCTCGCCACGGGGACTGGCCGGTGCCACGCTGGTCGTACCGGTACACGGGTGCGAGGTCCGCGATCATCGGTGCGACATCGCCCAGATAGTCCGGCAGGCCCGGACCACCATGGAGCATGACCACGGGCGGCTGCCGAGTCGTGTCCCCCAGCGCCATCCAACGCAACCGCGCCCCGTCGGACATCGATGCGAGGCCCTGCGTCGCTGTCGAAATCATCGCGGAGAACCTACCGGTGCCACTGAGGCTCCTTCAAAGGGTGAAGGCCAAGCGTGCACGGGCAGCCTAAACGCCGGGCGCCGCACCACGAGTACGGCGCCGGAATGCCTCACCTCCGGCGGCGGGCGCCGAGTTCCGCCGTGATGGCTTCGGCCGCCCGCTGCGCGCTCTCGACGCAACGGGTGATGCCGACACCGTCGTACGCGGCCCCGCAGACGGCCAGCGTGCCGAGCTGCCCCACGTGCTCCCGCACGCGGGCCATCCGGGCGCCATGGCCGACGGTGTACTGCGGCAGGCCGGTGGCCCAGCGGGTGACAGCGGTGGCGCGCGGGGTGGCCGCCAGGCCGGTCGCGGCGCGCAGTTCGGCGCGTGAACGGGCCACCAGTTCCTCGTCGTCGAGGCGGAGGGCGGTGTCCTCCCCGTACCGGCCGATCGACGTGCGCACCACGGCTGTCCCGGGCGCGCACCGGCCCGGCCACGCCCATTTGCTGCTCAGGAACGTGGACGCCTTGATGAGGCGGCCGTCCACCGGCGGGACCAGGAAGCCGCTGCCCGGCAGGGCGCCCGGCAGGTCCGCCTGGTCGTAGACCAGGGTGACCAGCGCCATGTCCGCGTACTCGACGGTGCGCAGCGCGGCGGCCGCGGCCGGCACCTCGTCGGCCAGCAGCCGCGCGGCAACGGGCGCGGGCACGGCGAGCACCACGGCGTCCGCTTCGAGCCGCTGTTCGCCGCCCGCGTTCCGTACCGTCAGCCGCCACCCGTCTTCCGTACGGCGCAGCGCGCGGGCCGCGGTGGCGGTACGGATGTCCACGCCCGCCGACCGGCAGGCCCGGGCGACGGCCAGGGGCAGGCGTCCCAGACCGCCCCGTACGCTCCGGAACGGCGGTACGGCGGCGCCGGGCTCCGGCGCGGGTGCCGCTGTCCGCATCCGGTGGACGCCTTCGAGCAGGGACCGCTCCTCGCGGGCGACGGGGAGGAGCTGCGGCAGGGCGGCGCGCAGGGAGATGCGGTCGGCCTGCCCGGCGTAGACGCCGCCGAGCAGGGGTTCGACGAGCCGGTCGACCACTTCCCGTCCCAGCCGGGCGGCCACGTAGCGGCCGACCGCGATGTCGTCGCCCACTTCGGTACGCGGGAGCCATCGGTCCTCGCGGGCGCGCGCGAGGCCGTCGGCGGACAGCACCCCGCTGTCGGCCAGGGCGTCGAGGTCCGTGGGGATGCCCATGAGGTGGCCCCGGGGCAGGGGGCGCAGCGCGCCGCGGGTCCACAGGGAGGCTTCCGTCGTGACCGGCGGCTCCAGCTCGTCCCCCAGGCCCGTCTCCCGGGCCAGCTCGACGACGGCCGGCTGCCGGACGAACACCGCCTCGGCCCCCAGGTCCACGGGGACACCGCCCACCTCGCCGCCGCGGAGCTTGCCGCCGAGCCGGCCGGCGGACTCCAAGAGCGTCACCCGTCCCGCGAACCCGGAGCCGCCCGCCGCGCCGCTGAGGCGAGCGGCGGCGGCCAGTCCGGCGATGCCGCCGCCGACCACCACGACGTGCGGCCGGGATTCCTCCGGGCCGGGCGGTACGGAGGCAGGTCGTGGGCGCGGGACGCTGGTCGCGTTCATCTGGATGCGCTGCCTTTCCGAGGTCGTTTCAGGGTGTCTTCGCGGAGCCGCCGGAGAGCCACCGGGCCGGTTCCGCCATCGAGGTGACGGGGCGTCGGCGCGCTCACGCGGTGTCCGCGGAGGTCCCGGTCCGGGCGGCGGCCCGCCGGACCCGGGTGACGGTGAACGCCAGGGCGGCGGCCGAGACCAGGGCCAGCAGGAGCAGGCCCAGGGAGAAACTCCCGGAGGCGCTGAAGATCACGCCCATCACCAGCGGGGGAATGAATCCACCCAGGCCGCCCGCCGCGCCGACCACACCGGTGACCGAGCCGACCTTGTTCGCCGGGGCCAGCAGGGCCACCAGGGCGAAGGAGGCGCCGCTGCCCGCGCCGAGCGCGGCGGCCATGGCCAGAAAGGCGATGGTGCCCACCGGCGCGAGCGGCGGGGTCACGGACTGTACGGCGGCGCCCACGACGACGACCGCCAGCGATCCGGCGAGGACACGGACCGAACCCGCCTTGTCCGACAGCCAGCCGCCGACCGGGCGCATGGCCACCGCGAGCAGCACGAAGCCGGCCATCCGGTTGGCGGCGTCGGCCTGGCCCAGCCCGTACCCGGTCTTCAGGTAGGTCGGGAGGTAGACCGAGAAGGCGACGTAGCCGCCGAACGCCACGGCGTACAGGGCGGATGCCTGCCAGGTGACGGGCAGACGTGCGGTGTCGGCCAGGCGGCGGGCCAGCGGTTCGCTCGGTACGGTGCGGCCGGGCGCGTCCCGCAGCAGTACGGCGGCCAGCACGGCGTAGACGGCCAGCACCGCCGCGGTGATCAGGAACGGGTTGGCCATGCCGTGCGCGTCGACCAGCTTGACGGTCGTCAGCGCGCTGATGGCGGTGCCGCCCATGCCGGCGCCGAAGACGCCGATGGCCAGCCCGCGCCGCTCCGGCGGGTACCAGCCGCTGACGAACGGCACGCCGACGGCGAAGGCCGTGCCGCCGATGCCCAGGAAGAAGCCGCCGATCAACAGGGCGACCAGCGAGGAGTGACCGAACAGGCCCAGGTAGAGCACCGGCACGATCGTCGCGGCGGACACCAGGGGGAACATCGCCCGGCCGCCGAACCGGTCGGTCAGCGCCCCCACCGGGATCCGGCCCAGCGACCCGACCACGACCGGCACCGCCACCAGCAGGGACTGCTCGAACGAGCTGAGTGCCAGGGTCTCCTTGAAGCGCGGGCCCAGCGGGCTCAGCAACGCCCACGCCCAGAAGTTCACCGCGAAGCCCAGCGTCGCCAGGGTGAGCATGATCGCCGGGCGGCCGGCCGGGGCGGCGCGGCCTGCCGCCTCCGACGGCGTGGCACGGGCGGTTTCCTCAAGCGGGCACATCGGGTACCTCTCGTTCAAGTCGTTCCGGCAGCCGTCCGGCGCGGGACCTGCGTCCCGCGGCCGGCACCCGGCTCCCGTCTCTCAGCTTCATCGAACCCGCCCACCGGGGACGGGCCATTCATCGCGCGCGGGGCCGCTGCTACCGGGGAGCCTTGGATCCGGTCAGCTCGCGCCGGGCGCCGGCGGGGGCACCGGGGCGCCGGTCGTACGCCCGGGCGGCCGGCTTCCGCCGGTAGACCAGGTACGGGCGTCGCAGGTAGCCGACGGGGGCGCTCCACACGTGGACGAGGCGGGTGAAAGGCCAGGCCGCGAACAGCAGGCACGCTGTCAGGGCGTGCAACTGGAACAGCAGGGGTGCGCCGGAGATGGCCCCGGGCTGCGGTTGCAGCAGGAACAGTCCGCGGAACCAGACCGAGACGGTGGAGCGGTAGTCGTATCCGCCGCCGGCGATGTTGTGGACGACGGTGGCGGCGATGCCCAGCACGACGGTGACGGCCAGCAGCGGGAAGAGCACCTTGTCGCTGGAGCTGGTCCGGGTGCGGATGCGCGGGGCGAGCAGGCGGCGGGCGCTGAGCATGCCCAGGCCCACGACCATGGCCGCACCGGCCACGGAGCCGAGGGCCACCGCCACGGTGTGGTAGGTGTGCTCGCCGATGCCCACCGCCTCGGTCCAGGAGGCGGGAACGGCCAGGCCCACGACGTGTCCGGCGATCACGGCGAACGCGCCGAGGTGGAACAGCGGGCTGCCCCAGCGCAGCCAGCGGTGTTCCAGTAGCTGGCTGGTGCGGCTGGTCCAGCCGAACTGGTCCTTGCGGAACCGCCAGACGTGTCCGACGACGAAGACGGCCAGACAGATGTAGGGGACGGCGACCCACAGCAGCAGGTCGGTGCCGTTCATCGCGGCGAGGGGGCTGCTGGCGGCGCTCATCGGCGGGGCTCCGAATCCATGGGGCCGGTCAGAGGGGGCATCAGCGTCGGCCGGGCCGGTGCGGGCGGCACGAAGGTGCCGGGCGGGGCGAAGCCGGTGCCGCTGTACGGGTCGAGGCCGACGTCCTCGGCGGGCGGCCCTTCGGCTGCCAGCTTCGCCACGGCCGCCAGCTCCGCGTCACTGGCCGGCGGCAGCAGCGACAGCAGCGCCGTCAGCAGCCCGGCGTAGGGGGATCGCACGTCGGACAGGGCGTGGTGGATGAGTTCCAGGCCGCGCCGGTGGCGGCGCAGCGGCGCTTCTCCGGCGCGCGGGCCGGCCAGCGCGGCGAATTCCAGGACGACGGGCAGGTGGTCGGGGAGTTCGCCGCTGTCGGCACTCCATCCTGCGGCCCGGTAGGTCTGGGCGAGGGTGAGCAGGGCCATGCCCCGTCGGCGGGTGTCGCCGTGCAGGTAGTAGGTGAGGTAGAGGCTGCTCTTACGGCGCAGGTCGAAGATTTCCACGTAGTGGCTTTCCAGGGCCTCGGCAGGCTGGGCCGCGTACCAGGTGGTGAAGGTGGCCAGCTCGTCGGCGGCGGGCGAGGGCGGCAGTGCGTTCACGGCCGCGGCCAGCGCGGGTCGCTCGGCGGTCAGTTCGGCGTCCGGGTACTGCAACAGGAGCGACAGCAGCCGCAGCAGGAGCGCGCGCTGAGCGGTCTCTTCGGGGCCGGGACGGGCTGCCGGGCGGATGCGCGTGCGCAGGGTGCTCATGCGGTGTCTCCCGCGAGGCTGTCGGAGGTGGTGGCGCGTCGCCGCAGGGCGGGAATGCCGAGCATGACCTTGCGGTCGGAGCCGGGCGGGGCGTCGGTGCTCTCCACGGGGCAGCGGTCCTCCATCGCGCTGAGCGCGGCGGCGTCCTCCCGGTGGGCGGCGGGCACCACGTACCGGTCGGCGTACTTGGCGACGGCCAGCAGCCGGTGCAGGTCCTCGGCTTGCGCTGACGTGAGTCCGACAGCCTTGAGGGCGCTCTCGTCGCCCTGCTCGCCGAGGCTGCGCTGCCGCATGTGGCTGCGCAGCGCGGTCAGTTTCATCAGCACCCCGGCGACGACGTCGGTGTCTCCGGCGGCGAAGAGGTTGGCCAGGTAGTCCAGCGGGATGCGCAGCCGGGTGACGGCGGCGAAGACATGGTCGGGGTCCTCGGCGTCGCCGCCCGCCTCGCCGACGGCGTCCAGGACCGGGGACAGCGGCGGCACGTACCAGACCATGGGCAGGGTGCGGTACTCCGGGTGCAGCGGCAGGGCCACCTGGTACTCGCTGATCAGGGCGCGTACGGGTGAGCGGCGGGCGGCGTCGATCCAGTCCTCGGGAATGCCGGACCGCCGGGCGGCGGCGCGGACTCGGGGGTCGGCGGGGTCGAGGAAGACGTTCCGCTGGGCGTCCAGCAGGTCCTGCTCGTCGGCCACGGCGGCGGCCTCGCCGACCCGGTCGGCGTCGTAGAGGACCAGGCCGAGGTAGCGCAGACGGCCGACGCAGGTCTCGGAGCAGACGGTGGGCTGTCCGGCCTCGATGCGCGGGAAGCAGAAGGTGCACTTCTCGGCCTTGCCGGTGGCGTGGTTGACGTAGACCTTCTTGTACGGGCAGGCGGTGACGCACATCCGCCAGCCGCGGCAGCGGTCCTGGTCGACGAGGACGATGCCGTCCTCGGCCCGCTTGTACATCGCACCGGACGGGCAGGCGGAGACGCAGGCCGGGTTGAGGCAGTGCTCGCACAGCCGCGGCAGGTGGAACAGGAAGGTCTGCTCGAACTCGAACTTCACCTTCTCGGCCAGGTCACCGCTCAGGTTGGGATCGCCGGCCGCCGTCTCGGCCGCGCCGCCCAGGCCGTCCTCCCAGTTGGCGCCCCAGGTGATGGCGGTCGGCTTGCCGGTGAGCACCGAGCGGGGGCGCGCGACGGGCACGTCCTGGCCGGCCGGGGCGCTGACGAGATGGTCGTAGTCGTAGGTGACCGGCTCGTAGTAGTCCTCGATGGCCGGCAGGTCGGGGTTGGAGAACAGGGAGGCCAGGCGCTTGAGGCGGCCGCCGGAGCGCAGCACCAGGCGCCCGCGCCGGTCCAGCTCCCAGCCGCCCTTCCACTGCCGCTGGTCCTCGTAGCGGCGCGGGTAGCCGACGCCGGGCTTGGTCTCGACGTTGTTGAACCAGGCGTACTCCACACCGGTGCGGTTGGTCCACGTCTGCTTGCAGGTGACCGAGCAGGTGTGGCAGCCGATGCACTTGTCGAGGTTCATCACCATCGCCACTTGGGCCATGACGCGCATGTCAGTACTCCACATCCTGGCCGCGGCGGCGGATGACGGTGACCTCGTCGCGCTGGTTGCCGGTGGGGCCGTAGTAGTTGAAGGCGTAGGTGAACTGGGCGTAGCCGCCGGCCAGGTGCGACGGTTTGAGCAGCAGCCGGGTCAGGGAGTTGTGCATGCCGCCGCGCTTGCCGCTGACCTCCGTCTTCGGCACGTTCACCGTGCGGTCCTTGGCGTGGTACATGTACACCGTGCCCTCGGGCATCCGGTGGGTGACCACCGCGCGGGCCGCCACGACACCGTTGCGGTTGTACGCCTCGATCCACTCGTTGTCCTTGACGCCGATCTTCTCGGCGTCGGCGGTACTCATCCAGATCACCGGCCCGCCGCGGGACAGCGCGAGCATGTAGGCGTTGTCCTGGTACTCGGAGTGGATGGACCACTTGGAGTGCGGGGTGAGGTAGCGGACCGTCACCTCGGCACGGCCGTCCTCCCCCAGGTGCTCGTCGCCGTAGTGCCGTGCGGTGTTCAACGGCGGACGGAAGACCGGCAGTTGCTCACCGAGTTCGGTCATCCAGTCGTGGTCGACGAAGAAGTGCTGGCGGCCGGTGAGGGTGTGCCAGGGCTTGCGGTGCTCGACGTTGATGACGAACGGGGAGTAGCGGCGCCCGCCGGTCTCGCTGCCGGACCACTCGTAGGACGTGATCACCGAGCGGGGCTGGACGCGGGTGTCGGCGAAGGTGATGCGCTCTGCCTCCCGCTCGGCGGACAGATGCGCCATCTCGATGCCGGTACGTTCCTCCAGCGCCTTGAATCCCTCGGTGGCCAGCCGTCCGTTGGTGGTGCCGGACAGCGCGAGGATCGCCTCACACATGTCCGTCGCGGTGGCCAGCGAGGGCCGGCCGTCCACCGCGCCACCGTGCCGGACCCCGTTCGTACGCCGCAGCCGCTCCAGTTCCTCGTCCGGACGGACGGTGACGCCCTTCGTGGTGGTCCCGAGCCGGTCGAGGAGCGGGCCGACGGCGCGCATCTTGTCCGCCACCGCCGTGTAGTCCCGCTCGACGGTCACCAGCTTGGGCATGGTGCGCCCGGGGACCGGCGCGCACTCGCCGGCCTTCCAGTCGGCGACGATGCCGCCGGGCTGGGCCAGTTCGTCGGGGGTGTCGTGCTGGAGCGGCACGGCCAGGACGTCGGTACGGGTGCCGAGGTGCTCCTCGGCCAGCTCGCTGAAGCGGTCCGCGATGGTCAGGAAGGTGTCGTAGTCGGTCCGTGCCTGCCAGGGCGGCGCGATGGCCGGGGTGAAGGCGTGCACGAAGGGGTGCATGTCGGTGCTGGACAGGTCGTCCTTCTCGTACCAGGTGGCGGCCGGCAGCACGACGTCGGAGAACAGCCCGGTGGAGGTCATCCGGAAGTCCATGCTGACCAGGAGGTCGAGCTTGCCCTCAGGGGCCTCCTCGTGCCAGACGACGTCCCGGGGCCGCTTCTCCGGCGGTGTCTCCTCGGAGCGCACGGCGGCATCCGTGCCCAGCAGGTGGCGCAGGAAGTACTCGTTGCCCTTGCCGGAGGAGCCCAGCAGGTTGGCCCGCCACACGGTCAGTACGCGCGGGAAGTTGGCCGGGTCGTCCGGGTCCTCGGCGGCGAAGCGCAGGGTGCCGGACGTCAGTCCCTCGACGATGTGCTCCGCCACCGGGCGGCCGGCGGCGGCCGCCTCGTCGGCCAGGTCCAGCGGGTTGCGGTCGAAGCCGGGGTGGCCGGGGGTCCAGCCCATGCGGACGGCCTGGGCCAGGCAGTCGGCGGTGGCGCGGCCGGCGAACCGTCCCTCGCCCAGCGGGGAGGCCAGCTCGTCCGGGCCGAACGCCTCGTAGCGCCACTGGTCGGTGGCCAGGTACCAGTAGGACGTACCGGCCATGTGACGGGTGGGCCGCTGCCAGTCGAAGGCGAACGCCAGGTGTTGCAGGCCGGTCACGGGACGGACCTTCTCCTGGCCGACGTAGTGGGCCCAGCCGCCGCCGTTGACGCCCTGGCAGCCCGTCATGGTGGTCAGGGCCAGGAAGGCGCGGTAGATGGTGTCGGAGTGGAACCAGTGGTTGGTGCCGGCGCCCATGGCGATCATGGAGCGGCCTTCGGTGCGCTCGGCGTTGCGGGCGAACTCCCGGGCGATACGGGCCGCCTGGGCCGCGGGGACCGAGGTGATGGTCTCCTGCCAGGCCGGGGTGTACGGCTGGGAGGCGTCCTCGTAGGAGGCAGGCCAGGTGCCGGGCAGTCCGGGGCGGTGCACGCCGTACTGGGCCAGCATCAGGTCGAAGACGGTGGTCACCTGCCGGCCGCCGATCTCACGGACCGGTACGCCGCGGACCATGACCCCGCCGCCTTCGGTGGGTCCCTCGTCAAAGCGCGGCAGCGCCACGGTGGCCGTGTCCCCAGCCCCCTCCAGCAGGCTCAGCTCCGGCTCGGTGTCGCCCAGTTCGAGGTTCCAGCGGCCCTTGCCCTGCTCGCCCCAGCGGAAGCCGAGCGATCCGTTGGGCACCACCGGGTCACCGCTCGCACGGTCGACAAGGACCGTCTTGAAGCGCGCGTTCTCGTCGGTGTCGCCGAGGTCGGCCGCCGTCAGGAAGCGGTCGGGCACCAGATCGCCGTCCCGCTCGCGCAGTGTGACCAGGAACGGGGCGTCGGTGAACCGGCGCAGACAGCCCTCGAAGTAGGGAGTGGCCCGGTCGACCAGGAACTCGCGCAGGATGACGTGGCCCATCGCCATCGCCAGGGCGCCGTCCGTCCCCGGGTGCGGGGCCAGCCACTCGTCGGCGTGCTTGACGTTGTCGGCGTAGTCGGGGCTGACGGCGACGACCTTGGTGCCGTTGTAGCGGGTCTCGGTCAGGAAGTGGGCGTCCGGGGTCCGGGTGACGGGGATGTTGGACCCCCACATGATCAGGTACCCGGCGTTCCACCAGTCGGCGGCCTCCGGCACGTCCGTCTGGTCGCCGAAGACCTGCGGCGAGGCGACGGGCAGGTCCGCGTACCAGTCGTAGAACGACAGCAGGGTGCCGCCGATCAGGGACATGAACCGCGCGCCGGCGGCGAAGGACGCCATCGACATCGCGGGGATCGGCGAGAACCCGGCCACCCGGTCCGGGCCGTACGTCTTGACGGTGTGCACCTGGGCGGCGGCGACCAGCTCGGCCACCTCGTCCCAGTCGGCGCGCACCAGCCCGCCCTTGCCCCGGGCCTTCTTGTACGCGCGGGCCTTGGCCGGGTCTCCGGTGATCTCCGCCCAGGCGGCCACCGGGTCGCCGAGCCGGCGGCGCGCCTCCCGCCACATCTTCAGCAGCGTGCCGCGTACGTACGGGTAGCGCACCCGGCTGGGCGAGTAGGTGTACCAGGAGAACGATGCGCCGCGCGGGCAGCCCCGCGGCTCGTACTCGGGGCAGTCGGCACCGATCGACGGATAGTCGGTGGCCTGGTGCTCCCAGGTGATGATGCCGTCCTTGACGTAGACCATCCAGGAGCAGGACCCGGTGCAGTTGACCCCGTGGGTGGAGCGGACGACCTTGTCATGGGCCCAGCGGTCGCGGTAGAAACCCTCCCACCGCGGGTCCCCCGTGCCGAACACGGCGCGTCCGTCCGCACTCACCTCGCGGCGGTCGAGCAGCCGCCGGCCGGCCAGCGGCCAGCCGCGTGCTTCATCAGCCGCCGACGGGCTGCTGATCTTCTTGTTCTCCATGCAACCGAACCTAGGTCCGGCCCATGCCGGGCACGGTGGGCGAAGCGTCCCGCGCCGCAGGGCCACAGGACCTCGAATGTTTTCGGCCACACGGGACCAACGACCCTGCGCCGGGGCCGCCCCGCCCCCGGCGGCAGCCGCCTCCCCGGCCGCATGCTGGGGCTGATCGCATCGGAGGTACCGCTCATGCACCACCACGCCCGGCGGCCGGCCCGCCGCTCCGTCCCGTGTCCGCACCGGTGACCGGCGCCCGGCCGGTCCGCCGGCAGCACCAGGCGGTGGCGGACAAGCCGTTCATCGTCATCTGGGAGTCGACCCGCGCCTGCCCGCTGGCCTGCCTGCACTGCCGGGCGACCGCGACCCCCGCCCGCGACCCCCGCGAGCTGGACACCCGGTCCGCCAAGGGCCTGATCGACCAGGTCGCCGCCTTCGGCCGGCCCGCTCCCCTGTTCGTCGTCACCGGCGGCGACCCCTTCCAGCGTCCCGATCTGCTGGAACTGATCGTTTACGGCACGCGGACCGGGGTAAAGGTCGCCGTCTCTCCCTCGGGCACCCCGACCCTGACCGCACCCAACCTCCGCGCCGTGCACGAGGCCGGGGCGGCGGGCCTGTCCCTGAGCCTGGACGGCTCCACCGCCGCACTCCACGACGGCTTCCGGGGCGTCCCCGGCGTCCACCGCTGGACCCTGGACGCCTGGGACACCGCCCGCCGCCTGGGCATGAGGGTCCAGATCAACACCACGGTCGGCCGGCACAACCTGGACGACCTGCCGGAGATCGCGGCACTGGTCCGCGAGCACGGGGTCATGCTGTGGAGCGCCTTCTTCCTCGTACCGACCGGACGCGGCAGTCGACTCGCCGCACTCAGCCCCGCGGAGACCGAGGACGTCCTCAACTTCCTCCACGACGTCGGGCTGTCGGTGCCGGTCAAGACCACCGAAGCCCACCACTTCCGCCGCGTCGCCCTGCAACGCGCGATCCTCGCCGCGAAGGGCGCGGACCACGTCCAGGCCCTCCGCCTGGGCCCCCTGTACCGCCGGCTCCGCGACCGCGCCGAAGAGCTGAACCTCTGCACCGGCCCCCGCCGGACCCGCCGCCCGCCCCTGGACGTCAACGCCGGACGGGGCTTCGTCTTCGTCTCCCACACCGGCACCGTGCACCCCAGCGGCTTCCTCCCCCTCTCGGCGGGCAGCGTACGCACCCGCCCGCTGTCGGAGATCTACCGCGACTCGGACCTGTTCACCGCCCTGCGCGACGCGGGCCGACTCCTCGGCCGCTGCGGCCGCTGCGAGTTCCGCCACGTCTGCGGAGGATCCCGGTCCCGCGCCCACGCCGTCACCGGCGACCCGCTCGCCGAGGAACCGTGGTGCGGTTACGAGCCCGGGTCGTTCCCCTACCAGCGGGAAGTGGCGGACTTGGTGGCCGGGACCGGCCATGACGGCGTACGGCCGCGTCAGAGGCGGTCGTAGATGACCGAAAGCCGGCGCAGCACCTCCGCCGCCGAGTCGAGGGCGGCCGTGTCGTAGTCGGTGAGGGCGGTGTCCAGCGCCTGTTGCAGGAGCGCCTGCCGTTCGTTGTGGCGCTCCTGGCCGCTGGCGGTGAGGGCGACCGCGACGGCTTTACGGCCCGGGACCTGCTCGCGGGTGACGTAGCCGGCGGCGACGAGGCCGTTGACCAGTTGCGTGGCGCCAGGGGGCGTGGTCTCGGTCGCGGCGGCCAGTTCACGGATGGAGAGCGGACCGTTCTCGGCGAGCACCCGCAGGGCGCGTGCGTGGGTGAGGGAGAGCGCGCCGGGCGTGCGGGTGGCGCGGCCCCGCAGGCGGGCGTCGGCTGCGCTGAGGCTGTAGGCGGCCCGGGACAGCTCGTCCAGGGCGAGCTTGCGCTCGGAGTCGGTCTGCGGGCGACGAGGGGGCATGGCGTGTCTCTCTCCGATGGGCACTGCGGTTGACAAACATCCTAAGGTAAGTACTTAATGAACTGAAGGTAAGTACTTAACTCAAGCGTCGGGCACTGACGCCGCAGAGGAGGAAGGTCCCATGACCACACGGTCCACCGGCCAGAACTGGAGCCTGGACATCGCCCTGGCACAGGGCGGTTTCGACGCCCTGCACCCCGAGGCCAAGGGCACCATGGAACAACTCGGCCACGACCCCGCCGACTTCGACAAGGTCTTCACACTCGTCAAGAGCGGAGCCATGCTCCCCAAGGCTTGGGCAACCGTCGCCGGCCAGGCCGAGCGGCGCGCCGCCCACCACGAGCGGGAGGGGTTCGCGCGCACCGCCGCCGACCTCTACCTGCGCGCCGCGGTGATGTGGGGCCGCGCCCAGTACTCCGTCTTCGACGCGGACGACCCCCGCAAGGCGGCCTTCCGCGAGCGCACCGACCACTGCGTCGCCCGCCTCGGCAGCCTGCGCGGGGACCGGGTGCGCCGCGTGGTGCTGGACTTCGAGGGGCAGCACCTCTACGCACTGCTGCACCTGCCGGCCGGCCCGGTGCACAACGCCCCCGCGGTGATCCTCGGCCCGGGCATGGACATGATCAAGGAGGACTACATCCAGGCCGCGGAGCGCTACTACACCTCCCACGGCATCGTGGCCCTGTCCATCGAAGGCCCCGGCCAGGGAGAGACCCGCGCCAACGGCCTCACGGTCGACCTGACCAACTACGAGCGGGCCATCAGCCGCTACATCGACCACCTCGCCGGCCTGCCGGAGGTCGACGCCGGGCGCATCGGCATGTTCGGCATCAGCATGAGCGGCTACTGGGGCCTGCGGGCGGCCGCCGCCGACCCGCGCCTGGCCGCGCTGGCCACTTTCGAGGGCGTCACCGGCGACTTCGACACCATCTTCGAGCGCGCCCAGCCCACCTTCAAGCACAACTACATGTACATGTCCGGCTTCAGCGACGAGGAGCGCTTCGACCGGGAGCTGGCCGCGCTGATGCCGCTGGGCGACCTCGTCACCCGCCTCACCCGGCCGGTGCTGGTCGGCATCGGCGAGTTCGACGAGCTGACGCCGCTGGAGCAGGCGCTGGCCACCTACGAGCGCATCCGGGCTCCCAAGGAGATGCGCGTCTACGAGAACGAGTTCCACCCCCTGGGCGGGGTCGCCGCCGAGATGTTCCGCTTCGGTGCCGAGTGGGTCGAGCGCGCCCTGAACGGAGCGCTGCAGGAGCCCGGCCGGGACGTACGGCACTACGTGCGCCGCGACGGCACCACAGCCGACGGCACCGCCGACCCCGACTGGTGGCTCGGCGCCGCTCCGGCCGCGCTCGGCAAGGCCCGCCAGTCCTAGACCAGTACCTTCAGGGCCGGGCCACACGCGTCACACGTGTGGCCCGGCCCTCGACGCACCCCACCGGCTGTGTGCGTCCCTTTGGCCGGACGCACAAGACCTGTGCGCGATCTCTGTACGGACATCACGTGCGCCCGGCCGGGCCGGCGGCGACGCTGTCCGAACGCACGTTCCGACGAACGAGCGGCACACGGGGCTGAACCGGCCCGATGCCGCACGCATCAGTTCCGGCCTCACCGAAGGAGACGTCAGACGTCATGCGATACGGGACCAGTGCCGTGGCCTTGGCCGTCACCGCCTCTCTGATGACGGCGGCGCCGGCCGCGTCGGCCGCGGCACCGCGGTGCGACAACCAGCCCGTCCGGACCGCGTTGAAGGCACTGAAAGATGTCGGCGCCTCGGGCATCAGCATCACGGTGAAAAGCCCCCGCTGCGGTGTACGGCACGGCGGTGTCGGCCTCGCCGATCTCAGGACGGGCCGTGAGGCCGTCGGCGATGAGCACGGCCGCATCGCCAGCAACACCAAGACCTGGACCGCCACCGTCGTGCTCCAGCTCGTCGGTGAAGGCAGGTTGCAGCTCGATGACACCGTGGAGCGGTATCTGCCCGGCCTCGTCCGCACCGAGCACTACGACGGCCGCAGGATCACGGTCCGGCAGCTCTTGCAGCACACCAGCGGTCTGCCCGATTACCTGGAAGCGTGGGACGACCTGGAGGCGCACCGCTGGGAGCACATGGATCCCCTGGAGACGGTCGAGCAGGCCCTGACGCTGCCCCCGCCCGACGACCGGACCCCCGGTGGCTTCGCCTACTCCAACACCAATTACAACCTGGTCGGCCTGATCGTCCAGGAGGTCACCGGCCGCGGCATCGGCACCGAGATCGAACAGCGGCTCATCAAGCCGCTCGGGCTGCGCCACACCTTCTGGCCCGGCGACCGGACCACGCTGCCCAAGCCGGACATGCGCGGTTACGTGGACCGGGGCGGGAAACTGGTGGACCGGACGGAATGGAACACCTCCGGGGCCGACGCGTCGGGCGCGCTGGTCTCCACCAGTGCCGACGCGACCACCTTCTGGACCGCGCTGCTCTCCGGCAGGCTGCTGGCCCCGGCCCAGCTCGCCGAGATGAAGAAGACCGTAGCGGACAGCTTCCCGAGTGAGCGCTACGGCCTGGGAGTCGAGCGTTACGAGACCTCCCCCGGCTTCGTCACCTGGGGGCACAGCGGCCACATGGAGTCCGGCCACAAGTTCCGCAACGCCGTCACCGACGACGGCCGGCGGGCCGTGACCCTGCTGATCGGCTCGGAGTCGTTCGACTCGGACGAGGTGGACGCCATCATCGGCAAGCTGATCCACGACCTTCGCTGACCGGGCTGCCACGCGGAGCATCTGGGCGGCACCGTGGTGCCTCCGAGATGGCCCGGGGCCGTCACTCTCCTGCTCCGGCAGCACCGCCGAGCCCCGCCAGCGCCCTCAACTGGAGCCACAGGACCAGCCGTTCGTCGGGGTCCTCGAAATCGATCCCGAGCTGCCGGCCGGCCTGCTTCAGGCGGTAGCGGCAGGTGTTGGGGTGGACGGAGAGCAGCTTCGCCGCGCCCGCCACGTCGCAGCCCGCGTCGAACCAGGACACCAGGGTACGGGCGTAGTCGGTGCCGTGCTCGGCGTCCGCCGCGAGCACCCGCTGCCAGACGCCCGCCCGCAGCCCCCGTTGCTGGTGCATGACGTCGGACAGCCGTAGCAGCGTCACCCGGGGCCGCACCTCGTCGACCGTGGCCACCGGCAGGTCGTCGTGCAACAGCCGGAGGACCAGATCCGCGTCCGCACGCGAGTCCGCCACGGCACCGAGATCCTGTGCCACCTCGCCGAGCGCTGCCCGTACCGGCACCCGCAGCGACCGCCCGGCCCGGCGCACGATGTCCTCCGCCAGTTGCCGGTGCCGCTGGTGGGCGGTCCTCTGCTCGCGCGGCGCACACGCTCCGGCACTCTCCTTGGGCGCCGGCAGCAACGCGTACACCACCCCGTCCAGGAGTACGCACGCGTGCCGCCCGTACCGCGCCTCGCACTGCAGTCGTACGACGTCCAGCAGCCTGAGCGACGCCCGCTCGGCGTCGGGCACGCTCGCCGAGAAGTCCAGCACGAACGCGGCCACGCGCACCGCGTCCCACCCCAGGCGGTGCGCTGCGGCCGAGGCGTCCGCCGAACCGTCCAGCAATCGGCGCAGCAGGTCGGTGTTCTGATGGCGGGCCAGTTCCCGGGCCGCGCGGGCACGCAGCAGGAGCAGTGCCGCCGTGGACGCGCCCTGGACCAGGGTCTCCTCGGCGTCCGGGGCGAGAGTGCCGCCGTCGATCACCCAGATCGAGCCGAGGGACTCGCCGCCGGCCCGCACCGCGACGGCCAGCCGCGGCAGGTCCCCCGGCGTGAGCGAGGGGAGCCGCACCGGCCCGCCCGCGGCGAACACCTTCCTGACCTGCTCGGAGTTGTCCACGCTGCCCGGTACCTGCAAGCCGAGGATGCCCTGGCGGCGGTCCTCGTCGACCGGCTGCCCGGGCACGGTGGAGTAGGCCAGGATCCGCTGGCGCGGGTCCTCCACGGCCGTCGCCCCGCCGGTCGCCGCCGCGATCGCGTCGGCCAGTGCGAACAGGTCCCCCAGGCCGGCGGCGCTGTGGGCGGAGCGGGCGCCGATCGCCGAGGCCAGCATCAGGTGCACATGGTGCCAGGCCGCGTCCTCGTCGACGGCCAGCAGCGCCACGCCGTGCGTCTCGGCCTCGCCGACCGGCGGTCCGGCCGTGTCCCGCACCACGACTCCGGTGATCCCGGCCTCCGCAGCGGCCCGCAGCAGCGGTCCGGCCGCGGCCGCCCGTACGCCGACCGCGAGCAGCAGGGCGCCGGGCGCGTGGGGCAGCGGGGCGTGGGCGTCGTACAGCAGCGCCTCGGTGACCGGGGCGGCGAAACCGGCCGGAGCGGTGTGCAGCCGCAGGGGCGGGCTGCCGACGATGTCGATCAGGTCGCCGAGCGTACAGGCGTCCATAGGTGCTCCTCACCGCGTCTTCCCGGATCCGGTCAGGCTGCTGCCCGGACAGCCAAGGTTGCTTGCTGGACACGTCCGGGTGACTGGCCGATCCCCACAGGAACGTACGTTTCTGTCGTCCGTTTCCACAAACCCGCGAGCCGCGGCAGGGACGTGTTCAGCCGCCTTCGGTGGGCCGAGCCGTACGGAACCGGGGAGCGAATTCGTCCTCGATGAACCGCTCGACGGAGGTGGGGGTGGAGGTGCGGGCGGTACGCGGCTGCCGCATCCGTATGTGCCGGGAGTTGATGGCCTCGCCGGCCTCGGTCATCATGTCCGCGACGTTTTCGGAGACGCCTGCCTCACGGAGTCCGGCGCGGAAATCGGCGAGGCCGGTCTGCTCATAGGTGAGGTCGTCCGCTCCCACCGCCTCGGCGATCAAGCGCACGGCTTCCCGCATGCTCACGTCGCGTTCGCCCTGGAGCTCCAGGACTTCCGTACCGCACCAGGCCCCGGCGGCCAGCGCCTCCCCGGCCCGCGACCCGATGTCGCGGGTGGTCACGAACGGCAGCGGAAGGCCGGGGGCGAAGGGGGCGCTGATGCGGTGGTGGGCCCTGGCGGTACCGATGTGGTCCAGCAGGTTCTCCATGAAGTAGCCCGCCCGCAGCCACAGCGTGTCGACTCCGGGGACGGCCGAGAGACACTGTTCGAAGCGGTGCAGCCCCGCCACCGGCCCGGTGCCCGCGGCATGCTGGGCTCCCCAACTGCTGAGCCCGACGACGCGGGTCGCACCGGACTCCGCGACCGCCCTGGTCAGGGAGTCCGCCACCCGGTCCTGGAAGGCGCCGAAGTCGGGGTGGTGAGGGAGGTAGTTGGGCTGGATCACCGCGTAGACACCGTCCGCGCCGCGGAGGGCATCCGTCAGCGCGCCGGGGTCCGCCGGGTCGGCCTCGCAGACCTCGGCGCCCCGTGCGGCAAGATCGGCCAGCCGCCCGGCGGAACGGCCGACGGCCCGCACCCGGTGCCCGGCGGCGAGAAGGTGTTCGGCGGCGGCCCGTCCGGTGCGGCCACTGGCGCCGGTGATGACGAACATCGAGGTCACTCTTTTCCTTGGTGGTTGCCCGGCTGCGTCCCGGGCCCTTCGGCAGGCCGACACTAGGCACCCGGCGATCCGTACGGGTAGGAGTGCCGCACCCACCCCGGACCAGCGGCGCCTCGTCCTTACGCTGGTGGAATGGACGTTGCAGCAGGACACGGCGGAGGCGCGCCACTGGCGGCCTTCCTGCGCGCCAGGCGGGACCGGGTACGGCCCGAACAGCACCGGCTGGCCGCGGGGGCGCAGCGTCAGGTGCCGGGGCTGCGGCGGGACGAAGTGGCACTCCTGGCCGGGATCAGCACCGACTACTACGTGCGCCTCGAACAGGGGCGGGAACGCCGGCCGTCCCCCACCGTGGTGGAAGGTCTGGCCAAGGCCTTGCTGCTGGACGCCGTGGCGGCGCGCCACCTGCGTGAACTCTCCGCCGCGAGTACCGCCCTGGGCGGCGAGGCGCCCGGCATGGGTACGGAGCGCCGTGCGGCCGTGCGCCGGTTGCTCGACTCCCTGCCGGTACCCGCCCTGCTGGTGAACCGATGGCTCGACATCGTGGCCGTCAACCCCCTCGGGGAGCTCCTGCACGAGGGACTGGAGCCCCGGGACAACTACGCCCGCCTGGTGTTTCTCGCCCCCGGCGCACCGTCGTTCTTCACCGACTGGCCCGAACTCGCCCGCTGCGTGGTGGCGTCCCTGCGCGCCCAGACCGGCCCCGAGACGGCATCGGCGCGCCTGACACACCTGCTGGACGAGCTGTCCGCACACAGCGACGTCTTCCGGTCCGCCTGGAGCGGGCACCACCTCTACGAGAAGGCGCTGGACCACAAACGGCTCCGGCACCCGAGGGCCGGAACGCTCGCCCTCGACCAGCACGTCCTGGAGCTTCCGGGCAGCGAAGGCCACCGGATCTGGGCCTTTCACCCGGCGGACGGCAAAACCTCGAACGCCCTGCTCGGCCTGGCGTCCCCGGCTCCCGTCCCGGCCGCTGCCCCGGCGCTGCCGCCCGGCCGTGGTGAGTGACGGTCAGCCGGTGGCCGCCCGACCGGTGCCGGGCCGGGAGCGGTGCCGGTCGATGATCCCCTCGACCGTTCTCAGGAGGCGGTCCCCCACCTGATCGATGCTTCCGTTCTGCATGCTGACCTGCGCGCCTTCCAGTACGAAGGTGATTTCGGCGGCGGTCTGCTCGGGGTCGGGCAGCCCGGCCGCGGCACACATGCCGACCAGTCTGCGGGTCTGGCGGGCCTTGTGCTGCTCGATCACCTGCCGTGCGGGATCGGACCGGTCCGGCAGTTCGGCGAGGGAGTTGATGAACGGGCAGCCCCGGTACGAGAGCGCCGGCAGTCCCTCGGCGATGAAGCGCGCCAGGCCCAGGATCTGCTCCCTGGGGCGGCCGGGGTGTTCGGCCTCGACCCGGTCGAAGGCCGCCTGGTAGTCGGCGGCGACGATCCGCAGCCACTCCGCGACCAGGGCGTCCTTGGTCTCGAAGTGCCGGTAGATCGCCATCTTGGTGGTCCGGGCCCGCTCGGCGATCGCCTGGACGCCCACCCGCCGGATTCCCTCACGCTGGAAGAGCTCCTCCGCCGCGTCGAGGATGCGCTCACGAGGCGGCAGTTTCGCCACCCTGTCCGGCCTTCTGGTGGTCGCTGCCATGACTGCTCCGTGACTCCCGTCGATCGTGGGGCGTCCGGGGCCCGTGAGCCCGGTGGGACCTGTAGGGCCTCCGAGGCCCCCCGACTCCTGTTACGGTACCAGCCCGGCCCACGCGATACCGTTGGGTATCGTTCGGAACCTGCCGGTATCTTTCTTTCCGCTGGGAGTGACTGTGAGGGTTTCCGAGTACGTGCGCTTCGACGCTGTCGGGCTCGCGGAGCTGGTGGCCGGGGGCGAGGTGTCCCCCGCCGAACTGGAGGCAGCCGCACGCGAGGCCGTACAGGCGGTCAATCCGCGGATCAACGCCGTCGTGGAGACCTGGCCGACCGACGACGGGCCCGGGCCCGACCCCCGCCCCGGCAGTGCACCGCTGGCGGGCGTCCCTTTTCTGATCAAGGACATCGGGATCACCATGGCCGGACGGCGGACGGAGCTGGGCAGCCGTCTCGCGGCCGGCCATGTCGCCGACGCCGACTCCGCCCTGATGCGGCGCTTCCGTGACGCCGGCCTCGTGACGTTCGGCCGTACCGCGACACCCGAGCTGGCCTACAGCATCACGACGGAATCCGTGCTGTACGGCGCGACCCGCAACCCCTGGAGTCCGGAGCGGAGCGCGGGCGGATCCAGCGGGGGCGCGGCCGCGGCTGTCGCGGCCGGGGTGGTTCCGATCGCCCACGCCACCGACGCCGCCGGCTCCCTGCGCATCCCCGCCGCCTGTACCGGCCTCTTCGGGCTGAAGCCCACCCGTGGCCGTGTCTCCATGGCCCCCGACGCCGACGAGACCTTCAGCGGCCTGGCCGTGCACGGCAGCGTCAGCCGCACCGTACGCGACAGTGCGGCCCTGCTCGACCGGATGCGCGGCCCGGAGCCGGGCGACCCGTACTTCGCCCAGCAGCCGTCCCGGCCCTACGCCGAGGAGGTCACCCGCCACCCGGGCTCACTGCGTATCGGTGTCCTCCCCCAGGCATGGGGCGGACGGCGCACCACCGCACCCGTGGCCGACGCGCTCTCCCGTACCGTGCGGCTGCTCGAAGCCCTCGGCCACCGGGTGGAGGAGGTTTCGGTCGACCTCGGGGTCGACCGGGAGGAGTTCGTCCTGGCCAACGCCCGGCTGTTCACGGTCAACCTGGCGGCCTCGGTCGACGCGTTGGCCGCCGCCTTCGGCCGGCCGGTCGACTCCTCGACGCTCGAACCGGCGACGCTCGCCGGCTGTCACTACGGGCAGCAGGTCGGCGGCACCGAGTTCGTCACCGCGCTCGCGATGCGCAACCGGGTCGCCCGGAGCCTGGCGCGGTACTTCGACACCCACGACATCCTGCTCACCCCGACCTTGCCGGAGCTTCCCATGCCCCTGGGCACCTACGCCGAGGGCGCGGCGGCGTCGGACGGCTTCGGCTGGATCGACCGCCTCAACGACCGCTCCCCGTTCACCATGCCGTTCAACGTGGCGGGTACGCCTGCCATGTCCGTGCCGGTGACGGCCGACGCCGGGACGGGGCTCCCGATCGGTATGCAGTTCGCCGCCGGTCACGGCCTCGAAAGCCGCCTCTTCCGCCTCGCCGGTCAACTCGAACAGGCAAGCCCGTGGGCAGGCCGGACCCCCGTGGTGTGGGCGGGGCACCACACGGGCACCGGCACACCCGCCGAGGCCCCGGGGAACCGTCGAACCGACGGCGCCCTCACAACGCCACCCATTCACTGAAGGTGGTGACCTCGTCGAGGACGTCGGGCAGCGGCTCGACGCCGAGGCCGGGGCCGGCGGGGACGTCAAGGTGGCCGTCGGCCAGGACGAACGGCTCCGTGATGTCGGTGGCGAAGTAGCGGCTGGATCCGGAGGTGTCGCCGGGGAGGGTGAAGCCGGGCAGGGCGGCCAGCGCCACGTTGGCGGCGCGGCCGATGCCGGTCTCCAGCATGCCGCCGCACCAGACGGGTATGCCGTGGGCGCGGGCGAGGTCGTGGATGCGTCGGGCTTCGAGGTAGCCGCCGACCCTGGCCGGCTTGATGTTGATGACGGAGCAGGCGCCGAGGGAGATGGCCGCCGCGGCGTCGGCGGCGGACTCGATGGACTCGTCCAGGCAGATCGGGGTGCGCAGCAGTTCGGCCAGTCCGGCGTGCTGGACCAGGTCGTCGTTGGCCAGGGGCTGTTCGATCAGCAGGAGGTCGAAGGCGTCGAGCCAGGCGAGCTGCCGGGCGTCCACCAGGGTGTAGGCGGCGTTGGCGTCGACCTGGAGGAGCAGTTCGTCACCGAAGCGCTCGCGTACGGCTCGGACCGGCTCGACGTCCCAGCCGGGCTCGATCTTCAATTTGATCCGGACGTATCCCTCGTCGAGGTACCCCGCCACGGCGTCGAGGAGTTCGGGTACGGAGTCCATGATCCCGACCGAGACGCCGCAAGGCACCCGGTCCCGGGCGGCCCCCAGATAGGAGCCGAAGGACTCGCCGGCGGCGCGGAGCCGGGCGTCCAGCACCGCGGTCTCCAGCGCGGCCTTCGCCATGCGGTGGCCGGTGAAGGGCTCCAGGACCCGACCCACCCCGTGCGCGTCCGTGCCGTCCTTCGGCAGGGCGGGGATCAGGAACTTGCGCAGGACCTCCTGAGCGCTGTCGACGTACTCGGAGCAGTAGCGGGGCTCGGACATGGCGGCGCACTCGGCCCACCCCTCGCCCTCGGAGGTGACGACGCGGACCAGTAGCACATCGCGGCTGGTCTCCACGCCGAAGGAGGTACGGAACGGGGCGACGAGCGGCATCGCGATGCGGCGCAGCTCAACGCCGGTGATCTTCGTCTGCACGGCTGGTGACTCCTCGGGAGCGGGAAACGGAGAGCGGTCAGGGGCGGGTGGGGAGGCGTCGGACCACGTAGCGGCGGCGTTCGTGGAAGCCGACGACGCGGGCGCCCTCGGCGAGCAGGCCGCCCAGGGTGTGCCGGACGGCCAGCCGCCAGGCCCGGGCGGCGCCGGGGTCCGTGCCGCGCAGGACCTCGATGTCGTCGGGCAGGTCGACGAGTACGGTGGCCGCGTCGGTCGGCACGGTCCGCGGGCGGCCTGCGTCATTACGGAGGACGTGCGCGGCGCCGGCGGGCAGTTCGGTCGTCCCGGGCGGCGGGGTGGGCGTGGTGAGGTTCCAGGCGGCCACGACCCGGTCGGACTCGTCGCCGCCGTTGATGACGTCGTCCATCGCGCCGTAGAAGGAGGTCAGGTAATCCTCCGGCCGGGCGCCGAGTTTGACCAGGTTGAAGTAGGCGTTGCGGCGGATGAGCGGGTCGTAGGTCCAGGTGATGCGCTCCAGGCGGCGGGCCGTCGCCCACTGCCGCTGATGCAGCTTGAGGGCGAGGCCCACGCCACGTCCCATGACGGCGCCGGTGATGTGCGAGTGCAGGCTGGTGCCCACGGGCTCGCCGAAGAAGCCGACGGAGGCGCCGACCAGCCGGCCGTCCTCGTACGCTCCGGCCACATAGTTGCCGGCGTGCGAGAGGGCCCGCATGACCTCGGCGGACAGGGGCGGGTGGGCGGGCGGGGTTCCCCAGATGTCGGCGTAGAGCAGGCTGGCGGCCTCGAAGTCCGCCATGCGGTGCAGCTCCCGGACGGTGGTCCCCTTCACCGCAGTGCTCCGACCAGGCGGGCCAGGAGGCGGGCGCGGTCCGGCATGGTGGCGGCCACGACGTGTTCGTGGTCGGCGTGCGCGCCGTCGCCCACCGCGCCGAGGCCGTCGAGCGTGGGGCACCCGACCCCGGCGGTGTAGTTGCCGTCGGAGGCCCCGCCCACGGCCGCTCGGCGCAGCGGGCCGAGGCCGAGCCGTACGGCCTCTTCGGTGGCCAGGGCGAACAGGTCGCCGGAGGCGTCGGGGGTCAGGGGCGGCCGGTTGGGGCCGCCGTCGATCCGCAGGCGGGCGCCGGGAGTCCGCGGGGACAGGGACCTGATGAGCCGGTCGACGGCGTCCTGGGCCGTGGCGTCCGGCACGCGGACGTCCACGCTCAGCTCGGCCTGTGCGGGCACGGTGTTGTTCGAGGTGCCGGCCCGCATCACGGTGGGGGTGACGCTCGTCCCGGGCCCGGTGGAGGCGTTGACGGTGCCCGCGATGCCGCCCAGGGCGAGCAGTTGGTGGGCGAGTTCGGTGGCCGCGTTGACGCCCTTCTCCGGCTCCGGTCCGGAGTGGGCGGCCCGGCCGTGGACGGTGATGTCGTAGAGGGACACGCCCTTGCGGCCGGTCTTCAGCGCTCCGCCGGGCGCCGAGGGCTCCAGGACGAGGGTGGCCGAGCACCGGCGTGCGACGTCCTCGATCAGCGAGCGGGAGGTGGCCGAGCCGGTCTCCTCGTCCCCCGTGACGAGCACACAGAGGCCGTCCAGGGAGGGCAGCGAGGCGAGGGCGTGGAACATCTGCACCAGGCCGGCCTTCATGTCGAAGACGCCGGGCCCGCGGACGACACCCTGCTCCACCGACCAGGGGTGCGTCTTGAGGGAGCCGGTCGGCCAGACGGTGTCGTGATGGCCCAGCAGCAGGATGCGCGGTGTTCCGAACGTCCATCGCACATGGGTGATGCCGTCGAGGGTCAGCGTCCTGGGTGCGGCGTCGAGCAGCCGGCGGCCCTGCGCGGCGACCACCTGACCGCTGCGGGCCACGGCCGCGTGGTCGGCGGAGAAGGACTCGCAGGTCACCAGTTCTTCGAGGTCGGCGAGCATGGCGTCCAGGGCCGGTTCGACCGGTGTGAACGGTGCTTCGTCCGCCGGCGCGGAACGGCGTGCTGAGTCGTACGGCACGGGTTGTCCTCCGTGAAGTGTCGAGTGAACCGGTAGGGCCGGGATGCCCGGTGACTGGTGTCGGGCCCCGCCGCCCCGGCGGGTACCGCCGGGGCGGCGTCAGCCCATGTTCTTGCTCATGAGCCGTCGCACGTTGCCGCCGAGGATCTTGAGGACGTCCTCCTCGGGCAGGCCCCGGCGGAGCATCGCTCCGGTGACCCGGGGCATGTCGGCCGGGCCCGCCAGGCCGGGGAAGTCGAACTGCGGGTCCTCCTCGTCGAGGTTCTCGCAGCAGGGCGGGGTCACGTCCGCCACCACCTCGCGGAGGAAGTCCGAGCCGAGGCCGACATGGTCGGTCCCGGCCACGGAGACGACGTGTTCGATGTGGTCGACGACCCGGTCGAGGCTCACCTTCGACGCGTCGTCGGTGAGGAAGTCCGGGACGAAGTTGACGCACACCACGCCGCCGGTGCCGGCCACACCGCGGATCTGGTCGTCGGTGAGGTTGCGGTGGTGATCCCGCAGGGCGCGGGCGCAGGAGTGGGTCGCGATCAGCGGGCGGGTCGCGAGCTCCAGTACGTGGGAGACACCGCTCGCCCCCAGGTGGGAGATGTCGAAGAGCATGCCCAGGCGTTCCATCTCCCGCAGCGCCCGCACGCCCGGCGCGGTCAGCCGGCTGCCGGTGGCGTCCTCCCGGCTGCCGTCCGCGAGCGGGGTGCGTCCCCAGTGGGCGATCGAGGCGATCCGTACGCCCAGCCGGAACAGGGTGGCGAACAGTTCGACGGAGGCGTCGATGCCCGGCGCGCTCTCCAGAGCGAGCACCAGAGCGATCTTCCGCTCGGCGAGGGCCTCGTCGATGCCGGCTCCGTCGGTGCACAGCGCGACGTGTCCGGCGTTGGCCTCGGCGAGGGTGTGGGCGCACTCGATCATGCGGAGGGTCTGCCGGAGCGCGCCTTCGGGGCGGTACTGGTCGTCGATGAACACCGGCAGGACCTGGATGTCGATACCGCCCTCGCGTAGCTGCGGCAGCCACCGGTCCCGGAAGAAGCCGCCCCAGCGCTTCGGGGGGCGAGCGGCAACGGCCATCAGGAGGTCGTTGTGGGCGTCGGCGACGACGGCGCGGTGGTGCAGGTCCAAGGACACGACGGTGCCTTTCGCGTGGAGAACTGAGCCGCAGCGTACGAAGGGTGGCCGCCGGGTTGTTGATCCGGGAGAACGAATCAGCAGGGCATGTGCTGTGCATATGGACAAAGCACGGGCGGGGGAAGGTCTTTGCGGTGAGCGCCTGGAGCTGAAGGGGCGGGCCTGGAGCTGCTCGTGGCCACCACCGGCCGCCGCAGCCCTCACGTCTCTTCCCGCACCACCGGCACCGGTCTTTTCGAGAAGTGCGCCCAGCACATCCGCACCACACTCCGCGACGCCTTCCCGGAATTGCGCCCGTCCCCGCGCACCGTTCCGGCCGGTCCGTCACTGGCCGATTTCCGTGATTGACGCCGGTATGTGCCGTGCCTAGGTTCCCTGTCGCAACGGGGAGAGGAACGTCCGGGAACCGGACGTCGGAAACGAGGGGTGTGGACATGGCAAAGCAATACGTCACGCCGGAATGGGAATCCCCTGGCGAGTGGTACGGCACCATGAAGGCCACGGTCTGGAATTTCGAAAGCGAACCACTCGTCGATCCGGAAATCTCGTTCCGCGTGCAGTCGGACCAGAACGTCACCAACGTCTACGGGCTCGTCTGGCAGCGGTCGGGCAACGTGATCACCGGGCGTCTGGTGCCCGAGCGCAAGACCGTTCCGCCCCGGCGCGGCACCCAGGAGTTCCGGCTCGGCTTCGCCCGGTCCATGCCGGGCCCCGGCCCGCTGCCGACCGAATTCAAGATCAACGGGCAGCCCGCCGACGTACCGGACGACGCGACACCGCCCAGCGTGCCGACGCAGCTCCGGGTGGACACCCTCGGCCCGACCCAGGCCACGCTCTCCTGGACCCCCTCCACCGACAACATCGGCGTGCAGGGCTACGAAGTGGCCTACGGCGGCGCCCAGCCACTGCGGGTCAAGGACGAGACCGCGGTGCTCTCCGGGCTCACCCCGACGACCGCGTACACGGTACGGGTCACGGCCGTGGACCTCGCGGGGAACCGCTCCGACCAGTCCCAGCCGCTGGAGTTCAGCACGACCGACAAGCTCCCGGACGGCGGCCCCTGGGACATGCCGCGCGCGCCGTTCGTGGATTACATGGCCTGGCCGAACCCCAGCCTCCCCCAGTACGCCCAGGAATCCGGCGTGGACGGCTTCATGCTGGGGTTCATCGTCGCCAACAACAACAAGAAGCTGGCGTGGGCCGGACAGGACGGCCCCGACTGGGAGGTCGACCAGAGCTCGTACGGAAAGAAGGACATCCAGCAGTTGGCCGCCACCGGCGGCAAGGTCGCCTTCTCCTGCGGCGGAGCCTCCGGAAGGCCCCTCGAAGCCGTCGAGACGAGCGTCCCGAGGATCGTCGAGCAGTACGAGGCGTTCCTGCGCAACTACGGTGTGGCGCGCCTCGACTTCGACTTCGAGGGCGACTTCCTGTCCGACGAGGCGGCGCACCTGCGGCACACGGCGGCGGTCTCCCAGCTCCTCGCCAAGCACCCCGGCCTGAAGATCTCCTACACGCTTCCCGCCGACGCGCAGCCCGGTGAGGGGTCGGCGGGCTTCAGCCCGGTCGGCATCAAGTTCCTGGCCAAGGTGGCCGCCGCCGGAATCGAGCCCGGCCTGGTCAACGGCATGCTGATGGAGTTCGGGCAGAGCGCGCCGCCCGACATGTACGAGTGCTGTGTCATCGGCCTCAAGGCCATGCACGGCCAGATCGGTTCGCTGTGGCCCGCCTGGGACGCCACGAAGACCTGGAACCGTACGGGCGCGACCCCGATGTTCGGCTGCAACATCAACAAGCGGGTCTTCACCCTCGACAACCAGCGCAGCCTGGTCGAGTTCGCCCACGAGAACCAGCTCGGCGCGCTCTCCGGATGGGATGCCACCCGCGACCACAACCAGGGCAACCCCGACGTCCAGCCGCCGTGCACCGTCGGCTGCGAACAGTGCGACACCTACCGCTGTACCTGCGTGGACCAGCGGCCGTTCGACTTCAGCAAGCTCATCGCCCTCTACAAGAACGGCGCCACCCCCACCATCGGAGCGCAGTCCCGAGGGTGACGGCACCCCTCCCCCGTACGGCGAACGGCCGCCTCGTGGGCGGCCGTTCGTCCGTCCCCGGAATCATCGTCGGCACCGATGCGTCACTGCCCCTGAAACGCTTCCCGTCCCGCATCACTTCCGGAGCGTTTCTGGAGCGTTTCCCGACTACTTCTGACTGCGCACCATCGCCATCAGCAGTCGGTGGGTCTCGGCGTCGGCGGCCGCGACGAGTCCGCGGCCGCCCCGGCCGACCGGGGCGCCGTCGACACCGGTGACGACGCAGCCGGCGGCCCGGCACAGGGCGATACCGGCGGCGAAGTGGACGCTGCCGGACAGATCGCCGCCGTCCGTGACGTACGCGGCGCGCTTGCCCGCCGCGACCCAGGCCAACGCGAGCGTCGTGGACACCACGCGGGGCCGGAAGTGCTCGGCGAAGGCGGGCCCGGCCAGCAGGTCCACCGCCCGGAAACCGGGGGCGCCGGGGAACGGCGGGTCGAGGTTGACGTCCACGAGCCGGGAGGCGGACGCGGGCGTCAGCCGCCGGTCGGCACCTTCGCCCCGTACCCACGCGGTCTCCCCGTCGGTGCAGAAGACTTCACCGCCGAACGGGTCGGCCACCGCCGCCGCGCCCTCGCGCAGCGCCACGTTGACGGCGACCAGCACCGTGCCGACGGCGTAGTTGAGCGTGCCGCACAGGGGATCCACCAGCCACCGCCGCGCAGCGTCCTCGGCACCGTGCCGCCCGCCTTCTTCGCCGAGCACCGCGTCGCCGGGCCGGGCGGCGCGGAGCACGCCGAGGATCGCCTTCTCGGCCGCCACATCGGCCTCGGTGGCGAAGTCCCCACCACCCTTGTCGATGCGGGCGAGCCGCCGCCCGTACAGGTCGCGCACCACGTCCGCGCCGGCCCGCGCCGCGGCGGCCGCCACTCCGGCATCGTCAAGGTCCGCACAGGAGTTGATCATGCCGAAGAGGTTACGGGGGGGGGTGGCCCGCACCGTGGGGGCGCCCGGCCCTCTGCCGGCCGGGCGCCCTTCGTGGTGCTCGTCCGTCACGGCTCGACGGTGGTCGGCCTCTCGGCCCGCAGGTCGCTGACGAAGCCGCCCTTCACCACGCGCATCCAGTAGGAATGCGCCCGGATTCCGGCCGGGATGCCGGGATCACGCTGGAGCTTCCGGTCCATCGAGGTGGTGCCGCGCGGAGCGTTCCACTGGAACGTGTAGGGGTGCCACAGGCCCAGCTCGCTGCTGTAGAAGGGCTTGCGCTCCAGCACGATCACCTGGTCCGGGTCACCCTGTGCGGCTTCCCAGTTGACGCGGACGGTGGCCGCGTCGACGCGGTCGACGGACGTCAGCCGCGGGGCCTTCGGGATCACCGACGAGGAAGCGGGCTGGAGGGCGCCGCTGCGGATGGTCCGCGGCACGGACGGGTCGTAGTGCTCCGGGCGGTCCAGCTTGCCCGTGACGCGGAGTGTGGCGGGGGCCTGGCTCTGCCCGCCCGCGCACACGTCGACCTGGGCGACCTTGAACCACTCGTCGGAGAACCGCACGAAGTCCTCCTTCTGCACCGGGAACTCGCGCGTGCTCCCGCCGACGACTCCGCTCACGGAGTAGACATAACGGGAGTCGTCGGAGCGGACCACCTGGTAGCTGCACCGGTCGACGGCCGCGGCGCGCGCGTCGACCGCCGCCCTCGGCGACGGCGCGTCCGCACCGGCAGCGGCGGCGGACGGTGCCGCCGCGGCTGTGCCCACGCCCGCGGCGAGGGCCCCGAGGCTCAGCGTGCAGGCGGCTATGGCGGCGGTGATACGAGAGGTCATACATCCTCCGGTGGCATCCAACGGCTCACGTATTGGTCCTGATCGGGTTCGCCGATCAGGACTGGACGCTACCGGCAATGAACGACCAAGAAATAGTCAACAACCAGCAAAATGGTGACCTTGTGGCGACTTTCCGCAGTCGGCGGCTCAGTGGCCCGGCCTCTGTTCTTCGGCGGAGGCCGGGCGTAGATTCCGGTCCCGGCGCCGTGATCACGGCGGGGAGAGGGAGGTCCGACGTGGACTGGGGGACGCTCGTCGCGACGATCAGCGGCGGGACACTCGCCGTCTCCGGCACCGTGCTGGCCGACCACCTGCGTCGCCGCCACGAGAACGACCGCGGGTCGGGGGACCGGCGGCGAGCCGTGTACATCGCGTTCATCACCGCCGCCGAGACCGGCCACGCCCGGCTGCGTCAGATCGCCCAGTACCCCGTGGCCGACGCCGACCTGGACGCCGTCACCCGGGCGGCGCTGAGCGATGCCGCGATCTACGAAGCGCGCGAGCGGCTGTTCATCGACGCGAGCACCGCGGTCGCCAGCGCCGGTCAGGCCCTGTTCGAGCAACTCCGCGCCCTTCAGCGGGCGGTCGCAACGGGCGCCGAGCCGACTTCACGTGCCTTTCACGACGCCTACCACCCGTACATCGGCACGGTCTGGGCCTACCGGGTCGCGGTACGCAAGGAGTTGGAGGGCCAGTCCCTCTCCCCCGCGGCCTTCGGCTGGGACCGGTGGGACGGCCGGGACCGGTGCCCGCTGTGCCAGGGAGTGGCCGCCACCGAAACGTGAACGACCGGTGATGACCTGCGAAGACTTGCGATCATCGGTGCTGATCGGCGAGTTCCCGCCCCTTCCCGCCACCCGCGTTCTCACCAGCCGGGAAACGGCTCCTCCTCCGCCCGCGGCACCGGCTCGGCCGCGGACCAGTCGCCGGGGACGGCCGCGACGACCTCCCGCACGTCGGCTTCCGACCGGCCCACGACGACCAGGACCGATCCGTGCGGGACCGACTCGTCCGCATCCGGTTCCCGGCACAGCAGTTTCCCGGGAGCGGAGTACCAGCGCACCGGGTCTCCCGCCGGGTGGTACCACGCCGGACAGGGCGGCAGGGCGACCGGCGTACAGATGGCCTCGGCGGCCCGGATGACGGCGGCGGTCGCCGGACACTCGCGTCCGTACGGGCCGTACCGGCGCGCCATGACCGTCTCGCTCAGCACCGGTTCGGTGCATGCCGACGACACGCGGTCCAGGTAAGGCGTCCGGCTGCCGTCCGGCAGGCGGTCGGAGAACAGGCTGACCGGCGGATCGTCGTGCGCCACCTGTTCCAGGGGAACACCCCAGCCACAGGCTTCGGACAAGGCTGCCGGGAGGCGGAGCCCGAGCCGCTCCTCCGCTTTCCGCACCTCGGGCGACGGAATTCCGTCCGCGAGCGTCAGAGGGCGCGTCCACGCGTGCGCGGATGCCTCGATGCTTTTCCACACCGCCGCCCGTCCCGTCATCGCGGTGTCGAATGCCCGGTCCGGGTTCTGCCTGTCAGCCATCGTTCGACCTCAGGTGTTGAGGAAATCGACGATCTCCCCGCGGTACCGGTGCGTCGGTACGGCGGAGTCCGTCTTCGGCGACAGGTGGTGCCGGAGTTCTGTGCGGGCTTCCGACCAGACCTGGCGGGCAAGGGTGTCGGCGGGCCGCGTCGCGTCGAGGATCAGGTCACTGGCGTCGCGCGCCGGTTCGACGTGTCGAGCGTGCGCGTCGCGTCGGTGGTGGAGGTAGGTGCGCAGGAGGACGTCGAGAGGGAAGCCGTGGTGCAGGCACTTGCGCTGGATCTTGCGTACCAGCCGGAGGTCGGCCGGCAGGTCGACGAAGATGTCGAGGCGGGGGCAGCGTGCCGACGGTGCGACGTGACCGGCGAACAGCCCCTCGACAATGACGACGGAGACCGAGGCCGACGCGGCGTCCACGTCGTGGGTGAGGCGCTCGAAGTCCATCGACCGGGGAGATCCGTAGTCCAGGCGCGGTACCCCGGCGTCGTCGTACGTCCATACGCCGCCGTGGTCCGGTGCGCCGAAGTAGTAGTCGTCGCCGTGCAGTACGCGGACGGAAATCCGGGGGCGGTGGCGGTCAGTGCGTCCGCCAGCGTGGTTTTGCCCGCGCCGGAACCTCCGGTCAGCGTCAGCAGCATGTGGTTCTCCCATCCACTCGGCCCACTGGTCATGCCGGTCGCGCCGTACGGCCGGGTCGCCGTTCGCCGGCTCGCTGTCCTCTCTTCGGAGCCGGCGAACGTGCGGGCCGGACGGATCTGGTGGGATCAGGTGGGGCGGTGCCGGGTCTCAGGCGTTCTTGCGGGCGACGGCCCCGTACATCGCGATGTCCCGGTCGTCGACCTGCTCCTGGTCGGCGTCGGGCCGCCAGTGGTGGACCTGTGTCAGCCCGGGGTCGACCAGGTCCAGGCCCTCGAAGAGCGCCTCGGCCTCGGCCTTGGTACGCAGCTTCATGGGCATGCCCCGGCGCGCGTACTCGTCGGCGACCCGGTGGACCTCGCGCGGCGCGAAGTCGGCGGTGCCGATGGTCATGGCGAGGAAACTGCCGGCGGGCAGCGGCTCCAGGAGGCGGCGCACCAGGCTGTGGTCGTCGGGCGGGAGGATGAAGTGCAGGATGCCGATGATCATCAGGCCGACCGGCTGCCGCAGGTCCAGCAGTTCCTGGAACTGGTCGGAGCCGATGATGGCCTCCGGGTCGCGCATGTCGGCGTCGACGTACGCGGTCCGGCCCTCGGAGGAGCCGGTGAGCAGGGCCCGCGCGTGGGTCAGCACGATCGGGTCGTTGTCGACGTACACGGCGTGGGCGTCGGGCCGCACCTGCTGCACCACTTCGTGCAGGTTCGGGGAGGTGGGCAGGCCGGTGCCGATGTCGAGGAACTGCCCGATGCCTTCCTCGCGGGCCAGGTAGCGGGCCGCGCGGTGCATGAACTTCCGGTTGGCCCGCATGTGGACGGGCAGCGCCGGCCACTCCTCGCACATCACGTCACCGGCTTCGCGGTCCACGGCGTAATGGTCCTTCCCGCCGAGGATGTAGTCGTACACGCGCGCCGAGTGAGCCGTACCGGTGTCTATCCGGTCCACGGGGTAGCCCTGCTCCAACACCCTTGCTCCTTACGGTTGTACTTGCGCCACGACGGTCCGGCGCCACGGTGAGTGTATGCGGTGCCCGATACGGCCCTGACGGTGCGGTATGCCTGCTCAGGGCCGTGGTGCCCGCGCGGCCAACTGACCGGACCGGAACGGTCACACCCTGTTCACCGTGCCGCTTCATCACTCAACCGGTCGGCGATCGCCTCGAATTGCTCAATCTCGTCCTGATCCAGGTCGAGGAGGGGGAAATCGGAGGGCGTGTGCCCTCCGGCTGCCGGGCTGTCCGTGTGGGTGGCCAGGCCGTCCAGCAGGTCCAGCCAGGCGCGGCCGACACGGGCCGCCACCGCCGCGTCCAGCAGCCGGTCCGGCCAGGTGAGGGTGAGGCTGAGGGCCGCCCCGTCCGCGGTGTCCCGGACGGCCGCGCTCGCTTCCAGCACATGCGGCGCGGGCATGCCGGGGTCGGAGGAGGAACCGATGGCCGGTTCGCCGGTCAGTTGCCAGGGTTCGGGCGTGCCCGTCCGGGTGGGTGCGGCGAGGAAGCGGCCCATGTAGTTGAAGCTGATGCGGGCGGACGGCGGGTGCGCCTGCCCGGGCGTGTCGGTGCTTTCCGGGAGGTGCTCCGGTCCGTCTTCGGCTGCCGCCCGGGACTGTTGCTTGACCGTTTTGAGCAGCCGGCCGGCCGCGGGGCCGCCCGCCGACGCCTCGGCCAGGTCGATGCCGGTGAGGTCCAGCCGCTGCGGGCGTACGGTGGTGAACCAGCCCACCGTACGGGAGAGGTCGGTTCCGTCGGCCGCCGCACGGCCGTGCCCTTCGACGTCCACCAGGACGCTCTCGCCGCCGGTGCCCGGCCGTCCGTCCACGACCGCCCCCGCCAGCGCCGCGAGCAGCACCTCGTGCACGCCGCAGTGGTACGCCGCCGGGGTACGGGACGTCAGGATCTCCGCCTGCCCGGCCGGCACCGCCCAAGTCTGTTCGCGCAAGGTCGCCGCGGTGTCGACGGCCGGATCGAGTTCCCGGCCGATCGGCAGCGGGTCGGGCGGCTGCGGGCAGGGCCGCGCGTCGGCCGGCTGCGCGTCGGCGGCCCGCGGACCGTCGGCGTCCGGCCCCGCCGCGGCCCACCTCCGGAACGACGTGCCGACCGCATCGAGGTGCGGCACCCCGCCTTCCGCCGCCGCCTCGCAAGCGGCCCGCAGGTCCGCGAGCAGGATGCGCCACGACACCCCGTCGACCGACAGGTGGTGGACGGCCAACGCCAGACGCCCCGCCCGCCCGGGCCCGGCGTCCAGCCACACCGCCTGCACCATGCGGCCCGAGGCCGGGTCGAGCCGCCCTACGGCGTCCCGCGCCGCCCGTTCGGCAGCCTCGTCGAGGCGCGCTTCGCGGGTCGCCGGGGTCACCACCGGGGCCACCGCGCTCCCGTCGAGATCGTCGGTGACCGACCGGCAGGTGATCAGCGGCCCGGCATCCACCGAGCCCCGTTCGCCCGTCTCCAGTGCCCATCCGTCCGCGTCCGGCACCACGCGGGCCCGGAGCATGGCGTGCGTGTCCAGTACGGCGCGCAGCCCGGCCGTCAGGGCGTCCCCGGTGAGTGCGGCGGGTGTGGCGACGATCGCCCACTGCGCGAAGCGGCCACCGGTGATCCGCTCGCCCAGCCTCCGCATGAGCGGGGTCCGGCGAATCCGGCCGACACCCGTGTCCACGGAGTCCCGCGGGCCGGTCCCGTCGTCCGCCGTACGGGCCAGCAGAGCGAGCCGTTCGGGCGTCTTCGCCTCGAACACCTGCGGTGAGGTCAGTACCAGTCCGGCGCGGCGGGCCCGTGCCACCAGTTGCAACGAGATGATGGAGTCGCCGCCCAGCTCGAAGAAGCTGTCCTCGACACCGGCTCGTTCCAGCCCCAGTACCTCGGCGAACAGTGCGCACAGGACCTCTTCGGCCGGGGTGCGCGGGGCCCGGCCCGCGGCCCGCGCGGCGAAGTCGGGTGCGGGCAGGGCTGCGCGGTCCACCTTTCCGTTCGGGGTGCGCGGCAGCGCGTCGAGCACCACGACCGCCGCGGGCACCATGAACTCGGGCAGCGCCCCGGCGACGTGCTCCCGCACCGACCGGCCGTCGACCGGGCGACCGTTCACCGGACGGCCGGCAACCGGACGGCTGTCCGCCGCTCCCCTCGCCACCACGTAGCCGATCAGCCGCCGCTCGCCCGGGCGGTCCTCACGGACCGCGGCCGTCGCCTCGCCGACGGCGGGGTGCGCGGCCAGCGCGGCCTCCACCTCGCCGAGTTCGACGCGGTGGCCGCGTATCTTGATCTGGTTGTCGGCCCGCCCGGCGAAGACCAGTTCGCCGTCGCCGGTCCAGCGCACGATGTCCCCGGTGCGGTACATCCGCCCGCCGGACGTGAACGGGCAGGCCACGAACCGCTGCGCGGTCAGCGCCGTCCGTCCCTGGTAGCCGCGCGCCAGGCTCTCCCCCGCCACGTACAGTTCACCGGGCAGGCCGGGCGGCACCGGCTGGAGGAAGGCGTCCAGGACGTACAGCCGGGTGTTGGCGACGGGACGGCCGACCGTGGGCGTCTCGCCGCCGGTCAGCGGGGCGGTGGAGCTTTGCACGACGGTGGCTTCGGTGACTCCGTACTCCTCGTGGACCTGCCGCCCCGGGGCCCAGCGGCGGCGCAGTTCCTCGGTCAGCGGCTCGCCGCCGGTCACCACGACGCGCAGGTCGGGCAGGTCTTCCGGCGGCAGGTGCAGCAGGAAGGACGGGGTGCCGCCGAGCTGGGTGACCCGGTGGGCGCGCAGCAGCCGGGCCAGGTCCGGACCCAGGGACGGCGGCCCCGGCGGGGCCAGGACGAGGCGTCCGCCCGCGCACAGGACGGGCCAGGTGTCGGCGATCGACACGTCGAAGGTGGGGGCGGCGAGCTGGAGGACGCGGCTGTGCGGGCCGATGCCGAACCGGGCCACCCGGTCGGCGACGAGGTTGCGCAGGCCGCGGTGGGTGACCGTGACGCCTTTCGGTACGCCGGTGGTCCCCGAGGTGTAGATGAGGTACGCCGCGTGGTCCGCTGCCAGCGGCGTGCGGCGCTCCGCCTGGGTCACGAAGCCGCCTTTGCGGCGTGCCAGCGCCTCGGTCACGGCCGGGTCGTCCAGGTCGGCCACGCGGGCGGCGCAGTCACCGGGCACCGCGTGCCGGGTGTCGGCGGCGCACAGCACCACGGCCGGGTCCGCGTCCCGCAGCAGGAAGGCCCGGCGCTCCGGCGGGTAGTCCGGGTCGACGGGTACGAGGACGCCGCCCGCCATGAGCACGGCCAGTGCGGCGGTCAGGGACTCCGCCGACCGCCGCAGCACCACCGCGACGCGGCGCTCCGGGCCGACGCCGAGGTCGGTCAGGTGCCGTGCCAGACGACCGGCCGCGGTCGAGAGTTCCCCGTAGGTCACGGTCCGGCGGGCGTCCTCGACGGCCACGGCGTCGGCCGCCCGCGCCGCGCGGCGGCGGAGCAGTTCCGGTACCAGTACGGCGGGCAGCGGCACCTCCGTACGGTTCCACTCCGTCACCACCTGCCGGTGTTCTTCCGCGCCCAGCACGCCGACCCGCCCCACGGCGGGCGCCGGGCCGTCGGTGACCAGTTGTTCGAGGGCCAGGGCCAGCCGGGCGGGCAGTGCTTCGACGACGTCGGCGGGGAGCAGTCCGCGCTGGTGGATGAGGTGGACCCGGAGCTGTTCGCCGGGGGTGATGTTCAGGCCCAGCGGGTAGTGGACGGCGTCGGTCACGTCCGAGAGGCGGATCGACAGCGCGCCGGGCCGGTCCGGGACGGCCGGGGGCCGGGGCAGGTTCTGGTAGACCACGATGCTGTCGAACAGCGCGCCGGGCCCGCCCAGTTTCTGCGCCTCGGACAGGCCGAGGTGCCGGTGCGGCAGGAGGGCCGACTGGCGTTCCTGCACGTCCTTGAGCAGGGCGAGCACCGGCTGCGCGGCGTCCAGCGGCACCCGTACCGGCAGGGTGTTGATCAGGAGGCCCACCATCGTCTCGACGCCGGGCAGTTCGGGCGGGCGGTCGGCCATGGTGACGCCGAAGACCACGTCCGTACGGCCGGCCAGCCGGGCGAGGACCAGGGCCCAGGCGCCGAGCACCACGGTGCTCGCGGTCAGCCCGTGGGCACGGGCCAGTTCCTCCAGCCGGCGGGACAGCCCGGCGGGGAGGTCGGCGTGCAGGTGCGCGGGGTCGGTCGCGCCGTGCTGCGGTGCCGTCGGCGCCACCAGGGTGGGTTCGTCCGTGCCGTGGAACGCGGCGCGCCAGGCGTCCCGTGCGGCTTCCTTGTCCTGCCGCGCCAGCCAGGCCAGGTACTCCCGGTACGAGGTGACCGGGGCCGGCCGCGGGTCGTCGCCGCCCGCTTCGTACGCCGCGGACAGCTCCGTGACCAGCACCGGCAGCGACCAGCCGTCCATGAGGACGTGATGGGTGAGGACGACCAGGCGGTGCCGTTCCGCGCCGAGGCGGATCAGCAGGAGCCGCCACAGCGGCGCCGTCGCCAGGTCGATGCGCCCGCGCTGTTCCCGTTCGGCCAGCTCCGCGGCCGCGGCCGACGCCTCGTCCTCCGGGAGGTGTGACACGTCCGCTTCCTGCCAGGGCAGCGGCACGTCACGCGCGACGACTTGTACGGCCGCGCCGGACGCGCTCCGGCGGAAGCTCGCCCGCAGGGCGGCGTGCCGGTCCACCAGGGCCCGCCAGGAGGCCCGCAGTCGGCCGGTGTCCAGCGGTCCGTCGAGTTCCAGTGTCCACCGGCTCTTGTAGACGTCCGGCGCCAGCTCGTCGTGGACGGACTGGAACAACAGCCCTTCCTGCAAGGGTGAGAGCGGCCAGACGTCCGCGAGCCGCGGTACCGCCTGCTCCAGCTCGGTCACGTCCTGCTGGGTGAGGGTGAGCAGCGGGAAGTCGGAGGGCGTGTGCCCGCCCGCTCCGGTGGTGCGGGTGTGCGCGGCCAGGCCGCCGAGCAGGTCGAGCCACAGCTGCCCCAGGGTGCGTACGGCGGTCTCGTCCAGCAGGTGGGCGGACCAGCTCAGGGCGAGGGTCAGTTCGGGTCCGTCGGGGGTGTCCCGTACCGCGGCCTCGGCTTCCAGGGCGTGCAGTACGGGCATGTCGGGGTCGGCGGCTTCGCCGATCGTCGCGTGACCGGTGAGCTGCCAGGGCCCGGCCGGGCCGGTACGGGTCCCGGCGGCGAGGAACCTGCCCAGGTAGTTGAACGAGACCTGCGGGCCCGGAAGCGCGGCCAGCGCTGGTCCCGTACCGGGGTTGAGGTGGCGCAGCAGGCCGTGGCCGAGTCCGTCGCCGGGCACCGCCCTGGCCTGTTCCTTGACGGTCTTCAGCAGGGCACCGGCCGCCGGGCCGCCCGCCAGGGCTTCGCGGAGGTCGACACCGGCGGCGTTCAGCCGGACCGGGTGCACGTCGGTGAACCACCCCACCGTACGGGCCAGTTCCACTCCTTCGGCCACCGGCTCGCGGCCGTGCCCCTCCACGTCCACCAGCAGTCCGGCGGCCGGGACGGTGTCCGGCCGCCAGTGGGTGAGCGCTCCGGCGAGCGTGGACAGCAGGACTTCGTGCACGCCACAGTGGAATGCGGCGGGTGTGCGGCCCGTCAGGGTTGCCGCGCGGTCTGCCGGAACGGTCCATTCCGTACGGCGCACGGTGGCGGCGGTGTCCCGCAGCGGGTCGGGCGGCCGCGCGCCCACGGAGAGGTCGCCGCCGTCCAGCAGCGCCTTCCAGCCGTCCAGCTCCGCGGTGCGGCGCTCGTCCGTGGCCTGCGCCGCCAGCAGCCCGGCCCACTGGCGGAAGGACGTTCCGACGGGGTCGAGGACCGGCGGCCGTCCGGCGGCGACCGCCTCGCAGGCAGCCCGGAGGTCGGGGACCAGGATGCGCCAGGAGACCCCGTCCACCACCATGTGGTGCACGACCAGCACCAGCCGGCCGTTCCGCTCGGGCCCCGCGTCCAGCCAGACCACCTGGGCGAGCGTCCCGGCGGCGGGGTCGAGCCGCCGCAGGGCGTCCCGTACGGCCTGCTCGGCGGCCTCGTCCGGACTGCGGCCGTCCTCGGGGACGATCCGTGTGACCAGCGAGGCCGCGTCGACCGTGCCGCGCCCGGCCACCGTCAGGACCGGCTCCGGAGCGTCCGTCACGATCCTGGCGCGCAGCATGTCGTGGGTGTCCAGTACGGCGGCCAGCCCGCCCACCAGCACGTCCCGCGTCAGCCCGGCCGGCGCGCCGACGGTCACCCACTGCGCGAACCCGCGGCCCGCCCCCCGCTTCCCCAGCGCCCTCATCACCGGGGTCCAGGGCACGTCCCCGGTCCCCCCGTCGTCCTCCGTGGCGCCTTCCGGCCGGTCCGAGGCGGTCTCGGCGACCGCCGCCAGCCGCTCGGGCGTCATGAGGCCGAAGACCTGACCGGTCGTCAGGACCAGCCCGGCCCGCCGGGCCCGCGACACCAGTTGCATCGAGCTGATCGAGTCACCGCCCAGCGCGAAGAAACCGTCCCGCGCCCCCACCCGGTCCAGGCCCAGCACCTCGGCGAACAAACCGCACAGGGTCTCCTCGGCCGCCGTCCGCGGCCGTTCGGGTGCGGCTTTGCCGAAGCCCGGCGCCGGCAGGGCCTTGCGGTCGACCTTGCCGTGCGAGGTGAGCGGCAGCCGGTCCAGCGGTACGAGGGCGGCCGGGACCAGGTACGCGGGGAGCGTCGCGGCCAGGTGGTCCCGCAGGACGGCGAGGAGCGCGCCGGGGTGGCGGCCGTCGGGGCGTTCGCGGCCGGCGGGCCCGGCGGGCCCGCCCGGGGCCGTCGCCGCCGGGCCGGCGGCCGGAACGACGTATCCGACCAGCCGCCGCTCGCCCGGGTGGTCCTCCCGGGCGACCACCACGGCCTGCCCGACCGCCGGATGCGCGGCGAGGGCCGCTTCCACCTCGCCCGGTTCCACCCGGAACCCACGGATCTTGACCTGCTCGTCGGTCCGCCCGACGAAGACCGGTTCGCCGTCAGCGGTCCACCGCACCAGGTCCCCGGTGCGGTACATCCGCTCGCCGGGCGCGAACGGGCAGGCCACGAAGCGTTCCGCGGTGAACCCCGGACGCCCCAGGTACCCGCGGGCCAGCCCGTTCCCGGCGAGGTACAGCTCCCCGTCCGTTCCCGGGGAGACCGGCCGCAGCCGCGGGTCGAGTACGTGCAGACGGCGGCCGGCCAGTGGCCGCCCGAGGGGCAGGACGTCCGGTACCTCGTCGCCCGGCCGCACCGGACGCGTCGTCGCGCACAGGGTGGCCTCCGTCGGCCCGTACAGATGCTGCACGGTCACCTCCGGGCACGCCTCCCGAACGCGTGCCACCGCCACGGCCGGCACCACGTCCCCGCCGCACATGACCTGCCGGAAGCTCCGGAAGCACTCCGGCGACTCCTCCGCGATGACCCGGAACAGACCGGCCGTGAGCTGCACCGCCGTCACACCGTCGGCCGCCGCCCGGCCGAGCCGCTGCGCGTCCGGCGCGCCCGGCTCCGCCATCACCACCGTGCCGCCCACCGCCAACGGCAGCCACAGATCGAACAGCGACGCGTCGAAGGCGTACGGAGCGTGTGCCAGCACCGCGTCGTCCGGGCCCACTCCCCACCGCGGGTCGCTGACCAGCCCCGCCACACTGCCGTGCGGGACCAGTACGCCTTTCGGCAGCCCCGTCGAGCCGGAGGTGTACATGACGTACGCCGCGTCCTCCGCACCCACCGCCACCCCGGTACGGCCAGGCGGGCAGGCGGCCACCGCTGCCACCACCTGCGGGTCGTCCAGCACCACGGTGCGCACGCCGTCCGGAACCAGGCGCTGTGTCACGGGCCGGGTCGCCTGCGAGCACAGCACCGTCACGGGGGCCGAGTCCGCCAGCAGGAACGCCACCCGGTCCGCCGGATACCCGCAGTCCACCGGTACGTACGCGGCCCCCGCCTTCCACACCCCCAACAGCGCCGTCAGCAGGCCCGCCGACCGCTCCAGTACCACCGCGACCCGGTCACCGCGCCGCACACCACGGGCGGACAGGTACACGGCCAGCCGACTCGACGCCGCTGCCAATTCCTCGTACGTGTCCTTGCGTTCGGCGTCCGCCACCGCCACCGCGTCCGGCGTGCGGGCCACTTGGCGGTGAATCATGTGCGGCACCGAAACGGCCGGCGCCCCGGCGGGCACGCGGTCCCGGCCGGTCATCGTCCGGTCCCCGTGTCCGGCCGACGGCTTTTCTCGCGTGTATCACCTTCGGAGGGAACTGTTGCCCTCATTCCTTTCCGGCAGAAGGAAAGCGACGGGGTCAGGATCAGGGGCAGGACCGAGTACGCCAGGCCGTTCATGATTCCCCCTTGGACGGCAACGACCGAAATGACCGGCGACCCCTTGGCCGTAGGCGCGGCGCATCCCGCAACCTCCGCGCATTCCGCGTCGGTCGAAACCGATCGGCGTACCGTGATGCGAGGGTCGGCAGCCCTCACTTTGCGGTTCGTGAAGTACGAGGTCAACGCAGCCAGTTGGACGAGCACTTGGTCTGTGCGCGTCCAACTGGTTGTTTTCCGTACTCCGGCCACCGGCCCGGGACGGACCGCCGTCAGGAATTCTCACCGACGCCGCTCACGGATTCCCCCGGATTTCCGAGCGGCACCGGAACTGTACGTGCCCGCCCGCCACCGGAATGGGGGCGGCAAAATGCTGCTGCGGCGCCGCCCGGTCACCCGCCGAGGGCCGCGAGCGTGACTTCGAGGTCGGTGGCTCGGGGCTGGTTGTGCGGAAGCCTGGCCAGCAGGGCCGCCATGCCGCAGGTGTCGGTCGCGGCGGAGACGACCAGGCCGCAGCCGATCGCGGCGGACAGCCAGCGGGCGTGCCGGTAGCGGGCGCCGAAGGCGAGGCCGGCCACCACGAGGGAGCCGGCGGCGAGGCGGACCTGGCGTTCCATGGGCCAGACGGCCCGGGTGCCGGTGCCGTCTGCACGCTCGACCGGGTGGCCCTGTGCGGCCCAGGCGGCGGTGCCGCCGGTGAGGGTGGCGGCGGGGATACCCGCGGCGGCGAGCTGTTCGCAGGCGGCGGCGGAGCGGTTGCCGGAAGCGCAGACCATCAGCAGTTCGCCGCGGCCGGCTGCCGCCTCGATGGCGGGAAGGGCCCTCGCGAGGTGGCCGAGGGGGACGTTGTGGGCACCGGGCAGATGGCCCGCGGCGTATTCACCGGGGGTGCGGACGTCGACGACGGTGTAGGCGCTCAGCCGGGCGGCCGCCTGGGCGGGACGGACGGCGGTCTGGGTGATCATGTGCATGGGGTTCCTTTTCGTTGCGTCCCCCGGGCCCCGGGGAAGCGGGCCCCGACGGACTAGAATACCCGCGGGGGTATCCGGAGGGCCCGGAACCACACCCGGGACGCCCGGGGTGTCCCCGGGACGCGGGTCTGCCGCGGAGGAGGAAGTGTGGAGCTGGAGATGGCGGCCGGTGAGCTGAAGAGCGTGCTCAACCGACTGCGACGGGCACAGGGACAGATCGCCGGAATCATCAAGATGATCGAGGACGGGCGCGACTGCGAGGACGTCATCACGCAGCTCGCCGCGGTCTCCCGCGCGCTGGACCGGGCCGGGTTCGCGATCATCGCGACGGGCCTGCAGCACTGCATGGCCGACGGGGAGCAGACCGGCGGCGACCGGGAGCAGATGCGGGCGCGGCTGGAGAAACTGTTCCTCTCGCTGGCCTGAGGCGTCCGGCCGCTCGCCGGGCCGCGGCGCCCCGCCGTCCACCGGCCCGAGACGTCCGTCGCCGTTCCGCCGGACGCGTCATGTCACGGCCTCGACGAGCATGAAGGCCGCCACGGCCAGCAGGGCGAACGCGAACAGACGCTGGAGACGGGGACCGGAGATCTTGCCGGCGAGGCGCTTGCCGTCCCACGCCCCGAGGACGGCGGCCGCGGTGAACGGGCCGACGACCGCCCAGTCCAGGGCACCGGCCGCCCCGAAGCGGGTGGCCAGTGAGGCCAGCGAGTTGACGGTGATGACCAGCAGACTCGTGCCGACGGCCGCCCGCATCTCGAAGGCCAGTACCGCGACCAGGGCCGGTACGGCGAGGAAGCCGCCTCCCACGCCGAGCAGCCCGGTCAGGGCGCCGAGCCCCGCGCCGGCCCCCGCGGCCCGCCCCTTTCGTATCTCGCGGTCCCCGGCCGCCGCGGCGGCCGGGCGCAGCATCATGACCGCGGCGAGGGCGGCGACGCCCGCGAAGGCGAGGGTGAGGGCCGCCTGCGGAAGGCGGGCGGCGGCAGCTCCGGCGAGGGCCGCGGGCAGTACACCGGCGGCGGCGAAGGCCGCGCCCGCCTTCCACCGTACGTGTCCGGCCCGCGCATGCGCGTACAGCGCGGTCAGGGAGGTGGCGGTGACAATGAGCAGGCTCGCGGTGGTGGCCTCGGCGGGAGTGAAGCCGAGGAGGTAGATCAGCGCCGGCACGGCCAGGACGCTGCCACCGCCGCCGAGCGCGCCGAGCGCCAGGCCGACCACACCGCCCGCGACCAGGGCCAGGATCAGTGCGCTCACGCTGCCGGACCACCCGGCCGGCGCCCGCCGGTGACCGGCGGGGCGCAAGCGCCGGGACCGAGAACGGGCATCAGGAGCCGGCCACGGTCAGTCCGGCGTCGGCCGCGGCTTCGAAGCCGTCGTCGACGGCGACGACCTGCCGCCCCACCGCGTCCAGGAGGGAGGCGGCGATCGCCGCGCGCATGCCCCCGGCGCAGTGCACCCACACGACGCCCCGCGGGATCTCGCCGATCCGGCCGTGCAGTTCGTGGACGGGGATGTGCACCGAGCCTTCGACGTGTCCGCCGGCGCGTTCGGAGTCGCGGCGTACGTCGAGCACCACGACCCCCGCGCCACACTGACGGGCGGCGGCGAGGTCGGCGAAGGTGGCGCGCGGGAACGAGGCGAGTTCCTCGCCGTCGCGTATCCAGCCGGCCGGGTCGCCGGTGGCGGCGGCGGCCGGGCGGTCGATGCCGACCCGGGTCAGCTCCCGCTGGGCGGCGGCGATCTGCTCCGGCGTCGTGGCGAGCAGGGTGACCGGCTTGCCCCACGGGATCAGCCAGGCCAGGTAGGTCGCGAGCTTGCCGTCCCCCTCGAAGTTGAACGATCCGGCCACGTGCCCCGCGGCGAAGGCGACGCGGCTGCGCAGGTCCACCACCCACTCCCCCGCGGCCAGCCGCTCGGCGATCCGCCGCGCGTCGGCGGGCTCGGGCGGGGTCAGGTCGACGGAGGCGGGGCCCGCGGCGTTGGCGGGGCCCATGTGGGCGTAGTAGGCGGGTACGTCCTCCAGGCCGGCGAGGGTGCGGGCGACGAAGGTGTCCACGTCCAGGGTGAGCGCGTCGTTGGCCGTGCGTTCCTTGCCGATCGTGGTGGTGTCGCCGTCGGCCTGGGAGGAGGAGCAGAAGCTGCCGAAGCCGTGGGTGGGCAGCACCGGGACCTCGTCGTCGAACTCGTCGGCGAGGCGGTGCGCGGAGGCGTGCTGGGCGCGGGCCAGTTGCTCGGTCAGCCGTGGCTCGACCAGGTCCGGGCGGCCGACCGTGCCGATCAGCAGCGACCCGCCGGTGAAGGCCGCCACCGCCCGGCCGTCGTCCTCCAGCGCGTACGAGGTGTGGTGCGGTGTGTGGCCGGGGGTGGCGATCGCGCGCAGTACCAGGCCCTCGTCCACCGCGACCGTGTCGCCGTCGGCGACGGGAGTGCGGGGGAACGACACGCTCGCCGCGGCCGGGACCAGGTAGGCGGCGCCGGTGACGCGGGCCAGCTCCAGACCGCCGGTGACGTAGTCGTTGTGTATGTGGGTCTCCGCGACGTACGCGATCCGCACGCCGCGCCGCGCCGCGGCGGCGATCACCCGGTCGATGTCGCGCGGCGGGTCGATCACGACCGCGGCCCCGTCGCCACCGGCCAGGTAGCTGCGGTTGCCCAGGCCCTCGAACGTCAGGGTGTCGACGAAGAACACAGCGGTGCCTCCTCCATGGAACGGGCGTAACGGGTGTGACTCGTGTACCCCCGGGGGTATCCGCCGCCCACCTTGACAGGGATACCCAGGGGGGTATTCCGGAGCGCCGGGACGCCCGGACGTTCCAGCGCCCCCTGGGGAGCGGAACACCTGCGTCCGAAAGTCCCTCACTGCGACGGGTACCCGGTGGGGTATCGGGGAATCCGGCCCGGCCCGGGTCATGGGCGCGCGGGCCGTCGCGGGAGGGCGGGTCGGGCTACAGTCAACTCCGTACGGAACACCACCCGTTGCCATCCGTGGTTCGCGCCCCGCCCCCGCCCCGACCGGCCCCGGCCCCCTTCCCGCACCCGGCATCCGGCCGCTCACCGCCGTGCCGCTGCGGGTACCCCTGACACGGAGCCTTCGTCATGACCACCACACCGCGGGATCTTCAGCTCGTCGCCCTGCTCGTCTCCATGGACGCGGAGGCGCCCCGCCCGGTGGTTCCGGGCGACCTCTCCCTCGCCCTGGCGGGAGCCGAGGTGATCGACCTCCTGCACGCCGGGACCCTCTCCCTGGAAGGCGACCGCATCGTTCCCTGCGACCACGACCGCGGGGCACCGGCCGACCGCCTGCTGGACGCGGCGGCGTCGGCGCTCGTCCGGCAGGCGCCTCACGAGTCGGTCGAGGACTGGCTGTGGCGCCGGGGCCGCGGTCTGTCGGCGCTCTACCGTGCCGCCCTGACGGAAGAGGGCCTTCTCACCCGCGAGCGCCGTCGGCTTCCGTTCCGCAAAGGCCGGACGACGGTGGCCGCCTCGTCCGCCCGCAGCCACGCGGCCGACCGCTGGGCATCGGGCGAACCCGTCCTCGCCGCCCTCGCGGCAGCCGCCGGAATCCGCGAAGCGCCGGCCGGCGATGCCCTGAGCGGGACCGACGACGCGGTCGTGACCGTACTCGCCGCCGTCAACGAGGCGGTGGTGGAGCTGGAGGGCGTACGGCAACGACGCTCCGTCGAGCAGGCGGCCTTCGACAACATCTGGCGCGGCGTGTGACGGGAAGGGGGACCGTGCGGCGGTAGCTCCTGACGGCCCCCCTCGCACCGCCCGCCCCGACGCCCGTCAGCGCAGGCGCCGTACGAAGATGTCCGTCGCGGCGTTGGTGTCGCCCGGCGCCAGATCGGCGCCGGCCTCGGCGAAGGCGGCCAGCAGGCCGCCGCGGTCGGAGGACACCCCGAAGGACGCTCCGGTGCCGCCGTCGGGGGCCGAGCTGAGGCGGGTGACCCGTCCGGTCCTCAGGTCGCGTGCGAAGACGTCCCAGGTCCCGTTGGTGTCGTCCGGGACCAGGTCGGGGGCGTTGGTGGTGAAGCAGGTGGTCCGGTTGTCGGCGCTGAGCCCGCCGCCGGTCACGCTGCCCGTCGGGGGCCGCCGTCGGGACGGGCGGCCAGTCGCGCGTACGCGCCGGTGCGCAGGTCACGGGAGTACGAGCCCCACCTGCCCGGCTGGTCCCCGGGCAGTACCGCGTCGCCGGTGTCGAACTGGAGGGAGCGGCCGTCCGGCGAGAACCGCAGTCCGTACTGGACTTTCGCCGGGGTGCCGGCCCGGTTGTACGCGCCCGCCCGGGTCTCGCCGGTACGCCGGTCGTGCACCCCGAAAGAGACGTAAGGAGGCTGCGGCCTGGCGATGCCGGGCGCGCCCTGGGGCCAGGGGAAGAGGTTCCTCGCCTCGGTGGTGAAGGCGACCTGCGCCCGTCGGCGCTGATGACCGGGTCGGAGGAGGGTGCGGCGCCCTGCGTACCGTCACTGGCCACGCTGACCAGTTCGGTGGCACCCTTCCAGCGGTCGCGGACGAAGACGTCCATGCCGTCACCGCGGTCGCGCGGGTCGAGCGTCCGCGACGGCGAGTCGAAGGCGACGAACCGGCCGTCGGCACTGACGGAGTGGGTGTGGCCGGGCTCCTACCCCGGCGAGCCGTCCGGGTTCGCGCTGACGAGATCGACGCGCCCGGTGCGGAGGTCCTTGGCGTACAGCTCAATGCCGGCTCCCTCGGGTGTACCGGGTACGAGGTTGCGTGCCTGGCCGAAGAAGACGAGGACGCGGCCGTCGGCGCTCAGCACCGGGCCGGAGGAGTCGCCGTCGGCCTGTTCCCCGGTGGCGCTGACGCTGACCCGCCGCAGATCCCCGTACGGCCCGGCCGGTGCGGGGCCCGCGCCGTGCGCGGACACCGCGGGCAGCGCCGTGGCACAGGCTCCCGCCAGCACCGCCGGAACTGCGGTCCGTCGACGCACGGTTCCTCCCCTACCCCAAGCGCACCGAACGGAGCCGGAGCAAGCCAACCGGTCCGGCGTCACACCGGCAACGCGGGATCCGGCCTTCCGGAGCCCGCAACCGCGCGGCGGCCCGCAACGTCCCACCAGCTCGCGAGGGACGTTGCGGGCCGCCGCCCGGGTCACTTCCCCGTCAGGTCGGTGGGACCGCTCCAGTAGGCCCGCTTCCACCGCTTCGCGTCGGGAGTGAACTCGACCTCCATGCGGTCGGCGGCGTCCGGCGGCAGCGAGAACGCGTACTTGCCGACGACCTCCCGGCCGGGCAGGACGTACCCCTTGAGGACCTTCTGCCGCCCGCTGCCGTCGATCACCAGCTCCGTCGAGGCGCCGTCGGCGTCGTTGACCGAGGGCAGTCCCGTCTCGATCTCGACCCGCTCGCTCCCGGTGTTGACCACCTTGATCGTCACCTGGACGGCCTTGTTGCCCTTGGCGTGGCCCAGGACGTAGGCGTCCGGGACGAACGGCTGCGGTTGGGCGACCGTCACCTTCAGACCGTTCCCGAAGGTGTAGGAGCCGCCGAACGACGGATGCCGCGCCTTCTTGTCGGCCTCGGCGGCCTCCTTCGCCTTCTCGATGCGGTCGATCCGGGCCCGCGCTTCGTCGTTCGCCTTGTGCACCGAGACGGCGAAGAAGATGCCGCCGGCGACCGCGCCCAGCAGTCCGCCCACGCCCAGGAGCACACCGGCCAGCGCCATGCCCTTGCCCCGCGCCCGGCCCTTGCGTGCCAGGCCGAGCCCGACGGAGCCGAAGATCACGGCGAGCAGCGCCGGCAGCCAGGCCATCCAGAACAGGACGACGGGCAGGGCGAGTACGACGCCGAGGGCGCCGAGGACCAGCGCCGAGACGGCAATGCCGTTGCCGGGCCGCGGCGCGAGCGGCAGCCCCGTCGGGGGCGGGCCCCAGGAGGCGGGGGCCGGCCCCTGGCCGGGGGGCGGCGGGCGCCAGGGGTCGCGGTCGTCCGGCGTCGGGGCGACGGGCTGGTCACCGTCGGGCGGAGTGGATACGGTCACGCACAGTCCTCGTAAGGGGTCGAAACGGACAAGCTGTTGACCTTATCAGTCAGACAGGCAGCATCGGTCAGGCAGACAGCGGTTCGGCCGTGCCCCGGCCACCTCCGCACAGCCGCGGTGCTCACGACCCTGTGGCTCACGACTTGCTCACGGCACCCCGCAGCGCCTTGGTCCGGTAACGGCAGTACGTCTTGGCCGGGGAGGGGCGGTAGCTCCACGGCAGCGCGCCCACGTATCCGTCCACCGCGCGGAACTGTTCCAGTGCCGCTTCGTGACGGTCCTGCTTCGTCAGGAAGTACGCCAGCAGGTGCCTGACCTCCGCCACCCGGCGGTCGTCCGGCCGCGCCGCGCCGACGTCCCGCAGGGCGTCGTCGGTCATCCCCAGGACATCGGGCCAGCCGTACGCCTCCGACGGCGCCTCGTCGTCGTGTTCGAACCAGGCGATGAGGCGCAGTACCGTCAGCAGGCTGCCGGGCGGGGCGGTCGCCGCGGCCTGTCCCGCGAAGTCGCGGGCGATCTCGGCGGAGCCACGCCACTTCGCGCACCAGTACTGGAGTGCACGCACATGCCCCTCGAAGTGGTGCGGGGCGCGGGAGGTGACCTCGCTCCACAGGTCGAGCATCATCGCGTGCGAGGCGCCCAGGCCCATGTACAGCGGGATCTTCTTGACGTACGGGGTGGGGTCGCCGGGCAGCGCCAGGGTCTCCGCCCGTTCGAAGGCCTCCCTGGCCTCCCGCAGCACCCGGTGGAATCCGGCGAACTGCTCGGCGGTGGTGTGCTTGGCGAGGTACGCGCCCCGGATCTCCCAGGCCAGCGTCACCTGCGCGGCGGCCCGGACCACGGCCGCGTCCGGGTCGTCGGGGCGCTCCGCCTCCCAGGCGCGCAGCCAGGTGTCGTCCTCGGCCGCCCGGTCGGCGACGACACCGACCAGGTGGGAGCGGTGTTCCCAGTCGGTGCCCGCCGCGCTGATCACCTTGGCGGCGGTCTGCCACTCGCCCCGGACGAGGGCCTCCGTCACGGCGTCCGCCTCGGGGTCGGCGCAAGGCCGTTCCGTGTCCTGGCGGTTCGGCGGCAGCAGGTCCGTACCGGCCGCCGCGGCGAGCTTGGTGGTACGTCTTCTCTTCCACAGCCAGGTGCAGACCGTGACGGTGATGATGATGAGGGGAAGAATCCCGTGCATGGGTTCGAGTGATCCGATCGAAGGTGTGCTCGCCGGGCGGCGTCGGTGGCCGCCGGCGTGATGGGTGATGCGAAATCCGTGGTGGGTGGTACGTGCTCCGTGGTGGGCGCCGCGCGGCGTCGGCCGGGGTCGCCCGCGTCCTGTCAGCCGGCGAGGAGGCCGCGCAGCGGTCCGGTGTCCGGGGTGTCCGCGACGGCCGCCCGTACCGCAGCCGCCAGTTCGTCCTCGATGTCCCGCTCCCCCGGCAGCCGTAGCCGGGGCCCGGCGGCCCAGGAAGGTTCCCAGCGCGCCCCGGCCGCCTCCACGAGAGCGAGTTCCGCGAGGTGCTGCGTCCCCTCCTCCAGGTCCGGGCGCAGGAATTCGCGTGCGGCCCGGCCGCTGGCGCGAGCGGCCTCCCGCGACTTGGGCAGGTGCCGGGCGACCCACCACAGCCGTCCCGCGTCGACGGCGTCCAGCAGGGCCGCCAGATCCTCCGCCGCGCTGCCCGGCGTGATGCCGAAGGCCGCCATCGCCGTCCGCAGCGGCCGCGCGTCCGCTTCCGTCAGCGTGTGCACGGCCCGGTGCGTCAGGTCCGGCCAGTCGGTACGTTCCATGGCCAGCGCCTCGGGTGTGAGGACGGTGCCCTCCACCTCGACCAGCACCCGCTCCGCATCGCGCAACAGGGTCAGCGCGGGCCGCGCCGGGGACGCGGCCGGGCCGTCGTCGGGCAGCGCCTCGATCAGCCGGACCCGTTCGGCCACCGGCGGGTGCGAGTCGTACGGGGTGGGCTCGCCGGACGGCAGTTCACCGCGCAACTCCGCCAAGTCGGCGCGCAGCTCGGGGTCGTCGAGCAACTGCCGTACGCCGCCGACGACCTCGCCGCGCGGCGGGAGCAGGCCCGCCCGGGCGCCCAGGCCGATGTACCGGCCCACGTAGACGTCGTGGACGGCGTCCAGGACGGCGATCTCCCGCAGCGCCGAGACCGTGGCGTCACGGCCCGCGACCCGGGCCGCCACGCGGTCGGCGGCGAGTTCCTGCTGCCGGCCCACGCTCTGCGTGGCCCGCAGATAGAACCGCGCGTACGCCTGAAACGGCCTGGCCACCACCCCGTACAGCAACGGCCTGGCGATCCTCCCGAGTCCGGACCGGACCGCACGGACGGTGTCCGTGACCGCGCTCCTGCGCCGCTCGGCTCCAGCCCCGGTGGAGGCTGTCCTGTCCCCGCTCCGGCGGGTCTTCTTCCGGTCGCTCCGCGCGCGTCCGGGTGCCTGGAAACCCGCCACCGTCCGCAGCACGCTGTCGCGGCCACGCAGGGTGATGCCGGCGAGCCGGGTGTCCGCGTTGCCGTAATGGCCGAGTTCGTGGGCGATGACCGAGTGGAGCTGTGGTTCGCTGAGGCCGATCAGCAACGGTACCCCCAGGTACAGGCTGCGCCGGCCGGGCAGCAGGCCCAGCAGCCGAGTGCGTTCCTGGACGGCCGCGTTCACCTCTTCGGTGAGGAACAGTGTGTCGGGCGCCCGGGTGCCGGTGCGCTCGGCCAGCGAGCGGACGGCGTGCCACAGCTCGGGCTGTTCGGCCTCGGTGACCGCGAGCCCGTGTTTGCCGTCCCCGTCGCCCGTACCGAGCGTGCAGACGCCCCGCAGGACCGGCAGCCCCACCAGGACGGCGAGCACGGTCGCCGTGACCGCGCCTCCGGTCGGCGCCCACGCCCAGGCCGCCAGGGCTGCGCCGGCGAGCACGCAGAGCACGGCGAGGGCGAGGACGTAGAAGCCGGCCAGCAGGAACAGTGCGCGCAGGGCGCGCAGAGATGTACCCACAGGGCAGAGTCCCCCCACAAACAGAAAAACAGAGCGAGAGGATCATAAGTGCGACATGGTCATGACCTGGACCATTTTCGCGGTCACCGGACGGGCGCCCGGCCGCTCGCCGGACGGACCGGCAGCCGGGTGCCGACCGCGAGGCGGGCCGGCGGTGTGTGCGTGATCTTCGCGACGCCGGAGCGGCCGACGAGGTAACCGTCGAGGTACCGCCACATCTGGGGTGCCTGCGTCAGGGCGGCGAGTCCGGGTGGCGGCCGCGATGCCCGGTTCCGCCGTGTCGCCGTTGACGACCTCCACACGGGTGCCGAAGGAGGCGGCCGGCCGCGGTCAGGTGACGCGGCCACCGATGGCGGGCGGTCTCACTCCGCCGACGCGTCCTCGGCCGGCTGGTGGGGAGCGGTCGACGGCCTGGGCAGGTCTCCGGCGTCGATGGCGCTCTGCGCGACGGCGGACAGCAGCAGACCGTGCCGGCGGGCGTGATCGCGCAGGAGGTCGAAGGCGCTTCCGAGAGAGACGTCATGGTGCGCGGCGAGGTAGCCCTTGGCCTGTTCGATGAGGATGCGGCCGTGCAGGGCGCCGTGCATCTGTTCGTTGATGGTGTCGGTGTCGGCGTGCCGGAGGGTGCGGGCGTGGACCAGACCGATGGTGGCCGCGTCGGCGAACGCCTGGGCCATGGCGAGGTCGTCCAGCGGCACCGGGCTGTCGGTGGTCCGCAGGAGCAGCAGGCTGCCGAGGGTCTCCCGGCGCAGCCGCAGCGGTACGGCGCAGGCATGGGTGTAACCGGCGCCCCGGGCCTGCGTGGTGAAGTCGGCCCACGCGGCGGGAGCTCGGGAGAGATCACCGGGGGCGACGGTCTCGGCGGTGCGGTAGGCGTCCGCTGCTGGACCTTCGCGCAGCGCCAGGTCCAGCACCCTGGACAGGGCCGGGCTGGGGTCGCAGGGCGCGGGGCTGTACATCTGCGGCCCCGGGTAGGCCAGTACGACCGCGGCATCGGTGACGGCGAAGATGTCGCGGCAGCGGACGGTCAGTTGCTGCAGGAAGTCGATGACGTCGAAGTCCGCGACAAGGGTGTCGGCGAGTTCGACGAAGGTCTGGGCGATCTTGCCTTCCCTGCTCATGTCCCTCCTTCTCGATGAGCGGGCGCGGGCCACAGCAGGTCCGTGCCGGGCGGCGGTCGCCGCGGCGATTTCCGAAGGATGTCGCGGGCGGTCACGGCGGCAGATCCGACAGGATGTCGCGGGCGGTCTCGGTGAGGGGCCGGCCGGAGGCGAACGCCCGGGCCCGCAGCCGGACCAGCGCCTCCTCCAGCGGTACGCCGAGCCGGCAACTGAGCACACCGGTGGCCTGGTGCACCTCGACCCGGTGCAGGTCGACAGCGCCCGCGGCGCCCGGCCCGTCGTGCGGGTCACCTTCCCCGGTGTCCGGCCGCCAGGCCAGCAGCCGGCCGGCCAGCGCGTCGGCCACACGCAGCCCGTCCGCAGCCTGCCGTGCGGACAGCGACCCCGGCATCCCGCGGTATGCGGTCAGCGCGCCGAACCGGATGCCTCCGGTCCGCACCGGCCACACGAACACCGCTCGCACGCCCAGTGACTGGGCCTCGACGACGAACTGCGGCCACCGTTCGCCCGCGCCCGTGCCCAGATCCGCCACCTGATAGGGCACCTCACTGAAGTCCGTCGCCATCCCGGGCCCCTGCCCCAGGGTGAACTGCGCGTCCTCCAGCCGGGCACTGATGTCGTCGCTGAACCAGACCAGTTCCGCACCCCACCGCAAGGAGACCGCGATGCCTTCCAGCCCCAGCGCGTGCGCGCACCGCACCGCCCACACCCGGTGTTCCCCGGAGTCGACGGCTCGCTCCAGGCCGACCAGCAGATCCTGCACAGAAACCTGGTGCTCCATCGCTGAGCCTTCCACGCCGAAGAGCGGACCGGTACCGAAGACGGCCACATTCCGCATCTGAAGACTACTCTTCGTGGCCCCTCCGGAGCCGGTACGGGAAAAGCGATGTTCTCCGTCCGGGCACCGTTCGGCAGCGTCCGGCGTACGTGCCCGCGGCGCGGCCGGGCCGGTCGCGGCTCGTCCGGTGTCGGAGCCACGGCCGTCCGGTGCCGCGTTCGGTCAGCGCGCCGTCCGTTTGAGGAGCCGGAGCACCTGCGGCCAACTGTCACTCTTCGCGTGGGCGTCGGCCGCCGGGGTCCCGCCCAGGGGCCGCCCGCCGCCCTCCACCGCGCTGGGCAGGTAGGGGTAGGACGCGGCAGCGTGCCCGGCCTTCGGATAAAGCAGAGCCCGGTGCCTGCGGCCGGCGGCATTGCGCTCCTGCGCGATGGCCCGGGCGGCGGCCAGCGAGGGCCACAGGCGGTCGTCACCGCCGCCGACGGCCAGCACGGTGCCCCGGACGCGGTCGAGCGGGATGGGGGCGAGGCGCAGGTCCTTGCCATGGTGTGTCCATGCGGCGTGCCCCTGCCCGCAGCTGAGGCAGCCGGGGTGGTAGGCGTCCCAGGTGTCACGGCTGGGCAGGTACGCCACGGCGTCGTGGACGAGGCCGGGGTAGTACTGCGCCATCATCTGCGCGGCCTCGGACCCCCGGGAGACACCGATCACCGCAAGCCGCCGCGGATCGGCCTGCGGCTGGTCGCGCAGCAACCGGGCGGCGGTGGCGAAGTACTCCAGCGGGATGCCGGCCAGGTTCTCGGGGCGCCCTTGGCAGCCGAAGTAGCACATGGCCAGGGCGGGGTGGCCGCGGGAGGCCAGCAGCGCGGCCGCCCGCTCGTCGGCGAGGCCGCCCTCCGAGCCGCCCAGGAGCAGGACCGGTGCCTGTCGCGGCCCGTGCGCGGGAGGCAGGAAGAGGTTGCCGCGCACCTCGTCCTTGGAGACGGTCAGGTCGTGGTGCCGTACTCCGGTCGCGGTCCAGATGCGGGTGAGGTCCCGCTCGGCCAGGGTCCGGCCGCCCGACGCCACGGTGAGACGCACCCGGTAGGAGGCTGCCGTCCGCGGTATGAACCATGTCGCGTCCGGGTCGCCCTCGGCGGGCTTCATGGACCACAGCAGGCCCATGCCGTCAGCTCCCCGGTAGGTCCCGGTCCGGGGCCTGTCGCGGCTCAGGTCCACGGTCCCGTCCGCGTCGGCGGCGAAGACCGCGCGCCCCGACCAGGCCATGCCCCGGTAATCGGTGGCGTGCGTCGTGACCGTCGTCTCCGTCCCGGCGGCGAGTCCGCTGATCCGGATGTGCACCGGTTCGTCCGCCAGGGCGGCCGGCTTGTCCAGCTCGACGGTGGCCGCCCGGTCGCGCCGACGGTCGTCCGGTCCGCTGTCTTCCGTGCAGCCCGCGGCGATCAGCAGAGCCAGCCCCGCCGACACGGCGCGCAGCACGTACCGACCGCCCCCGCTGCCCCTTCTGTTCGGTTCCGGCATCCCAGCAGTGTGAGCGGCGGGCACCGGCGAGTGGAAGAGCAAGAACGGACAGCAGGTGCCGCCGTCCGTGGACCGGCTCACTTCCAGGCGGTGGTGTCCGTCACGACGATGCAGTACTTGCGCCAACTCCCGGCGCGCTTCGCGGAGATGGTCGGCTCCGCGCAGGCCGTGGCCCGAAACGTTTCACCCACCGACGCCATCGGCGTGTACTGGTCCTTGCCGTATTCGACGACGGCACTGCGGGCCGAGCCGCCTTCCACCCTGACGGTCACCACGTCCCCCACTTCCGCACGGGTGATCCGCCCCCACACGGCACCGCAGCGCTTGCTGTGCCGCACGTGCAGCGAGACCGGGTTGTCCTTCGGCGGCAGCCAGGTGACCGCGTCGGCGGAGCACCCCTCCTTCTGCGGGTCCTTCCCGTCGCACCCGGCTCCCGGGCAGGGGGCCGGTGCCGGTGGCGGCGGGGAGAGCCAGTCCTGCAACGCCCCGGTCAGCAGGACCGGTACCACCCCGCCCACCACGGCCGCCGCGATCGCCACCAGGAGCGCGTGCGTACTGTGTTCACGCAGCCAGCGCCACGTCCGGCGCCACGGCGACCGGCTCTCCGTGCCGTCGCCCTCGGCCTCGACCTCGGAATCACTCACCCTGCCTCCCGGAGCCCTCCGCTGCCCCACCAGCATCGGCGGCCCTGCGGCAGGCCGTAAGAACGATTCACGCCCTCGTGCGAGCTGCGACTCGGTACCGGCGGGGCCAGGGTTCGGACGGTTGAAGAGCCGCCTCGCGCGGCGTCGAGGCCGCGCGGGGATGTTCACCGACGGCGCGCGCCGGGGGCGCGCTGTTTCCGATGTGCGCCAAGTGGCGGCGGCACGGCTCACTCGCGTCGTTTGCGACCTGCGAGAGGAAGGTAAAGATCAGGTATAGCAGCAGGTCAGATAGGGCTTGCCGAACGGCGCACGGGTGGCATCGGTGGTGTTCGGCCGGTGGGCCGGGAAACAGAGGCGAGGGGGAGAAATCATGTTCGACCTCAAGGCCGAGGCGGAAATGCGCCTGTTCTCGGAGAAGCTGGCCCGGGAACTCGCCGGGAGGCGCTCCGGCGCTCGGGAGGACGCGGGCGACCGCGCCACGGGAGAGCCTTCCGCGGCCGACCGGCAGCTTCCGACCCCGGCGGACGGGCCGGACGCCGCGGAGGCGTCGGGGGCGACGGATGCGGCAGAGGCGTCGGGTGCGACGGAGATACCGGGCCGCGCGAAGGCATAGGACGCGGCGGGCGCGAGCCGGTGTCCCTCCTGTCGGCCCGTCGGCCCGCCGGTCGGTGACCGGCCGTACGGTCACATGGCGCCCCGGGTCGGCCGCGGGTCGTCCGACGGAAGGCGCCTGATGACCCGTTCGTCCTCCGGCGGCGCCGTGGGCGGTGGGCCGGCCGGTGTCCGGCGGGAGCGGCGCAGCGCGGCCCGTAGGCGGTGGACGGCGGGGTCGGCCCAGCGGGCGGCGAGTGTGCCGAAGACGACCGTGAGCAATACGTAGGCCGTGGCGATGGGCCCGATGCGGGGTTCCGTCGCGGTGGCGAGTCCGGCGATGACGATGGAGAACTCACCGCGCGCCACCAGCGTGCCGCCCGCGCGGAGACGGCCGCGGGGTGCGATGCCGGCGCGGCGGGCCGCGTACCAGCCGGTGCGGATCTTCGTGGTGGTGGTGACGGCGGCGAGCAGCAGGGCGGGGAGCAGCACGGGAGGGATGGCGGCGGGGTCGGTGGACAGGCCGAAGAAGACGAAGAAGACCGCGGCGAACAGATCGCGCAGCGGGGTGAGGAGGGGTCGGGCGCCTTCGGCGACCTCGCCGGACAGGGCGATGCCGACGAGGAAGGCGCCGACGGCGGCGGAGACCTGCAGCCGCTGGGCGACTCCGGCGACGAGCACGGTCAGGCCCAGGACGACCAGCAGAAGCATCTCGGGGTTGCGGGAGGAGACCGCGCGGCTGATCAGCCGGCCGTGGTGCAGGGCGAGGTAGAGGACGGTGGCCGCGGTGGCGAGGGCGACGAGCAGGGTGATGCTGCCGCCGGCGAGTGACGCCCCGGCGAGCAGGACGGTGAGCAGCGGCAGATAGACGGCCATGGAGAGGTCTTCGAGGACCAGCAGGCCGAGGATGACCGGGGTTTCGCGGTTGCCGAGGCGGCCCAGGTCGGTGAGGACCTTGGCGACGACGCCGGAGGAGGAGATCCAGGTGATGCCCGCGAGGGCGACGGCGGCCACCGGGCCCCAGCCCAGCAGGATCGCCGCCCCCGCGCCGGGCAGTGCGTTCAGGGCGAAGTCGACGGCGCCTGAGGGGTACTGGGTCTTGAGGCTGGTGACGAGTTCGGAGGCGCTGTATTCCAGGCCGAGGAGGAGCAGGAGGAGGATGACGCCGATCTCGGCGCCGACCGCGGTGAAGCTCTCGCTGGCGTCCAGCGGCAGCACTCCGCCCTGCCCGAAGGCGAGTCCGGCCAGCAGGTACAGGGGTATGGGGGACAGTCCGATGCGGCCCGCGAAGCGCCCGATGAGGCCGAGGGCGAGGATGAGGGCGCCCAGTTCGATCAGCAGCGCGCTGGTGTCGTGCACGGTCAGCCTCCGGCGATGATCGCGGCCAGGGTGTCGACGCCTTCGCGGGTACCGACCGCGATGAGGGTGTCGCCGATGGCGAGCCGGAAGTCGGGGCCGGGGGCGGGGTGGGCGCTGGTGCGGCGCAGGACGGCGACGATCGAGGCTCCGGTGCGGGTGCGGGCCCGGGTGTGCCCCAGCGGGCGTCCGCCGTACGGCGAGCGGGCGTCGAGCGGGAGGTGTCCGGTGACCAGGTCGAGCCCGTCGGTGGGCACCGCGTCCAGCGGGGAGGGGGCGACGAGGCGGGCCAGTTCGGTGGCTTCGTCCGGTTCGAGCGGGACGGATTCCTGGCAGGCGTCCGGGTCGTCCGCCGAGTAGAACCCCAGGAAGCGGCGCCCGTCCTGGTGGACGACGACGGACAGGCGCCGTCCGCCGCGCGTGGTGAGGTCGTACCGGGTGCCGACTCCCGGCAGTGCGGTGCGTCGGGTGCTCATGGCTGCCTCCCGCGTGCGTGCCCCGGCGGCCGGTGCCCGCACCGCACGGGATCTCCTTCACACCATCATTACAGAGGCGGCAGCACGGCCAGGGGCGCCGTCGGGCCTGGTCGCGCCCGGTCGGGCGCCCGCGCCACGACGGCGAGCCGCACGAGTCGTAAGGTAAGGGTGCCCTTACCCACAGGCCGGCTCCCTTCCCGCTCCGAGTCCGCTCCTCTCCCGCTCCGATCCCGCTCCGCCCGCCCCTCCCCCGCGCCACCGACACGGAGACCGCTTCGATGACCGTCACCGCCCCGCCGCCCTCCGACACCCCCCGGCACCCGCCCCGGATACCGCGTCCCTCCCCCGTACCGCGCGTCACCGACGAGCGCGTCGTCCGCCGGGCGGCCGAGTTGTCCGGGGCGGAGTTCTGGCGGACGGTGGAGCGCGAGGGTACGCCGCTGACCGGTCCGGACCCGTACGGCGCGGCGGACCACGCGCTGGTGACGTTCCTGTGGCGCGGCTCCCCCGCCACCCGCGCGGTCCTGGTGTCGCCCAACAAGCTCGCCGATCCGCGCGACCCGGCCGGCAACCTCATGGAACGCGTCCCCGGTACGGACGTGTGGCACTGGTCGGTCCGGATGCGCCGGGACTGGCACGCCACGTACACGCTGTGTGTGGACGAGGGCGACGGCCCGGCCGACGACGCCGCGTACTGGCCGTGGCTGCGTACACAGCAGCGCACCGACCCGTTCAACCAGCGCGCCATCGCGAGCCGGTGGGGCGACACCCCGGTCTCCTGCGTCGCGCTGTCCGGTGCGCCGCAGGATGAAGTGTGGCGGGAGCGGCCCGGCGTGCCCCGCGGCACCGTCTCCGTCCACACCGTACGCAGCGCGCTGCTCGGCAACGAGCGCCGGGTCTGGCGGTACGCGCCCCCAAGCGCCACGGGCCGCGCGGGCGGAGCGGGCGGCACGGAACCTGGTGCGGGGCTCCCCGTCCTCGTCCTCCTGGACGGGGAGATGTGGCAGCCGGGACTGGGTGTGGCCACGCTGCTGGACAACCTCATCGCGGATGGCCGCATCCCCCCGCTGGCCGCGCTGATGCCGGAGTCGCTGGGCGCGGACACCCGTTGGGCCGAGATGACGTGCGACCCGCGGTTCACCGGCTTCCTCGCGGACGAGCTGCTGCCCTGGGCGAGCGCGGACCTGCCGCTCACCGCCGATCCCGCCCGTACCGTCGTGGCGGGCCAGAGCCTGGGCGGCCTGACCGCCGCGTACGCCGCGGTGTCCGCGCCCGGCCGGTTCGGCTGCGTGCTGGCGCAGTCCGGCTCCTTCTGGTGGCCGAACGGTCCGGGCGCGCAGTGGCTGACCGAACGGATCGCGGAATCCCCGCGGCTGCCGGTGCGGTTCCGGTTGTCGGCGGGCGAGCAGGAGTGGGTCGCGCTGCCCGCGAACCGCCGGCTGCGCGACACCCTGACGGCGAAGGGGTACGACGACGCGGTCTACCGCGAGTTCAACGGCGGCCACGACTACCTGTGCTGGCGGACCGAACTGGCCGACGGGCTGTGCGACCTCCTCGGCCCAGGGTCGGCCGGGCCCGCGACCAGCTGACGCGCCACCGGGCCCGCAGCCGACCGACGCCCCGGGCCCGGCCGCTGGAGTGCGGCCGGGCCCGGGGCGCGACGGCGCCGTCGAGGACGGTCCCGCCGCACCGGGAGTGAGTGCGGCGGGTCCGGCCTCAGTGGGAGCGCGTGAGGCTGATGCGGTGAACCGAGTCGATCCGGTCGGCACCGGCGGCGGACTTGTCGACGACGTAGGCCGTGCCGCGGCGGACCGTGACGTGGTTCGGGTTGGGGCCGGTGGCCAGGTCGGCCAGGACGGTGCCCTTCTTCGGGTCCACGACGGTGGTGGTGCCACTGCCCCGGTTGGCGACGAAGACCCGGCCGGAGCGGTGGTCGGCGGCCACGGAGATCGCGCCCGCGCCGGTGGTGACCGTCCGGGTGACGGCACCCTTGCGCAGGTCGACGACCGAGAGCGTGCCCGCGGCCTGGTTGGCCGTGTAGGCGGTGCGGCCGTCGGCGGACAGCTCGATGCCGACGGGGGCGTCGCCGGTGGGGATGAAGCGCGGCTCGGCCTTGTACGGGCTGACCGCGATGATCCGGTCGTTGGTCAGGTCGGTGGCGTAGGCGGTGCCGGTGCGGGTGTCCACGGCGAGTCCGGCGGGGCCCGCGCCCTCCACCTTGACGCGCTTCTTCTCCTTGAAGGTGCGGGTGTCGAAGGCGACGACCGAGCCGTCGCCGAAGCCGCTGGCCCAGGCGAGGTCGTGGCGCTTGTCGACGACGACCTCGCGGGCGTGGGCGACGCCGGGCAAGGTGGCGAGGTGCTTGCCGGTGCGCTGGTTGTAGACGGCCACCGAGTTGTTACGGGTGTTGGTGGTCCACACGGTGTCGTGCTCGTCGTCCACGGCGACGCCGTAGACCGCCTCGACCGCGCCGGTCGCCTGGTCGGTGACCGGCGGGGTGTACGCGTCCTTGGTCTTGAGCGTCTTCGGGTCGACCTTCAGCAGTCTGGACTGGGTGACCGGCGGCCGGCCGACGGCCGTGGTGGTCCACAGGACGTGGTGGCGCTCGGAGTAGGCGGACTGGTAGAGCCCGGTGGCCAGTTGCGCGGTGTCCACCCGGTACGACGCCCGGTGCGCGGGCCGGTCGTGCGCGACGGCGGTGCCGCTCACCGCCAGGACACTGCCCGCGGCGACGGCGAGGGCGGTGGCGTTGCGGACGAGGCGGCGGGCGGCGGTGCGGGGCTGCGTCTTGGGGGCGCTCATGGTCTGGACTCCTCCTGAAGAGGCGGGCGGGGCAGGGAAGTCGGGAGTGATCCACCCGACACGGTCAAAGGTTAGCTTAGCCTTACCTAAGTTGCACTCCATCGGCGGGACCGCCCGGGACCGGAGCGAGCCGGGTACACCGCGACGGCGCACCCGACTCGCCCGGCCGGGCGGCCCGTTCAGGCGTCCAGCGCGGCCAGACGTGCCGCGACCACCGCAGCGATCCCGTCCATCCAGCGCGGCTGCGTCATCTGCGGGTGCAGACAGTCCACGTCGTGGTTGTCCAGTCCGCCCCGGATGTACGGCGTCCAGGCGTCCCGCGTCAGCCAGTCCTCGGCGCGCGGGGCGGCGGCGGTGAAGAACAGCGCGTCGCCGGTGAACACCCGGTGCTGGTGTTCCCGCATGAGACGGGCGTTGTTGACGACGATGTCGACGACGGCGGACAGCGTACGGTCGGACAGCCCGGCCAGCGCGCTGCCCTCACGGCGCAGCGTCTCCAGGACGTCCTCGCGGGTCAGCTCGTCCGTCCGCTCGAACCCCGCCATCCGCAGCAGAGCGGTCAGCGCGTCGGTCTCCTTGGGAACGGCCTGGTCGCGCCACTGGTCGGAGGGGTAGGCGTCCAGCAGGGCGAGGAAGTCGACGCGCTCTCCCGCCTCTTGGAGCTGCACGGCCACGGTGTGGGCGAGGACGCCGCCCACGGACCAGCCGAGCAGCCGGTACGGGCCGTGCGGCCGCACGGTACGCACCTGCCGTACGTAGTCCGCGGCCATCTCCTCCATCGTCGCCGGAAGCGGCTCGTCCCGGGCCAGGCCGCGCGCCTGGAGGCCGTACACCGGTTGCGCCGGGTCGAGCCGGGAGAGCAGGCCCGAGTAGCACCAGCCGATGCCGCCCGCCGGGTGCAGGACGAACAGCGGCACTCGGTCGCCTGCCGGGCGCAGCGGCAGCAGGACGTCCAGCGCGTCGCCGCCCGCCCCGTCGCCGTCCAGGCGGGCAGCGAGCGCGGCCGGGGTGCGGTCCTGGAAGAGGGCGCCGATGGCCAGGCTGGTGCCGAGCGTGTCCCGTACCCGTGCCATCAGGCGGGCGGCCAGCAGGGAGGTGCCGCCCAGGTCGAAGAACGCGTCGTCCACGCCGACCCTGGGCAGGCCCAGCACTTCGGCGAACAGCCGGGTGAGGGTCTCCTCCCGGTGGGTGCGCGGGGCCCGGCCGGGTCCGGCCTCGAAGGAGGGGGCCGGGAGCTGTTTGCGGTCCAGCTTGCCGTTGGGGCTGAGCGGGAACGCGTCCAGGGCGACCACACTGGTGGGCACCATGTGCTCCGGCAGGGTGCGGGCGAGCGCGGCGCGCAGGTCCTCCGGGTCGGGCGGGATCTCGCCGTCGCGGTGCTCGTACGTGACGTACCCGGTCAGCCGCTGGTCGCCCGGGCGGTCCTCACGTACCACCGCGCAGGCGGCGGCCACGGCGGGAAGGGCGGCCATGGCCTCCTCGATCTCGCCGAGTTCGACGCGCTGGCCGCGCAGTTTGACCTGGTGGTCGGTGCGGCCGAGGTAGAGCAGTTCGCCGCGGTCGGTCCAGCGGGCGAGGTCGCCGGTGCGGTACATCCGGCCGCCGTCGGGCCCGAACGGATCGTCGACGAAGCGGGTCGCCGTCAGGCCGGGCCGTCCCAGGTACCCGTCGGCGAGCTGGGTGCCCGCGAGGTACAGCTCGCCGGGCACGCCGGGCGGGCAGGGCTGGAGGGCCGCGTCCAGGACGTACAGGCGGGTGTTCCAGACCGGCGCCCCGATGGGCACCGGTCCCTCGCCGTCGGATGCGCAGGCGTGGTACGTGACGTCGACGGCTGCCTCGGTGGGGCCGTACAGGTTGTGCAGTTCCACGTCCGGCAGGGCCCGCGCGAACTCCCGTGCCGTCTCGCGCGGCAGCGCCTCGCCGCTGCAGAACACCCGGCGCAGCCCGGTGCAGTTCACCGTGTCCGGCTCGGCCAGGAACATCTGGAGCATGGAGGGCACGAAGTGGCAGGTGGTGACGGCCTGTTCGCGGATGACGCGGGCCAGGTACGCGGGGTCCCGGTGGCCGCCGGCCTCGGCGACCACCAGCGTGGCGCCCTGGCGCAGCGGCCAGAAGAACTCCCACACGGACACGTCGAAGCCGGAGGGCGTCTTCTGGAGCACCCGGTCGCCCGGTTCCAGGCCGTACTGCCCCTGCATCCAGCGCAGCCGGTTGTCGATGGCCCGGTGGCTGACCACGACGCCCTTGGGGCGGCCGGTGGAACCGGAGGTGTAGATGACGTACGCGGGGTGGTCCGGGGTGAGCGGACGCGGCGGAACGGTGCCGGAGTACGCGTCCAGGTCGAGCCCCTCCAGAACGACCACGGGCGGCTGCCCGCCGCCGGGTACGCGGCCGTCCCGGTCGGTGACCACGCACACGGGCCGCGCGTCGTCGAGCATGTACGCGAGCCGGTCGGCGGGGTAGTCGGGGTCCAGCGGCAGGTAGGCGCCGCCCGCCTTGAGGACGGCCAGCAGGGTGAGGACCAGGTCGGCGGAGCGCGGTACGGCGACGGCGGCCAGGGTGCCGGGCCGCACGCCCAGGGACGCCAGATGCCGGGCCAGCCGGTTGGCGCGGGCGTCGAGTTCGGCGTACGTCCAGGAGGTGTCTCCGAAGACCAGCGCGGTGGCGCCGGGGGTGCGGGCGGCCTGGGCCTCGATGGGGCCGATGAGCGTGGTGGGCGGCAGGGCGCGGGCCGTGGCGTTGAACTGGTCCAGCACCAGGGACCGTTCGGCCGCCGTGGCGATGCCGTGCTCGCCCTGGGGGGCGTGCGGGTCGGCGTGCGCGAGGCGGGACAGCAGGTCCAGGAACCGTTCCAGGTGGTGGCCGAGGTCCGTCTCCTCGTACAGCGCGGGGTTGGCGTCGTAGTCGAGGCGGAGGCCGCGGCCGTCGGCGCGGTCGTAGACGTTGACGGTCAGCTCGTCGACCGGGCCGGTGGAGAGGTTGTGCGCGGTGGCCGGGGCACCGGCGAAGTCCAGGCCGTAGTCGAAGGGCATGACGTTGACCAGTGGCCCGACCAGCGCCCGGTCGGCGCCGAGCAGGCCCAGGTCGCGGCGGATGTCCTCGTAGCGGTAGCGCTGGTGGCGGCGGGCCGCGCGGATGCCGAGGACGACCTGGCGGGTCAGTTCGGCGAAGGTGGCGCGCGGGCCGGCGGTCAGCCGCAGCGGCAGGACGTTCATGACCATGCCGGGGACGCGCAGCGCCACCGAGCCCATCCGGCCCATCATCGGCAGCCCGAGGACGACCTCTTCGGCGCCGGTGGCCCGGGACAGGTACAGCGCCTGGGCGGCGATCAGCACGTCGGGCCAGGTGGCGCGGACCGAGGAGGCCAGTTCCTTGAGCCGTTCGGTGGCCTCGGGCCCCAGGTACGCGGTGCGGCGCAGATGCGTACGGGAGGGCAGGGCGGTGCGCCCGGCCAGGTTGACGGCCTCGGGCCGGTCCGCGAACGCCTCGTTCCAGTGCTGCCGGTCGGCCTCGTACGCGTCCGAGGCGCGGTACGCGGCGTCGTCGTCGACCAGGTCGGTGAGCCGTCCGAAGGGGGCGGGGCCCACGGGTTCGCCGGTCGCGAGCGCCGTGTAGACCTCGGCGGTGCGGCGGGCCAGCAGCGAGTAGCCGAAGCCGTCCATGACGACGTGGTGGACGCGCTGGTACCACAGCCAGCGGGTGTCACCGACCCGGAACAGCGCGTGCGCGAACAGCGGTCCGGCGGCCAGATCGAACGGTTCGGCCAGGTCGGCGCGCATCCAGGCGCGCGCCGCGCCGTCCGGGTCGGCCTCGGCGCGCAGGTCCGCCAGGTGCAGGGGCAGCGGTGCCGGGACGGTGGACAGCGGGAGCTGGCGGGGCCCTTCGGCGCTCTCGACGATCCGGACCCGCAGCGCGTCGGCCTCGGCGACCACCCGGTGCAGCGCGTCGGAGAACAGCGCCGGGTCCACCGGGCCGTGGATCTCCAGGTACTCGGCGGTGTTCTGCGCGGGGCTCGCCGGGTCCAGGGCCTGCGCGTACCACAAGCCGGTCTGGGCGGCCGTCAGCGGCAGGCCCTCGGCGGTGCCGCGCCGGGTGTCCGCTGCGGCGTCGAGCAGTGCCGTCATGAGTCGGCGCCCAGGATGCGGGCCCACGCCTCGATGGCGGGCTGCTCGGCGAGGTCCACGAACCCGGCCCGGGTGCCGTGATCGCGCCGCCATCGTTCCAGGAGCGCCATGATGCGGACCGAGTCCATGCCGTAGTCGACGAGGTTCTCGTCGACGGGGATGTCGGCCGGGTCCTCGCCCAGCACGTCGGCGACGTCCGCGCGCAGGTGGTCGATGGTCAGAGCCATGACAGGTGGTTCTCCTTGGGGGTGGGGCCGGTGGTAACTGAGGGCGTGCTGCCGGAGTGCCGGCGGGTGGCCGGGACGTGCGGGTACGGGCGGGGCGCTGCTCGTACGTACGGGTACGGACGGGTCGCTGCCCGCACGTACGGCCGCGGGCGGGCGCCGGGCCGGGCGGAGGGTGCCCGTCCGGCCGGGCGCCATGGGTCACTTGGCCATGGCCTTCTCGATGTCGTCCAGGACGGACAGGGCCGCCAGGCCGCCGCCGAGGCTGGTCCACTTGGAGCCGTCGATCTCGGTGGCGTGGCCCTCGCGGACCGCGCCGAGCTGACGGTAGGCGGGCTTGGTCTTCAGCTCGGCGAACAGGTCGGCGTCCTTGCCCTTGGCGGCGAGAGTACCGATGAACAGCCAGTCGCCGTCGATCTGCTGGATGTCCTCGTCACTGATCGGGGTGGAGTGGCCCTGGCCACGCTCGTTCTGGACGCCGGGCCGCTTGAAGCCGAGGTCCTTCAGGATGTCGCTGATGAACACGCCCTGCTGCATCACGGCGGTGCCCTTGGCGGAGTAGCGAGCCACCGAGACGGTGGCGCCGGCGCGCGGGCCGAGCTTCTTCTTCAGGGCGGCAACCTTGTTCTCGTAGCCGGTGAGGAAGGTCTTGGCCTCGTTCTGCTTGCCGAGGACCCGGCCGGTGAGGTCGAGCGCCTTCTTCCAGTCCTTGTCCTTGCCGATGGTGACGACGGTCGGTGCGACGGCCTTCAGCTGCTGGAGCACCTTCGGGTCGGCGAGCTGTCCGGCGAGGATGACGTCGGGCTTGGCGCGCAGCACCTTCTCGATGTCGGGGCCGGTGACGGCGCCGACGACCGGTATGTCCCCGGCCCGGCCGGCGAGGTATCCGGGGGCGCCCTTCTGGCCGCGGCCGGCGGTCAGACCGATCGGCTTCACCCCGAGGGCCAGCGCGGAGTCGAGGTCCATCTCGCTGAGCGCGACCACCTTGGCAAGCTTGGCGGGGACTTCGACCTCGGTGCCGGTGGCGTCGGTGACGGTGACCTTTCCGGCGCCGCCGGTCTTCGCCTGCCCGGAACCGGACTCGTCCCCTCCGCAGGCGGTGAGGGCCAGCGCCAGGGCGGTGGTGACGGCGGCCGCCGCGGTCCGGCGGACGCGCGGCAGGGTGTGGATGGACATGTCTGTGCTCTCCGAGTGGTGAAGTCCGGCGCCGGGACGGCGTTTGACGGAACAGCTGGTGCCGGGCATGCCGGGGAAACCCCGGTGTCCGGGCCTGTCGGGCGACGAAAGCCCCGGTCAAGCCTTAGGTTAGGCTAACCTTATGTTGGTTGCGCAAGAGGCCGGGCCCCCCGTGGGCGACACCCAGCCCCCTCCCTCACGGGCGTCCGGTCACCACCGGCGCATCCTGACCACCGCGGTCGCCCTGACCGTACTGCTGGCCGTCCTGGTGCTGCTGTCCCTGCTCATCGGCACCGGATCCAGCCCCGTCGCGCGCGCGTGGGACTTCCTCACGGGCGATCCGGCAGCCCGCGCCGATGCCCAACTCCGGCTCGCCGTCCTCGACGTACGGCTGCCGCGTACCCTGGCCGCCGTCCTCGTCGGTGTCTCCCTCGGCGCCGCGGGCTGTCTCCTCCAGGCCGTCACCCGCAACCCTTTGGCCGAAACCGGACTGCTCGGCGTGAACTCCGGCGCCGCGCTCGGCGTCGTCATCGGCCTCACCTACTTCGGGGTGGACTCCTCCTACGCCCTGCTCGGCTGGGCCCTCGTCGGCGGCACGGCCGCCAGCGCGGTGGTCCTGCTGCTGGCCGCCTCGGGCCGGGCCGCGGCGTCACCGCTGCGGCTGGTGCTCGCCGGTTCCGCGCTCGGCGCCACCTTCCACGGCATGACCTCGTACGTCCTGCTCAGCACCCAGTCCACCTTCGACACGTTCCGCTACTGGACCATCGGCTCCCTGGCGGGCATCAAGACCTCGGACACCTACCCGCTGATCCCGCTCGTCGCGGCCGGCCTGCTGATCGCCTTCGGCGCCGCCCGCCCGCTGGCCGCACTCGCGCTCGGCGACGACAGCGCGCGGTCCCTGGGGCACCGCCCCGGGCTGGTCCGCGTCGTCGTCGCCGGGGCGGTGACCCTGCTGGCCGGGTCGGCGGTGGCGATCGCCGGCCCCATCGCCTTCCTCGGCCTGCTGGCCCCGCACGCCGCCCGCGCCGTCACCGGTCCGCGGATCGCCGCCCAGCTCGCCCTGTCGGCACTGATCGCCGCCGACGTGATGATCGCGGCGGACATCTTCGCCCGAGTCGCCATCCGCCCCTGGGAGACCCCTGTGAGTGTGCTCCTCGCCTTCGTCGGCGGGCCGTTGCTGATCTGGATCGCCCGCTCCCGGCGGATGTCCACGGCGGGAGGGACGGCATGACGGAGCCCGCACACGAAGCGGCGAAGCCGGTTCATGAAGCGGCGGAACCGGCAGCGGGCGGGCGACAGGCCCCGGCCCCCGCCCCCTCTCCCACGCCCCCCACCGCCGACGTCACACCGCCCGACAGCCTCGTCCTGCGGACCGGCGCCTTCTCCTGGCTCTTCCCCCGCCGCGGCTCGCTGGTCGCCGTCGCGCTCGGCGCGCTGATCCTGGTCCTGGTCGCGCTGGGTACGTTCGCCAGCTCCACCGGTATGAGCCTGTCCGAGACGCTCTCCGGCCTGCTCGGCACGGGCGACTCCGCGACGGTGATGCTGGTCCAGGACTTCCGGCTGCCCCGGATCGCCGTCGGCGTCCTGGTCGGCGCGGCACTGGGCATCGCCGGCTGCCTCACCCAGACCCTCGCCGGCAACCGGCTGGCCACCCCCGACCTCATCGGCGTGAACGAGGGCGCCACCGCGGCCGTCGTCGCCTCCGTCGTCGGCTCGTCCACCGGCATGATCGGCGAGTGGTGGCTCGGGCCGGTCGGCGCGATGCTGGCCGCCGCGCTGGTGGTGCTGTGCGCGGGCGGCGCGGGCCATCGGGGCCACCGCGTCCTCGTCGTCGGCATCGGCGTCTCGACCGTCGTCGGGGCCGTCACCGACCTCGTCATGTCCCGCCAGAACGACAACACGGCCGGTGGCGTCTTCCTGTGGACGGTCGGCAGCCTCAGCGGGCGCGACTGGTCGGTGGGTACGCCGCTGCTGCTGATCCTCCTCGGGCTGCTCCCGTTCGCCCTCGCCGCCGGGAACCGGCTCCAGTTGCTGCGCTTCGACGACGACACCGCCGCCGGGCTCGGTGTACCCGTACGGCGGATCCGCGCGCTCGCCCTGGCACTCGCGGTGGTCCTCTCCGGCCTCGCCGCGGGCATCGGCGGTCCCATCGCCTTCGTCGCCCTCGCGGCGCCCGTACTGGCCGACCGCCTCGGCGGCCGGGCACGCGTACCGGTACTGGCCTCCGGCCTGGTGGGCGGCGCGCTGATCGCCGGCGCCGACGCGCTGGGCCGGGTGATCGCCCCCGTCGAGATTCCGGTGGGCGTGGTCACCAGCGTGCTCGGCGGCCCCTTCCTGCTGTGGGTCCTCTTCCGCCCGGACCGGGGCGCGGGCCGGCCGTAGAGGAGCGGGGCGCGCCGTGCGCGCGGCGCGGTGCCGGGCACGTACGGCGGCCGGTGCGGGGCGGGAGGTGGCTCCTCGTGTCACCAACGGCCCGCGGAAGCACCGGCTCTCCCTGTCCGCGCTCTTGCCGGAGCGCTACCGTGAAAGGCGCACCGTGAGGCCGTCCAGAGCCGGGTGGAACCGGCCGCCGTGGCGGCCCCGGACGGGTCAGGTGAGAGACGAGGCGCCGGCAATTCCTGTCAGCGGGCATCAGCGGTTCCGGAGACCGGACTTCCTTCTCCCACCGCCGCGGGGGTGCGCCCGGACCCCGCGCTCACGTCGTGGAGGCGGGAGCCTGCCGATCGGCGGCCATTCATGCCTGCGACCGAACGTGAGGCGCGCATCGCCGAAGCGGTGCGCGGCCTGGTACACCGCAGCGCGGACTTCGATCCGCTGGAGCTGCTGCACGACCTGACCGAACACGCCATGGCCCTGCTGCCGGTGGCCGGGGCCGGGGTCACCGTCCTCGACGACCTGGGGCGGGTGGAGTACGCCACCGCCTCCGACGAACGCTGCCGCCGGCTGGAAGAGGTCCAGATCGAACTGGACGAGGGGCCCTGCCTCGACGCCACCCGCGGCGGTACCGTCGTGGCTCCGGCTTCGCTGACCGGTCCGGCTGCGCTGCGCTGGCCCCGCTTCGCCCGCCGCGCGCGCCGGGTCGGCGTCACCGCGGTCGCCGCGGTCCCACTGCGCACCTCCGGCGCCACCGCCGGCGCCCTCAACCTGATGAGCGGGCCGGGACCGGAGCTGCCCACCGCCAACGACCTGCGCATCGCCCAGGCGCTGGCCGACGCCACCGCCGCCTGCTTCGGCCACCAGCACGATCTGCACGACCAAGCCGTCCTCATCCAGCAGTTGTCCACCGCGCTGGAGAGCCGTCTGGTGATCGAACAGGCCAAGGGGGTGCTGTCCGAACGGCTGCGGGTGAGTCTGGACGACGCCTTCGCACAGTTGCGCGCGCACGCCCGCGCGCGGCAGCTCAAACTCACCGTGCTGGCGGCGAGCGTCGCCCAGGGCTCGGTGCCCTCCGAACTGTCCGAGCCATGACATCGCGGCCGGACGGACCGCGCCCCGCGCGCACCGCCGACACCCGTCGCGTCGGCCACGCCCGTCACGAGAGGTGGACCATGCCAGGCGCCGAGTGGGAGATGCTCCTCGACCGGTTGCGCCGTGCCGCGCGCACCGGCCAGGGCCTGAACGGCGTGAGCCCCGGAACCGCCGCACGACTGCTCGGCCACGACGCCATGACCCTGTGCCTGGCCACTCCCCGCGGCCACCTGGAGCTCCTGTGGTCCGACGATGCCGCCGACCGGCTCGGCCCGGCCATGGACGATGTGCAGTACACCCTCGGTGAAGGCCCCACCCTGGAGGCGCTCCGCACCGGCCGTACCGTCACCGAGCCCGATCTGCGGAACGCGCCCGTCGGCCGCCGGCCCCAGTTCCTGCCCACCGCCGCCCGTACCGACGTCCGTACGGTGGTGGCCGTCCCGCTGCTCCTGGGTGTCGTACCCGTCGGCGTCCTGACCGCCTACCGCACCCGTCCCGGTGCCCCGAGCGCCCAGCAGGTGGCGGCGACCGACCGTTTCGCGCGGGCCGCGCTGCATCTGCTGCTGTGCACCTCCCCCGCCCGGCTGCTCACCGGTGAGCACGGCGCCGGGCCGGTCCTGCACCGTGCCGAGGTCCACCAGGCCACCGGTGTCCTCGCCGTCCAGCTCCGCGTCGCCGTCGACCAGGCCCTCCTGCGGTTGCGGGCCCACGCGTACTCCCAGGACCGCGCTCTCCTCGACGTGGCCCGCGATGTCATCGCGCACCGTCTCCGCCTCGACAACGGCTCGCCGTGACGGTTCCCGCACCACCAGGCGCGACCGGATACGGCCGGATACGGCGATCACCGCGCCCCGGGCCGTCCCGGGTGGCGCCGGCCCGCCGACCACCCAGGTGCCCCGGAGAGAATGCGCGTCACGGGAAGAAGGGGTGTGCTGGAGACCCGGCTCCCAGCCGCCCCGTCCTCAGGAGTGATCTGCATGCGTGTACGTCTCGTCCTCGCCGGCGCGGTGCTCGCCGCGGCCACCGTGGTGCCCGCGGCGTCCGCCGCCGTGGCCGACGACAGCCCGGCAGGCGCCGCCTCGAAGACCGGCGTCGGCCCCGGCGCAGGCCCGGACAGCACCGAGTTCGGCGCGGTCCCCCAGGCCAACCGCGAACTCGTCGGCCGCATCATGACCGGCCTGGCCTGAGCCTGCCCCGCCGTTCCGACGCGGACCGCCACGCGGAGGTGCCGGCCGCGCCGGAGCCATCAGCCGGTCCGGAAGCATCAGCCGGCCCGGAGCCGGAAGACCGTCTCCGGGGCGTCCCCCTCCGCAACGTCGCCGTCCGCGTCCGTCACCGACACCGTACGCAGCCCGCGGCCTCGGCGGCGCGCTCGTCGCGCTCCGCCGACACCACGGAGAACCGCAGCTCGGCGCCGTCGTCGGCGGGCGCGGTGCGGACCCGACCGAACCGGTCGGCGGGGGTCGGCGCCGGCACGTGCAGTGGGATCAGCGCGGAACCGCCGTCGGCCAGGTGGCGGCAGCGTTCCAGCATGTCGGCGGAGGAGTCGACGCCTTCCACGTCCAGTCCGCGGCGACGCGGTGCGAGCAGCGGGTCACCGTCTCCGCAGCCCCGTTCCAGGGCCGGGCCGCCCACTTCGCGGAGTAAAGCCGTATAGGCCTCGGGGTCCGGGGAGAAGGACCGCAGCGGGGCGAAGGACTCGGAGACGAGGCCGGTGCAGAAGTCGGCCGGGTCCACGGACGTTCGCGTTCCGTCCGGTGGGAGACCGGCTTCGCGGATCGAAGCCGGGGGCCGCTGCCGGGTGCCGAGAGCAGCGGCCGCCGACGCAGGGCAGGTGCCCCGAGATCGGCGTCACCAGCGGTTTTCGTGCTACTTCGCCAGGTACCCGCCGTCCACCACATGGTCGCTGCCGGTCATGTACGAGGCGTCGTCGGACACCAGGAACGCGATGAGCGCGGCGACCTCGGCCGGCTGCGCGGTGCGCTGCAACGGCACCGAAGCGATGAGGTTGTCGGTGCTCCCGGGCGGCAGCGAGGTGACCATCGGGGTGCCGACGACGCCCGGTGACACCGACAGGACCCGGATGCCGTGGTGCGCGTACTCGCGGGCCGCGGTCCGGGTCAGGGCGAGGACGCCCTGCTTGGCCGCCGCGTAGGCGGCGTGACCGCGAAAGGCCGAATGGGCGGCGATGGAGGAGAGGTTGACGATGACGCCGCCCGTCGCGGCCATCGCGGGGAGCTGGCAGCGCATCGCGTGGAAGACGCCGTAGAGGTTCACCTTGGTGATCGTGTCGAAGTCGGCGGGCGACAGCTCCGCCAGCGGGGTGAGGGGGCCGCTGATCCCGGCGTTGTTGACCGCGATCCGCAGGCCGTCGCCCATGGTGGCGGCCTCCTTGACGACGCCGGTGACGCTGTCCAGGTCGGTGACGTCCACCCGGCGGGCGAGGGCGGTGCCGCCGGCCGCGGTGATCTGCCCGGCCACTCGGGCGGCACCGTCCTCGTCGAGGTCGGCGGCCACCACCACGGCGCCCTCCGCGGCCAGCCGCTCCGCACACACCGCGCCGATTCCGGAGGCGGCGCCGGTCACCAGGGCGACGCGGTCCCGCAGTCGGCCGGGCCGGGTTCCGTCGCCGGGCGTGTGGATGTGCGTGGACATGTGCGGCTCCCGGGGAAGGGCGGAAGTGGTCAGGAGGGACGGGCATGCGCCGTGAGCGGCAACCGGTCCGGGCGCAGGACCGTGCCGACCAGCGGCCGTACGGGCGCGCCGGCGACCGGCTCCAGGCGCCGGCGCGCGGTGAACGCGGCTACCGCCAGCGTCAGTTCCGTCCAGGCGAAGTCCTCGCCGATGCACAGCCGACTGCCCGCGCCGAACGGCAGGTAGGCGTGCCGCGGCGGCTTCGCGCCGGCGTCCGGCGGCCAGCGGTCGGGGCGGAAATGCTCGGGTTCCTCGTACAGGTGCGGGTCGTGGTGCAGTGCGTACGGGCTGAAGAACACCTCGGCACCCGGGACGAGCCGTACGCCGCCGAGTGTGACCGGCCGTACGGCACGGCGCATCAGCAGCCACGACGGCGGGTGCAGCCGCAGTGTCTCGGTCAGGACCTGCCGGGTGAAGACCAGGGCAGGTACGTCCTCGGAGCGGGGTGGCCGTCCCGCTTCGAGGACGGTGTCGAACTCGTCGTGCAGGCGCCGCTGGACGTCGGGGCGGCGGGAGATCTCGTACAGCGCCCAGGCCAGCGCGGCGCTGACGGTGCCGGTGCCGGCCAGGAAGAGGGTGATCAGCTCGTCGGTCACCTCGGTGTCGGTCAGGGCGCCTTCCGGGCCGCCCGCGAGCAGGAGCATCGAGAGCAGGTCGCCGCGGTCCCGGCCGTCGGCGCGGTAGCTGTCGACGATCCGCTGCTGGACGGCCACCAGCCTGCGCAGCGGACCGGCGTCCGGCGGCCGCCAGCCCGGCAGCAGCGGAAGGCGTTCCGCCCAGGCGTGCAGGGGGGACAGGGCGAGGCGCATCGAGTGGTACTTGATGGTCAGCCAGTCCTTGACGGCGGTGCGCAGCTCGGGGTCCTGGGGGTCCGCGAAGAGGGTGCGGAGCAGGATGTCGAGGGTGAGGCGGTGGATTTCCGGCACCAGGTCGCGTGTGGTGCCGGGTTCCCAGGCGGCGGAGCGTGCCAGGGAGCGTTCGGACATGACGCGGGCGTAACCGGCGATCCGGTCGTGGTGGAAGGCGGGCTGCATCGTGCGGCGGTGGCGGAGGTGGCGGTCCCCGGCAGCGGTGATCAGCCCGTCGCCCAGCGGGACGCGCAGGGCGTCGAACATCGCGCCCTTGTCGAAGGAACGGGCCTGGGCGGTCAGCAGTTCCCGTACCAGCTCGCCGGAGTTGACGACGTGGACCGGCCGCGGGCCGATGTAGACCTTGGTCACCGGTCCGTGGTGCCGCTGCTCGCGGACGAAGCGCAGGGCGTCCCGCCGGAAGCGCGGGGCGTGCCCGGCCAGCGGTACGCGGCCGGGGGCGACGGGCGCTTCGGTGAGGGCGTCGGCGGAGGTGTGCCCGGGGCGCGCGGTCGGCCGTGCACCACTGCTGTTCACGCCGGTCCTCCTGCTGTCCGACCGCAGGACAGCTCCTCCCCGTGCGGCTGGAGGCAGCCGCCCCGCGCGGCGGCGCGAAGCCTGCGCTGCCCGGCGAAGAGGCCCTCCACGGCGAACGCGTGGGTGTGGGTGGGGAAGTGCGTGAGGAGCGGTCGCGGGCCGTACATGAGCGGTACGCCCGGCCAGGTGCCGTCGTCGCGCTGGGTCTCCACGAGGTAGGTCAGCCCCGGCGCCCAGAGGTCTTCGTCGCGGAGACCGCCCCGTTCCAGGGCTGTCAGCGCCAGGCCGGTGGCGGCCGGGGTGCTCGGGCCGCCTGCCTCGACGGGCCAGCCGCCGTCGGGGTTACGGGTTCCGGCCAGCTCGCGGGCGGCGGGGTGGCCGTCCGGTGGCGCGGGGGCGTCGAGGGCGGGGAGGACTTCGGCCGTGGCGTACGGGAGGCCCCGGTACCAGCCGGCATGCCAGCGTCCCTGGCCGTCGAGGCGTTCGGTGAGCCAGGCGCGCGCCGCGGCCAGGTCCACGCGGTGGCGGCCGGAGTGACGGGCGAGCGCGGTGACGACATGGGCGATCACGTCGTCCACCGGGGGGTCGCCGGCGGACTGCCAGGTCCGCCAGAGCCCGTCGTCCCGCTGCTGCCGGGCCAGGTGCCGCACGCCGGCGCGGATCACCCCGCCGGAAGCGCCGCTCGCGCCGTCCAGGGCGATCAGGGCGGCTCCGGTGGTGTCGTTGTCGGACTCGACGCCCAGGCGGAACGGCCAGCCGCCGTCCGGGTTCTGTGCCGCGACCAGGTAGGCGACGGCGGCGGGCAGCGCGTGGCGGTCGAAGTCCGGCGCACCCCGGAAGGCGCGCACGGCCAGCGCGGTGTCCCAGACGTCACTGGTGGTGAAGCGCCAGGTGCCGTCGGCGTGTTGGCTGGCGAGCAGGTACTCCGCGCAGCGGCGGGTGGCGGCGGTGCCGGGCGCGGCGGCCTGGAGGGCGAGCGCCGCGAGAGCCGTGGTGACCGGGTTGGCGAAGAAGTCGCCCGCCGGGGACTGCTGGTCGGCGACCGTACGGGCGGCTTGCAGGGCGGCCTGCCGGTCCCCGTGGTGGACCGCCACGAGGGCGTGTGCGGACCAGAGTTCCACGCGCGACCAGCGCTTGAGCCGTCCCGGAGTGGCGACCGCGGTGGCCAACTGCGTACGCAGCGCGTCGGGTGCGGCGCCACCGCGTACCGTCCGGCCGGTGTGCAGGGCGAGGGCCTGGAGGAGCCGGGCCCGGGCCGACAGCGCCGGATCCTCGAAAGCGGGGTGGCTCACGTCGACGGGTCCGTCGGCGCCCAAGGCCAGGGACAGCAGCGCGCTTTCCACGGCACGGGCCACCGGGTGGTGGTCCTGCGGGGCGGCTCCGGATGCGAGCCAGACCCGGCCCCGTGCGGCGGCGTGGCCGGCGCCGGGTTGCGGTGCACGCGCCAGGGCCAGGGTGCACAGCGCGGTCTCGGTGATCCGAGGGTCGGGGTCGGCGAGCCACGAGCCGTTGTCCCGCTGAGTGGTGAGGGCATGCCGGGTGGCGAGGGTGAGGGAACGATTCACCCGTGCTGCGAGCGTGGGTGACAAGCGGGCGACCGGTGGGTGCGGTAACGCGCGTCCTGCTGACATCTTGCCTCGATTTCTGCTCGTCCCGCTCGTGCTCCGTGCGTACGCGCCGTCAGCGCGCCGACCGGTCCCGCGTTCTGCCGGGCGGCCGGGGGACGACCGGGCGGCCCGGCCGCGCGCGGCGGCTCCGGGGCACTCCGGGGTACGGGGCGGCGGACCCCGCCCGAACGCCCGGAACGTAGCCTGACGGCGTGAACACCTCACAGCCGGCCGGCCACCTTCCCTCAGAGATCGTCTCCATGGCGGACACATGCTCGGCCGCCCTGCGAAACATGCCCAGGCTCGAAAACTGGCTCAAAAAGCTCGGTTTACCCGTGGACACCGCGCTGGTCCCCCTGATGTGTCTGCAAACCACGTTCTTCACCCCGTGGCTGCCGCCCGACACCTGTCTGCGGATGTCCCGGCTCACGGTCTGGCTGATGGCGATCGACAACGTCCTGGACGCGCCCGAAGCGCCCGGTTCACCGGGCCCGGACTGGCCCACGGCCCGCGTCGACGCCTGGCACCGGATCCTCGACGGGCACGACGACGGCAGCGACGACCCCGTGGCGCGCGCTCTGGCCGAGATCATGCGGGACGTGGGCGGCAGCGGACGGCCCGAACTCGTCGCCGCGTGGCGGGAAAGCATGCATCAGACACTGACCGGCATGCGGTTCGAACACGAGACGGCCCGGACGGCGGCCACCGGCGGCACGGCGCCCCGGTTGGCCGACTACCTGCGGCACGGCGCCTGGAGCATCGGCGTCGAACAGCAGGTCACCGCCCTGTGGGCACTCCTGGACGAACCCGGCCCGGCCGGCCGCCTGCCGGTGCTGCGCACCGCGCTGCACGAGGCCGCGATCGCGATCCGCCTGCTCAACGACCTCCGTGGCCACCACCGGGAGCAGGCCGAGAGCAAGCCCGACGCGCTGGCCCTGGGCCTGACCGAGCGGGAGGCGTACGAGCGTGCCGACGCGGGGCTGGAAAGCTGCCTGCGGGCCCTGGCTCCGCTCACCGCGGCCGGGTACGGTTCCGCGGTGGCACTGGAGCGGGTGGTGATCTGGCACGCCCGGATGTACCACCGCTTCGACCCGGTACGGCCCGGCCGGACCGCCGCCCCTCCCCTGCCGGGCAGTACCGCGCCCGCACCGCCCGTCCCCCGGCCGAAGGAGGCCCCGCCCATGGGTACCGAGCAGGAAGTCCTGGACGCCGTCGCGTCCGGAGGCACGTACGACACCGCGGAACTCGCCGACCTCTTCGACCGGTTGGAACCCGTCGACACCGCTTTCCTGATCGGTACGTGGCGGGGCGGCGCTTTCGAGCACACCAGCGAGAACGCCGCGCTGCTGGCGAAGATGCGGTGGTACGGCAAACGGTTCGTCGACGCCGACCACGTGGAGCCGCTGCTCTGCCGCGACGAGGACGGGACGGTCCACTCGTACACGGAAAGGGGCCTGGCCTCGCTGCGTGAGGTCGTCCACCGCGGCAAGCAGTCCACGGCGATGGTCTACGACCAGTTGCCGGTCATCGACCACTTCCGCCGTCTCACCGACGACGTCCTGCTGTGCGTGATGGACAAGAAGGGCGAGCCGGAGGACTTCTACTTCCACCTCACCCGCGTACCGGAACCCGAGCTACGGACCTGACGTCGGACCACCGGTGACCGGGGCGGCGGGACACCCGCACCACACCCGCCGCCGTGCTCGCGCCAGGCGGCCGCGAGCCGGCGTACCGCTTCGGGCTCTTGGCAGTCGTCGCGGGAGCGGGGAGCCGTCACTACGGGAGCGGGGAGCCGTCACTCCTGACCGTCCTCCGCCGGCTGCCGGGCCCGCTTGTTGCGCGCGCCCACGACCAGCGCCGTGGCCGCTCCGGTCACCGCGAGCGCTGTCGGGACCATCCAGTTGCGGTTGACGGAGTGGCCGAGCGCGTGGTCGAGGGAAATCCGGCCGGGCCCGGTGATGCTCAGCCCGGTCGTCGTCAGCCCGAGGAAGGCCGGGTGCTCGTAACCGCCGCTCTGCGCGAAGAACCCGTTGGGGGTGTGTACGGCGGCGGCGCCCGCCATCGCGCCCGCCGCGGCCGCGCCGGCGGCGGGGGTGGCCAGCCCCAGCGCCAGCAGTACGCCGCTGCCGGCCTCGGTGAGTCCGGCGACCGTGGCGTTGGCCTTGCCGGGCGCGTAGCCGACGGACTCCATGAACTGGCCGGTGCCCTCGATGCCGCCCCCGCCGAACCAGCCGAAGAGCTTCTGCGCGCCGTGCGCGGCCAGCACACCGCCGGTACCCACACGCAGGAGCAGCAGGCCGAGGTCACGTCGGTCGAAACAGGTCACGATGGGCTCCCGGGGCAGCCGGACAGGGACGGTCCCCTCCCGCCTGCCCATCGTCCCTCCCCCGGCACGCCTCGGGCTCGCCCACTCGGCCGTTCAGGTGACGGTCGCGGAGGGGACCTCGCCCCTCCGTAGGACCTACTTCGCTTCCCGCGGCGCGCGCTCCGACGTACGAGTGCCGTCGTCGAGTTCGCGCAGGAACCAGGTCAGGACAAAGCCGGCCAGCAGCACGGCTCCGGCGGCGAGAAACACGACGTGGAAGCCGTGCGCGAAGGACTCGGTGACCGACTGCGCCAGCCTGGCGTCGATGCCGTGGAGCAAGGACGTGTCGTCGAGGTCGATGCCCGTACCGCGTCCCGACTCGACCATGGCCAGGAAGCGGTGGTTGGCAGGGTCCCCGGTCACCGACGGGTCCGTGAGCAGGCTTTCGAAGCGGCGGGAGTGCAGCAGGTCGGCCAGGCGGCCGAGCGCCACCGCGAACAGGACGGAGAACAGGACCGCGATGCCGGTGGAGCCGCCGATCTGCCGGCACAGGCCGGACGCGCCGTTCGCCACCCCGAGTTGGCTCTTGGGCGCCGCGTTCTGCATGGCCAGGGTGATGACGGTCTGGGACAGTCCGATGCCGATGCCCAGCCAGCCGACGGTCAGGGTCATGCCCCACATCGGGGTCGCGGCGCCGGCCGCGGCGAGCGTCAGCAGCGCTCCGGCCATGGAGCCCAGGCCCACGACGGCGAGCTTCTTGAACCGGCCCGAGGCCGCGATCAGTTTGCTGGACACCACCTGGGAGGCGATGGTGCCCACCATGAACGGGATGACCACCAGCCCCGCCTCGGTCGGGGCCCGCCCCTGCACCAACTGGAGGAAGAGCGGCAGGGTGGTCACCGTACCGAAGATGCCGACGCCGATCGTGAAGTTGACCGCCGAGCACAGGGCGATGCCGCCCCGCCGGAACAGCCGGAGCGGCAGTACGGCCTCGTCGCCGCGCCGCAGCTCGACGGGGACGAACAGCGCCAGTCCGGCCGCGCCCAGCACGAAGAGGACGAGGGAGGCCGGCGCGGTCCAGCCCCAGGACCGGCCCTGTTCGGCCACGATCAGCAGCGGCACCAGGAACAGTGCCAGCGCCGCGGTGCCCAGTACGTCCATCCGGTGTTCGCGGCGCTCGTGCGGCAGGTCGAGGGCCCTGCGTACGGTGACCAGGGCCAGCAACCCCAGTGGCACGTTCAGCAGGAACACCCACCGCCAGCCGGCCACGCCGAACACCTCGCCGGCCTCCGCGAAGGTGCCGCCCGCCAGCGGGCCGACGACACTGGCCGCCACCCAGGCCAGTTGCAGGAAGGCGAAGTAGCGCCCGCGCTCCCGCACCGGCGCGAGATCGGCGACCACCGCGGTGGGCAGGGACATCAGTCCGCCGCCGCCCAGCCCCTGGACCGCCCGGTAGAGGGCGAGTTCGGTCATCGACCCGGCCGTACCGCACAGGACCGACCCGGCGACGAACACGGCGATCGAGATCAGGTACATCGGCTTGCGCCCGTGGATGTCGGAGAGCTTGCCGTAGAAGGGCATCGCCAGCACGGAGGCGATGAGGTACGCGGTCGTCGCCCAGGCCTGCTCGGTCTGGCCGTGCAGATCGTCCGCGACGGTGCGCATCGCGGTGGCGACGACCGTCTGGTCCAGGGCCGCGAGGAAGACGGCCAGCAGCAGTCCCGACATGGCCGTCAGGATCTGCCGGTGGGTGAACGCCCCGCCTGTCTGGGCGGCCTCGCCGGCGGTGCCCGGATGCGCGGATGACACGGTGCCTCACTCTCCAGGCCGGGGGTCACGGCACCGTCCGCGCAGCTTGCCCGCTGCCCGCTGTCTGCCCGCGGTCGGCGCCCCGGCCGGACGCCGAGCGTAATCACCGGAACGCATTTCGACAAGCCCTTGTCATTCTCCGGAGGGAGCGCCCTTCAGCAGGCCGTTTCCGGAGCCGCGGAAATCCGCGGGGGGCCGGGGACCTACGCTGTTTCCATGGATTCCTCACCCCCGGACGTGGACGCCCTGGTCGAGGTGACCGCCGAGGTCTTCGCGGTCAACGGCCGCCTGCTGCGCGAAGGGGACTGGCTCTCCGCCCACGCGGGGCTGACCTCGGCGCGCTGGCAGGTGGCGGGGCTGCTGCTGGACGGGCCGTCGACGGTGGCCCGCCTGGCCCGGGAACGCGGACTGCGGCGCCAGGCGGTCCAGCAGACCGTCGACCGCCTACGGGCCGAAGGCGTCGTGACGACCCGCCCCAACCCGCAGGACCAGCGCAGCCCGCTGGTCGAACTCACTCCGGGCGGGCGGCAGGCCCTGGACGCTCTGCGCCCCTTGGAACAGCGCTGGCTGGAGCACCTGGCCGGGGACATCCCACCCGAGGACCTGCATGTCGCCCTCTCGGTGCTGCGCCGGCTGCGGGAGAACTTGGACGTCCGGCCGGGGCTGGATGACCGGCCGGTACCGGACGCCCGTCCGACGGCGGAGCCCGGCGCGGAGCAGCGGACCTCCTGATCCCCGAAGCGTTCCCTGCCGTTCGGGACGCCCCCTACCCCGACCGACGCCCCCGCCCCTGTCCCCGCGCAGTCAGCACCGAGCACCGCATCAGGAGCCTCTACGTGATCCCCCGCCGCACCCTGCTCACCGCCTCCACCGGCATCGCCACACCGGCTGCCGCGACCGCCCCCTCCTCCCCTCGGCCCCGGCCCGGCGCCCGGACGCCCGACGTCGAGGCTCTCCACCTGGCGCCCGCCCGCGACCAGGTCGCCGCACTGTGCCGACGCGAGATCAGCAGCCGCGACCTCCTGGAGCAGTACCTCCGGCACATCGCACAGGTCAATCCGCACGTCAACGCCATCGTGACCCTCGACGCCGACGCCGCACGCGCCGCCGCGGACCGGGCGGACCGGCACCTCGCCGAAACCGGTCAGCCCCTCGGCCCGCTGCACGGACTCCCGATGACGGTCAAGGACGCCCTGGAGACGAAGGGCATGCGCACCACCAGCGGCTCCCCCGACCTCTCCGGCCACGTACCGGACCGGGACGCCGACGCCGTCGCCCTCCTGCGCGCCGCCGGTGCCGTCCTCGTCGGCAAGACGAACGTGCCGGTCATGTGCCAGGACATCCAGACGTCGAACCCCCTCTTCGGCAAGACGGACAACCCGTACGACGTCACCAGGACCGCGGGCGGCTCCTCCGGTGGCGCGGCCGCCGCCGTCGCCACGGGTCTCACCCGTCTCGAAGTCGGCTCCGACCTCGCCGGTTCGCTGCGCCTGCCGGCCGCGTACCGCGGTGTCCACGCGCTGCGGACCTCCCGCGGCGCCGTGCCCGTCGTGCCCACCCGCGGCCACATCCCCCGCCTGCCCGGCTGGGCCACCAGCAGCGACATGGTCACCCTCGGCCCGATGGCCCGTACGGCCGACGACCTCGACCTCCTCCTGGATGTGCTCGTCGCGCCCGCACCCGCCGACCGGAGCGGGTGGACGATCACTCTGCCGGCCCCGGCCAAGAGCGAACTCGCCCAGTACCGCGTCGGTGTCTGGGCGGACGACGCCCACTGCCGCGTCGACGCCGCGACCCGCGCACTCCTCGACCGGGTCAGCACGCTGCTGCGCTCCGTCGGCGCGAGCGTCGACGACGCCACCCGGCCCGTCGACTTCGCCGGGAGCAACACCCTGTTCCAGCGTCTGCTGTTCGCCACCGGCTCCGCCACCGCCACGGACAGCGCGTTCGCCGCCGACGTGGCGGCGGCGGAAAGGACCCCCGCCGACGACCCGGCCGGACTGTTCCTGCGCTCCCGGACGATGCGGCACCGGGACTGGTGCGTCGCCGACGAGGCGCGGCAGCAACTGCGGGCCGCGTGGGCCCGCTACTTCGCCGACCATGACGTCCTGATCACCCCGGCAGCGCCGACGGCGGCCGTGCCCGACCAGACCGGCACCCCGGCGCCACAGCGGTTCATCACGGTGGACGGCGTGCAGCGCCCGTTCTTCGACCAGACGAGCTGGGTCAACCTGGCGAGCCTGGTGGGCCTGCCGTCCGTGGTCGTCCCGGCCGACCGGACCGCCGACGGGCTGCCGCTGGCCGTGCAGATCATCGGCCCCTACCTGGCGGACCGCACACTCGTCGCCATGGCGAAGCAACTCGCGCGGCATCTGCCCGGCCCCGGTCGGCCGCCCGCCCGGACGGCGTGAGCCGGTTCAGCCTCCCAGGGCTCCCGGCCTTATGGAAATTTCACCCTGAACAGGCACTAATGTTGCCCGCCACGGCAAGAGTTGCCGTTTGACTTGTTCGACCGAAGGAGGCGTGGCGAGAAGTGGCTGCACCGTCGAAGAAGGCCCTCGTCACGGCCGGGGCCGTGGGCGGAACCGCCCTCGCCACGGCCGGGGTGCTCGCCTTTTCGCTCCTCCCCTCCCCACCGCACGTCGAAAGCGCGCCCAACGCGAGCCACCCGCTCTGCAACGACATCGCCCGGCACTACCCGCGCCGCCTCCTGGGAGAGGACCGAATCGAAGTGCGGGGCACCGGTGTTGCAGTCTGGGGAGATTCGACCGTCATTCTCCGCTGCGGTATGAAACCCCCCAAGCCGACCACCGACTTGTGCCTCAACGTGAACGGAGTGGACTGGGTACTGCGGAGCGATTCGTCGAGCGAGAGCAGGGAGGAGAGTAAAAGCGAGAAGGAGAGCAAGAAAACCCTCATCACCTACGGACGCGATCCCGCCGTCGAAGTGACGGTGACGGCGGACTCGACCACCGCGGCCGGGGACACTCTGGTCGACCTCGGCGACGCGGTGCGGGCGATCCCGCAGAAGTCGAAATGCATTTAACCTCGACCTTTCGTGGGGGAAGTCTCGTTCTGGCACACGCGCGCTTCGACGCGCGCCATGTAGTCTCGGACGAGGGAGACGTACGCGTCGCGAAGGGGCTTCTCCTCCAGGTATCCCATATGGGCCGCGCCGGGCTGCGTCACATGCTCGGAGTCAGGAATCCTGTCGGCGATATCGGCGAGATGCGCGGGAACACATTCGTCGAACTCGCCGCCGAGAACGAGTGTCGGTACCCGGATCCGCTCCAGCGCGTCGAAGATGTCCCAGTCCTTGAGAGCGCCGGTGACGTGGTAGTCCGCATGCCCGATCATGGTCCGGAACGTCGTCACACTCATGAGTCCCGGGTCCAGGCTCATGGCAGAGGTACGCAGTACGCACGCGCGCAGGTACTCCTCTTGGGCCACCCGGTAATCGGGGTCGCCGGTCTCACCTCTCAGCTCCCGGCCGTAGGTGCGGTCGAGTACATCGCCCGGCAGTTCCGCCATCAGGTCGCGGACCTCCCGCTCGAACCGTGGCACGCTCGCCAGGCCGTTGGCGCAGATCAGGCTGGTCCATTCCGGCGCCCGCTCGGCGGCGTACTGAAGGCCGAGCATCGCTCCCCAGGAGTGGCCGTAGACGTGCGGGCGTTCCAGGCCGAGCCCTTCGGAAACCGCGCCCAGTTCGTCGAGGAAGCGGTCCACCGTCAGCAGCGAGATGTCGTCGACCGGGTCCGAACGCCCTACCCCCAACTGGTCGTACCAGACGACCTCACGCTCCTGGGCGAGCGGGGTGAAAGCGTCGAACAGCAGATCACTCGGGTAACCCGGGCCGCCATGGACGAGCAGCAGCGGCGCGCCACCGCTGCCCGTTCTGCGGTACCACACCTTTCCTCCCGGTACGGAAATTCTGCCTTCCCTCATACCGCCTCCACTTCATGGGAACCCTCTTCCGTCCGGCCGTCGACGAGATATCCGTCGAACCGGTTCGGTGACCCCAAACATAGGAAAGAAGACCCGAAGAGATAAGGCTTGACTTCATGCCGCACTGCGGGCAGTCCGACAACGAGGACGGAAAACCCGCACGTCAGAGAGGTGGCGACACATTCGCGAGGTCATTTCCGGGCGGAAAATCGGTGGTCGGGCCCGTGGGGATCGCTGTGGATCCGCTCTCTGCGGCAGGCGAGGTCAGCCGGCTCCCCAGCCGCCGTCCAGCGGGACGGAAGCGCCGTTGAGGTACGCGGTGTGCGGGGAGCACAGCCACAGCACGGCCGCGGCGACCTCCTCGGGCTCCAGGAGCCGCTTGATCGGCGACCGGGCCAGCAGGACGTCGGCGAGCACCTTCGAGGCGTCGATCCCATGAGCCGCGGCCTGGTCGCCGACCTGTTTTTCGACCAGGGGCGTCCGCACGTAACCGGGGTTGACGCAGTTGCTCGTCACGCCGTGCTCCGCCCCTTCGATGGCGGTGACCTTGCTCAGCCCTTCCAGAGCGTGCTTCGCGGCGACATAGGCGCTCTTGTAGGCGCTCGCCCGCAGTCCGTGGACGCTGGAGATGTTGACGACGCGGCCCCAGCCGTTCGCGTACATGTGCGGCAGTGTGCGGCGCAGCAGCAGGAACGGCGCGGTGACCATCACCTGCTGCATGAGCGCGAACCGCTCCGGAGGGAACTCGGTGAGCGGAGCCACATGCTGGAATCCGGCGTTGTTGACGAGGATGTCGACCTCGGCGGGCAAGGACTCGATCGCCGCCGGATCGGCCAGGTCGACGACGTGCGCCCGGCCGCCGGTCTCCGCGGCAACGGCCTTGGCCGACTCGCCGTCCTTGTCGACCACGTGCACCGTGGCGTGCGCCGCCGCCAGCGCCACCGCGCACGCCTTGCCGATGCCACTGCCGCCGCCGGTCACCAGAGCGGTACGTCCGCCGAGGTGCACGTCGGCGGAGGGCAGGGATGCGGGGGCGGAGGCGGAAGCGGGAAAGACGTTCGTCATGGGTGGCAACGGTAAGGGGTGCCGGTACTTCGCGGATATGGGTACGCGAATTGCGGGAGTGGCCGGCCCGATGCGGTGAGCGGGGAGGGCGAGGGGACTTATCCGTCGTACCGGAGGGGTGCCACCCTGCCGCGATGTGGCAGGCCCCACAGCGCCGCGCAGGCGCGCGCGATCTCCAGAAGTGCCAAGTCCCGGTTCGCAGGGGCCTGGAGGTCGATGCCGAAGGGGAGCCCGTGGGCGTCGCGCACGGCGGGCAGGGTGATGGCGGGCCAGCCGACGATGCTCGACGGGTCGGTGTTGCGCAGGAGGGCGGGGAACGCCGGTACCGGGCGGCCTGCGAGCAGGATGTGTTCGCCGGGGAGCAGGCGTGGCGCGGTCACGGGGGCGGTGGGCAGCAGGAGTGCGTCGAGCCGGCGGTCCGCGAGGTGGGTGTGCAACAGGGCGTTCAGCGCGGGCCGGTGGACCGTCAGTGCCTGCTCGTACGCGTCTCCGGTCGGTCCGTGACCGGGCAGCGGGCGCAGGAGCCGGGCGACGTCCGGGCTCGCGATCAGGGCCGCGACATCGGGGAAGCACAGGGGCAGCCCGTGCTCGCGGAGATACCCGTCGAGGGCGCGGGACACCTCGTACAAGGCGATGGGCAGCCCGGCGGCCGCCACGTGGGTCGGTGTCCCGGCGGGCAGATCGTCCTCGACGATGGTGGCTCCGGCGGCGGCGAGTTGGGCGAGCCGGGCGTCCAGTGCCGCGAGCAGCGGCGGGGCGATGCCGTCCCGGAAGGGGTGCCGTGGAGCGCCGAACCGCAGGCCGCGCAGCACGGTACGGGGATCGGGCGGCGCCGCCGAGCGCGCGGGGCGGGCGGGGCGCGTGCCGGTGATGACGGCGTCCAGGAGGCAGACGTCCTCGACGGTGTGCGCCAGGACGCCGATGGTGTCCCGGGTCCACGACAGGGGCAGCACGCCCCGCGCGGGATAACGGCCGGTCGTCGGACGGAAACCCACCACCCCGCACAGGGCGGCCGGGAGGCGTACGGAACACCCGGTCTCGGTGCCGAGCCCGGCCGTGACCAGACCGGCCGCCACGGCTGCGGCGGTACCGCCGCTGCTGCCGCCCGCCAGACCGTCGGGCCGCCAGGGGTTGCGCACCCGGCCGTACGCGTGATTGTCGCTGGTCGCGCCGAAGGCGAGTTCGTGCATATTGGCTTTGCCCAGGACGATCGCTCCCGCGTCGCGCAGTGCCCGCACCGCGGCGGCGTCGTGCGCCGGGCGGTGCTGACGCAGCGCCGGTGTCCCGCCGGTGGTGGGCAGCCCCGCCACGTCGATGTTGTCCTTGACCGCCAGGAGCACGCCCTGCAAAGGGAGTTGAGTGTCGGTACGGGTGCGGCCGGAGGTGCCGTGCCGGGCTTGCGGGGCATTCGGGGCTTGCGGAGTTTCGTCCGTCCTGGCCGCCCGGTCGGCGCGCTCGGCATCGGCGAGGACGGTCGCCGGCTCCACGCTGATGAAGGCGCGCAGGTCACGGGCGTGGGACAGGCGACGGGGCTGGAGCGCCCTGGCCGCGTGTCCGCGCGCCGTCAGCCGTCCCGCCGCCACCTCGGCGGCCACCTCGTACACCGTCCGCGGGGCGGGGCCATCGTCGGCGGTAGCGATCATCGTCCCGTCCCCTTCCGAGGTGTGCCGGCCAGTATGACAGCGCGGAGGGGCCCGATTCGGGTGCGACTCCCCTGGGCCGGCCGGCACGGAGGTCAGGCCGTCCGACGGCTCACCCGCTCGCCGGGGCCAGCGACGTGACGAGGTCGGAGGCGGCCGGCAGCACGGCCGTACCGGCCTCCAGGCCCGCCGGGTGCAGCGCGTACACCTCTGCCTGCGCGGCCAGTGGAACGTCCCCGCGCAGCAGGTACGCCAGCCGCGCCCGGCCGAGGTCCGGGGCCGGGCCGGAACCGTCGTCGGTCGCCGGGGTGCCGATCCGGCCGGCGAACGCCTCGGTGTCCTCGCCGTCGCGGCGCCGGTAGGTGCTCCGCGAACCGTCGTGGTGGCGTACGACCACGGTGCTCGCGCGGGCGGCGGCCTGCCAGGTGGCCAGCTCGCCCAGGCCGACCCGCGCCCCGGAGGTGAACAGGCCGGTCGGGCCCCGGCCGAGGGTGGCCAGGGCGTCCACGTGGCGGTGTACGGCGTGGTGGGTCCCGGTGACGCCCTGGGCGACGTCGAGCCAGCGCATCGTACGGCCCGTCACGTCGATCACCACCGGGACCGCGACGCGGGCGCCGCCCGTGAGGTCGAAGCGCTGCTCGACCTGACGCGGGTCGAACACCGGGCCCGCCGTGCCGGGTCGGTCACGGACCATCAGCCCGGCGAACGCCTCGGCGAGGTCCTCGAAGGGCACGTCGCTGAAGGCGAAGACCACGGCCACGATGTAGCGGACACCCGCCGCGCCCAGTTGCTCCAGGTCGAGGTCGACGAACTCGGCCGCGCCGCGGGGCGCCGGGGCGCTGGTCAGGTCGCCGGAGTGCACGGCGGCGGTTTCGGCGTAGCGCAGGCTGGTGTAGTCGCAGGTGCCGGCGTGCTGCCAGTCCGCGGTGTACATCGCGGCGGACAGGTCCAGGTCGGTACGGCCGGAGGCGGCGCTCTCCATCCAGTGCAGGAACAGGCGGAGCGTACGGCCCTCGGGCAGGGGCAGTTCACTGCCGCGCGGCAGGGTCACGAGGGCGCGGGAAGCAGTCCGTTCCGCGAACGGCGCCATGACACCGTTCAGGTCGGCGTCGACCACGGCCAGCTCGACCGCCGGCCGGGCGGCCGCGCGGCGCAGCACCTCTCCGGTCAGGACGGACACCGTACGGTCGACGGCGTCCGCCGGCAGCGGGGCGCGCTCGTCCTGGACGATGTGCGCCTTGGCGTTGCCGCCCTTGGGGAAGAACACCCGGTCGTGCCCCGGCGTCGCCCGGGTCCGGGCCTCAGCGAGGGCCGAGAGCAGTACGGCCGGGGACACCCGCCGTACGGCCTTCTCCAGCGCGGCGAGGACGGCGCCGGTGCCGTTGTCCGGCAGGGCGTCGGCGGACGGAGTGTCGGCGGTCAGGCCGAGGTCCTATCGGTTTTCCGGGGGGGCCGAGGAGCGGGGAGGGACGGTGAACCGGTGCGGACGGTGACCGGATCGGAAGCGGCCGGATCGGGCCGTGGCCGGATCGGGTGGTGCCTTCGACACCCGCGTCCCCTTCCAGGCCCGCTACCTATCCCACATGACCACTTGCCTAAAGCATTTAGGTAAGTGCATACTCGGTTAGGAAGAATCTCATCCGCATTAGCTGTACGGAAGGAAGACCATGACGCCGCGCGTAGGGCTCACCCCGGACCGGCTGACCCGGGCGGGTGCGGAGCTGGCCGACGAGGCCGGGTTCGAGGAGGTGACCGTCTCGGCGCTCGCCCGGCGTTTCGGTGTCAAGGTCGCGAGCCTGTACTCGCACGTGAAGAACTCGCACGACCTCAAGACCCGGATCGCCCTGCTCGCCCTGGAAGAACTCGCCGACCGGGGCGCCGCCGCACTGGCCGGGCGGGCGGGCAAGGACGCCCTGGCCGCGCTGGCCAACGTCTACCGCGACTACGCACGGGAGCACCCCGGCCGGTATGCCGCGGCGCAGTTGAGACTCGACCCGGCGACGGCCGCCGCCAGCGCCGGTGTCCGGCACGCCCGGATGACCCGGGCGATCCTGCGCGGATACGACCTGACGGAGCCGGACCAGACGCACGCCGTCCGGCTGCTGGGCAGCGTCTTCCACGGCTACGTCAGCCTGGAGCTGGGCGGCGGGTTCAGCCACAGCGCCCCCGACTCCGACGAGACCTGGTCCCGGGTCCTGGACGCCCTCGACGCCCTGCTGCGGAACTGGCCGGCGCCACAGCGGCCCTGACGGAACCCGGCGAAACCCCCGGGCCGTACGGGCCGCCCGGAACACCCGCGACGCTCGCGGTACCCGAACACTTCGATCAACAGGTTGAGACCATGCGCACCGACAGCAACTGGACCCTTACCCCCGTCACCGCGGGCCTCCTCCGCGGCGCCCTGGACGTGGAGCGCACCGAGCAGGGTGTGCTGCCGCACCGGCTGCCCGCCTGGGCCCGCGCCCAGAACACCGACGGGCAACTGGCCATGGCCGAGTCCCAGACCTCCGGCGTGCGGCTGGCCTTCCGCACTCGGGCGACCGTCCTCGAACTGGACACCCGGCCCACCAAGCGGGTCTACACGGGCGCCCCGCCCCGTCCGGACGGCGTGTACGAGCTGGTCGTCGACGGCCGTCCGGCCGGGCGGGCGAGCGTCACGGGCGGCAACACGCTGACCATCGACATGGCCGCCGGAACCGCCGAACACCGGCCCGGCCCGGCCGGCACCCTGCGCTTCGACGGCCTGTCCGGCGAGTTCAAGGACATCGAGATCTGGCTGCCGCACAACGAGACGACCGAACTCCTCGTCCTGCGCACCGACGCCCCCGTCGAGCCCGCGCCGGACCGGGGCCGCAAGGTGTGGCTGCACCACGGCAGTTCGATCAGCCACGGTTCCGACGCCGCCGGCCCGACCACGACCTGGCCCGCGCTGGCCGCCTCCCTGGGCGGCGTGGAACTCGTCAACCTGGGGCTGGCCGGCGCCGCGCTGCTCGACCCGTTCACCGCCCGTACGCTGCGGGACGCCCCCGCCGACCTGATCAGCGTCAAGATCGGCATCAACGTGGTCAACGCCGACCTGATGCGGCTGCGTGCCTTCGGGCCCGCCGTCCACGGATTCCTCGACACCATCCGCGAGGGCCACCCGACCACACCACTGCTGGTCGTCTCCCCCATCCTGTGCCCGATCCACGAGGACACCCCGGGGCCCAGCGCCCCGGACTTCTCCACGGCGAGCACCGGGCAACTGCGCTTCCGGGCCATGGGCGACCCGGCGGAACGCGCGGCCGGAAAGCTGACCTTGAACGTCATCCGGGCGGAACTGGCACGGATCGTGGCGCAGCGGGCGGCCCAGGATCCGCATCTGCACCACCTCGACGGCCGCGAGCTGTACGGCGAGGCGGACTTCGCCGAGCTGCCGCTGCCCGACGCCCTGCACCCGGACGCCGCCACCCACCGCCGGATCGGCGAACGCTTCGCCAAGCTGGTCTTCAGCGGCAACGGCGCCTTCGCGGGCCGGAACGGCGCCTGACGCCCGGACCTACTGCCCGTGGGCGGCGAACAGGTCGAGCAGGCGCTCCAGGCCCCGGTCGCCGAACATCAGGTCCAGGCTGCCTGCGGATTCCACGGCCGACGCCTCGCTGCGGGGGAACAGGGCCGCCTCGTACGCGGCGAGAGCGGCCTCGGTGTCACCGGGGTGCGCGGCGATCGCCCGGCCGAGTTCGGCACCGTCGAGCATGGCCAGGTTGGCGCCCTCACCGGCGAACGGTGACATGAGGTGGGCGGCGTCGCCGAGCAGGGTGACGCCGGGGACGCGGTCCCAGCGGTGGCCGACGGGCAGGGCGTGGATGTGCCGCGGGACCAGCGGACCGTCGGCGTCGGCCAGCAGCGCCCGCAGGCTGTCGGCCCAGCCGTCGAAGTGGGCGAGGACGGCCTTCTTGGCGGCGTCGGTGTCGGTGAAGTCGATGGTGGCGAGCCAGTCCGGGCCGATCTTGAGTGCCGTGTACAGGTGCAGGCTGCCGTCGGGTTCGCGGTGGGCGAGGATGCCGTTGCCGTCCCCGAGGCAGAAGAAGGAGCCGCCGCCGATGAGCGCGGCGCTGTCCGGGTGGCGGGTGTCGGCGTCCAGCAGGTCGGATTCGACGAAGGAGATGCCGGTGTAGGCGGGGGTGGCCGGCGAGACCAGCGGCCGGATCCGCGACCAGGCACCGTCGCCGCCGACGAGCAGGCCGGTGGTGACGGTGCTGCCGTCGGCGAAGGTCACCTCGTGGCGTCCGCCGCCCAGCGGCCGGGCGCCGGTGACCTTGCTCCCCCAGCGGACGGTGCCTTCGGGAAGCGAGTCCAGCAGCAGGTCGCGCAGGCGCCCGCGGTCCACCTCGGGGCGGGTGCCGTCGCCCTCGTCCGCTTCCCGCAGTCGCACGGTGCCCTGGGGGTCGACGACGCGCGTGGCCTCGCCGCCCGGGTGAACGAGGGTACGGAAACGATCGTGCAGGCCCGCGGCGCGCAGGGCCTCCTGGCCACTGTCCTCGTGGATGTCCAGCATGCCGCCCTGGGTTCGGGCGTCCCGGCCGGCTTCGAGCTCGTAGATCACCGCCTCGATGCCGTGCACGTGCAGGACGCGGGCGAGCGTCAGGCCGCCGAGGCCCGCTCCGACGATCACGACGGGGTGGTGGATGGCGGTGCTGGTCATGGTGGTCTCTCCGTTCCATGGCGGAGCCGCCGGTACGGCGGCGTACGCGAGGCGGCTCAGGGCCGAACGCGGGGCGGTTCGGTCTCCGTGCTCGGGCAGGGCGGCTCAGTGCTTGCGGGGAGTGCTCTCCGTACCGTTGATGACGGCGCGGAAGATCCAGGCCAGCCGCTGTTCGGGGCTGCCGGAGAACAGGTCGTCGCCGAGGGCGGCGATCCGCGGGTGGGTGGCGGAGGTGGCCTGCCGCAGTGCTCGCACGAGCGCCTCGTGCTCCTCGTCGGCGGCGGCGTCGCGGTCGCGGGTGGACTGTTCGGCCGCGGTGGCCGTCGCCACCTGGAGCAGGACGTCCACGCCCCAGGCGGCCTGCGCGTCGGGGACCCCGCCCTCGTGCAGCAGGGCGAGGACCGACTCGACCAGGGCCAGGTAGTTCGGCCCGGAAGGGCGGGTCACCAGCGCGGAGTGCGCCAGGCCGGGGTACTGGAAGAGGGTGCGCGTGCAGGAGCCGAGGAGGGTCACCAGCCGTTCCCGCCAGTCGCCGGACGTACGGACCGGCGAGAGGTCGACCTCGCCGAGGAGATCGTCCAGGATCGCGGCGTGCAGCTCGGCCGTGTCGGCCACGTACACGTACAGCGAGGCGGGGCCGGTGTCGAGCTCCTGGGCCAGGCGGCGCATCGTCACCCGCCGCAGCCCTTCGGACCGCATCAGGGCGACGGCGGTCCCGACGATGCCCTCGTAGGTGAGGGCAGGTTTCGCGGGGCGCTCCCGGCGGCTGCGGGAGGCAGGGGCGGAGGCCGGGGGCCGAGCAGGGCGTCGCGTAGTCACCCCGCCACCGTAACGAACATGTTCGTTACGAACAAGTTCGTCACGGGGGCCGCGTGTCACGGTGAGGTCGTGCGTCACGGTGCGACCGGCGCGCTCCGGCCGGACCGAACGGTCAGAGAGTCTCCAAAAAGCTGCCGACGATCTCGTTGAACTCGTCCGGCCGCTCCATGTTGGGGTAGTGGGCCGTCCCTTCGACGGAGACCGCGCGGCCGTTCTTGACGGTAGCGACGAGGCGCTCGGCCATGCCGATGTTGTCGGGTGAGTCGATGCCGCCGTTGACGGCGAGCACGGGGACCTCGATACCGGCGGCCCGTTCCCACGTGGCGTGGACCGGAAGAATCTGACTGGACTCGCCACTGCTGTGCTTGGCGAGGGTGCCCCTGTTCATGCCGCGGAGCTCGTCCGCGACCTTGGGGTCGACATCATCGAGACCGCGGTGCGGGCCCGCGGCGAGGAGCATGAACGCTTCCACGGACGCGTCCAGGTCACCCGACGCCATCGCCGCGTGCCAGGCACCCATGGTCCGCACGGTCCAGGGGTCGGAGTAGTACGGCTCGCTGGTGCCCGCGCCGCTGACGACCAGGCCGCTCACCAGTTCCGGGTACTCCAGCGCGGTGTCGACGGCGGTGGCCGCCCCCATGGAGAGACCCACCAGGACCACAGGGCCGGTGCCCAGCCGGCGCAGCAGTCCGGCGACGTCGTCGGCGGGCCGGAACGGCCCGGTCGCGTTGGCGGAGCGGCCGTGGCCGCGGGCGTCCGGGGCGATGACGCGGTACCGCGAGGCGAGGGCGGGGACCTGACGGTCCCACATGCGGTGATCGAGGAAGCCTCCGTGGAGGAGGACGAGCGGGCGGCCACTGCCGGTGTCGAGCCAGAACAGGTCATCCATGACAACCAAGGTGTCACAGCCCGGGCCTCATGACAACCAGGTTGTCACATCTCTGTGCGGTTGAGCGGAGGGACAGTCGGGCGGCCCTCTCAGTTCACCTCCACGTCGTCCAGGGAGTGCAGAAGGCGGGAGAGGACCCGGATGCAGGCGGTGATCTCGTCATCCGTGAGGTCGGCGCCGGCCTGGCGCAGCGCCGCCCGTTCCCGGTCGATCACGGCGGTGATGGCGGCCCGCCCCTTCGCGGTGAGGGCGATGAGCGAAGACTTCTTGTGCGCCGGGTTGGGGCGGAACCCGACCAGTCCGAGTCCCGCGGCGTCATTGGTCATCCGCTGCACGAACTGCCGGCTGAGCGCCTGGGCCCGGCCCATCTGCGGCACGGTCATCGGCCCGTGCTCGCGGAGCATGTTGAGGACCGCCCGCACCCCCACCGACAGCCCTTCGAGGGGCGCGTCCTGCTCCACCTTGCGCTGAGCACGCCGGTACAGCGGCCCCACCAGGTTGAAGATCTCCACGAACCGGTCGCCCGGATCCTCGGACGTCTGGGTGCCGTTCTCCTCGCTCACTCCCCCATCATGACACCGTGGTTGCCATGCCCCGAAGCGCGGTGCGGCTGATCGGCTCCACCGGACAGGTTGACGGGTGTGAGCGACGCGCCGCCCGGCTTCCGTACGCTGCTGCCCGCCGACGCCGGCGGGTGGGAACCCGTCACGGACGGGGAGTCCGCGGCCTCCCTCTTCCGTTCCGCCGACGGGCAGCGGTACGCCGAGTGCGTCCCCGCCGGTCACATGGCCTCGTTGGAGGCGGAGCGGGACCGCGCCGACCGGCTCGGCACACAGGACGTGCCCGGCCCGAGCGTCCTCGGCTGGCGCGTGAACGCCGAAGGCGCCGCCCTGGTGACCAGCGCCGTCGCGTGATCTCACCCTGATGTTCGCGACGGCCCGCGATGTCGTGGCCCGGGGAGCGGTCAACCCGGAGTTCCTCCCCGTCGAACAGCAGCGGACGGCTCCCGTCGAGCTGCTCACGCATCTGACTCCGCAGCTCGCGCAGCGCCTGGCGCAGGAGGCCGCGGAGACCGTCGTCTGCCACGGGACCTGTGTCTGCCTGACATCGTGCTCGATCCGGACACCCTGAGGTGTCGGGCTTCATCGACCTCGGCCGTCTCGGCCGGGCCGATCCGTACGCCGATCTCGCGCTCCTCTTCGCCACCGCCCGGGAGACGTGGGACGACGACGCGCAGGCGGCCGTGGCGGAGGAGGCGTTCGCCGTGCGGTACGCGACCGCGCCGGGGAGCGCTTCTACCTGCGTCTCGACCCCCTCACCTGGGGTGAGGGGCGCCCCACCCTGGCGCACACGACGATCGCCCTGGTGGGCGGCGTGGTCAGGGCCGCGGGAGCGGCGCAGCCGGCGCCGTACGCCGTCGCAAGGCCGGTGTCGGCTCCGGCGGTGGGCGGTGGGCGATGTGCGCCGTCGGGCGGCCCGGCACCGTGCCCCGCACCGTCAAGTGCCCCGCACCGTCAGGCAACCGGTGACTTGGCGGCCCGGCGCAGCGCCAGCGCTGCCAGGGCCTCCGGGGCACCGGCCTGGCCCCGGATGCCGGGAAAGGCGTTGATGTCCACGATGAGTGGTGCGCCGTCGCCCGCGTCGATGACGTCCACGCCGTAGACGTCCAGCGCGAAGACCGCACCGACCCGGCGCACCAGGTCCGGCCAGCCGGCCGGCAGGGCGTCGAGGGCGAGCGGCCGGTCGGGGCCCCGGCCTTCGGGCGAGAGTTCGGAGCGGCGCAGGGCGGCGAAGAGCCGGCCGTCGACCGCCCAGAGTTTGTGGTCCCATCCGCTGTTCGGCACGAACTTCTGGACCACGACCGGCTCCTGCGGCCGGGTCGCGGCGAGTTGGCGCAGTTGCGTGGCGTCGTCCAGGCGGGCCACCAGGTCCTGCTTACGGCTGTGTCGGCTCTTGACCACGACCGGGCCGGGCAGGCCCGGCCCGTCGGTCAGCTCCGCGAGGGTGGCGAAGGTACGGGTGGGTACGAACGGGAGACCGGCTCGCCGGGCGCGTTCCGCCATCGCCGTACGGTCCTGGCACAGCGTGGTCGCCGCGGCCGGGTTCACCACGGGGACGCCGCGTCCCTCCAGAGCGCGGGCGAGGGCGAGCGCCCGTGGCGTACGGGACTTCAGCAGGTAGATGTCCGCGGGCCGCTCGGGAGCCCTCTCCACCGCGTCCGGGTCCAGCGTCTCCACCCGGTGCCCGGGGGCGAGCAGGGCGGTGGTGGCGGCCAGGAGAGGATGGCCTGGATCGCCTGTGACAAGGCCGATTCTCATGCGCTCTCCCCCGCCGCCGCGGGCACGTGCAACGGGACCGGGGCCGAAGACGGGGCCGGCACCGGAGCTGACGCAGGGGCCGGGACCGGCCCTCGGCCCGCACCGGCCAGCCCGAGTACGGCGCGCGCCACCCGCGCCACCGCGTCCGGGACCTGCCGGAAGCTGGGGAAGTCGTTCACGTCGACCACCACCGGGCCGTCGGGGCCCAGCAGGACGTCCACGCCGTACAGGTCGAGGCCGTAGACCGCGCCGACCTGCCCGGCGATCGCGGCCACCCCCGCGGGCAGCGGTACGCGGCGTTCGCGTACGCCGAGTTCCGGGTGCAGCGGAGAGCAGCGCTCGGTGGCGTAGAGCTCGCCGCCGACGCAGTACACCTTCAGGTCGATGCCGGAGTTGGCCACGTACGGCTGGGCGATGAGCAGCCCCTCCCGCGCCAGTTCGGGGGCCATGGCGGCCAGTCGGTCCGGTGACGCCACCAGGTGCACGGCCCGCCCCGAACTGCCGTCGGCGGGCTTGACCACCAGCGGGTACTCCGACGCCGGCAGCTCCGCCAGCAGTTCGGGGCGGGCCGCGGCGTAGGTCGGCGGTATGGGGAGCCCACGGCTGCGGCCGATCGCCGCGGCCAGCGCCTTGTCCCGTACGCGCCGTATCGACCGGGCGTCGTTGACCGTCGTCAGCCCGGCCGAGGCCGCCGCTTCGAGCAGGGTGAGCCCCGGGCCGCCGGAGACCGTCTTGAGCACCCAGGCGTCGTGCGAGCCCGCCCGTACCGCCTCGGTCATGCGCAGCAAGGAGCCGCCGGGCCGCAGTACGTCCACCTGGTGCCCCCAGGATTGCAGCTGACGGATCACCTCGTTCGGCATGCCGTCGTGCCGGTAGTGTTCCTCCACCAGGAAGCAGAGCCTCATCGATCTTCCTTGTAATCCGCCGAGCCGGCCCGGCGCGCGTAGCGAGATCACAGGATGTCATGGCCGATCGGCGGCGCCGTCCCCGGCGCCGGACCGGCCCGCCGCGCGGACTTCGCGACGGTGGGCGGCCGTAGGGGCCGCGTCACGGGAAGAGACGGCTCCTGCCGCCGACCCTGGCAAGTCGGCGACTGCGTGGACCACAGGGAGGAAGCCGGGGCGACGAGAGCAGCCGGGGTCAGTGCCCGGCGTCGGTGCCTCGCTCGCGCTCACCGGCGGCGTACTCGGAGCACAGGCAGCCCACCCCCTTCCCGATCCACTCCCGCCCGGCCCACCGCGGGTACTGCCGGACCATCAGCTCCGTCACCTCGTCGGTGATCGTCTGCTCGTCGGCCGCCGCGTCGCGGCGTGTCCACGTCTCGCGCTGGAGCAGTTCGAGGTAGTCACGCACGTCGGTGAGCAACTGCGGGCCGCCGACCGCGCCGTGGCCGGGCACCACGATCCGCGGCGCGCGGGCCGCCAGCCGCCGCACGACCGCGAGCCAACGGGTACCCGAGACGTCGGTGTCGTGCGGCGGAAACCACGGGAAGATGGCGAACTGTCCCGCTTCCACCAGGTCTCCGGTGAACAGCACCCCCGCATCGGGCACGTCGATCACCTGGTCACCCCGGCTGTGGGCCCGGCCGGTGGCCCGAAGGCGCACCACCCGGCCGCCCAGGTCGAGGTCGTGGGTGCGGTCGTAGACGTGGTCGGGCCGCGCCGGGACCACGCCTGCGAGCCTGTGCGCGACCGGCTCGCCCAGTTGCCGGAACATCTCCAGATAGCCGGGGCCCCGCTCCCGCAGATCCTCGGCCTGGTCCCGGTTGACCAGGTAGGTCGCCGCGTCGGCGAAGGCCTGCGCCCCGAAGGCGTGCTCAGGATGGAAGTGTGTCGTCGTCAGGTACAGCCTGCGTCCCTGTGCGTAGTCGGTCGCGAACTCCCGTACCGCTTCGGCGTTCCGCAGCCCCATCCCGGTGTCGACGACCAGGACCGCGTCCCGGCCGCCGATGATGCCGATGTTCGGTACGAGCGGCACTCCTTGGTCGGGGACGACCACCACGTCCCGGGCGATCTCCTCGGCTGCCGTGACGCGTACGGCGGGGTCCGGGAGCGCCTGCTCGACCATGTCGGCCACCTCGGTCATCTCGGTCATGTCAACTCCTCGACAAGTACGGCATATGGGCAAAAAGGGCCTGCGTGGGTGTGCGGCATGTCCGTACGTACGGATGTACGCCGCATGGATCCGGTACGCCGTCGAGTCCACCGCCCGGCGCCCCGCGGCGTCCAACACCGATCGCGTCTGCCCGATACCGCGCGGGTATCGTTGCCGGATGGAGCTACGCGTGCTGCGCTACTTCGTCGCCGTCGCCGAGGAACTCCACTTCGGCAGGGCCGCGGTACGGCTGCGGATGACCCAGCCGCCGCTGAGCCGGGCGATCCGGCAGTTGGAGGCCGATCTGGGCTGTGTCCTGCTGGAGCGCTCCCCCGCCGGGGCCGCCCTGACGCCCGCCGGAGCCGTGCTCCTCGACGAGGCCCGTACGCTGCTGGCGCGGGCCGACCAGGCACGCGTCAGAGTGGCCGCCGCCGCGGGCACGGCCACCCTGACCGTCGGCACCCTGGCGGACAGCGCCGGGCAGGCCGGGACCCGGCTCGCCGCCGCCTACCGGGCCCGGCACCCCCACGTGGAGGTCCGCATCCGTGAGGCCGATCTGACCGATCCGGCCACCGGGCTGCGTGCCGGCCTGGTCGATGTGGCCCTGACCCGCACGCCGTTCGACACCACCGGTCTCACCACCCATGTACTGCGTTCGGACGCGGTCGGCGCGGTCCTGCGCGCCGACGACCCGTTCGCCGGACGCGGCAGCCTGCGGCTCGACGACCTCGCCGACCGTCCGTGGTTCCGCTTCCCGGACGGCACCGATCCCGTGTGGGCCGCGTTCTGGGGCGGCGGCCGGCACACCGCCCGCCGGAGCGGGCCCGTCGTACGGACCGCCCAGGAATGCCTCCAGTCCGTCCTGTGGAGCGGGACCGTGGGACTGATACCGCTGGGCCACCCCCTTCCCGAAGGGCTCACCGCCGTTCCGCTGGCCGACATGCCGCCCAGCCGCCTGGTCATCGCCTGGAACGGCGCCGACCCCGGACCGCTCGTCCGCTCCTTCGTGCGCATCGCGACGGCGGCGTGGAGCCGCGGCGGTGCCGCCGCGGCCTGACGGCCGGGTCCGCCGCCCCAGGGTCCATTTCCGGCCCCGGTGCCCCTTCTGGTGCGCCCTCGCCTCGTTGACCTCGTAAGATTCCCGCCGTAACGACTCGGCCAAGGGGAGAGAACGCTGATGGACTTCCGGCTGCTCGGGCCGGTGTCGGCCTTCTCGGGGGACGTGCCGGTGCCGATCGGGCCTCCCAAGCGCCGGGCCGTACTGGCGCTGCTGGTGCTGGCCGAGGGCGCGTCCGTGGGTGCCGAGCGCATCATCGAGGCGTTGTGGGACACCCGCCCGCCGACCCACGCGCGGACCATCGTCTACGGCCATGTGTCGGCCCTGCGGGGGCTCCTGCACGCGGATCCCGCAGCCTGTGTCGCCACCGAGGGCGGCGGGTACGCGCTGCATGCCGCGCCGGAGGCGGTGGACGTGTGGCGTTTCCGCGAACTGGTGCGCCGGGCCACGGCCGGTTCGCCCGGCGAGGAGGCGGCCGTCCTGCTGCGGGAGGCCCTCGGGCTGTGGCGGGGCCGGGTGCTCGGCGGAATCGGTGACACGCCGCTGATGGCGGCGGCGGCCGAGCGGCTGGTGGAGGAACAGCTCGCCGCGCTGGAACACTTCGCCGGGGCCCTGCACGCCTGCGGCCGAGGCGCGGAAGCCCTCGCACCGCTCCAGTCCGCTCTCGAACGCCACCCGCTGCGCGAGTCGTTGGTCGCCGCCACCGTCCGCTCCCTGCACGACGCGGACCGTCAGGCCGACGCCATCGACCTCTACCACCGTACGCAGCGCCTGCTCGCCCAGGAGCTGGGCGTCGACCCCGGCGCCGCGCTGTCCCAGGCGTACCTCGCCATCCTGCGGTCCCGGCCGGTCGTCGGCCGACAGCCGAAGCGGGACGCGTCGGCGCGCGTGCCGACGCTGTCTCCGGCGCCCGCACCCGCCCCCTCAAGCCCCCAGGCCCCGCCCCACCGGCCCACCGCGCCCGTCCCCGCAGACGCTCCCCCGCCCCTCTCCCTCCTCCCCCGCGCCCCGGCCGGCTTCGTGGGCCGTGCCGATGACCTGGCGCGTCTCTCCGAAGCCGCGCAGTCGGGCACCCCGGCCCTGTGTGTGGTCACCGGCCCGGCCGGAGTCGGCAAGACCTCGCTGGCGGTCCACTGGGCGTACACGTACGCCGGTGACTTCCCCGACGGCATCCTCTACGCCGACCTGCACGGCCTGGAACCGGACGGCACCGGCCCGCAGCCGGAGGGCGTCCTCCACGACTTCCTCCAGGCGCTCGGCACTCCCGAGGAACGGCTGCCCGCGGACGCCCGTGCCGCGGAACACCTGTACCGCTCGCTGCTCACCGGCCGCCGCGTCCTCGTCCTGCTCGACAACGCGCGCGACTCGGCGCAGGTGCGTCCCCTGCTGCCCGGCACGCCGGGCTCCACCGTGCTGGTCACCAGCCGCAACCGGCTGGAAGGGCTGGCCGCCACCGACTGCGCCCGGCTGCTGCCCCTGGAACGGCTGGCGACGCCGGACGGTGTCCGGGTCCTGCGCACCGTGATCGGTGAGGCCCGGGTGGCCGCCGAGCCGGTCGCCGCGGCCCAACTGTCCGCCCTGTGCGACGGCCTGCCGCTGGCGCTGCGGCTCGCCGCGGCCCGGCTCGCCGCACGGCCCCGGCTGTCCCTGCGCGCGATGGCGGACGACCTGGTCGACGAGCACCGGCGGCTGTCCCTGCTGTCCAACGAGGACCTCGGGGTCGAGGCGACGCTGCGCCTGAGCGTGCAGCAACTGCCACCGGCCGGCGCGCTGCTCTTCCGTCAGCTGGCCCTGCACGTCGGGTCCGAACTCGACAGCGGCGCCGCGGCGGCACTCAGCGGCCTGCCGCCCGCCGAGGCACGCGCCGCCCTGGACGAGCTGGCCGCCGCCCACCTCGTCGAGGAGTGGACCGGCGACCGGTATCTGATGCACGATCTGACCAGGCTGTACGCGCGGTCCGCCGTGGCCCGGGCCGACACGGCGGGGCTGCACCGGCTGCTGGTGCACTACCTGTCCGCCGCCCAGGCCGCGGCCGCCGCCGCCGAACCCGGCAGCCAGCCCTGCTGCACACTGCCCCCGGGCGTGACGCCGCCCGCCGCGCCGCCGGTCTTCGCCGGCCGCGCCGACGCGATGGCCTGGTACGTGACCGAGCGCGCCAACCTCACCTCCGCGGTGGTCGCCGCGGCCGACGCCGGGCACCCGGAACTGGCCTGGCGGATCGCCGTCCAGCTGTGGCCCCTGGTCGTGCGCCAGGTGCACGACGGCTGGGAACCGGCCCTCGAACGCGCCCTGGCCGCCGCCACCGCGCTCGACGACCCGGACGCCGAGTCCCGGCTGTGCTCGCTGCTCGGCTGGGTCCTCACCGAGAACGGGCAGCACACCGCGGCGCTGGAACACCTGTGCCGCGCCCCTGACCTGGCCGTACGGGCCGGGGACCCGCGCGGCCAGGTGATCGCGCTGATCAACTGGGCGGCCGCGCTGGAGCACGTCGGCGACCTCTCGGGGGCCGGAACCCGGCGGGAAATGGCGGCGCGGATGGCGCACGCCCTCGACCACCCGCACACCGAGTCCCTGTCCCTCTACCACCTGGCGGCCCACTGCCTCACCGTCGGCCGGCCCGACGAGGCCCTGGCCCACTGCCGTCAGGGCCTCGCGCTGGCCCCTGACGAGCAGTCGGACGAGCGCCGGGCACTGCTCCTCGACACCTGCGGCAAGGCGCTGCAAGCCCTCGGCCGGGACAGCGAGGCCCGGCGCTGTTTCAGCGAGGCCGCGGCCCTCACCGGACCGCCCCCGCCGGTGGAAGGGGCGGCCACCGGGCAGGGCAGCGTTCCCCTGGGCGGCGGGGGCACCCCCGGCGGTAACCTGCGCGTCGTCGCGGGCTGACCACCTGCCACGAGGTGCCTTCGCGCGCGGCCCTTGAGCAGTGACGCACGATGTGACGTACCCGGCGGCCCGTCGGGGCCGGGACGGCGTAGCCCGGTGAGCACCGGCCGTCTCTCCCCGCTCAACTGTCCAACCGTCAAAACGGAACCTTGGATTACCAGGGGACGCACCGTAAGTTTCTTGTGCGTTCCGATCCTCTTGCTGCCGTGTTCCGCGGGGAGTTGACGGAACGACCGCACCTCGGCCTTTTCTTGGCCGCCTGCGGACGGACCGGAATTCCGCCCTCCCCGCGCTTGCGCCGAGGTGGCGCGTCACCGATGCGGGGCGGCCGGATTCAGGTTCAGGGTTCAGGTTCCGCTTCAAGTCGATGGTTCCGTGCCACGGCGCGGCAGGGGGAATGCTCATGTCTTCCGGATCGAGACGTCCGGACGTCTGTGTCGTGGGAGCGGGGCCGGTCGGCCTCACCGTCGCGCTGGGCCTGGCGGTCGCGGGTGTCGGCGTCACCGTGCTGGAGAGCGCTGCGGACATCGCCGTGTCCTCCCGCGCGCTGGTCCACCAGAGCCACACGCTGGAGGGGTTCGCGCGCCTCCGGGTGCTCGACGCCGTCCTGCGTGCGGGAACACCGTTGCGCGCCCGGGATTTCCTCGTACGCCGCACGGGCGAGCGTATCCGTCATCCCACGCCGGGTCCCCGTACGGGCTCCGCTCCGGCACACAACCTGATTCTGCGGCAGGACGCGCTCAGCCGCATCCTCCTCCGGCAGTTGCTCCGCTTCCCGGCCGCCGAGGTGAAGTTCGGCTGTGCGGTGGACACGGTGCGCCAGAACGGCGAATCGGTGCGCGTCGGCTACACGCACCAGGAGGGCCGCGGGCTGCTCGAAACACGCTGGGCCGTCGGCGCGGACGGCGCCCGCAGCACCGTACGGAAAGCCCTCGGTGTGGGATTCGAGGGATTCACCTGGCCGGAGCGCTTCGTCGCCACGGACATCCGCTACGACTTCGCGGCGCACGGTTATGCCGACGCGAATTTCGTCATCGATCCGGACGACGGGGCAATCGTCGTGCGGATCGATTCCGGAAATCTGTGGCGGGTGGCCTGGACGGAGCGCGCCTCCCTCCCGGAAGAAACCCTCCCGCGCCGGCTGGCGGAATTCTTTGCGCGTAACCTTCCCGGGCCCCGGCCTCGGAATTACGAACTGGTCGCACATGCCCCGTACCGCGCGCACCAGCGGACCGCCGAACGGTTCCGTGTGGGCCGGGTCCTGCTGGCGGGCGACGCGGCGCACGTCACCAACCCGACCGGCGGCATGGGGCTGACGGCCGGGCTGCACGACGCCTTCCCGCTGGGCGAGGCGCTGGCCGCCGTCCTTCTCGGGCGGTGCGGCGAGGGTGTGCTGGACCGTTACGCGGAGGCGGGCCGGGCCGCGTTCCTGACCCGGTTCTCGCCGCTCGCGACCGACCTGAAGCGCCTCGTCTTCGACACCCGTGACCCCGCGCGGCTCGCCGAGGCCCTCGTCCCGCTCCGCCGGCTGGCGGCCGACGAGGAGCTGCGGCGCTCCCGGACCGCCGCGCTCCGCTCGGCCCTGCCGCTCTCGCTGCTGGACGACGGGCGAGCCGCCGGCCGTCTCCGCCCCTACCTCGGCGCGGCAGCCGCGGGCTCCCCTCAAGGGCCGCAGGGGAATGCGGACCAGGGGCCGGAGGGACACACGGCCCAAGGACCGCAGGGACATGCGGATCGAGGGCCGCAGGGACACGCGGGCCACCACTTCGGACCCCAGGAGAGGCAGACAGCACCATGACACCGACGCGACCGGTCGCATCCCGGAGGTGGAGCGGCTTCGAGGAGCTCCACGCGCTCCAGCGGGAACGTATCGGCACGGCCCTGTGCCGGTCCGCACACTCCCCCTTCTACCGGGACCGGTTCCGCCTGCGCCAGGGCGGGACGATGCCCGGCAGCCTCGCCGACGTCCCGGTGACCACCAAGGACGATCTGCGCGCCGCCTACCCGTTCGGCATGCTGGCGGTGCCCCGGGAGCGGGTCGCCACCTACCACGAGTCCAGCGGGAGTTCGGGCCGGGCGACGTCCTCGTTCTGCACCGAGGACGACTGGGTGGACATCGCCGAGCGCTTCAACCGGATGCCGGCCGGCATCGGCCCCGCCGACACCCTGCTGGTGCGGATTCCGTACGCCATGGTGCTGGCCGGGCACATCGGTCACTTCGGCGCCCGGGCGAAGGGCGCGACCGTGGTGCCCGCCGACAGCCGCAGCTTCGCCACCCCGTACGGACGCGTCGTCCGGCTGCTGCACGACCTCGGTGCCACCCTGACCTGGTCCAACCCCACCGAACCGCTCATCTGGGCCGCGGCTGCCCGCGCCGCCGGGCTGGACCCCCGCACCGACTTCCCGTGCCTGCGCGCGCTCCTGGTCTGCGGCGAGCCGCTGAGCGAAGCGCGCCGCGAGCGGTTGGGCGAGCTGTGGAACGCGTCCGTGATCGAGGACTACGGCGCCACCGAGGTCGGACCGCTCGCCTCCGCCTGCCGCCACGGCCGGCGGCACTTCTACGCCGACCGCGTGGTGCCCGAGGTCCTCGACCCCGCCACCGGGGAGATCACCCCGGACGGCACCGGTGAGCTGGTCATCACCCCCCTGTACCGCGAGGCCATGCCGCTGCTCCGGTACAACCTGGAGGACACCGTCCAGTTGAGCCACGAGCCGTGTCCCTGCGGCAGCTGGCTTCCCGTCATCCGGCTCGCGGGCCGCGCGACGCAGGCGTTCGACGTCGCGGGGCGGCGGGTCTCCCAGTTGCAACTGGAGGAGCTGGTCTTCCGCCTGCCTGCCGCGTACGGCGTGCTGTTCTGGCGGGCGCGGGCCGAAGCGCGACGACTCGTCGCCGAGGTGGAGGTGGCGGACGTGTACGCCGCGGACGCCTGCGCCGAGCTGACCGGCGCCGTACGGGCCCGGCTGGGCGTGGACTGCGAGGTGGCTCCCGTGCCGCCGGGCACGCTGATGCCCGACGAGGTGCTGTCCGCGCCCGGCGACGTGCTCAAGCCCCGCAGCCTGTTCGGCCCCGACGAGGACTGGTCCCGTGGTCTCCTCTACTACTGATCCCGCCCCTGCCCCGGCGTACGGCCTGGCCACGCTCCCTTCCTCCACCCGCATCCTGCTCACCGGGGACGGCGCGACGACGGTCATGCTGGAAGCATTGCTCGATGTGCCGCTGCGGGTGCGGGTCGTCGTCCAGCGGGTGGTGGACACGGCGGCGGTGCCGCCCGCCGTCCGCCGGGCCCTCGCGGCCGAGCGGATGCCCCGGCTCCTGGAGCGGCTGTCCGAACTGGTCGACCCCGCTGGACGGCCGGTCAGCCGCAACCGGGTCGTCTCCGCGGTGGCGGCGACCGGCCAGCTACCGCCGCCGACGGACCCCACGCCCCTCGGCGTACGGCTGCGGGAGGAACGCCGCGCACAGCACCGGGAATTGCTGCGGTGCGGTGTCGGGCACGCGCCCGAGGCGCCGCAGTTCGGCTGGTGCGCCTTCAAGGAGTACGTGATCAGAAGCCCGGACCGGTATCCGGTCTATGTCGCGGAGCGGTTCAATCCGGCCGTGGTGGCCGTGACCTGACCCCCGACTGCCTCGGGACGGAGCCCTTCGGGACGGGGCACCTCGGCGCGCGTTCCCGGAGCGCCACGGTGGTGGGTGCGGCAGTACGTGTCGCGCACGGCGCGATATCCGGGTACGTGCACGGTGTTCAGCAGCAGCGCCCAGCGGGCCGCGTTCGCCTCGATCCGCCGTTCGACGTCGCGCCGGGCGGCGGGCGTGGTGGCCGCGGCGAGCTGCTGCGCGTGAACCCACGCCTGCTCCCGCCAGATGCGGAAGAGCCGGCCGGCGGTGTGTCCGGCGATGGGGTTCCACCGTGCGTCGGCCAGGGCCACCACCGGGTCGTGATGACGGGCGATTTCTCGGACCGCGGGCGCGTACGCGCGGTCCAGGACTGCTTGGAAACGGTGGTAGTCGGCCTTGCGTGACGCACCTCCGGGCCGGGTGAGCCCGACGGAGGCCAGCACATAGGGCATGTCCCGCTGGATGTGCGCGTTGGCGCCGAGCAGGACGTCCTGGCCCGCGTTCACATCACCGGTGCGCGCGGCCTCGAAGGCCGTCTGCCATGCCCGCGGGACCGGCCGCCCTGCTCGGTCCGCGTGGTAGGCGTCCAGATACAGGTTGACGAAGCCGGTGTTGAGGTCTCCGGCCAGCCAGTCCGGGTCGTCGAAGGAACCTGGTCTGGCCGCGGCCGCTTCCAGAACGCGTTCGAGCTGGACGTAGATCACGGGGAAGGGGGCCCGGTGGTCACATCCCAGGGCGTCACGGAGCCGGGTCAGGGTCCGGCGTGCTTCCTGGACGCATCCCACCACCGGCCCTTCGCAGGAGAGGCGTCGGACGTCGTCGCGCGGCAGTGGTGGCGCGGCGAGGGCCGGACCACCGGCCAGAAGAGCCGCCGCCGCCACGACCGTGGTGGACAGCTTGAAGAATGCGCCACGCGTACCGGCCATGCTCCCCGCCTCCTTGTCGCCCGCCCGATGCGTCTCCCCCGTCTACCGAACGACCCGGCGCGACGAAGGTCACACCAGGGCGCCACCGGGGACGAAGCGGGCGGTGCGGGCGGGACGGCCCGGGGGCCAGGGCGGTCCGGGGCCCAGGCGGTCCGGGGCCGGGCGGCCCGGGGCCCGGGCGGTCAGGAACCGGCAGCTCGCGAGGGGCCGGCTTCGCCTCCGCGGTGGTGCGCGGCGAGGGCCGCGTCGGCGGTGGGGTAGGCCGGCAGCAGGGTGTCGAGGCCGGTGATGTTCAGCAGGCGGGCGAGCCGCCCGGAGACGGCGGCCAGGCCGAGGGTGCCGCCGGCCTCCTGGGCGCAGCGCCAGATCGCCACCAGGGCGTTGAAGCCGGAGGAGTCGCAGAAGGAGACGGCTTCCAGATCCAGGACCAGGTGTCGGTGGCCCCGTCCGATGAGGTCCAGGGCCTCGGCGCGCAGGGCGGGCGCGGTGGTCAGGTCGAGATCGCCCGCGAGGGCGGCCAGGGCGAGGTCGCCTTCGGCGCGCCGGGTGGTCAGGCGGAAGGTGTCGTTCACGGTCGGTTCTCCGGCTTCCGCCCGGAGGGGCGAGACGGGGGGCGGGACAGGGGCGCCGTCCATGGCGGCACCGGCCGCGGGAGCGGGCCGGCGGGCGCGGGCGGCGAGGAAGCCGATCAGCCCCTCGCCGCCGAGCATAACGCCGTTCGCGGTGCCGGCCGTGGCGGGCCGGTCCGTCCGAAGACGCGGTCAGAGCCGGATTTTGGTCATCCTGAATGGCTGGTTCTGTACGCGATGACCAAAAGTGGCGTGCTGTCGGTGGCGTGATCCGAGGGTCGCAACTCGGCCGCACCGACGGTGTCCAGTGGGTGAGACGGCGCCCCCCGGCGTCCCGCCGGACGCCCTCACCGCAGTTCCGACGCCATCACAGGATCATCACACGTCCTCTACAACCTCTGCATCGAACAAATCCGGCGTACCTTCCCAACCATGCCATGTACGGGCAAGCGTGGTCGGCCGACGCCGGTGCGGCCGCATATCCCGGTGACCGGAATCTTTCGTTGACAGTCCGGAAATGCGGTCTCTACTGTTACGTGCAAATTCCGGCCCAATCCCTCCTTTCAGCTCATAGTGAGCGGACACCACCCGTTCACCATTTGCACGTGCGCATGTTTTCTGTTGTTTGCCGACCAGGTTCGCGCCTTTCGCGGCGTGAAGAGGCAGCTCGAACGCAGCAATCAAGTACAAGGAGACACGGTGACCCCCGCACTCGCCGAACAGCAGACCTACCGCCTGTCCGAGGCCGAAACACACAAGCTCTGGCGGCTCTCCCAGCTCGCCGCCGGCGCCTCGGAGGCATCTGCGCTGGCGCTTTCCGGTCTACTTCTCGATCTGCCGAAATCCGTGCGCACCGCCCTGCTCGAATTCGCCGAGGCCGGTGCCGACTCGGGATTCCTCCTGCTGCGCGGAGTCACCGTCGGGGACCTTCCCGACACCCCCACCGTCCATCACTCCGGCGCCCTCCAGGGGCACCCCACCGACGGCACCCTGACCCTCGTGGCGGACCTTCTCGGCTCGCTCGTCGGCTACCTGGACGAGAAGGACGGCGCGCTCATCCACGACGTGCACGCCGTGCCCGGGGAGGAGAAGCGCATCGAGAACAGCGGATCGGTGGCCTTCGACTTCCACACCGAGAACGTCCACCACCCGCTGCGCCCCGACTATTTGGGCCTGCTGTGCCTGCGCCAGGACCACGAGGGCGTCGCCGCCACCCGCGTCGCCTCGGTGCGCGAGGCCGTCCGGCACCTGACCGAGGAGCAGGTGGCGATCCTGCGCACCCCGCAGTTCTACAGCTCCTACCCGGCGTCCTTCACCCGGGGCAGGACCGGCCCGGTGCCCCGTTCCGGCCCGCACCCCGCCGTCTTCGGGCCGTACGACCGGCCGTTCATGCGCTTCAACTCGCACACCACGCACGCCGCCGGCGCCGAGGCGACCGCGGCGCTGAAGGCGCTGGCCGAGGCTCTGGAAGCGGTCTGCCACAACGTCGTGCTGGAGCCCGGCGACCTCGTCGTGGTCGACAACCACGTGGCGGCGCACGGCCGCAGCGCGTTCGTCCCGCGGTACGACGGCCGGGACCGCTGGCTGCGCCGCTTCTACTCCGTACGCTCCATCCTCGGCTGGACGCAGCACATGATGCCCCGTCAGCGCGTCATCCCGACGATGGAGGACATCCAGGGCGTGCTCTGAGCCGCGCTCCGGGATGCGCTTGATTCGTCCTGCCCGTGCAGTCATCGCCCAGGGCTGCGCACCCTTGCACTGAGGACCGGAATACCTTGGATTTCATAGACGTCATAGGGCTGCTCACCGCCGCGGTGGCCGCCGGGTGGGTGGACGCGGTGGTCGGCGGGGGCGGGGTGCTGCTCATCCCCGTCCTGCTGCTCAGTTTCCCGCAGTTGCCGCCGGCCACCGCCCTGGGCACCAACAAGATCGCCGCGATCACCGGCACCGCGACGGCCGCTTACATGTACGCGCGGCGTACGGCCCTGGACCGGAAAATCCTCGTACCGGCCGCCGCCTGCGCGGTACCGGCCGGCGCGCTCGGCGCGCTGTCGGCGGCCACCGTCCCCACGGCGTACTTCCGCCCGGTCATCATGGTCCTGCTGATCTCGGTCGCCCTGTTCGTGGCGTTCAAGCCGAGCTTCGGCACCCAGCCGCTGGCCCGTGAGGTGACCCGGCGGCGACGCGTCGTGGCGGTGCTCCTCGGCGGCTGTGTGGTCGGTTTCTACGACGGGCTCTTCGGGCCCGGCGTGGGCACCTTCCTCATCATCTCCTTCACCACGCTGCTCGCCACCCAGTTCCTGGAGAGCGCGGCGATGTCGAAGGTCATCAACGCCTCGTCCAACCTCGGCGCCCTGCTGGTCTTCGCGCTCCAGGGGAACGTGCTCTGGGCGCTGGGGCTCGGGATGGCCGTGGGCAATGTGACCGGCGCGCTGATCGGTTCGCGCATGGCCCTGAAGAAGGGCTCCGGCTTCGTCCGTACCGTGCTGGTGCTCGTGGTGATCGGCATGGTGACGAAGATGGCGTTCGACCAGTTCGCCTGAGGCACCGCCAGCACATCAGTACCGCCTGCACATCAGCACGTCAGCACGTCAGCACGTCAGCACCGCCTGCACGTCAGCACCTGATGGGAACCACGCGAGAACGCATCCACACCCCACACTACGAGAGCCCGGAGGCCACCATGGACCCCGTACGGAATCTCGCTGACCTACTGACCCTGCCGGACTTCGAGGCCGCCAGTGACGCGGTACTCGACCAGGGCTGCCGGGCCTATGTCGCCGGCGGCGCCGGAACCGATCGCACCGTACGCGCCAACATCGCGGCGTTCGACGACATCTGGCTCCGACCACGCGTCCTGGCCAGTACGACGACCGAACCGCGCACGGACGTGACGGTCCTCGGGCACCACATGTCCATGCCCGTCCTGCTCGCACCGACCAGCCCGCAGCGGCTGCTGCACGAGGACGCGGAGATCGCCACCTCGCTCGCCGCCGAGGCGGCCGGCGTCGTCCCCGTCGTCAGCACGGACAGCCACGTCCCGTTCCCGGAGATCGCCAAGGCATCCGGCCGGGCCGGCTGGTTCCAGCTGTACGCCTACCGGTCGCGCGACGACATCGCCGCGACGATCGACATGGCCGAGACCGCCGGCGCGTCCGCCCTGGTGGTCACCGTGGACGCCAGTCACGCCGCACTGCGGGTGCACGCCCAGCGCGCCGGCTTCGCCACGCCCGGACACGTGGACTTCGGGACGCTGCGCGCGCTCGGCATCCTGGAGGGCGAGGTACCGGCCGGCGCCCGCATCGACCGGTTGTCACTGAGCTGGGAGGACCTGCTGTGGATCCGGGCCAGGACCCGGCTCCCCCTCCTGGTCAAGGGCGTACTGCGGGCCGACGACGCCCGCCGCTGCCTGGACAGCGGCGCGGACGGCGTCATCGTCTCCAACCACGGCGGACGGCAGTTGGACGGGGCGGTGCCCGCTGTGGTCGCACTGAGCGAGGTCGCGGCCGAGGTCGACGGCCGGTGCGCCGTCCTGATGGACAGCGGTATCCGCTCCGGCGTGCATGTCGTCAAGGCCCTCGCGCTGGGCGCCGACGCGGTCTGCCTGGGGCGGCCGTACCTGTGGGGCCTGAGCGTCGCCGGGCGCGAAGGGGTCGAAGCGGTGCTGCGGCTGCTGCGCCGGGAGATCGAGGACACCCTCCGGCAGCTCGGCGCGGCCGAGGTCGCCGAGCTGGGGCCGCACTTCGTGGCCAAGGCCGGCACCGGGGCGGCGGCCGGAGCGGCCTGACGGCCCCGCACCACCGCCCGCTCCGCCCCGTACCCAGAGCCCCACCCGTACGGAGAGCCCCACCCGTACGAAGGGCCCCGTCCGTACCGCACGCCGTACCCGTATGACGTGCCTGCACGCCGTACCCGCACGACGTATCCGCACGACGACTTTCCGAGAACGGAGACCCACGCATGTTCCACTTCTCGCGCGGCATCCCCCCGCAGGAAGCGATCCCCTCGCGGCAGCTCGCCGAGCACACCGCCGCCGTCCTGCGGGACAGCGAGGACCGGGTGTTCCAGTACGCGCCGATCGGCAACCACACGGGGGACGCGGCCCTGCGCGAGCAGCTCGCGGCCTTCCACTCGGTCGGTGCCGACCAGATCTTCGTCACCAACGGTTCCCTCCAGGCACTGGACCTGCTCGCCGCGCACCTCCTGGCGGGCGACCGCAAGGACGTGTACGTGGAGGCTCCCACCTACGACCGCGCGGTGCAGATCTTCGAGCGGCACGGCGGCCGGGTCTCCGGCATCACCCTCCGGCACGACGGCCTCGACCTGGACGCCCTCGAAGCCCGGCTGGCGACGCGCGTCCCGGCGCTCGTCTACGTCATCCCGGACTTCCAGAACCCGAGCGGCGTCACCATGAGCGAGGACAAGCGCCGCCGCCTGGTGCAGCTCGCCGAGACCCACGACTTCCTCATCCTGGAGGACATCCCCTACCGGGAGCTGCGGTACGGCGGCCAGGCTCCGGCCGGCTTCTTCGAGCTCGCGCCGGCCGGGCGGGTACTCACGATGGGGTCGCTGAGCAAGATCCTCAGCCCCGGCCTGCGCGTGGGGTACGTCATCGGCGCGCCCGAGACGCTCGGTGCCCTGGCCGCGCTCGCCGAGGGCACGTACCTCTCGCCCGCCCCGCTGCTCCAGGCGGTCGCCGCGCGGGCCCTGGAAGCGGGCCTGGCCCAGGAGAACGTGGCGGGCACCCGGGAACTGCTCGGGCCCCGGCACGACGGTGCGGTCAAGGCCGTCCGCGAACTGCTGGGCGAGGACGCGCTCCTCGCCGTACCGTACGGCGGCTACTACGTGAGTGTGCACCTGCCCGTCGCCACGGACGAGGCCACGTTCCTCAAGGCCGCGGCCGCCGAAAGTCTGAAGCTGACCCGGGGTTCGGGCTTCTACCCGGGCGACGCCGCGCCGCCGGAGGGCACGGTCTTCCTGCGGCTGCCGTTCCAGTCCTTCGAGCCGGACGAGTTCGCCGCCGGCATCGAGCGGCTGGCCGCGGTGGCGTCCAAGGGCTGACCCGCGGATACCGGTCAACGACACCGGCGCCCCCACCTCCGGCAAGGACACCGTCTCCTCGAAGGTGGTCTCGTACCCTGGGAACCGACCGCCCCGGCCCGGGAGGAGACGAGAGCTGACGTGACCGGTACCGGCGCCGCGCCGGGTCCGTACCCGCCGCCGCCCTGGCGCATGAGAGGCCACCTGTGGGGTGGTCTCTTCGCCACGGGCGCGGCCCCGCCCCTCCCCCCGGACCTCTCTGCCCTGACGGCCCGTTCGCTGGCCGTGTTCGTGATCCGGTACCGCTCGGGGACCCTCCGCTACGACGAGCTGATCGTGGGGACGCCCGCTCGGCGCGGCCGGCGGGCCGGTCTGTCCGTGCACTGGATCTGGGTCGACGACGAGCAGTCGCTGCGGGGCGGGCGCCGCATCTGGGGAGTGCCCAAGCAACTGGCGGAGTTCCGCTGGGAGGGGTCGCGGGTCCGGGTGACCGACGGGCAGGGGCTCGTCGCCGGGCTGCGCCTGTCGGCCAGAGGTCCGTCGCTCCCCCGAGTCCCCTTGCCGATGACCGGCTTCGGGACCCTCGACGGGGCGCGGACGGTCCTCACCGCACGGTTCACGGCTCGCCCGGGGGCCGCTTCGGTACGCGTGGAGGAGTGGCCGGCGAGGCTGCCCGCACTTCGTCACCGCGGCGCCCGCCCCGGTTTCCGCGCCGCGTCCTTCACCATGCTCATGCCCGCCCCCGCACTCCACCCCGTTCCGCCGGCCGCCTGAAACACCGAATTCACCCGCTGGTCCGGCGGCGGAAGGACGGCTCCGGCGCGACACGGCAAAGGTTTACAGCTACCGGCAATCAACCTCGGACAGCCGTTCGAGGAATGGAGAGAAAGCGGCCGGCGGCGCAGAAGGAAAGGCGGCACCGCGCGGGCCGCCCTATGCGTAATGGAGACCGGAACTCAGGAGTACGACCATCTCCGCCCCGCCTCCGACTCCGGTCGGAGTCTTGTTCACGACGTCGGCGAAGCCGTTTCCCCGGCCCGGGACGGCGCACGACGCCATGCACAGCCCAGACACCCCGTCCGACCCCGGCACCCCGCCGAAACGCTGCTGCGTACCGGTGAATGGACACGCGGAAAGGTCGCCCGCGCGGCACCGGCGGACCGACGGCCGACGGCCGACGGCAGGACCGTCACGTGACGCCCCTGGACAACGGCGGCATGGTGCGTACGGCTCCGTCGGGCGGGCGCTCCCGGAGCGGCCGGGGATCAGCAGCCGTAACCGGCCCTCGCGCACCCTTCGCCTCATTTTTCGAACGCGAGAACGTGTCATTCAGGTATCCCTGCGGCAACCACGGCAAAGCACGGGGAAAATAACTTCCAGACCTGGCCAACTGGCGAAAAAGTGCCCCTGTTTCCGCCCGGCGCGGGAGGAATCTGGGGGCGTTTCGTGGAGTGGCGTGCCGAGCGAGTCCGCCACACGGCCCCGGGAGGAGCCCTCGTATGTGGCGTGGCAGGGCAAAGGCCGAACGTGCCGCGGCGGACGCGGCCGAACGGCTCATGGCGGCCGGCCGGCTGCTGAGCCGGGCGCCGGTTTCGGCGGACGGACGGGCGGTTTTCCGTACGGATCAGGGAGTGAATGACGCGCCTTACCGGGAACGGTGGGCCCACGACAAGGTGGTGCGTTCCACTCACGGGGTGAATTGCACGGGCTCCTGTTCCTGGCAGGTGTTTGTCAAGGACGGGCTCATCACCTGGGAGACACAGGCGACGGACTATCCGACGACGGGTCCGGACCGCCCGGAGTACGAGCCCCGGGGCTGCCCGCGCGGCGCGTCCTTCTCCTGGTACACGTACTCCCCCACCCGGGTGCGCCACCCGTACGCGCGCGGCGTGCTGGTGGAGATGTACCGGGAGGCGCGGGACCGGCTCGGCGACCCGGTGGCGGCCTGGGCGGAGATCACCGGCGACCCGGAGCGGCGACGGCGCTACCAGCGGGCGCGCGGCAAGGGCGGGCTGGTGCGGATCGGCTGGGACGAGGCGCTGGAGATCGCGGCCGCCGCCCATGTGCACACCCTGCGGGCGCACGGCCCCGACCGCATCGCGGGATTTTCCCCGATCCCGGCGATGTCGATGGCCTCGCACGCGGTCGGTGCCCGGTTCATGTCGCTGATCGGCGCGCCGATGCTCTCGTTCTACGACTGGTACGCGGACCTGCCGATCGCCTCGCCGCAGGTCTTCGGTGACCAGACCGACGTTCCGGAGTCGGGTGACTGGTGGGACGCGGCGTACCTGATGCTGTGGGGCTCCAACGTGCCGGTGACCCGGACGCCGGACGCCCACTGGATGGCCGAGGCCCGCTACCGCGGCCAGAAGGTCGTGGTTGTCTCCCCCGACTACGCGGACGCGACGAAGTTCGCCGACGAGTGGCTGCACCCGCATCCGGGCACGGACGGGGCGCTGGCGATGGCGATGGGCCATGTGATCCTGCGCGAGTGCTTCGTGGACCGGCAGGTGCCGTACTTCACCGACTACGTGAAGCGGTTCACGGACCTGCCGTTCCTCGTCGGGCTGGAGGAGTTGGAGGAGCACGGGGCGGGAGAGACGGATGGGGAGGGAAGGAAGGGAGCGGCAGGCGGGTCGGGTGCGGAAGGGGTGACGTGCGCAGCGGCCCGGGTGGTGCCGGGCCCGTTCCTCACGGCGCGGGACGCCGGGCTGGCCCCGGACGCCGACGCGGAGGCCAGGCGCTGGATGCCCGTCCTCGTCGACGCGGTCACGGGCGCCCCCGTCGTACCGGCCGGGACGCTGGGCGACCGCTGGCGCGCGGGCGGCGAAGGGCGCTGGAACCTGGACCTGGGCGAGGTCGATCCGCGGCTGAGCCTGTACGGGCGGCCGGACGCGACCGTGGCGCGGGTGGTGCTGCCGCGCTTCGATCAGGAGCGGGGCACGCTGGAGCGGGAGGTTCCGGCCCTGCGTGTGGGCGGGCGGCTGGTGACCACGGTCTTCGACCTGCTGCTGGCGCAGTACGGGGTGGGGCGCGCCGGTCTGGGCGGGCAGTGGCCCGGCTCGTACGAGGACGCGGACGTGCCGTGCACTCCGGCATGGCAGGAGACCCTCACGTCGGTGCCGGCGCGGGCCGCGGTGCGGGCGGCGCGGGAGTTCGCGCGGACGGCGGAGCAGACCCGGGGCCGCTGCATGATCGTGATGGGGGCGGGCACCAACCACTGGTTCCACTCGGACACCATCTACCGGTCGTTCCTGTCCCTGCTGCTGCTCACGGGGTGTCAGGGCGTCAACGGCGGCGGCTGGGCCCACTACGTGGGCCAGGAGAAGGTGCGGCCTTACGCGGGCTGGCAGCAGTTGTCCACGGCCGCCGACTGGGTGCGCCCGTCCCGGCAGATGGCCGGTACGCCGTACTGGTACCTGCACACCGGCCAGTGGCGGTACGACCGGGCCCCGGCCGACGCGCTCGCCTCCCCGGCCGGCCGGGGCCTGTTCGCCGGGCAGCACACCGCCGACCTGGTGGCCCGCTCGGCCCGCCGGGGGTGGATGCCGTCGTACCCCACCTTCGATGCCAATCCGCTGGACCTCGGGCGGCGGGTCCGCGAGTCCGGCGCCGACCCCGGCCGGTGGGCCGCGGACGAGCTGGACGCCGGCCGGCTCTCCTTCGCCTGCGAGGACCCGGACGCGCCGGCCAACTGGCCGCGGGTGCTGACGGTGTGGCGGGCCAACCTGATCGGGTCCTCGGCGAAGGGCAACGAGTACTTCCTGGGACACCTGCTGGGCGCCGACGACGACGCGAGCGCGCAGGAGGTACCGCCGGAGGCCCGCCCGCGGGATGTCACCTGGCGCGAGGAGGCGCCGCGCGGCAAGCTCGACCTGCTGCTGGCGCTGGACTTCCGTATGACGTCCACGACCTTGTTCGCCGATCTCGTACTGCCGGCCGCGACCTGGTACGAGAAGCACGACCTGTCGAGCACGGACATGCACCCGTACGTGCACGCCTTCTCGCCCGCGATCAGCCCGCCCTGGCAGGCCCGTACCGACTTCGAGATCTTCCACGGGCTCGCCCGGGAAGTCGGCCGGCTGGCCGCCGGGCACCTGGACACGGCCTGCGACCTGGTGGCCACGGCCCTCCAGCACGACACGGCGGCCGGTGAGGCGCCGCCCCCGGGGCCGACGGCGCCGCGCTACACGCTCGTGGAGCGGGACTACACCGCGATCGCCGACCGGCTGGCGGCCCTCGGCCCGCTGCCACGGGAACAGGGCATGACCGTCAAGGGCGTCACCGTACAGGCCGGTCCGGAGACGGACTGGCTCGCCAAGCGCTGCGGTACGGCGGCCGACGGCACGGCGCGCGGCCGGCCGCTGCTCGACACCGACGTGAAGCTGTGCGAGGCGATCCTCGCCCTGTCCGGCACCACCAACGGCCAGCTGGCCGCCGAGGGATTCCGCGCGCTCGCCGGGCGCTGCGGCTCCGGTCGCGGCCTGGAGGAACTGGCCGCCTCGGTCGCCGAGCGGCGCGTCGTCTTCGCCGACACCCAGGCCCGTCCGGTGCAGGTGTCGGCGAGTTTCGAGTGGTCGGGCAAGGAGGGCCCGGAGCGCCGGTACGCGCCGTTCACGATCAACACCGAGCACCGCAAGCCCTGGCACACCCTCACCGGCCGTCAGCATTTCTACCTCGACCACCCGTGGATCGCCGAGTTCGGCGAGCAACTTCCCGTCTACCGGCCGCCGTTGGACCTGGCCGCGCTCGGTGAACAGCCGCTTCCCGGCGCCTCGGCGGAGCGTTCGGTGACGGTGCGCTACGTGACGCCGCACTCCAAGTGGTCCATCCACTCCGAGTACCAGGAGAACCTGCTCATGCAGACCCTCGCCCGCGGCGGCCCGGTGATCTGGATGAGCGTGGCGGACGCCGAGGCCGTCGGCGTGGCGGACAACGACTGGATCGAGGCGGTCAACGCCAACGGCGTGGTCGTCGCCCGGGCAGTCGTCTCGCACCGGATGCCGCCCGGCACGGTGTTCATGTACCACGTGCAGGAGCGCCTGGTGAACGTGCCGCTGTCGCAGACCACCGGGCGGCGCGGCGGGGTCCACAACGCACTGACCCGGCTGCTGATCAAGCCCACCCACCTCATCGGCGGCCACGCCCAGCTCTCCTTCGCCCCCAACTACTACGGTCCCACCGGCAATCAGCGCGACGCGGTCACCACCATCCGCCGCCGCTCCCAGGAGGTCAGCTACTGATGCGCGTCATGGCGCAGATCGCGATGGTCATGAACCTCGACAAGTGCATCGGCTGCCACACCTGCTCGGTCACTTGCAAGCAGACCTGGACCAATCGTTCCGGCACCGAGTACGTGTGGTTCAACAACGTCGAGACCCGGCCCGGCCAGGGCTACCCGCGCGCCTACGAGGACCAGGACGTCTGGCAGGGCGGCTGGCAGCGCAAGCACGGCCGGCTGGTGCCGCGCAGCGGCGGCCGGGCCCGCCGCCTGGCCCGGCTGTTCGCCAACCCCCGGCTGCCCACACTGGACGCGTACTACCAGCCGTGGACGTACGACTACGGCATCCTGACCGACGCGCCGCTCGGCGACCACGTGCCCACCGCGCCGCCCCGCTCCCTGACCGACGGCCGGCCCACCGCCGTCACCGGCGGCCCCAACTGGGACGACGACCTCGGGGGTGGGCCCGCGCACCTCGCCGGTGACCCCGTGCTGAAGAAGATGAGCGAACAGGTGCGCCTGGAGTACGAGCAGGCGTTCATGTTCTACCTGCCGCGGATCTGCGAGCACTGCCTCAATCCGTCGTGCGTGGCCGTGTGCCCGTCCGGCGCCCTCTACAAGCGCATCGAGGACGGCATCGTCCTGGTCGACCAGGACCGCTGCCGCGGCTGGCGGATGTGTGTGACCGGCTGTCCGTACAAGAAGGTCTACTTCAACCACCGCACCGGCAAGGCCGAGAAGTGCACCCTGTGCTATCCGCGTCTGGAAGCGGGCGAGCCCACCGTGTGCTCCGAGACGTGCGTGGGGCGGCTGCGCTACCTCGGCGTCATCCTCTACGACGCCGACCGGGTCGGCGAGGCCGCCGCCACCCCCGACGAGCGGGATCTGTACGAGGCCCAGCTCTCCTGCTTCCTCGACCCGTCCGACCCCGAGGTCGCCCGCGCCGCCGAAGCCGCCGGCATCCCGCACGCCTGGGTCGCCGCGGCCCGCAACTCACCGGTGTACGCGCTGATCAGTACCTACCGGGTGGCGTTGCCGCTGCACCCGGAGTACCGCACCCTGCCCATGGTCTGGTACGTGCCCCCGCTGTCCCCGGTGGTGGAGTCGCTGACCGCCACCGGGCACGACGGTGAGGATCCGGCCAAACTGTTCGCCGCCATCGACGCGCTGCGGATTCCGCAGGAGTACCTGGCCCACCTGTTCACGGCGGGAGACACGGCACCGGTGGAGGCGGCCCTGTGCCGGCTGGCCGCGATGCGTGCGCACATGCGGCGCGCGAACCTCGGCGAGGAGCAGGACCCGGCGATCGCCGCCTCGGCGGGCATGACCGCCGCGTCGCTGGAAGCCATGTACCGGCTGCTGGCCGTGGCCAAGTACGAGGAGCGCTACGTCATCCCCACCGGCTACGCCGTCACCGGCCCCGACGCCGCGGACACCGGCTGCAGCCTGGAGGGCGCGGGAGCGCCCGGCATGTACGACCCGGAAGGCTTCCACGCCCCGCCCGCCGCGCCGCCCCGGGCGGAACACGCGGGCACCTCGCTGCGGGACCGGGTGAACCTCCTGAACTGGAACGGCCGCGGCCGCCCCGCCGGCCTCTTCCCCCGCCGGCGAGGAGAGTCGTGAACGCCCCACTCGTCCACCAGGCCGCGTCCCTGCTCCTGTCCTACCCCGGGCCCGACTGGCCCGCCCGGCACCGGATCGTCCGCGCCGCCCTGCGGCCGGAGACGGGCGGAGCGGCCACTCTCCTGCTGCGGTTCTGCGCCCGCGTCCAGGACGTGCCGACGCTGGCCCTCGCCGCGCAGTACGTCACCACCTTCGACCGCAGCCCCCGCCGGACCCTGCATCTGACGTACTACACCGACGGCGACACCCGGCGGCGCGGCGCCACCCTCGCCCGGATCAAGGCGCGTTACCACGCCGAGGGCTGGCAGCCGGCCCCGGACGAACTGCCCGACCACCTTCCCCTGATGCTGGAATTCGCCGCCCGCGTCCCGGCGGCCGGCCGCGCCCTGCTGCACGAGCACCGGGCCGCGCTGGAACTGCTGCGCCTCGCCCTGGAGAACCACCGCAGCCCGTACGGCGACGTCCTCGACGCCGTCTGCCGCACGCTGCCCGGCCCGCGCCCCGCCGACCGGGCCGCCGCCCGCCGCCTGGCCCGTACCGGGCCCCCACCCGTGGAGACCGTGGGCCTGGACCCGTTCCCCGGCTCCGAACCCCGAGGAGCCCGCCGGTGAACCCCCTGCACACCGCGCTGTGGGGCGTGCTGCCCTACCTCGTCACGACCCTGCTCGTCGCGGGCACCGCCTGGCGATACCGCTACGACCGTTTCGGCTTCACCAGCCGCTCCAGCCAGTTGCACGAGAGCACGCTGCTGCGCATCGGCTCGCCGCTGTTCCACTACGGACTGCTGTTCGTCGTCGCGGGTCATCTCACCGGCCTGCTGATCCCCGAGACGTTCACCGAACGCGTCCACATCCACGAGTGGCTCTACCACGCCAACGCCCTCGCGGTCGGTGGTGTGGCCGGGCTGGTCACCACGGCCGGCCTGGCCGTGCTGATCTACCGGCGGCTCCGTGTCCCCGCGGTGCGTGCCGCCACCCTGCGTACCGACCGCGTTCTGCACCCGCTGCTCGTCGCAACCCTGGTCGCCGGGCTGGCCGCCACCGCCACGACCACGAGCGACCATCCGTACGACTACCGGCAGGGCGTCTCCGTCTGGTTCCGCTCGCTGTTCACCTTCAGCCCCGACGTGCCGGTCATGGCGCACGCGCCGCTGGTCTACCAACTGCACGCCCTGCTGGGCCTGGCGCTGTTCGCGCTGTGGCCCTTCAGCCGTCTCGTCCACGCCTTCACCGCGCCCGTCGGTCATCTGTTCCGCCCGTACGTCGTCTACCGGTCGCGCGGTGCGCGGGGGAACGGCGCCGGGCGCGTCCGCCGGTGAGGGGGTGGACAGTTGTCCGAAGCGCACCGGGGCGGATACATCGGTTCGGTGGGGACGCAGTGGGTACACCGTTCACAATGAGGCTTTTCACCCCCATTGCGGCACGACCCGCCTGCCGGTACCCCGCGCCGGACGCAGGGCGCCGGGCGGCGTCACCGGCCCGCCGGCGTACGGCTACTGGTCCAGTAGCCCCTTCCGCAACTGGTCCAGGGTCCGGGCGAGCAGCCGCGAGACGTGCATCTGCGAGATGCCCAGCTCGGCGCCGATCTGAGCCTGCGTCATCTCCTGGACGAAGCGCATCTCGATGATGCGGCGCCGCCGGTCGTCCAGCTCGTGCAGGAGCGGGGCGAGCGCGTTCAGGTTCTCGACCAGCTCCATCGCCGGGTCGTCGTCGCCCATGACGTCGGCGATGGCGCGGCTCTCACCGGCCGCGCCGGAACCGTCGCCGGTGCCGTCCAGCGAGCCCGCCGTGTAGCCGTTGCTGGCGGCGATCGCGTCGACGACCTCGTCCTCGGCGATCTTCAGGTGGGCGGCCAGTTCGGCGACGGTGGGTTCGCGGCCCAGGTCGGCGGCGAGCTTCTCACCCGCCCTGGACAGCTCGACCCGCAGTTCCTGGACCCGACGGGGGACGTGCACGGCCCAGGTGGAATCACGGAAGAAGCGCTTGATCTCACCCACGATGTACGGGACGGCGAAGGTGGAGAACTCGACCTCGCGCGAGAGGTCGAACCGGTCGATCGCCTTGATCAGTCCGATGGTCCCGACCTGGATGATGTCTTCCGCGTGCCCGAGGTCCTGCCCCCGGCCGCGGAAGCGGGAGGCGGCGAACCGCACCAGTGAGAGATTCATCTCGATGAGGGTGTTGCGCGCGTACTGGTACTCGGCCGTCCCCTCCTCCAGCTCGGCCAGCCGGGTGAGGAACAGCTTCGACAGTGCCCGGGCGTCCCGGGGAGCCACCTTGGTCGCGTCCGTGACGCGGGGCAGTTCGGGCGCCTGCGGCGCCCGCTCCGCCTTCACCGTCTTCGCTGCGCTGTCCTGCACGGCAAGCATGGTCACGTCTTCACCCTTCACAGTACGTACGGTCAGGTGCACCTGCCCTAGTCTTAGGTGTTCAACCCTTGCCAGTGGGAAACAGTTGCTCATGGGGGTGACGGACGGCCGACCGGACAGGGCCGGGGGAAGCGGCAGGGGTGGTCCGGCCGCTGTGCCGTTGTCCGCTCTCGGTAACATTTGCCGTACGGCAATCGAAGATCGCGTGCGGTTGAATACGCACCGCACGGGCAGCACACCATGCGCGCTTGTGCTCCCACCAACCACCGAGAAAGGACCATGGGTTGAGTTTCACCGAGGCCGCGGCACGCGAGCGTGTCATCGGCACGCTGCGCGCAGAGTCCGACACCGTCTCCGACCGCTGGGTGCAGTTGCAGCTGGCGCAGGACGAGATGCGCGACATCGTCAACGAGAGCGAACTGCGGGAGGAGGCGGACGCCTTGCTGGGCGCCCTCCTGCGGGGGCTGGAGAGCGACGTCCCGGCGAATCGGGTGGTGGCCACCGACCGGCCGCTGCGCCAGGCCGTGATCGATCTCTCCATGCGCAGGGCACGGAACGGCGCCATGCCGACCGTCACCTCGCTGGCCGTCCTCTCGCTCAAGGAAGCCCTCCTGGAGGCGGTGCAGCGCCAGACCCGGGACTCGGAGGAGCTGTTCGTCACCGCCGTACTGATAAACCGGCTGTTGGACCGCGCCGGCACGCTCTCCTTCGAGACGTACGTGGAAGGCCGCGAGGAGATCATCCGACGGCAGAGCCGCCAGCTCCTGGAGGTGTCCACACCGGTCGTCCGGCTGTGGCGCCAGGTGCTGGCCGTACCGCTGATCGGCACGCTCGACACCACCCGTACCCAAGTGGTGATGGAGAACCTCCTGGAGGCCATCCAGCAGCACGAGGCACTGGTCGCCATCATCGACATCACCGGCGTGCCGACCGTGGACACCGCGGTCGCCCAGCACCTGATGCAGACCGTCAACGCGGTACGGCTGATGGGCGCGGACTGTGTGATCAGCGGCATCCGGCCGTCCATCGCGCAGACCATAGCCCAGCTCGGCATCGACCTGTCGACCATCCTGACCCGCACCACCCTCGCCGACGCGCTGGCCGCCGCCGTCAAACTCACCGACGAGGCGTCCGCCCATACGTCCACGGGCGTGCAGGAGAAGCGATGAACGCCCGGCCCACGGCCGGAGTGCCCATCCTCAGGCTCGGTGACGTCCTGGTCACCGGGTTGCTCAACGAGCTGGACGACGCCACGGTGGTGGCCTTCACGGAGGAGCTGACCACCCGCATCACGGCCGACCGGGCCCGCGGCGTGCTCATCGACATCTCCCGCCTGGAGATCATCGACTCGTTCGTGGCGCGCACGCTGATGGAACTCACCACCATGGCGCGGCTGCTGGGTGCCCGGGTGATCGTCGCGGGTATGCGTCCGCCGGTGGCCATGACCCTGGCCGAACTGGGACTGCGCCTTGCCGGAGTAGAGACCGCCCTGAATACGGAACACGGCATGGCGGCCCTGGGCTGGCATCGGAGTCCCCGTCCCTCAGGAGAGGCACCACATGACGGGACCCGGTGAATACAGTGGTACCGGCTTCACCGGTACCACCACGCTGAGCGGTGACAGTACGGAGCAGGCCGGTCTGCCGACCGAGCCCACGGTGCTGCACGTGCGCAGCGAGCAGGACCTGCTCGCGATCCGGCACGCGGTGCGTGACGCCACCCTCACGGTGGGTTTCAGCATCGTCGACCAGACACGGGTGGTCACGGCCGCCAGCGAGCTGGCCCGTAACGCCTACGTCCACGGAGGTGGCGGCACGATCAGGATCGAGTACCCGACCCGCCCCGGGGCGGTGGGCCTGCGGCTGACCGTCGGCGACGCCGGCCCCGGCATCGCCGACATCGACGCGGCGCTCACCGACGGCTACACCACCGGCGCGGGTCTCGGACACGGGCTGGGCGGTGCGCAGCGCCTGATGGACGAGTTCGAGATCCGCACCCGGGAGGGTGGCGGTACGACCGTGACCGCGACGCGGTGGGCCGACCGTTGACCCTGCCCCTCGTGGTTCACCCGACGGCGTACATCCCCGTCGACCACTACAGCGCCGTGCACCTGGCCGCGCAGACCGCGCGGTCGGTCGCCCAGCGCTGCGGGCTCCAGGGGGCGCTGCCCGACCAGGCCGCGGTGATCGCGTCCGAACTGGGCAGCAACCTCGCCAAGCACGCGGTCGACGGGGCACTGTACGTCCAGGCCCTGCCGCTGGGCGTCGGCGTGGAGATCATCGCCGCGGACCGGGGGCCGGGAATGGGAGAGTTCCAGCGCTGCCTGGCCGACGGATACACGACGACCGAGACGCTCGGCGCCGGCATGGGCGGCGTCAACCGCATAGCGACCAGCTTCACCGTCCGTACCCGCGAGCCCGGCGGCACCGTGGCCTGTGCCCGGCTGACGCCGCCCGAGGACGTGGACGCCGGGCGCCGGGCGATCGGCGCCGTCTGCCTGCCCGCCGAAGGCGAGGAGGCCAGCGGCGACGCGTGCGCGGTCGCCGAGACCGAGCAGGGGCTGACCTCGATCGTGGTCGACGGCCTCGGGCACGGCCCCGAGGCCGCCGAGGCGGCGCAGCTCGCGCTGCGCACCTTCGCCAGGGTGCCGGACCAGCCGCTGCCCGGTCTGCTGACCACCGTCCACCGCGCGCTGCGGCGCAGCCGGGGCGCGGCCGTCGGACTGCTGCGGCTGCACGCCGGACGCGCCCAGTACTGCGGCGTCGGCAACGTCCGGTGTCTGACGCTCTCGCAGCAGGACATCCGGAACCGCCTCACCGGACAGCCCGGCGTGGCGGGGCTGGAGATGCCGCAGCCGCTGGTCCGCGAGATCCCGTGGGAGCCGCGCCTGACCGCCCTCCTGCACACCGACGGCATCGACCACCGCTGGGCGTACGACCCGGACCCCTTCCTCCTGCGTCTGCCCGCGCCACTGCTGGCCACGGCCCTCGTGCACGGCCACCGCCGCAGCCGGGACGACGCGACCGTACTGACCGCCAACCTTCACCAGAGACTCTCGTGAGACGCCACACTTTCCATGCGCTGCCGCCGCTGCGCCACGCCGTACGCCGGCTGGGCGCGGCCAACGCCCTGCCCGTCGAGACCCGGGCGCGCCTCGTACTGTCCGTGAGCGCGTTGGCGGACTCGGTGATACAGGCCGGGTACGGGGTCACGCTGGAGTCGTCCCGTACGTGTGCGACGGATCGTTCCTCCTCGGGCGGTCCCTCAGACGCGGACTCCCGTGGTCCCGGTGGGGCGCCGGGGAGCGCCGCCGGTGGTGCGGTCGGTCCTCAAGACGCCGAGGGGCCGGGTGACGGTTCCCGCTGCGGTGCTTCCCGCGGCCGCGCTTCCGGCGACGGGGGTTCCCGGGAGGGACGCGGGGCCGGGACCGGGAACAAGGCCGGCGCCGAGGCCGGAGGCGGGACCGGAGCCGGGCCCGCTGCCAGGGTTCCCCGGGCCCGCTCGGGCGACGAGGGCGCCACGTCGGCTGCTGCCCGGGATGTCTCGGGCGTCTCAGGTGCCTCGGACACCTCGGGCGTCGCCGAGGGTGCCGCCGTCCCACCCGCCGCGAACGCCCCGGCCGGCCCCTCCGCCGCTGCCGCATCCGGTTTCCTCGCCGTCACCCTGCGCACTCCCGCCCCCGTGCTCGCCCCGCCCGCCGACGCCACCCTGCTGCTCCCCGCCGAGGTGTCACCCGACGCGGCCACCTGGCACGTACCGCTCCCGGCCGGGACACCGGAAGTCCGCATCCCCTCGGGACGCGGGCCGGACGACGCGACGACGGGCGGCAGCGGCCGGCGGCGCGACAGCGGCCCCGCGCCCCTGCCGACGGGCGCCTCCGACGGCAACGGGGACGGCACGGCGACCGATCCGGCCACCGAGAACCGCCTCCTGGAGGAGGAACTGCGGGTCGCGCTGGCCCGGGTGGACTCCCTCGCCGCCGACCAGCGCCGGCTGACGCACGAGCTGGCCGAGACGAACAGCGGGGTACTGGCGCTCTACGTACAGCTGGAGGAGCGCGACGAACAACTGCGCACGGCCCACGGCCACATCCTGCGCGAGCTGGAGGACGCGCTGCGCCCGCCGCCGATCGCGGTGGACGGGCTGGAGGTCGCCGTCCACTACGCGCCGGCCGGTACCGACGCCCCCACCGGCGGGGACTTCTACGACTGGTTCACGCTGCCGGACGGGACGGTGCACATCACCGTCGTCGACGCGCTCGGACACGGCGTACGCAGTACGCGCAGTGCGCTGAACGTCACGCACGCCGTACGGACCCTCGCTCTGGAAGGCCACCCGCTGAAGTCCATCGTGGCCCGGACGGACGAGATCCTCGCTCCGTTCGACCCGGAGCTGATGGCCACGGTGCTGCTGGCCCGGATCGACCCGGCCGGCGGGGATCTGCTGCTCGCCAACGGAAGTCATCCGCCGGCTCTGGTCGTGCGGGCCACCGGCGGGGAAGAGTATCTGGAGGTCCGGGGGCGGGGGGTGGGCTACCCGTTCCCCGGCAGCGAGCGGCTGCTGCACGCGAAGCTGGACGAGGGAGACCTGCTCGTCCTGTACACCGACGGACTGACCGAGAGCCGCCGGGACCCCAGGGAGGGCGAACAGCGGCTGGCCGAGAGCGCGCGGCGGCACCGCGACCGGCCCGTCCAGGAGATCCCCGGCGCCATCGCCGAGGACATGCACACCGTCATCCTGCACTCCGACGACACGCTCGCCCTGGCCGTCCGGCTGTCACCGCGCTCACGCTGAGCGCTTGCCCTCCCGGGCGACGACGGCGCTGACGGTCTTGCCCTGGGGAGAGGTCTCCACCGAGGTGGAGACGGCGAGGCGGCGGACCATCGGCCATCCGAAACCGCCGCCCTCGCCGCGTACGTCCGGGTTGCGCTCACACGGCGGGTGGGGGCTGGCGTCGGCCACGGCCACCGTGACGGTGCCGGGGGCGGCCGTCAGACGCAGCGTGCAGGTGTGGGTGAGGGTGTGCCGGACGGCGTTGGTGACCAGCTCGGAGACGATCAGCACGACGGCGTCGGACGCGTCCCGGCCCGGCGGCGGTCCCAGACCTTTCAGGAAGTCGACTGCCACGTCCCGTGCGACGGCTGCCGCTTCGGGGGTGTTCTCCAGCGTCACCACCAGAGGGGGCGCAGCGGAAACCCTGTGCGGGGCCGTGGCGCTGCTCATCGGGCTCACCTCGTTTCCCGTTGGTCCGTAAGGCGTACAAGTAGGCAGCTTTCCCGCCGGAGAACGACGCAATCCACCCCCATGTCCAGGGAACCGTACGTTCCCCGTGGGTGTTTCACCGACCCCGGCGGGCTACTCGTAAGCGCTGCCCCACAGACCGCGTACCCCGTCCGGCCCGGGGTACCAGGGCAATCTCGGACCGGCTCACGACAGGACCGGCCGGGAGCACCGGACACCCGCGGACACGGCCGTGCGCGGCCGTGGGGCGAGGTGTCCGCCCCTTCCGTACCTGACCGCTCATGAGATCAAGGAGGAATACGCCATGTCGTCCTCGCTGCTGGAGAGTGTGGACATCAAGGCTCCCGTCGCGGTGAGCTGGGCGCTGTGGTCGGACGTCACGCACTGGCCGAAGTTCCTGAGCCATGTGCGGCGGGTCGAGCGCCTGGACGCCACGCATTTCGTCTGGCAGCTCTCGCTGCCGGGCGCGGACAAGGATTTCGTGGCGGAACTCACAGAAGTGAAACCACAGGACCGCATCGCCTGGAAAACGACAGCGGGCGTCCATCACGCGGGCGTCGTCACCTTCCACCGGCTCAGTGACACCTCAAGCCGTGTCACGCTGCAAATAGAGTACTCACCGGAAGGTTTTGTGGAGCAACTGGGTGCCCTGACCAACCTGGATTCCACCCTCGCCAACTACGACCTCGGGGAATTCCGGAAACTCGCGGAGACCGCGGCGGCAGGCTGAACCGGGCGGGCCCGGCAGCCGCCCGGCGGCGCGTACGGCTCCGCTCCCCCGCGCCGGCCACGTCCCCGCGCCGGTTACGCCCCCGCGCCGGCCACGCCGTCGGCGGCCGCCGCCTCCCGCACCGTCTCGTACAGCGGCAGCACCCCGTCGAGACCGGTCAGCTCGAAGAGGCGGCGCAGTCCGGGCGACGGGGCGGCCAGGCGCAGCCGGGTGCCCAGGGCGGCGTGCTGCTGCAACAGCACGTTGACGGTCGTGGAGTCCGCGAAGTCCACCTGGGACAGGTCGACGACGACCGGACGCGGATCGCCTCCGGCCGGCCCGGCCCCGTCCGCGTCGACGCCCGCCGCGCGGAGGGCGTCTTCCAGTGGTGCCACGGTGTCGATGTCGAGCGGCCCGGTGACGGTGACGACCACCGCGTCCCCGGCACGGTGGCCCTCCCGCACCACGACCTGTGTCGGCCGGTCTGGGCTGGACTGTGACTGCACGGTCATCCTCGGCGGTTACGGGATCGGTGGCCGGATCCGGACTGCTGTCCGGCCGGATCGGATGATCAACAATAGAAGGGATTGTTGCCGTTTGACAATATTCCAGAAAGGCAACAATCTTGTCCCCGTCACTGAGCAACACGGCTCTGCCCGGAGTGACTTCGGATCGAGAAGCGGGGCCTGAATGACTTCACGCGGTGTCCGCGCTGTCCGCGCCGAACGTGCGGCGCCCGGTGACCGGGCGGCCGTCCTTGGCGTCCTTCGCCTCCTTGGCCGTACGGTGCAGGGCCGCCGCCCTGCGGAACGCGGCCAGTCCCGACGCCAGATCGGCGACCTGCGCCGGATCCATCCGCGCCACGATGGCCGCGACCTCGCCGGTACGCGCCGCCCGGTACTCCTCCAGGAAGGCCCGCCCGCGCAGACTCAGCCGCAGCTCCACCTCCCGCCGGCTCGTCGCGCTCTGACATCGCTCGGCCAGCCCCATGGCCTCCAGGCGGTCACAGAGGCGACTCACCGCGGGCGGCCGCGAGCCAAGTTCGTCGGCGAGGGCCCGCAGGTTAGTACCCTCGTGTTCCTCGATCACCAGCAGCGCCCGCAACTGGGACGGCGAGACCTGCGCCGAGCGTGCCGTCTCCTGACCGCGGCCCCACAGGACCTCCAGCAACTCGGAGGCGGCAAGGGTGGCCTCGGTCACCTGCTCGCGTGGGTACGACTGACCGGGGAAACGGGACACACGACCACTCTGTCACCCTCCGGCCGCCCGCGTCAGCCCGGCCATGTCGGAATCCACCGAAATAAGAATGTTTGAGAGACCGTGACCCTGAGCTGTGATGTCGAAAGAGCGGTTCGCGCGGCGGCGCCGCACGCCTTGGTGGACGCGCTGCGCGCAGCGCTCGCCGCGGCCTACGGAGCCACGGCCGTGCATCTGTTCCTCGCGGACTACGGCGGTACGGTGCTCAGGCCGTTCTCCTCGCTCGGCGAGGACCCCACAGCCGCGCTGTCCATCTCCAACACACCGGAGGGGCGCGCCTTCGGCAGCCAGGAACGGCACGAACGGCAGGCCGGACCGGACGGCGCCGTCGACCACCACCTGCCGGTGACGGTCCGCGGCGAACGCCTCGGCATCCTGACCGTCCGGCTGCCCGGCGACCGCAACCTGCCCGGGGCCGCCGACGACCTGGCCCACGCGGCGGATCTGCTCGGCCACGAGATCTTCGTCGCCGAGCGCGACACCGACGTCTACCAGCGGGCCCGCCGTACGACCCGGCTCACCCTGGCCGCCGAGATGCAGTGGCAGCTACTGCCCGCGCGCGCCTGCGTGGCCGAGGAGTACGCCATCGGCGCCCAACTGGAGCCGGCCTACGCGATCCACGGCGACAACTACGACTGGGCCGCCGACGCGGACGAGCTGACGCTCGCCGTCACCAACGGCATGGGCACCGGCATCGAAGCGTCCCTGCTCTCCCACCTCGCGGTGAACGCGCTGCGCAACGCCCGCCGCGCGGGCATCGGCATCGCGGACCAGGCGGCCCTCGCCGACCAGGCCCTCTACGGGCAGTACCGCGGCTCCGCCTACGTCTCGACGCTGCTGCTCCGCTTCCGGCTCGCGACCGGCCGGGTGGAGGTCGTGGACGCCGGTTCGCCGCAGCTTTGGCGGCGCCGGGGCCGGACCATCGACCGCGTCCCCCTCGAACCGCAGCTTCCGCTCGGTATGTTCGAGGAGACGCAGTACGTGGCCCAGGAGTTCCAGGTGCTCCCCGGCGACCGGCTCCTCTTCGTCAGCGACGGCGTGTACGCGGCGGTCTCGCCGCCCGGCGAGGAGTACGGCGAGCACGCCCTCGCCCGCGCGATCCACGCCACCAGCCTGCTCCCCGCGGCCAGCGTCCCCCGGGCCGTCCTGCGCGACCTGGCCGAACACCGCGACGCCGAGTCGATGGACGACGCGCTGGTGCTCTGCCTCGACTGGTTCGGCAAGGCGGGGCACCGGGGCCGGTGAGACGGGGCCGGTTCCCGAGGGCCGGTTTCCCGGCGGCGCACCGGGCCGCGCCGCACGCGGCGCGCGGCCCGGTGCCGCGGACCACCGGGGCGGGCCCGGGGCCCTGCTCCCCGAACCGGCCCTACTTCTTGATCCAGCCCTTCTTCACCAGGGCGTCACACGTGGCCACCGGGTCCTTCTTCCCCTTGTACTGCTTCTTCACTTCCTTGAGGCAGTCGGCGTACGGGAACGGAGGACCGCTCTTCTGCGCCTGGGGGTGCACCGTCGCGGCCGCCTCGACGGCCGCCCCGGTGAACAGCACACCGCCCGTCGCAACCGCCGCGGCCAGAACCAAGCTGATCCGTCGCATGGTCGTCATCCCTCCTCGGGTCTCCTCGCGCCGGGACCCAGCGCCCCGGACGCGCGTGAGCCTTCCGGCAGCTCGTCGGTGACCAGCGCGCGAAAGGACTCGCCCCCGCCAACGAGCCGGCCCGCCGCGGGAAACGCCGTCCGGCCCGTGGTCGCACCGTTTGCCACGGACACGGAGTCCGTACGGGTGCACTTGCGGATGCGCCACGCGCTCGGACGCACCGCGGCCTGCGGTGGGCCCTGCGCAGCGGTGCGGCTCCGGCCGTTCACGTCCCGGAGGGACGACGGACACATTACCCACTGGTAATTGGTCACCCACGGGCTCCAGACTCCCCGTGCTTCCCCGTCCTCCCGACACCAAGGAGCTTCCACGTGGCCACCTCCCGCAGCGCCCGAACGGCAAGGCTCGCGCTCGCCACGGCACTTGCGGCGCTCGCCGTCACGGCCGTGCCCTCCCCCGCCGGGGCCGCCGCGTCCGCCGCGCTGCCCGCCGTCACCCCGCGGGCCGAGACCGTGTCCCTGCACGACGACGCGGCCGGGGGCAACGCCGACGCGGACGACCCGGCGATCTGGCGCAACTCGGCCGACCCGGGCCGCAGTCTGGTGATCGCCACGGCGAAACAGGGCGGCCTGCGGGTCTACGACCTCGACGCGCGCCAGGTGCAGTCCCTGCCCGCGCCCGCCGCCCCCGGCCCGGGCCACGCGCCGGGCCGCTTCAACAACGTCGACCTGATATCCGGCCTGCGGCTGTCCACGGGCCGCGCCGACCTCGCGGTGACCAGCGACCGCGGCAGCGACCGGCTGCGCTTCTACCGGATCGACCGCGACCGGGCCGGCGGCCCGCTCACCGACGTGACGGACCCCGCGGCCCCGCCCGTCTTCTCCACCTCGCAGCAGGAGATCGACGGGCAGCGGACCGCGTACGGCCTCGCCACCTGGACCGACAGGGCCAGCGGCCGCTCGTACGCGCTGGTCAGCTGCCGCGAGCGGACGACCGTCGCGCTGGTGGAACTCGTCCCCGGCTCCGGCGGCACGGTCGGCTACCGCAAGGTCCGCACCCTGGACCTGCCCGCCGCCTTCCGCCTCCCGAACGGGAAGTCGTGGTCCCCCTGCGCCGAGCCCGGTGAACTGCCGCAGGTCGAGGGCATGGTGGTCGATCCGGACAACGGCACGCTGTACGCGGGCCAGGAGGACGTCGGCATCTGGCGGCTGCGCGCCGACCTGACCGGCACGCCGGAGCTCGTCGACAAGGTCCGCGAGTACGGTGTCCCGGCCACGTACGACGAGGCGACCGAGGAGTGCGTCGCGGGCGCCGACCCGGGCTACGGCGGCAAGCGGCTGACGGCCGACGTGGAGGGCCTGACGCTGGTCACCCAGTCCGGCGGCGACGGCTACCTGCTGGCGTCCAGTCAGGGCGACAACACCTTCGTGGCCTACGACCGCGAGCTGTCCGACCACAACGAGTACGAGGGCGGCTTCCGCGTCACCGCGGCCTCGGCGGCCCTCGACGGCTCGGAGGAGTGCGACGGCGCCGCCGCACTGGCGGCGCCGCTCGGCGCGAAGTACCCGAAGGGCCTGCTCGTCGTCCAGGACGGCCACGACACTCCCGGGGACGCCGAACGCCCCTCGACCGGCTTCAAGTTCGTCGACCTCCGGGATGTCCTGAAGGCCGTGGACGACTGACCCGTGACCGGGCGGGGCGACGGCCTCCGGGGCGGGCCCCGGACCGGGCTCCGGCAACGGCCTTCACCCCCGGCGGACACAGCGGCCCCCGCCGTCAGCCCCGCTCGTCCGCCGCCTCCTCGTCCGGCACCCACCGCAGTACGTCGCCGGGCTGACAGCCCAGGGTGCGGCAGATCGCGTCCAGCGTCGTGAACCGTACGGCCTTGGCGCGGCCGTTCTTCAGTACGGCGATGTTGGCGGGTGTGATGCCCACGGCGTCGGCGAATTCGCCGACGGACAGGTTGCGCCGGGCGAGCTGGCCGTCGAGTTCGACGATGATCGCCATCAGACCACCTCGGCCATCTCGCTCTGCAGATCGGTCGCCTTGCGCAGCAGGCTCCGCATGACGACGACGAGCATGGCGAACGCCGCTCCCACGCCGACGGCCACGGTCGCGGCGGCCAGGGCGCCGACGACGTCCATGCCGTCGTCGGGCGCGGGGATCTCGGCCAGGCCGAGGTGCACGGTGACGCCCGCCGCCAGCAGCGTCGCCACGACCGCGGCGCCGATGATGGTGTCGACCCAACGGAAGGCACGCGTCGTGAAGATGGCGTCGCGTTCGACCATGGTCAGCAGCATCCAGACGGCGACGAGCGCGACCTGCACACAGGCGACCCCGGCGATCGCCACCATCACGTAGGGCGTGGCGAACGCGGCGTACGGCGGGAAACGGTCGACCTCCTCGGCTGCCGTCGTCGGAATGACCACGGCCTGCCCGAAGAGGCCGAACAGGATGGCGGCGGCGATGCCCGCACGGAGTATGGCGATGAAGTAACGGTGCATCTATCGATTATCGATGGGCGCCTATCGAAAATCAATCGATGGCGCCATCGTCCAGGAGGACGGTCGGTGGTTGCTTCCCGTCCCGGGCCGCGGCCCGCAGACTCTCGGCGATACGGGAGTAGAAGACACTCGCCAGAGCCCAAGTGCCGTCCAGATGACTGGCGTCACGGGTACGGCGCAGGGCGATCAGCGCGCCGAGGACGGAGCGGCCGGACAGCATGGCCCGTACCCGCCCGTCGCCCTCGTCCGTCAGCTCGTACGCGGAGCGGAAGTGCTCCTCGTCGGCGGCGCGGGCGGCGAGGAACTCCCACGCCTCCCGATGGCAGATCAGGGCGAGCGGCCCGGTCTGAGCCGCCTTCAGGAGCAGCACGCCGTGATCGACGTCCTCCTGCGTCTCATGGCGGCCGGGGGCGGTGTCGGCCGCGTCGACGAAGACGCCCTCCTCGTCCGCGACCGCGCCCGCGTCCGATTCCTCATCGCCCTCGTCATCGTCGTCGTCCGCGAGGGGAGGGAAGGGGGGCTCCTGCCCGGTGTCGGCCAGGTCCGGGTCGGCCCACTCGGTCTCCGTCACCTCGGCCGGCTCCGTGGTCTCGGTGATCAACTGCCGTACGTCGGCGACTTCCCGGCGCAGCAGCGCCACCTCGCTCCGGACGTCGTCCAGACGCCGGCTCAGCCCCGCGACCTCATGGGAGAGCGCCTTGCGCGCCATGAGCAGAGCCGTCATGAAATCCTTGTTGCGCCCCACCGGCACCCCCCTACAGCACGTGTTCAGACGGTGTAGGCCGGAAGTCTGCCCGGCTGGGCCGAGCATCGACGCATCCCGGACGCAGCCGGTACGCGCCCGCCGCACACCCGGCCGAAAAGGCACTCTCGCGGCGTCAACTACGCGCCATGTGACTGCGCTTATGAGCGATCGGCGCACACGCGGACGAGATCGCGGGGCGTTCGGAACGGCTGACCCCCGAGCGGGAAGGGGACCCGACGGGGGTCAGCCGGACGGCGGCACTCAGGCGTCGTCGCGCAGAGCGATCCTCGAAATCACCGTCCACAGCGCCTTAACGGCGACTGCGACGGCGAATCGTGAGGCCAGCTCCTTGGTCCACGACCTCTTCTCCTTCGCGGCCATCTTGCACCTTCCTTCACTCCAGACGTCGCAGTGAAGCGGACGTGCCTCCACTGCCAGGGCGAGAAAGGGAGCTCGCCCTGCCCGGCGAAGGGACGCCGGGCCCCGCAACGCCCCCTTGCGCCGCGGGGCCCGGCTTCCCTTTATGCGCCTGGAGTGACTAGGTGCATGGCTGCATCCTAGCCGCGTGGAGAGGCGATCCGGCCCGCCGGTAGGGGAGTTCGTGGTGGGCGCGGTGGTCGTTCACGTGTCAGGGCGCGGGCGCTCGGCCGGATGCCGGGCCGGTGGGAGCGTTCAGCGGCCGAGGACCATCCACTGGGCCGGCAGGTCGATCCGTACGCCGTCCGCGCGGTGTTCGGTCATCACCAGGTCGATCTCGCCGCGGTCCAGCACCGGCAGGCCCAGGGCGTGGAAGAAACCGGGGACGGCGTCGTCGTCCGCGGCGGCGGGGGTCAGGCCGTGCGCGAAGACGTCGGGCAGCTTGGGGGGCGGGCCGTCCGCACCCTGGGCCGCGTGGGACAGGACGTCCTTGGCACCGGCCAGCGGTTCGACGACGAAGGCGCGTCCGCGGTCGCCGATCAGGGTGGCGACCGCGGCGGCGATCGCGGGGCGGGCGTCGGGTTCGCTCTGGTGGATCACCGCGCGCAGGTAGACGTTGGCGTCGCCGAGGCGCTGGTGCAGCCGCCGGACGGGGTCCTGGTCGGTGGCGTCCAACTGCTCGAATCGGGCGATGCCGCCGGTGTCGGCCCGCCGCGCGTGGGCGACTGCGGCCTCGGCGAGGTCCACGCCGACGGCCAGCGGGAAGTGCCGGGCCAGGTAGCGGGTCTGGGTACCGGTGCCGCAGCCCAGGTCGACGACGGGCAGTGTGGCGTCGGCGAAGGGGGCGAACAGCGGCAGGTGGTGGCCGGCGGCCAGTTCGGCGGCGCAGTCGAAGATGGCGGCGCCCGGCGCGTCCGACGTGTCGCGCCAGTAGCTCTCCCACGCTTCGCGGTACCGCTCCGACACGTCCATGCGTCCTCCCGGGTCCGCTGCGTTCCTGCCTCCGGCGCTCCGGTACGGCCGGCACCGCGCTTCCGTGCTTGCCCTGCCCCACCGTACGTCCCTGGGGTCTTCGGTGCTGTGCTGTCGTCTCCTCCCGCGCCGGGGCCGTGTGCGCCGCTTTCCCCCGCCGTGCCGTCGCCCATTGACTCCTCGCGCCCGCGTGACGACACTCCACCCGCGGATGTCGACGCCGACCGGTGTCGTCCCTGCCGAGGGGCGCGTGTCGGCCTGAGGAGGCGGGCAGCCGTGTCGACCTGGGGTCACACGCGGCATGGAGCGCAAGGGCCGGACCGGCCGACGGGGACGTACGGGCCACGGGCGTCCGGCGGCGGGATCGGGCGGCGCGCGCTGCTTCTCGGGGCGGCGGCCGGTGCGGCGGTCACCGCCTGCGGGGGCCCTGCGGGGCTGCCGCGCGGCCAGGTGGCGGTGCACGGCGACAGCGCGGTGTGGCTGAAGCCGATGGCCGCCGCCGGGCGCCGGATGAAGCAGGTGGCGGGCGTCGAGCTGGTGCCGGAGGCCATTCCGTCGCTGGAGTCGTTCGAGCAGGTCGTCACGTCGTCGCTGCGGACGGACCAGGCGCCCGACCTGCTCAAGTACTGGTCCGGGTACCGGCTGCGGGATCTGGCCCGTACGGGTGGCATCGTCGATCTGACCGCCCACTGGGACAGCGCGGTCGCGCGGGGCTGGGTGGACCCCTCGCTCCGCGGCGCCTTCACCCACCGGCGCCGGGTCTACGGCCTGCCGATGAACCTCGCCTACTGGGTCCTCTACTACAACACCGAGGTCTTCCGGGACCTCGGGCTCGCCGCGCCCACGACCTGGGACGGTTTCCTCGCCGCGTGCGCGCGGCTCGGACGGGCCGGCGTGACGCCCCTGCACGTCACCACGGACCAGCGCTGGCCTGCGTTCATCTGGTTCATGGAGGTGCTCAGCCGGCAGGATCCGCGGTACTACGAGGACGTGCTGAACGGGCGGGCGCGGTACACCGACCCGCGTGCCGAGCGGGCCCTGCGGACCATCGCGTCCTTCTTCGAGCGCGGCTGGTGCTCGCCCCTGGACACCAGCCACAACGACGCGGCCGCCGACGTCGTACGCGGCAGGCTGGGCATGATGCCGGGCGGCACCTTCTTCGGCCCGGTCTTCGCCGCGGCGGGCGGGCGGCCCGGCCGGGGCATCGGCGCCTTCGTCCTGCCGATGGCCGATCCGGGGGCCCGCCGCTGTGTGATCTTCGAGTCGGCCGCCCTCGTCCGTACGGTCAGCGGGCCGGACCGTACGGAGGCCCACCGGGCGACGGCGTACTGGCTGCACCCCGAGGTCATGCGGGCCTTCGCCCACACGCTCAAGGACGGCTGTCCCAACCCGCGCGTCGCGCCCGCCGATCCGCTGATCGCGGACATCGGGCGTACGGTGCGCCACGGGCGGCTGCGGAAGCTGAACCGGTTCTGGGAGCAGGGCCCGCCGGAGCTGGTGGAGGCGGTCGTCGACGATCTGGCCGGGTTCCTGCTCGATCCGTCCTCGTACCGGACGGTGCTGCGGACCGTGCAGGAGCGGGCGGACGAGGCGTGGCGGGTGTGGCGGGAGGACGAGCGCGCATGAGCCGGGGTCGTGCGGCGGTCGCGCCGCGACGGGTGCCACGTCGGCTTCCGCGCCGTAGGCCCGGCCGGGCGGGTGCCGTGGCGGTCCGGTGCGGCGGGCCGCCACCGGGGATTCCGTGGGTCCTGCCGGCTGCCGCGCTCGTCGGTGTGCTGCTGGTGTATCCGTTCGCCCGCAGCGTCTACGGCAGCTTCTTCGAGGACAACGGATTCACCCGGAGCTTCACCGGACTCGCCAACTACGTACGGCTGGCGGACGACCCGATCTTCGGCAGAGCGCTGGTCAACACCCTGCTGTGGGTGGCCGGAACGCTGCTGCTGCCCGTTCTGGCGGGACTGCTGATCGCGGTCGCCACCCACCGGATGCGGTTCGGCGGCGCGGCCCGGCTGGTGATCGTGCTGCCGTTCGTGGTCTCCGGACCCGCCACCGCGGTCCTGTGGAGCTTCCTGCTGACCTCGGACGGCGCCGTCAACCAGGTGCTGCGCGGCCTCGGCCTGGACGGGCTGGCCAGGCCGTGGCTGCTGGAGTGGCCGTACAACACCCTGTCGATGATCGTCGCCGCGACCTGGCAGGCCGCCGGACTCGACGTGGTGCTGTTCTCGCTGGGGCTGCGGGCCGTGCCCCGGGAGATCGTGGAGGCCGCCGAGCTGGACGGCGCCCGCGGGTGGCGGATGTTCCGGCACATCACTCTCCCCCAGCTACGGGCCGTGACGGTCGTGGCGGTCGGCATGGCGATCGTCAACGGGCTGAAGGCGTTCGACCTGGTCTACATCCTGACCAAGGGCGGTCCCTCCCGGTCCTCCGAGACCCTGGCGCTGACCATGTACCGCGAGGCGTTCCGGCTCTTCCACGTCGGGTACGGCTCCGCGATCGCCGTGGTGCTCTCGGTGGTCGTGGTGGCCGCCTCGTGGGCGTATCTGCGGCGCCGGATGCCGGACGTACCCGGCGGGAGGCGGTGAACCACCGTGGCGGTACGGGCGATGCGGGTGGGGTTCGTCGTCGGGTGTGTCGTGCTCTGGACGGTTCCGCTCTGGCTGCTGGTGGTCAACCTCGCGACTCCGGCCGGGCGTTACGCGGGACGGCCGGAGTGGACGCCGCAGGGCTTCGCCGTGCTGGAGAACCTGGGGACCGCATGGAGCACGGCGGGGATCGGGGACAGCTTCGCCACCTCGCTGCTGTACGCGACGGTGTGCGGCGCGGCCGCGGTGCTGGTCGCGGCCATGGCCGCGTTCGCCGTCGTGATCCTGCCCGTACCGGTGCCGGCGTTCTGGTTCTGGCTGGTCTACTCCGGGACGCTCTTCCCGCTCCAGATGTTCCTCGCGCCGCTCTTCGGGCTCTACGCCGACACCGGCCTGTACGACACCCGGCTGGGGCTGCTGCTCGTGTACGCGGCCTGGGCCGTGCCCTTCGCGTTCTTCCTCGTCCGCAACCAACTGGCCGCCATGCCTCCTGAGGTGACCGAGTCGGCCATGCTGGACGGCGCGTCCCACCGGCGGATCTTCTGGCGCATCCATGTCCCGCTGGTGCGGCCCGCGTTGGGTGCCGCCTTCCTCTTCCAGTTCACCGCCGTGTGGAACGACCTGCTCCTCGGCATCACGCTCAGCCGCAGCCGGGGTGTCCAGCCCGTGATGGCGACCCTGACCACGCTCAACGACGTCTACAGCGCCGCGGGGCCGCCCGTCGCGCTGGCCGGTGCGCTCGTCGTGTCGCTGCCCACGTTGCTGCTGTTCGTGATGTTCCGGCGTCTGTTCCTGCGCGGCGTCGCCGCGACCGCGGGCTGAGGGGCCGTACCGGGACCGGCGCCGAGGGTGGGCACGGGGCACCCGGGCACGGTCCGTCCTGGTGGCGGTGTACGCCGTGGACCAGCCTCGGAGAGCAGGCAATCGAGCCCCGGAACAGCAGCTTCGAGAGGCAGTACACGACATGAACGCGAACACCTCCGTGCCCACGCGCACCGGCCCGGCTCCCGGCGCCGGCACCCGAGGGGGCGCGGACGGCAAGGCCGTCCTGATCACCGGCGCGAGCAGCGGCATCGGCGCGGCCACCGCGCGACGGCTGGCCGCCGACGGGCACCGCGTCTTCCTCGGCGCCCGCCGCACCGACCGGCTGGCGGAGCTGGCCGGCCGGATCGGCGACGCGGGCGGCTCGGCGGCGTACCGGCGTCTGGACGTCACCGACGCCGCCGACGTGCGGTCCTTCGTCGACGCGACGCACGCCACGTACGGACGGGTGGACGTCCTGGTCAGCAACGCCGGTGTGATGCCGCTGTCGCCCCTGGAGGCGCTGCGGACCGAGGAGTGGGACCGGATGCTCGACGTGAACGTCCGCGGCGTGCTGCACGGGATCGCCGCCGCCCTGCCCGTGATGCGGGCGCAGGGCGGCGGGCACTTCGTGAACATCGCCTCGGTCGGCGCGTACGAGGTGTCGCCGACCGCCGCGGTCTACTGCGCCACGAAGTTCGCGGTGCGCGCCCTGTCCGAGGGGCTGCGCCAGGAATCCGGGGGAGACATCCGCGTCACCGTCGTCTCCCCCGGCGTCACCGAGTCCGAACTCGCGGACGGCATCGGCGATCCCCTGGCCCGGCAGGCGATGCGGGCCTACCGCGCGGTGGCACTGCCGGCCGCCGCGGTGGCGGACGCCATCGCCTTCGCGGTCGGCCGGCCCGCGGACGTCGACGTGAACGAACTGGTCGTACGGCCGACGGCGAGCGCCCGGTGACGTTCCGGCGGCGCGGGCACCGCCGGAACGTCAGGCCAGTGAGCGGAGCCACTCGACGAGGATCCGGTTGACCTCCTCGGGTCGCTCCTGCTGGATCCAGTGCCCGCAGTTCTTCAGCAGGTGGTTGGCCGACAGGCCGGGGAGCGTGCTCGGGAACGCCTCGATGGCGTCGGCCAGCCAGGTCGTGGAAGCGTCGCGGTCGCCGCCGATGTACAGCGAGGGCTGGGTGATCGGCGCGCCGTCCCAGGCGGCGAGGTCCTCCCAGTCCCGGTCGGCGTTGCGGTAGCGGTTGAGCCCGCCGGTGAGGCCCGTACGCTCGAACTCCTCCACCATCGCGTCGAATTCGTCCTCACTGAGCCAGGCCGGGCGGACACCGCGGACGAACCGGTCGGACATCTTCTTGCCCGGCGGGACGAAGAAGCAGCTCGGGACGGCTCCGGGGCCCATGGTGTCGGCGGACAGGCTGGCGTAGCAGCCCGCCAGCCAGCCGCGTACGTCGGGCTCGATCTCCGCTTCCGCGCGGCCCGGCTTCTGGAAGTAGCTGACGTAGACCTCTTCGTCGCCGCCCATCATGGCGAAGACGTCCGACGGCCGGACGCCGTTGCGGGGCGCGTAGGGCACGCCGAGGAGTCCGACGGCGGTGAACGTTTCGGGCTCGGTCAGTGCGGTGTTCGCGGCGATGGTGGCGCCCCAGTCGTGGCCGACGACGGTCGCGGTCCGCTCCCCCAGGGCGTGCACGACCGCGACGTTGTCGGCGACGTGCGCCGTCATCCGGTACGCCGCGACATCGGCGGGCTTCGAGGAGCGCCCGTAACCGCGCACGTCGACGGCGACCGCGCGGAAGCCCGCAGCGGCCAGCGCCGGGAGCTGGTGGCACCAGGAGCGGCAGGTCTCGGGGAAGCCGTGGAGCAGCAGCACCAGGGGGCCGGTGCCCTGCTCGACCGCATGGATGCGCCCGCCGGGGACTTCCACCGTCCGGTGCTGGACAGGGGGCAGTGTGTCGGTGCGCTGGTGCATCACGGGCTCCTCGCTCGGTCGGCGGACGGCGCCGGTTCCGCTGCGCCGCTTCCGCGATCATCCGTGACGGGCGGCCCTTCCCCCCAGGCTTTTTGCCGGTTCGGCAAAGAGGGCGGGTGCGGGGGGCGCCGCACCGGGTGTGCGGCGCCCCCCGTACCGCGCGGTCAGCGGTCCGAGGCGGCCGCCTCGGACTCCGTGGCCGCCCCCGCCAGGGACCGCAGCGCCGCCGGCAGCGTCCCGGTGTGCACCACGCCCAGCCGCTGTGTCGCCCTGGTGAGGGCGACGTACAGGTCACTGGTCCCGAACCCGGCCGGTTCGACCACGAGCACGGTGTCGAACTCCAGGCCCTTGGCCTGCCGGGGGTCGAGCAGGACGACCGGGCGGGTCAGGTCGAGGTCCGCGCCGGTGGACACGTCCGGCAGGGCGGCGGAGAGCGCGGCGGCCAGGGCCGGGTGGTGGGCCCGCGGGGCGATGACCGCGAGCCGGCCCTCCCCGGGGCCGCCTTCCGCCGTACCCCCGTCGCCGCCCTCCCCCGCTTCCGCCGGACGGGACCGGGAGCCGTCGGCCGTCTCCCGTACGACCGCGTCGGCGACCGCCCGCGGCAGGTCGTCGGCGGTGGTGGCGAGGGCCCAGGGCCGTACGCCGGTGGAGCGGATGGAACGCGGCGGCTCGAAGGAGGCGTCCGCGGCGCGGGGCACCTCGGCCGCGATGTCCATGATCTCGCTGGGGGTGCGGTAGTTGACGCCCAGCCGGACCAGTTCCCAGCGGTCGTCCACGTACGGGGCGAGGATCGACTCCCAGGCGCCGCAGCCGCCCGGTTCCGCGGTCTGGGCCGGGTCGCCGACCAGCGTCATGGAGCGGGTCGGGCAGCGGCGCATCAGCAGCCGCCACATCATCGCGGACAGTTCCTGCGCCTCGTCCACGATGATGTGGCCGAAGGCCCAGGTGCGGTCGGCCGCGGCCCGTTCCGCGGCGCTGCGGTGGTCGGCCTCCTCCTGCCGGTCCGCGAGCCGGTCCGCGTCGATGAGGTCGTGCGCGGCCAGCACCTCGGAGTCCTCGTCGTCCTTGTCCTCGAACTCCTGGGTGCGGGAGCCGTAGGAGAGGTCGAGCACGCCCTGCGCGTACTTGATGCGCTCCTGGCGTTCCGCCTCCTGGGCGGCGCGGGCCGCGGAGTCGTCCTCGCCGAGGAGTTCGGCGGCCTCGTCCAGCAGCGGGACGTCCGCGGGCGTCCAGACGTCCTCCTCCGGCCAGGGGCCGTGGTGGCCGTTGGACCGCCGGATGGCGTCCGCGTCGGCGTCCGGGAGGTGGACGGGGGCGGCGAGGAAGTCGGCGACCAGTTGCTGCGGGGTGAGTTCGGGCCACAGCTCCTGGATCGCGGCGTGCACGTCGGGGCTGGCCGCGACCGCCTTGCCGAGCTGGGCGACGTCGTCCGGGCCGAGGAGGTTGGGCCCGCCGTACGGGTCGGCGCCGATCCGGTCGGCAAGCTGAGCGGTGAGCGCGTCGATGACGTGGAAGGCGAAGTAGGGGCGGGCGAGGTTGTGCGGCAGCCGGGTGGTGCGCGCGTGTTCCCGGGCGGCGGCCGCGATGTCCGCGTCCAGCAGCAGTTCGCCGTCCTCGTGGTCGATGACGAGGGCGGGGTCGGGCAGGGCCTGCCGGTCGCGTACGAACCGCGCCAGCGCGTCCGCCATCGCCGCACTGCCCTTGACCTCGGCGGCGCGTGCGGTGTCGGTGCCGGTCGCGGTGACGCCGGGGAACAGTTCGGCGGGGGTGGCGAGCAGGACGCCCGTCTCGCCGAGCGAGGGCAGCACCTCCTCGATGTAGCCGAGGAAGGCCGGGTTGGGGCCGACGATCAGCACGGCGCGGCGGGCGAGCTGCTCGCGGTGCGCGTACAGCAGGTACGCGGCGCGGTGCAGGGCGACGGCGGTCTTGCCGGTGCCGGGGCCGCCTTCCACGACCATGACGCCGTGGTGCGGGGCGCGGATGATCCGGTCCTGTTCGGCCTGGATGGTCTGCACGATGTCGTGCATCCGGCCGGTGCGGGCGGCGTCGAGCGCGGCCAGCAGCACGGCGTCCGCGTCGGAGCCCTCGTGGCCGGTGCGTTCGGCGTCGGTGAGGTCCAGGATCTCGTCGTGCAGGGCGGTGACCTGCCGCCCCTGGGTGGTGATGTGGCGCCGGCGGCGCAGGCCCATGGGGGTGTGGCCGGTGGCGAGGTAGAAGGGGCGGGCGACGTCGGCCCGCCAGTCGACGACCATCGGCGTGCGGTCGGCGTCGTCGCGGCGGATGCCGATACGGCCGATGTGGTGGTCGGCGCCGTCACGGAACGCGAGGCGGCCGAAGCACAGGCCGTTCTCCCCCGCGTCGAGGGCGGCCAGCAGCCCGGACTGTTCGGCGACCGTCACATCGCGTTCCAGCCGTGCCTGGAAGTTGTTCCCCTCCAGCGGCAGCGCGCGCTGGACGGCGGACTCGGCCCCGGCCCGCAGTTCGGCGAGGCGCCCGTAGAGCAGATCGGTGAATTCCTGCTCCTGCCGCAATTCCTCGTTTGACAATTCAGCTCCGCTCCGATACCGTGTTCTCTAGTGGCTAGTCATGTATTGAAGAATTACCCAGACATGCAAACGCCCAATATACCCAGAGATTCACCCCGGCCGCCAATGCGGACCGGGTTTTTTTATGGGCGCGAAGGCCCACGTTCAGCCCCCACGGCACACAGCACCCTGAGCGCCCATCCGAAACTTGCAGAGGTTTCTCTGCAACCTCTGTGCAGAGAAACCTCTGCAACCTATGCTGCTGCCATGTCCGACCAGCCCCGACCCGCCCCGGAGCACAGCGCCGCCACCGGCCCCGCGCACGCCCGCCCCGCCCGCCGCCTGGACGCCCGCAGTCTGCGCGGGCTCGCCCACCCGCTGCGGATGCGCATCTTCGAACTGCTCACCCTCGACGGCCCGGCCACCTCCGCCCGGCTCTCCGAACGCCTCGGGGAGAACACCGGCACCATCAGCTGGCACCTGCGCCATCTCGCCGAACACGGCTTCATCGAGGAGGAGACCGGACGCGGCACCAAACGCGAGCGCTGGTGGAAACGGGTCGATGTCACCAACGATCTCCATACCGCCGACTTCCACGACGATCCCGATTCCCGGGGCGCTCTCTCCGTCTATCTGCATGAACTGGTGCAGCAGTACTTCAACCGCGTCACGGACTACGTCGCCGAGGAATGGGACCAGACCTGGCGGCAGGCGGGCACCGTCGCGGACTGGCACGACCTGCGGCTGTCCCCCGCGCAGCTCAAGGCACTGAACGCCGAACTGTTCGAGGTCGTCGCGCGCCACACCCCCGCGCCGGACGCCGAGGCCGCGCCGGACGCGCTCCCCGTCGTCGTACAGCTCCAGTCCTTCCCGCGCAGAGAGCGGGGCGACGCGTGAAGCGGAACACCGAGCGGCGCGGCAGCCTGCTGCGGCGCCACCGCGACTTCCGGCTGCTGTGGTGCGGCGAGACCGCCGGCAAGTTCGGCGCCTCGGTGACCGGAGTGGCGATGCCGCTGGTCGCCGTGTCCACCCTGCACGCCGGGGCCTTCGAGGTGGGGATGCTGAGCGCCGCCGCCTGGCTGCCCTGGCTGGTCATCGGTCTGCCGGTGGGCGCCTGGGTGGACCGGCTGCGGCGCCGGCCGGTCATGCTGACCGCCGCCGCGGTCTCGTGCGTCCTGTTCGCCAGTGTGCCGGTGGCCGCGTGGTGCGGGTGGCTGAGTACGGGCCTGCTGCTGGCCGTCGCCCTGCTGACGGGTACGGCGACGGTCTTCTTCCAGACCGCCTACACCGCCTACCTGCCCAGCATCCTGGCCCCCGACGACCAGGCCGAGGGCAACGCCAAGCTGCACGGCAGCGCGTCCGCCGCGCAGGTCGCCGGGCAGGGCTCCGGCGGTCTGATCACGCAGGCGGCGGGGGCGGTCAACGGGATGTTCGCCCAGGCCGCGACCTTCCTCGTCGCGCTGCTGTGCCTGTCGGGCATCCGGCACCGCGAGCCCCGCGCCGAGCGGACGGAACGGCGCCCCGGCGCACTCGTCGGCGAGGTCGGCGAAGGGCTGCGGCTGATCGCGGGCGATCCCTGGCTCCGTACGCTGACCCTGTTCGGCGCCGCCTCCAACCTGGCCCTGATGGGGTACCAGGCCGTCCTGGTGATCTTCCTCGTCCAGACCGTCGGCCTGTCCCCCGCGGTGGTCGGCGGTCTGGTCGCGGCGACCGGGGCCGGGGGCGTGGTGGGCGCCTTCCTCGCCCGCCGGGCCGCCGTACGGGTCGGGACGGCCCGCGCGACGCTGCTGTTCGAGTTCGGCCTGGCGCTGTTCGCGCTGCTGATCCCGCTGACCACGGACGGCGCCGGGGTGGTGTTCTTCATCGCGGGCGGCTGCTGCGTCTCGGCCGGGGTGGTGGCCGGGAACGTGATCAAGGCTGGCTTCCAACAGCGGTACTGCCCGCCGCAGTTGCTCGGCCGGGTCACCGCCGGTTCGACCTTCCTCGGTTACGGCACGATTCCGCTCGGCGCGCTGCTCGGCGGTGCGCTCGGCTCCGCGCTCGGGCTGCGCGCGGCCATCTGGATCACCACCGCGGGGATTCCGCTGGCCGCCGTGTTCCTGCTCTGCTCGCCGCTCCGGCGGGCCCGTGACCTGCCGACGTCCCGTCAGGAGCCGCAGGCCGAGGACGACGGGGGCGACGGGTCTCCGGCCGAGGGTGAGGGAGAGCCGGCGCTGCCCCGGTCGTGACGTACGGGGGCGGCGCGCCCGCCCCCGTATCACCCACGCCTCCGTATCGCGTGCGCCCCGTACCGAGTTGGTCCAGACCTATTGACGGCCTCCCTGGGTCACCCTACGGTTCGGGCAACGCACCGTGCAGTGCCTCCATCACCCCCCGCGCACCACCGGCACCACGCGTTCCTCCCCCGCGCTCCACCGCTCCCCCTCCTCAGTCCCCCCGGCCACGGCCGGAAAGGAGCACCCCATGTTCGGTCGGGCGTCCCGCCTGCTCGGCATCGGCCTGGCGACGGCCTGCGCCGTCCCACTGCTGACCGCCGCGGCGCCGAGCGCCGCACCACGGGAGACCACCTGTCCGATCAAGTCCAAGCCCGCGGGCAAGGTGCTCCAGGGCTACTGGGAGAACTGGGACGGCGCGGCCAACGGCGTCCACCCGCCGTTCGGCTGGACCCCGATCACCGACTCCCGTATCGGCGCGCACGGCTACAACGTGCTCAACGCCGCCTTCCCCGTCATCCGCTCGGACGGCACGGTCCTGTGGGAGGACGGCATGGACGCGACCGTGAAGGTCGCGACGCCCGCCGAGATGTGCGAGGCCAAGGCGGCGGGCCAGACGATCCTGATGTCCATCGGCGGCGCCGCGGCCGGCATCGACCTCAGCTCCGCCAAGGTCGCCGACCGGTTCGTGGAGACGGTGGTGCCGATCCTGAAGAAGTACAACTTCGACGGCATCGACATCGACATCGAGACCGGCCTCACCGGCAGCGGCACCATCAACACCCTCTCGGCCTCGCAGGCCAACCTGATCCGCATCATCGACGGCGTACTCGCCAGGATGCCCGCGAACTTCGGCCTGACGATGGCCCCGGAGACCGCGTACGTCACCGGCGGCAGCGTGACCTACGGCTCGATCTGGGGCGCGTACCTGCCCATCGTGAAGAAGTACGCGGACAACGGCCGCCTCTGGTGGCTCAACATGCAGTACTACAACGGGAGCATGTACGGCTGCTCCGGCGACGCGTACTCCGCCGGCACCGTCCAGGGCTTCACGAAGCAGACGGACTGCCTGAACAAGGGGCTCGTCATCCAGGGCACGACCATCAAGGTCCCCTACGACAAGCAGGTCCCCGGCCTGCCGGCGCAGCCGGGCGCGGGCGGCGGCTACATGTCGCCGGGGCTGGTCAGCCAGGCGTGGAACACCTATCGGGGCGGGCTCAAGGGCCTGATGACCTGGTCGCTGAACTGGGACGGCTCGAAGGCGTGGTCGTTCGGCAACAACGTCAAGGCGCTACAGGGACGCTGATCCCCGCAGCGCGCCGGGCGGACGGTACGCGGGCGGGCCCGGTCACCGGACCGGGCCCGCCCGCGTACCCGCTCAGCTCCCGCTCCCCTGGGACGCTCAGCTCTCGCCCTCCTGGGAGGGGTGCAGGCCCAGCATCTCCAGGAGCATCTTCAGCTCGTCGGCGTCACGGGCCTGACCCGCCAGGGTCAGCCGGGCCTGCCGCCGTACGGTGTCCGCCTCGGCGTCCTCGGAGGCGGCCGGGTCGGTCTGGTTCTCGCTGCGGTGGTCTTCCTTAATCATCCCCGCCATTGTCCCATCACCCGCGAGGTCGCCGGCGCCCCGGGGGCCGGTCCGGGTCCGGCCCGGCCCCCGCGCGGAGGACCAGGACCCGCGCAGGCGAATTCTGAACGCGTCTTCAGAATTTCCCGAACCCGCCGCCAGGCGAATCCTGAACGCCTCCTCAGAAATTACGGATTCCTTTCCCCGAACCTTCCCCAGGGCCGTCGGTCACCGATTTCCTGAAGAGGCTTTCAGCTTTCCGGAAATCTCGCGCAAGTTTTTGACCATGCCGCGCATTGCGTGCCATCATTCTTTTCGGCGCCGACCGTTCGAGGCCGTGACGCCCCGTGCCCAAGAATTCGAGGAGGTGGTCGTTGTGCAGTACGGCGATCCTCCCAGTCCCGCTGGCCGCCCTCCCCGCTGACCGGGCCGTACGGCCCGCGGCGTCCGTCTGCCGGGCAGCGCGCCCGCCCCGCGGCGACCCGCTTCGCCGCCGCGCCGGCCTGCCCGCACGAATTCTCTCGGGTACCTCCATGACGAAACTCCGCCAGTTCCCGTCCGGCGGCGCGATGCGCGCTGCCCGAATGCGCCCCGTGGATCTCTTCATCATCTGCGGCGTCGTCGCGCTCTTTTACCTCGTGGCCCGGGTCGGGGCCACCACCGACCAGCCTTTCCGCCCCGGAAATCCGCCGGCCGTCTCCACCGACCCCGGAAATCTGCCGTACTACGCGGCGCGTTCCGTCCTGCGGATGTTCGCCGGACTGGTGCCCGCGGTGCTCTTCACCTTCGTGTTCGGCACCTGGGCCGCGCGGTCCCGGCGGGCCGCCAAGGTGATCGTCCCGGCGATCGACATCCTGCAGTCCGTACCGGTCCTGACCTTCCTCAGCATCACCGTCACCGGCTTCGTCGCCCTGTTCCCGCACTCCACACTGGGCCTGGAGTGCGCCTCGGTCTTCGCCGTCTTCACCGCGCTGGTGTGGAACATGGCACTGGCCTTCTACCAGTCGCTCGCCACCCAGCCCCGGGAGCTGGACGAGGCGGCCCGGCTGATGGGGCTCATCCGCTGGCAGCGGTTCTGGAAGCTGGACGTGCCCAGCGGCATGATCTCCCAGGTCTGGAACGGCATGATCAGTTTCGGTGCCGCCTGGTTCGCGCTCAGCGCCTCCGAGACGATCAGCGTCAACCACCGTGACAACGCCCTGCCGGGCATCGGCTCGTACGTGGCCCAGGCCCTGGACGACGGCGAAGGCACCCGGGTCGCGCTGGCCGTCGTCGTGATGATCGTGACGGTGGTGTCGGTCAACTTCTTCTTCTGGCGGCCGCTGACGGCCTGGGCCGAGCGGTTCCGCACCGAGGAGTGCGAGATCGCCGAGCAGCCGCGCAGTTGGTTCCTGGAACTGCTGCGCCGCTCCACCCTGCCCGGTCACCTGGCGCGTGCCCTGCGCCCGGCCGGTGAGCGGCTGGACCGTGCCATGCGGGTGCTGGGCACCGGCCGCGGACGGCTGCGGCACGACGCCGCGCGCCGCAGGGCGGCCGACATCGCCTTCACCGTGCTCTACACCGCGGCCGTCGCGGCCATCGTCTGGAAGGCCTTCTCCTACGTCCTGGCGCACGTGCCGCTGCCGGAGATCGGCCACGACGCGCTGCTGGCGCTGGTCACCTACGGCCGGGTGCTGCTGCTGGTCGCCTTCTCGACCGTGGTGTGGGTGCCCGTCGGTGCCTGGATCGGGATGAATCCCAAGGTCAACCGGATCGCCCAGCCGGTCGTGCAGGTCCTGGCCTCCTTCCCGACCAACTTCGTCTTCCCGCTCGCGGTGGTGGTGCTCGGCGCCTCCGGCATCTCGCTGAACTGGGGCTGCATCGTGCTGATGGCGCTGGGCGCCCAGTGGTACGTGCTGTTCAACGTCATCGCGGGGGCCGGCGCCATCCCCGGCGACCTGCGCGAGGCCGCCGCCGACCTGGGGCTGCGCGGGTGGCTGCGCTGGCGGAAGCTGATCCTGCCGGCCGTCTTCCCCTCCTACGTCACCGGGGCGCTGACCGCGTCGGGCGGTGCCTGGAACGCCTCGATCCAGGCGGAGACCGTCAGTTACGGCACCACCACGCTCACCGCGTTCGGCATCGGCGCGTACATCCAGCAGGCCACCACCGACGGCGACTTCGCCCGCAACTTCCTCGGCGCCGTCCTGATGAGCGTCTACGTCGTCGTCATCAACCGGCTGTTCTGGCGGCGGCTGTACCGCTTCGCGATGAAGCGCTGCGCGCTGTAGCGGTGCGCGCGGCCCGGCCGCACCCGGCCAACGGCCCCGCCCGGCCCCGCCCCGCCGTCGGCCACCTCCCCACTTCACCACTTCACCACCTCGGAGCCTCACCATGAACACCTCCGTCATCAGCGTCCGCAACCTCCGCAAGACCTTCCCCGGCCCCTCCGGCGGTGTCCTGCCGGTCCTCGACGACGTGACCTTCGACCTGTACGAGGGCGAGGTCATCGCCCTGCTCGGCAAGTCCGGCTCGGGCAAGTCGACGCTGCTGCGCCACGTCGCCGGACTGCTCGCGCCCTCCGGCGGCACCGTCCACTACCGCGAGAAGCCGGTCACCGGCCCGAACCCCGGCACGGCGATGCTGTTCCAGTCCTTCGCCCTGATGCCGTGGCTGACGGTGCAGCAGAACGTCGAACTCGGCCTCCAGGCCCGGGGCGTGCACGCCGTCGAACGGCGGGGCCGGGCGCTGCGCGCCATCGACATGGTCGGCCTGGACGGTTTCGAGAACGCCTACCCCAAGGAGCTGTCCGGCGGGATGCGGCAGCGGGTCGGCTTCGCCCGTGCCCTGGTCGTCGAGCCGGACGTGCTGCTGATGGACGAGCCGTTCTCGGCCCTGGACGTGCTGACCGCGCAGACCCTGCGCAACGAGCTGCTGGACCTGCTCGCCCACCCCGACTCCCCCACCCGCACCGCCCTGCTGGTCACCCACTCCATCGAGGAGGCCGTCCAGCTCGCCGACCGGATCCTGGTGCTCGACACCGCCCCGGGCCGCGTCAAGGCCGAGCTGCGCGTCGCCCTGCCGCGCCCGCGCGACCGCCGCGACCCGGGCTTCGAGGCCCTGGTCGAGGACGCGTACGAAGCGCTGACCGGCCGGCGCACCGCGGCCGCGCCCGACGACGCGGTCGCCCAGGACCCGCTGCGGGCCGCCGGGCCGCTGCCGGACGCCTCCGTGGAGGCCCTGACCGGTCTGCTGGAGTTCCTGGACACCCGCGGCGGTTCGATGGACCTGGCGGCGCTGGCCGACGCGCTGTCGTACGAGGTCGACGACCTGATGCCGCTGGTCGAAGCGGCCCAGTTGCTCGGCTACGCCAAGGTCACCGCCAACCGGCTGCACCTCACGGTGACCGGCCGCGGCTTCGCGCGCGCCGACATCCTCCCGCGCAAGCACCTGTTCGCGGCCGCCGCACTCGCCAACGTCCCGCTCGTCGCCACCATCCGCACGCTCCTGCTGGCCTCGGCGAGCGGTCGGCTGCGCGAGCCGTACCTGGTCGGCCGGCTCTGCGGCCACGTCCCCGAGCACGCCGCGCGCCGGCAGCTCGCCACGGCGGTCACCTGGGGCCGCTACGCCGAGCTGTACGAGTACGACGCCGACGACCGCGTCCTGCTGCTGCCCGCCGAGCACCGCCCCGCGAACGCCGCCTAGCCCCACGGACGCCCAGGACGCCAGGCGGTGGCATCCCGGGCCGACGGGAGCCGTCATCCGCGAGTGGCTCCGGCCCGTACCCGAGGAGAAGCACCATGCACCAGCGCCAGCGCAAGACCGCACCCGGCTCGTCCGCGAACCGCACCGGCGTGGCGGAGGGCATCCGCGTCCTGCTCGCCGTGGCCGTCCTCCCGGCGGTGGTGGTGGCCGCCGTCGCCCTGTCGCCGCCGGCCGCCACCCGGCTCATCTGCGCGGGGCTCCTGGGGGCCGGCTGCACCGCGGTCGGGTTCGCCGTCGCGGGCTGGCGCTGCCTCTCACGCCGTACGGACGGGCGGCGTCGGTGAACCGGCGGCGGGGGCCGGCCCGGGGCGCTGCCGGTGCCCGGCGGCGGCCCGGACTCCGGACGGCCGTACCGGCCCTGCTCCTCGCCGCCCTGCTGGCCTTCCCCGGCCTGCTGCCCAACACGCCGGGCCATCTGGGCAGCCTGGTCGAGACCGCGCTGCCCTGGTTCGGCGCCGCGGTCCCGGTCCTGCTCGGGTGGGCGGCGCTGCGCCGCTCCGTGGTGGGGGTGGCCGCGGCGCTGGTGCCCGCGGTCGTGTGGGCCTGTCAGTTCCTGCCGGGTTACCTTCCGGGAGGGGACGGCGCGCGGGCCGACTTCCACGTCCTGACGTACAACGTCGGCGGCGACCGCACCTCCCCCGCCGACGTCGCCCGGCAGGTGACCGGCACGGGCGCCGACGTGGTCGCGCTGGAGAAGGTCCCGGCAGCCGCCCTGCCCGCGTACGAGAAGGCGCTCGGCGCGGCCTACCCCCACCACACCACCGCGAACACCCTGGGCCTGTGGTCGCGTCACCCGGTGCGTGAGGTGACGGCCCTGGACCTGGGCGGCGCCTGGCCGCACGCGATACGGGCCCTGGTCCGTACCCCCGGAGGCGACACCGCCTTCTACGCCGTGCGCCTGCCGTCCGTACGCGTCCGCGCCGACGCGGGCTTCACCACAGGGGCACGCGATCGCAGCGCGGCCGAGCTGGCGTCCCGGATCGGCGCGGACCGGGCCGCGCGCGTGGTGCTGCTGGGCGATCTGAACGGCAGTCTGCGCGACCGGGGCCTGGCGCCGCTGGCCCGGCAGCTCGCCTCCGCCCAGCGCGCCGCCGGGCGGGGCCCGGGCTTCACCTGGCCCGCGGCGTTCCCGCTCGTCCGCATCGACCACGTACTGGTCCGCGGGCTGCGCACCACCGGGGCCACCGTGCTCCCCGACCGCCTCGGCAGCGACCACCGGCCGGTGCTGGTGGGGCTGCGCGGGTGAGCGCCGGGTTTGTCCGGGCGGGCCACCGGACACCCAGTGTGCGTACGTTCGAAGCGATCTCCAGGAGGCGTCCATGACAGCGCAGATCGACGACGGGCTGTGGGACGAGTTCCACAAGGCCGTCAACATGACCTCACGTGAGCTGCGGGAATGGCTGAGCGTCGAGTCCGCGGGCGAGAACAGCGAGGAGGTTCCCGACCGGGCCGGGCGACCCCTGGGACGGCAGGTGCTGGAGATCCTGGGCAAGCGCCGCACCGACCTCACCGGCAGCGACGCCGAGGCGATGCGCCGCGTCGTGGAGATCGTCGGCAGCCAGCACCCGGAGGGCACGGACCCGAAGGCCGGCGGCGCGGACTGGCGTCATGGCCTGATGGACATCGGCCACGACCCGCTGAAGGAGTGAGCACCGGGCCGCCCCGGCTGCACGGCGGCCCCGTACCGGGCGCTTGTCCCGTACCGGGCGGCCCGTACGGCTCAGCCCCGTAGCGCCCTGGTGCGCAGCGCCAGCAGCGCCTCGAAGCGGAACCCTGGGTCGGCGAGCCGGCCGTCGAAGAGCGCGTCCAGGTGCCGCAGGCGTTTGCGGGCCGTCTGCGGGTGGATGCCGAGGGCCCGGGCGACCTCGGGGGCGGTACGGCCCCAGGACATCAGGAGCGCTTCGAGCGTCTCCGCCAGCCGTGCCGCCCGGCCCGCGGGCAGCCCGTCGAGGACGCCCAGTGCGCGGTCCCCCAGCAGGCGCCCGATGTGCGCGCCGCCGAGCAGATGGACGTCGGCCAGCCGGTCGCCGACGGTCAGGAACGCGCCGTCCGGCGCGCCCGTGTCCCGGTGGTGGTTGAGCGCGAGCCGTACGCAGACGAGGGACAGCCAGGCGTCGCGCGGCGCGACGGCCGGTCCGAGCGCCGCGGTACGGCCGCGGACCGCGGCGCGTACGTCCGCGGTCCCGGCGGGGCCGCCGCCGGTCGGCTCCGGAAGGACCGCGACGAGATCGGCGCCGCGCGGCAGCACCAGCGCGTCCGGCCACGGCACGGTGCGGCGGCTGCCCGCCGCACCGCGTACGACGAGGCAGGCGACCTCGGCGGGCAGTGGCCAGCGGGCCCGCGCCGCGAGGGGTTCGAGCGGTTCGCGGGCCGCGCCGTGCGGCTGTTCCAGCAGCGCCTGCGCCAAGGACCGCCGACTGCGCTGCACCTCGTCCTCCGCGTGGGCCTGGGCGGCGACGAAGCCCCTGACCGCCTCGTTGGACAGGGCGTTGATGTGGGTCAGTACGGCTTCGTGCAGCGGCAGGACGATCTCGGTGGGCAGCGAGGCCGTACGGGCGATCTCGGCGTAACGGCGTCCGCCGACCCGCGCGCCGACCCGGAAGGCGGCCTGGAGCCCGTCCGTGGTGCGCCCGTTGAGGAACTCCACGCGGCCCAGGTGGCGGAAGTGCCGTACGTGGTGGCCCTGTGGACTCTCCGGGGCCTCCGTCAGTTCCGCGAACTGGCGCATCGCGCGGCACACCGAAGCGACCAGGTCCCGGCCCACGGAGGAGTCGAGCGGGCGCCGGTAGGCGGGCACTTCCCGGCGGATGGCCTCGACCATCCCGGAGGCGATGGCGTCGATCCGGGGGCGCAGCAACGCGCCGAACACCGTGGGCAGTTCGTGCCAGGGGCCGCGCGCGAACGTGTCACCCGGCGTTGTGTGCATCGCGGGTCTCCTCCGGACCGTGGACGGCGGGACGCGCATGTCCCCGGGCCGGGATCGTGCCCTCTCCCGGCCCCGCCGGTCCAGCCTTGTGCGGGCGGTCGCACGAGCCGTCCCGCCTCCGGGCCGCTGTACGGAGGCTGCGGCGGCTGACCCGGTGGTGTACGGAAGTGTCACGCGGATGACACCTTTCCCCTCTCCTCACCGCTTTCCCTGGTGCCACGGGCCGTACGGCGCGAACGTGGTCCCGACATGACGCGCCGGTAGCTTCCCGGACGCCGCACGCACCACGCGGCCCCGGTACGCCGGTCCGGCGCCGTGGTGTCCGCCCTTGTGGCGCCCGTACCGAACCACGGCATGAGGAGAACAACTGATGCGCAGCAACGGGACCATGCGCGCAAGACACCGGAGACGTCCGATCGCCCCGCTGACCGGGCTCGCGGTGGCGGTCGGCCTGGTACTGGCCGGAGCCACCGCGGCACCCGCGACAGCCGCGGCACGCACGACGGCCTCGGCACCCACGACGGCCTCCGCGCCCGCTACGACCACCTCGGGCACGTCCACCGCCGCCGACCCCGTCGGCCCGCCGCAGGGCAACTTCCTGTCCGCCTTCCTCTACTCCACGACCCGGCCCACCGCCCTCCCCACCGGCGCCAACGACTGGACGTGCGAGCCGGGCCGCGCGCACCCCCGTCCGGTCGTCCTCGTCCACGGCACCTTCGAGAACCGGTACGCCAATTGGGCCGCTCTCTCCCCCAAGCTCAAGGACGACGGGTACTGCGTCTTCGCCCTCAACTACGGCGGGACCGAGGGCCCGGTCCTGGGCACCGGCGACATCGCCGCCTCGGCCCGACAGCTCGCCGCGTTCGTCGACCGGGTGCGGGCGGCGACCGGCGCGGACAAGGTCGACATCGTCGGGCACTCGCAGGGCGGCATGCTGCCGCGGCACTACATCAAGAACCTGGGCGGGGCGGCGAAGGTCGGCCGCCTGGTGGCCCTCGTCCCGTCCAACCACGGCACCTCGCTCCTCGGCCTGGGCCTGCTGGCCCGGCTGATACCCGGCGCGGACGTCGTCGTCGGCGCGGCCTGTCCCGCCTGCGAGCAGCAGATCGTCGGCTCGCGCTTCCTGAAGGAGCTGAACGCGGGCGGCGAGACCGATCCGGACGTCGACTACACCGTGATCGCCACCTGGTACGACGAGGTCGTGACCCCGTACACCTCGGCGTTCCTGGCACCGGCCCGCAACGTCAGCAACCAGACGATCCAGAGCCACTGCCTTCTCAACACCACCGCCCACATCAACATCACCTACGACCGGACGGCGACCCGCCTCGTCCAGAACGCCCTCGACCCGGCCCACGCCCAGCGCCCCACCTGCTGAGCCGGTACGGCCCCGGTGGCCGGGCGGGCCACCGGCCCCGCCCGGCCGCCGGGGCTCCTGGGGCCGGGCGGGCCGGTGGTCAACGCGGGCCGCGAAGGCTGGCAGTATCGAGGGATGGCAGAACAGATCACAGCCGCGTGCGACGGGGCGTCGAAAGGGAACCCCGGGCCCGCGGCCTGGGCATGGGTCGTCGGGGACGGCGCGGGGACGGTGGAGCGCTGGGCGGCCGGCCCGCTGGGCACCGCGACCAACAACGTGGCGGAACTGACCGCGCTGCGGGAGCTGTTGGCGGCCACCGACCCCGCCGTGCCGCTCCAGGTGCGGATGGACTCGCAGTACGCGATGAAGGCGGTCACCACCTGGCTGCCGGGCTGGCGCAAGAAGGGCTGGAAGACCGCGGCGGGCAAGCCGGTGGCCAACCGTGACCTGATCGTCGGCATCGACGAGCTGCTCACCGGGCGGACGGTGGAGTTCGTCTACGTACCGGCCCACCAGGTCGACGGCGACCCGCTGAACGCGGCGGCGGACGGCGCCGCCAGCGAGACCGCGCGCACCCAGCAGGCCATCGGCAGCGCCCTGGGCTCCGCGCTCCCCGCGCCGGAACCGGCCGGCGCGGCGTCCGGCGGGCGGCCCCGGCAGTCGTCGGCCGCCCGCGTCCCGTCCGCGCGGGCCGGCAAGGGCGCGCGGCCGCGGGGCGGTTCCGTCACGGCGCGGTTCCCCGGCCAGTGCCGGTGCGGACAGTCGTACGGCAAGGGCGAGACGATCGCGAAGAACCCGGACGGGTGGGGTCACCCCGCGTGCGCCGGAGCGGCCGGATAGCACCGTACGCAGCCGCCCCGCGGGCCACCCGCGGGGCGGCTGCGCATCCGTGACTCTCGCATACGTACGGGAGAATGTGGTGCCGCTCGGCGGATCGCATGGCCACCGCCCCCGCCGCGGGCAATTCCTCGGAAATATGAGCGTGACGACCCGCTCCGACACTCGTATTGCTTTCTCAAAAGCTCATCCTATTTACTGACGAAAACGATTCAGTACCAGCATCGTCCTTGCCACGCATACCTCGTACGGGTGAAGTACGTGCCTGTTGACGCCGACGTACTCCACCAAGGCGGCCCATCGGTGGAATCCTTTCTGCCGTGATCAGGGAGCTGCCATTCGGGGAGCCCCATGACGCTGCAACCACCTCCCCCCGCCCCGCGTCTGCACCGCGCCGCATCCCGGCGGCGCCGTGCGCGCGGCCCGGGGACGGAATTGCGGAAAGAGTGGCTGGTAGAATTGAAGTTTTCTCGGTGTACAGCCCTGGTGGCCGCTGTAGGGTCGTTGGCGGCCGCCCTCACGGTCGGCGCCCCGGCGGCGACGTCCCAGGAGCCGCCGCCGGCCGCCGCGGACTCGTCCCGCTACGCCCACGCGGGCGAGCAGCGGGCCTTCCAGCACGAACAGCTCCCGCAGCGGGCCATGCCCGGCGGCAGGTCCAGGGGGGTCATCACCCCCATCGGCCACCAGGGCTTCCAGCTCCGGTACGACGGGTCGGACCGCGGACGCGTGCTGGCGCTCGAACGACGCCACCGTGAGCTGCGTCCGGCTTCCCTCACGTCCTGGCTGAACTCCCGTCCGCAGGCGGCGGTGCACCTGTCGCGCTGTCCGACCAGGGTGCCGCTGTCCGGCGCGGACGGCTTCTGCTGGCAGCGCGGGTCGGCGGACGACCTGGGCTGGGCGTACGTTCCGCAGGGGCTCACCGGGTCCGGTGAGGCCGAGCCGCGCTCGGGCCGCTGGCAGGGGCGCAGCATCGTCGCCGCGAGCTGGGCGTCCAGCTACGACCACCCCAGCGCCCCGCGCAACCCCGCGAACCGGCCCTGGCGCGGCGCCAAGCAGATCGACCACTTCATGAAGGTGTCCTTCACGGACGTCACCGACCGGGGACGGCCCCGGTACCGCAGTGCCCTGCTCGTGACCCCGCGGGGCCAGGGCGGGTTCACCGCTCTGAAGGGCCACGGCGACACCCTCTCCTGGTACGGCCCCTACCTCTTCCTGTACAGCAGCGAGCGGCTGCGCGTCTTCGACGTACGCCACCTGTGGGCCACCACCACGTCCTCCGGGCGCGTGGGAGTGCGCCGCGGCTCGGTGAGCGCCAACTGGCAGGCGGCGGCGCTGCCGCAGGTCGCGCAGTACTCCTTCGTCGGCCGTAACGGGTGCGGGAGCAGGACGGACGAGACGCCGTGCTTCAGCGGCGCCTCCATCGACCACGGTGCGTCGTTCGCGCCGTCGCTGGTGACCGTCGAGACCAGTTCGCCGACCTCCCGTGTGGTGCGCTGGCCGCTGAGCCCGTCGTCCCACCTGCTGCGCTCCGACGAGCGCGGGCTGGTACGGGCCAGTGCCGGGTACCGTGTTCCGCTGGCCGGACCGCAGGGCGTCGTCCAGCACGACGAACGGTTCTACTTCACCGCGATGTGCCCGGACGCCCGCCGGGTGTTCGGTGAGCCGTACTGCCTGTACCGGGGCGACTCGGGCGGTGCCGTGCGCGTGTGGAGCCGTACCCCGGCGGCCGCCGAGAACCTGTCGTACTGGCCCGCCACCGAACAGCTCTGGGTCTCCAACGAGTCCCCGTACCGCAAGTACGTGCGCCCCCGCCCCGAGCTGAACGGCCGTGTCGTCTACAACGTCCCGCTGTCGGACGACTGATCCCGTAAGGCTGATTTCGGACGTCTGATCCCGGACGGGCCCGTACCGGCCGACGTGCACGGCGGCCGGTACGGGCCCGCTGCCCTCCGCGCGCTCAGTTCTCCGCGCGGAGGGCATTCTCCTGCCCGCCGCCCCGGGCAGGGCGGGGCGGGCGGAGTTCGCCCGGTGTCCGGCCGAAGTGCTCACGGAAGACGCGGGTGAAGTGCGGCTGGCTGGCGAATCCCCAGCGGTGGGCGATGTCCGCGACCGTCAGCCGGGCCGACGCCGGGTCGGAGAGTTGCTGCCGGGCCCGTTCCAGGCGGCGTTCGAGGATGTGGCGGGACGGGCTCAGGCCGGCCCGCCGGAAGTCCCGGCTCAGTTGCCGCGTGGAGATGCCGAGCGCGGCCGCCACGTGGGCGGCGCACAGCCGGGGGTCGGCGAGGTGCCGGTCGATGTGGTCCCGGGCCAGCAGCAGCCGGGCGCCCCGGTCCGTGCCGTCCGGGCCGCCGCGTACGGCCAGGCAGTGCACCAGCTCCAGCACGCGGCGCTCGGCCGCCGCCGTGTCGCCGGGGTCCGGGCGGCCGAAGCGGGCGGACAGGACGGTTTCGAGGCGGCGCAGGAGCGGCGCCTCGGCCGCCGTACCGCTGCTGAAGACCAGCGGCGTGGGCACCCCGCCGGGCAGGCACCGCTCGGTGAACACCTCGCGGGGGACGTCCACCAGCAGTTGGCGCATCGCGGTGGGAAATCCGAGCAGGTACGAGCGGCGGGTGTCGTAGAGGACCAGGTCGCCCGTGCCGAGGGTGAAGCAGCCGCCGCTGTGCAGGAAGACCGCCTGGCCGGAGACGAGCAGCGAGGCGAAGACCGAGTCCTTGGGGGACGTCCGGCAGGTCTGGGGGCTGCGTTCGACGACGTGCTCGTTGCCGGCGATGTCGGCGATGTCGGCGAGCCGCAGACTGCCGAGCCCGGTGTCGGTCTGGGTGGCCGGCAGGCCGTCCTCGGAGTGCGGGGAGCAGCGCAGGCCGACCAGGGCCTGACGGTTGTAGTCCTCCCACAGGTCCACCCGGTCCGCCGGGGCGACGGACCGGGTGGACATACGGGAGTAGCCGGGGGCGGGATGTCCGGGCAACTCCGCCTCCTTGCCGTGAGCGAGCGTCCGGTGGCGCGACCCCGGGGGGCCGGGCCGGGAGGCGCAGCCTACTCCGGGACGCCGCGCCCGGACACGGGCCGGGAAGGGCGGCGCCCGCTCAGCGGAACAGGCCGTCGACGTAGTCGGCGCCGAGGCCCACCCGCTCGTAGTGGGCGCGGCACATGGCGATGTAGTCGTGCACGTCGAAGTAGCCGGTGGGCCCGCCGTCCTCGTCGAGCCAGATGAGCGGCCCCTTGACGATGAACAGGGTCTTCATGGGCGCGTCGCTCGCGTACGCGACCAGGGTGTGGCCCTCGCCCGGCGCCTCGTACACGAAGTCCCCGGCCGTCGCGGTCCAGGGCCGCTCCAGGTAACCCCACGTGCCGGAGAGGGTGTAGGCGAACACCTCGTGCGGGTGGTAGTGCCGGTTGACCAGCCCCGCTTCCCTGGCGTACAGGATGTCGGACCAGGTGTTGTCCTTGACGTTGATCCACAGCGGGCGGGAGCCGACGGTCTCGGTGAAGGGGGCGTAGTACCGGTCGTCGTCGGTGGCGGCGCCCTGGATGTACACCTCGGGCAGGGCGTCCGGCTTGAAGGAGTCCTTGATCGGCTGGAGGTTCTTCCATAACTCGTCGCCTGGCTGCTCGGGCATGGCGTGCTCCGCATTCCGTCCGGTCGGGTGGGTGGCCGGAAGTCAACCCGGCCACGGCCGCCCTGTCTTCCCCGGGACGGACACCGCGCTTGCCTGTTGCCGCCGTCGCCGCCGCCCGCCGTCGTGGCCGGTGGCGGTGAGGCTGAAGGGCGGACCTGTCACAGCGAACGGGTGGTTGTGGGGCCTTCACACGCCTTCTGCGGGCAGACGCTTACGGAGGGGGCACGGAAGGCTTGCGACGACGATGGGTTTGGCATGAGCGAATACGAGCGTTCCCGTACGATGCCCGCGCTGCCTGAGCATGTGTTCGATCAGGCGAGTGTCGTGGGACAACTCGACAGCTGGCTGCCGCAGGGACTGCACGTGGAGGCGGCGGACCTGCCGGCCGTGACGGTGCACGAGGACCGTACGGGCGAGGACGAGGCCGGTCTCTTCCGCGCCGAGCGGGAGCAGATGCGGCTGGAGTGGGGCACCAGGGACAGCGGCAGCTACGCCGGCTGGCTCCAGGTCGCCGGCATCGGCAGCGGCGCCAGCGAGGTGACGGTCCACCTGTCTTTCTTCGACGAGCAGCACGACCCCGGCGCCGACGCGGTGACCGACGAGCTGGACCGCAGTCTGGAGCGCCTGGACGAGCTGGTACGGCTGCGCATGGACGGTGGCGCCGCCGGCTGACGGAGGTGGGCGTACGGGCGGGGACTCCGCGTCCACGGGCGGACACGGTGCCGTACGGACGACCGCCCGCGGCGGCCGTGGCCGCGCCCCCGTACGCGGCCCGTCCTCAGCGCTTCAGCCGGAAGGTCTCCCCCCGGTGCGCGCCGGTGGCGCAGGACGCCTTCCCGGACGCCGTCATCTTGCGGGTCTTGACCACCACCGCGTTGCTGACGCCGTCCGTACCGTTGGCGGCCGGGCCGGTGACGGTGTCGGGGACGAACCAGTAGTAGTGCCCCCACTTGGGGCTGTCGTAGTGGGTCTGCCAGGTGCCCGAGACGGTCTGCATCACCTGGGCGCGCGAGATCCAGCCCACCTCGCCGGGCTGCACCGTCATGTTCAGCGAGCTGTTCTCGGTGTGCGAGCTGGACCAGGTGTGGCTGTACGTCGCGGTGACGCCGAGGTCGATGATGCCCGCGAGCTTGCCGCCCGCGGTGACGGAGACACCGGCCGAGTCGCTGGAGCCCACCGTGTCCGACCAGCCCATCGACTGGGTGGCGGGGGACGTGGTGCAGTTGTGGAGCGAGCTGGAGACCTGCCGGAAGTCGCCCAGGTACGCCGTGCCGAGTACCGGCTCGTTGAAGGTGCACTTGCCTTCGCCGGAAGCGCAGTCGGCTATCAGTTGCCTGCGGTCCGGGCCGTCGGCCGCCGCTGCGGGCACGGTCACCGCCGCGACCAGGCCCGCGGCCGTCGCCGCGAGCACCAGCGCACGCCCTCCGTACCGCACGGTGCGGTTCCTCGCCATGTCTCTGCCCCTGCTTCTCGCCCTGCCTCGTGAACGCGGTCGGCCGTTGACCCGTCAACAGGCCAACGGCCGCCGCCTGTTGCCTGAGAGGCTGGTGTAAACAGAGTCCCCATAACACCAAGTGACAGTAAAGTTATAGTTGATCCAGAAACGTCCCTATTGGTCTGGATCAATGGCGTCACCGGCCGGTCCGTCACCGACCGGGACCTCCGTCGCCTCCGACCGGGACCTCGGACGCAGTCCCGACGGCCGATCACACGGCCGGGCGCGCCCGCTATCGTCCACCACGGGCCGCCGACCAGCGGCGGACCGCACCGCAAGAACCCCTTCATTCTCCAGGAGACGGACGATTCCCATGCGCGTCATCGCCTTCGACCACCTCGTCCTCAACGTCGCGGACGCCGAGCGCGCCCTCGGCTTCTACTGCGGCCCGCTGGGCCTGGAACCGGTACGCGTCGAGGAGTGGCGCGCGGGCGAGGTCCCGTTCCCCTCCGCCCGCGTGAGCCCGACGACCATCATCGACCTCGTCGAAGGGGATCGCGGCGAGTCCAACGTCGACCACATCTGCCTGGTCGTCGAGCCGCTGGACTGGCAGCAGGTCATCGACTCGGGCGTCTTCACGGTCGTGGACGGCCCCGGCCGGCGGTACGGCGCCCGGGGCGACGCGCAGTCCGTGTACGTCCTGGACCCGGACGGCAACACGGTCGAGCTGCGCTGGTACCCGCAGGACGCCGAGGCGTAACGGCGATGGCGGTCAAGACGGGCCCGGCCGTCCGCGACGCGGCGTGGTGGGCCGTGCTGTCGGTGGCCGCCGTGCTGGACCACCGGGACCACCCGCGGGCCCGGTCGCCGTGGGACTGGTGCTGCCGCCGCTCGTCCTGGCCGCGGTGGTGGCGGGCGGCCGCAGGTGGCCAGGGGCAGCCGTGGTCGTCGCCGACGGGCTGTGCGCGCTGGGCCTGACCAGTTTCCGTCACCCCGGGGAACGGCTGTCTGCCGGCGCTGGCCGTGACGGCGTACCTGCTCGGAGTCCGGTCGGACCGTACGGGCCGGGCCCTGCTGGTGTTCGGCGGGTGCCTGGCGGCCGACCTCCTGCTGTGTGCCGCGCTGCGGGCCGACCCCGTGTGGTGGTTCTACACGCTGACCATGCTCCCCGCGGCCATGCGGGACTGGTCGTCCGCGGCCGCTGAGTTCCGCCGAAACGTCCCGGACATGTTCCGGGAAAATGGGCCGGGCGGTGGTCCGGCGGGAATTCCGCCGAGCCACCGCCCGGAACTCTGATCTGTACGCGCATATCCGCGTGCGTCTTTCAGAGGGTCGCGCAGAAGACTGCGCGGGGGCACCAAGGGTCACATCAGGGCGCTGCGCCCAAGAGGCAGGTCACACCGGGAATGTCACCGCTTGAAGGCGTCCTTGGCCTTCTCGCCCGCCTCGCGTACGTCGCCCTTGGCGCGTTCCGCGCGGCCCTCCGCCGTCATGCGTTCGTTGCCGACCGCACGGCCGACGTTCTCCTTCACCGCGCCCTTGGCGCGCTCGGCCTTCGTGGAAGCCTTCTTGTCGGCGGTCATGGTCGCGCTCCTTTTCGGTCGAGCCGTTTCCTTGACAGTCAGTCGCGTGCCCGTGGACCCGGCCGGTAAACAGAGCGATTTCGTACGGGCGGAAATCCCCGTGCCGACAAAGGGGGGCGGGATTCGGCCGGTCCGCGCCCGGGCACCCGCGCCACGCCGGCACCGCCACGTCCGCCGTACGGCCGGCCCGGGGCGCGCCAGCGGTCGGCGTAATGAGTCCGGACGCGCGGAAAGCAGGGGTGTACTCGAACGATGAACTGGTATCCGATGCGGCTGACCACACCGGTCAAGCAGCATGTCTTCGGCGGCCGGGCCGTTCCCGAACGGCTCGGCCGGACCGGGCTGCCCGACGGGCCGGTGGCGGAGACGTGGGAGGTCAGTGATGTCGAGGGGGAGCACTCCCACGTCCTGAACGGGACGCTGGCCGGTCACACCCTGCGGGAGCTGGCCCTGAGCCACCCCGACGAACTGGTCGGGCCTGGCTGGCGCGGCCCCCGGTTCCCGCTGCTGACGAAGTTCATCGACGCGCGCCGGCCCCTGCCGGTCCATCTGCACCCCGACGACACGGCGGCCCGTGAGCGGGAGGGCGAACCCAACGGCAAGACGGAGGCCTGGCACATCCTGTACGCGCCGCCCGGCAGTACGGCGCTGGCCGGCGTACGGCCGGGCGTGGACCACGAGCGGCTGCGTCGGGCGCTGCTCGACCAGGACTTCGACGCCGTCCTGCGGCGCCTGCCCGTACGCGCGGGCCAGACCTTGTACGTCCCGGGCGGCACGCCGCACAGCTTCGGCCCCGACACCCTCGTCTACGAGATCGAGCAGACCTCCGACCTGCAACAGCATGCGATGCGCCACCGGATGGAGGACGGCGCGCCGATCGACGACGCGCAGTGGCGGGCCAACGTCGAGGCGCTGCTGTGCGAGTGGAAGCCGGAGCACCGTCCGGACTTCCACGGCGGGCTGCGGCTGCCGACGGAGGGCGGGGTGGAGCGCCGGATGCTGTGTGCCGGGCCGTATTTCGCGCTGGAGAACTGGCGGGTACGGGCGCCGGGGGACGCCGTGCCGGCGTTCGACTCGTGCGTGGTGCTCAGCAACATCGGCGCCGCGACGGAGGTGACGTGCGGTGCGGTACGGGAGACCCTCGGCCCGGCCGAGACGCTGCTGCTGCCCGCCGCGACGGTCTCCGGCGTCCGTGTCCACGGCCCCGCCGACGTGCTCCTCGGCTACCTCCCCGACCTGGAACGCGACGTCCGGGCCCCGCTCCGCGCCGCGGGCCACGCCCCCGAGGTGATCGCCACCCTGGGCGAGGGGCTCGGCGCGACCGGGTGAACCGTCCCGTCAGCGCTTACTACAAATAGGTAAAAAACGCCCGTATATGCATGTTTTTCTAGGACTTCGGTGTACATCAACTAGGCCCACCCTTCGTTCGGGAGCACGGGCAGCAGTTGACCGAAGGATTGGATGAATGAACAAAAAGCTTCAGCCGGCCCAGACCCCGCCGGCTCCGGACCTGTCGGGCCGTGCTCACCGCAGCTCCGGAGATCCGGGGACCCGGCGGCCCGGCCCGGCCGGCAGCGGTCCGCGCCTCGCCGGGCACACACCCGAGTCGGCCCTCGGAGCGGAGACGCGCCCTTCCGATGCGTACTGAGACGCTTCCGGTCGAGTCCGAGTTCTTCGCCCCCCGCGCCGCCATCGACGACCTGCTGTCCTCGTTCCTGACGGAGAGGGCGCAGACCTCCGCGGTACCCGGTCAGTCGGCGCTCGTCCTCCTGCTGCGCGACTTCATCGACGGAGGCAAGCGGGTCCGCCCGCTGCTGTGCGTGGCCGGATGGCGCGCCGCGGGCGGCGAGGGAGACCCCGCGCAGGCCGTCAGACTGGCCGCCTCCATCGAGTTGGCACACGCCTGCGCCCTCGTGCACGACGACATCATGGACGCGGCCGAGAGCCGGCGCGGACGCCCCTCGGTCCACCGGCTGCTGGCCGACCGGCATCCCCTGCCGGAGATGGCGGACCGTTTCGGCACCAGCGGCGCCATTCTGGTGGGCGACCTCGCCCTCGTCTGGTCCGACGAACTGCTGCACACCACGCCCATGCCCGACGCCCACCGCGTCGCCGTACTGCGCGTCGTCGACCTCGCGCGCGCCGAACTGATCGCCGGTCAGCACCTGGACCTGCTGACCACCGGCGATCTCGACGTGAGCATGGAGACGGCGCTGACCGTCGTCCGCTACAAGACGGCCAAGTACACCATCGAACGGCCCTTGCAGGTCGGCGCTGCCCTGGCCGGCGCGGACGAGCAGGTCCTGGACGCCTGCAGCGCCTACGGTGTGCCCCTCGGCGAGGCGTTCCAGCTCCGGGACGACGTGCTCGGGGTGTTCGGCGACCCGGACCGGATGGGCAAGTCGCACCTGGACGACCTGCGTGAGGGCAAGTGCACCAGCCTCGTCGTCCGCGCGCTGCGGGCCGCCGCTCCCGCGCAGGCCGACCGGCTGCGCGCGCTGATCGGCGACCCGGAGCTGGACGAGCCGGGCGCCGCGGAGGTCCGCGACATCCTCACGAGCACCGGGGCCCGGGCCGACGTCGAGCGGATGATCGAGGAACGATACCGGCAGGCGCTGGACGTCCTGGACGTGGCGCCCTTCACGCACAGCGCGGTGCGCACGCTCAGGGCCGTCGCGGAGGCGGCCGTCCACCGCACGGCATGAGTGCGGCGGCCGCGTCCGCCGACGGCACCGCGCGCCGAGCGGACCGGGAACCGCCGCCCGACCAGTACGGAGCCGCCCCATGACGACCCCGACGACGAGCGCGTCCACGACGGTGGTGCAGACCGTCTGGCGGGAGATCCGCCTGAGCTGGCTGTTCATCCGCGTCGACCGCTGGACCACGGTCTTCCCCGGTACCTGCTTCGTCGTGGCCGCCACCGTCCACGCGCGGCTGCCCCTGGGCGAGGCCGCGGCCGTCACGGCCCTGGGAGCGGTGTACTTCTGGCTGTTCATCTACGAGCACACCCTGGCCAACCAACTGGTCGGCGTCGAGGAGGACCGCCTCAACAAACCCTTCCGGCCGCTGATCACCGGGGAGAGCACCGTCCGGGGCGCCCGGCTGCGCCTGATCGCCGTCCGGATCACCTTCCCCGTGTACGGCTACTGCCTGGGCGTGCTGAAGTGGGCGCTGATGTGGCAGATCCTCTCCCTGCTCCAGCACGAGTACGGTTGGGGCCGCCACTGGCTGGGCAGGAACCTGTACGCCGGGATCGGGGTCATCGCCCAGCTGATGGCCGCGTGGGAGATCGTCACCACGCTCACACCGGACGCGTGGCGCTGGATCGTGACGCTGACGATCACGGTGACCTTCCTGATGTCCGTCCAGGACCTGCGGGACCTGCACGGCGACCGCGCGGTCCGCCGCTCCACCATGCCGCTGGTCTTCGGCGAACTGCCCACCCGGATCTTCCTGTGCGCCGGTTTCGCCGTCGGCCCCGTGTTCATCCACCACTTCCTGATGGCGCCCGCCGGGCCGCACTGGTGGACCGTCGCCACCGACGTGTTCCTGTGCGGCCTGAGCCTGCTGCTGGCGGTCCGGGTGCTGTTCCTGCGGGGCCCGGAGCACGACCAGCGCAGCTACCGCCTGGTGGAGCAGTGGTACACCTTCGCCCTCGCCGCATCCATCTACACACTTCGCTGACGAAAGGGCCCATGTGCCGTCAGAGGTCACGCAACGGCAGTCACGGCTGCGTATCGAGGGCGTCTGGAAGGCGTACGGCCGCAGGCAGGTGCTGCGCGGCGCCGACCTCGACGTACCGCCCGGGGCGCTGGTCGGTGTGGTCGGCGAGAACGGCACGGGCAAGAGCACGCTGCTGCGCATCGCGGTGGGAGAGCTGACGCCCGACCGGGGCACGGTGGTACGCGCCGGGGCGGTGGGGTACTGCCCGCAGCAGGCCGTGCTGAACGAGTCGTTCACCGTCCTGCAGCATCTGCGGCTGTTCCAGGTGGCCTACCGGCTGTCCTCCCTGGCGCGGGCCCACGAGCTGATGGACGTACTGGGGTTCGCCGACTGCGGGCGCCGGCGGACCGGGGAGCTCAGCGGAGGGACCCGGCAGAAGCTGAACCTGCTGATCGCCCTGATGCACGACCCGCAACTGCTGGTGCTGGACGAGCCGTACCAGGGCTTCGACTGGGACACCCACCAGCGCTTCTGGGCGCTGGCGGCCCGCTTGCGCGACGCGGGCCGCTCGATCGTCGTGGTCTCGCACCTGCTGCACGACCTGCACCACTTCGACGCGGTCGGCCACCTGCGCGACGGCCGCCTGGAGACCGAGGAGACCGTCCGATGAGGCCGTACCCGGCGGCGTTCGCCGAGATGCTGCACTGCACGCTCCTCGGCCAGTTGCGCAACCGTATGGCACTGCTCCTGGCGGTCGCCTTCATTCCCGCGTGGATCGCCGTGGCCCGCCTGTGCGCTTCGGACCGGGAGGTGCGTTTCCCCCTGGACTCCCTCGGCATCCGAGCCGTCTCGCAGGCGAGCCACGTCAGTCAGGTCGTCAACGCGCTCGCCGCCGTCACCCTGGTCACCGGTTTCGTGACGTTCATGGAGACGTTCAAGGCCGGGGAGATGGACCGCCGGCTGCTGCTGGCCGGCTACCCCCGCGTCCCGATGCTGCTGGCGAAGGTCACCGCCGTCGCCCTCATCGCCGCTCTCCTGGCCCTGTACACCGTGGCCGTGCTGGGGGCCTCGGTGCCCGTACGGCAGTGGGGCCCGCTGGCTCTCGGCCTCTTCGGCGCCGGCCTCGCGTACGGCGGCATCGGTCTGCTGCTGGGGTCGCTGGTCCGTGGTGAGCTGGAAGGCTTCTTCCTCGTCATCATGCTCAGCCTGGTCGACACCGGCCTGCAGAACCCGGTCTTCACCGTGGTCGACCTGTCCGGTCTCGAAGTGCTGCCCCTGTACGGCGCGAACCAGCTCACGCTGGCCGCCGCGTTCACCTCCGGCACCCCTTGGCTCCACAGCCTCCTCTCGCTCGCCTGGGCCGCCGCGACCAGCGCTTCGGCCCTGCTCGTCTTCCACGTCCGCACCCGCTCCCACTGTTCGGTGGGCGCCGCGGCCACCGGGGTTCCCGCACCGGTGACCGCGGCCGGCCCGCCGGAGGCCGTCGTACGGGCCGCCTGCCGGCGGCCCCGCTAGCGGGAGTCCCCGGGGCCCGTACTGTGCCGCCGGGCGTAGCGGCCCAGGGCCATGAGGGGGAAGACAAGCCGGTAGCCTTCGTACCGGCAGGCCACTCCCCCGGGCATGAGGGTGCCGGTGAACTGCGGTTCCTCCCAGGTTCCGGCGTCCGTCTGCCGCTCGGTCAGCCAGCACACCCCGGACCGTACAGCGGCGCTGTCGCGTTCTCCGGCGGCGAGCAGTCCGAGCAGCGCCCAGGCGGTCTGCGAGGCGGTGGACACGCCACGGCCGACGCACGCCGGATCGGTGTACGACTCCCAGTCCTCGCCCCAGCCGCCGTCCTCGTTCTGCACGGACGACAGCCAGGCGACCGCACGCCGCACGGCCGGGTGGCCCTCGGGAACCCCGGCGGCCACGAGAGCCGGCAGGACGCAGCCGGTGCCGTAGACGTGGTTCACCCCGAAGCGCCCGAACCACGCGCCGTGGTCCTCCTGCTGCGCGAGCAGCCAGCGCACGGCCCGCCGGGTGCGGGGGTCGCGCCGCATGCCGAGGGCCGCCAGCATCTCGACCATGTGGGCGGTGACGTCGGCCACGGGCGCGTCCGCGCAGTACGCGCCGTAGTCGAAGAAGGGGAGTTTGCCGGGCAGGGTGCTGGTGTTGTCGGCGTCGAAGGCGCCCCACCCGCCGTTCGCGCTCTGCAGACCGAGACTCCAGCGCACCGCCCTGCGCACCGCGGCGTCGACACGCGCCGGGTCCGGATGGCGGATACGGCGCAGCGCGAGGACCGCCTCGGAGGTGTCGTCGGTGTCCGGATAGTTCTGGTTCTCGAACTCGAAGGCCCAGCCCCCGGGAGCGAGGCGGGGCCGCCGTACGGCCCAGTCGCCGGGCCGGTCGGTCTGCCGGGTGAGCAGCCAGTCGGCGGCCCCGGTCAGCGCGGGGTGGTCGGCGGCCAGGCCGGCGTCGAGGAGCGCGTTGGCCGACAGGCAGGTGTCCCAGACCGGGCTCTGCACGGTCTCCAGTCTCCGTACGCCGTCCTCGGGCCAGCAGGCGCAGTCCTCCAGAAAGCCGAGGGCGGCCTTGAGGACCGGGTGGTCCGGCCGGTAGCCGTGCAGGTGCACGGCGAGAACCACCCACGTGGTGATGGGGGTGCACGCCCCCCAGCTCCCGTCCGCCTCCTGCCGGTCGATGAGCCAGCGGGCACAGGCGTTCGTCGCGGTCCGGCGCACCGGGCCGGGCGCGACGCTGCGATACGCGCGCAACGCGGTGTTCACGCGCTGGAAGACGCCCGCCCAGCTCGTGATCGGCGCCGGTCCGTGGGCGGAAGCGTCGGAGCCGTCGGACACGACGAAGAGTTCGTCGATGGCGAAGGAAGCAGGCCGCACGGGCCGGTACGCGCTGATGACGCCGAGGGACACCAGCGCCTGGCGCATCGCGTAGCCGAAGGAATAGATGTTCATGGGCGCCCACTTGGGCAGCGCGATGATCTCCGGCGGGATCTCGGGCAGGTCGTCCCAGCTCCACAGGCCGAGCATGGCGAGCCAGATGCGTGGTTCCAGCGGAGCGGCCGCGGCGCCGCCCTGCTCGCGGACCCACGCCGCGCACCGGGACATGTGCTCCGCGTCCGGGGGGTGCCCGGCGAGCCGGAGCGCCACATACGCCTGGACGGTGGTCCCGAGGTGGCCCGCGCCGTCGAAGACGAGGGGCCAGGAGCCGTCCGCGCTCTGCTGCGAGCGGATCCACCGGCCGCTCGCGGCGGCCACCCGCTCGTCGAGGATGCCCAGCACGTGCCGTAGGAACAGGTCGTGGGCGTCATAGCTCACGTCCGTGCTGAAGTCCTCCTTCCACCAGCCCTCGGCGTGCTGCCGGGCCAGCAGGTGGTCGGTGGCCCGCAGCACCGCGCGCCGAGCCGCTTCCTCCGTCCCGTCGGACGGGGGGCAGGCGAAACGGAGGCCCGCCCCCTCCGCCGGGAGCGGGCCCTTCTCCCGTGGCGCGTCGTCGGCTGTCGTCGTCATGGAACTCCTGCACCTCGCTGGTGGCACGGACACCAGGAAGCTGCCCGCATCTCCCGCACGGGCGCACCCGACGCGCGGGATATCACCTGTCTGCCGCTGTCCGCCCCACGAAGGGGTACCCCGCGCTCCCCCGGCCCCCGCTCACCCGGTCATGCACAGTTGCGCAGAACGCCCCAGAGGAGCAGGACGGCCCCGCCGGTCACCCCCGCCCACACCGACGTCAGCACGGGCGGCCGGCCCCGGACCGCGCGCAGCCAGGAGAACAGGGCCAGGGGCAGGGCGGCGACGAAGAGCGCGTTGTGGGCCAGGGCGGCGGCCACGTCGCCCCGGGTGAGGTCGCGCAGCGCCCGTAAGGTGCCGCAGCCGGGGCAGGAAAGGCCGGTCAGGGAGCGGAACGGACAGCCGGGGTAGTGCCCGGACACTTCGGGGTCGCGGAGGGCCACCAGTACGGTCAGGGCGGCGAACAGCAGGGCGCCGGACCAGGCTTCGAGCGTCCGGCGCCGGGCGCGGTGCGGCGCGGGCACGGTCAGTAGCCGCCGCCCGCGGCGCTGGAGAGGAGGACGAGGAGGCCGGCGAAGAGGCCGGCCCCGAGGCTGATGAACGTCCACAGCTTCGCCTTCTTCGACGCCGCCTCGGCACCGGCCCGGTCACCCACGCCGGCCTTGGCGTTGACCTGGGTGGCGAAGACGATGGCCGCGATGCCGGTGGGCAGGAAACAGAAGAGCGTCACCAGGATCGCCGGGACCAGGTAGTTCTGGGGCGGCCTGGCGTACTGCTGGTACCCGGGGCCGTACTGCGGTGACTGATACGGCTGCTGGTACTGGGGCTGGTACTGCGGCGGTGGCGGGGGCCCGGCGGGCGGTGGCTGGGACGGTCCGGCCCAGGGGGTGTTGCCGCCCCGGTCCTCGCCGGGCGGGCCTTGCGGATAGGCCATGACGGCCTCCTTGTCCAGTCGGTACGTCGGCCCGTGGGGGCTGTCGGTCGTGACGGTGGTGTCGGTCGTGACGGTGGTTCCGGTGGTGAAGATGTCGGCCTGCGTCGTGGGCCTCTCCGGTGTCCGGCTCCGAGGGAGCCATGGTGCGGGGAGTGACGGCTGCGGCAGGAGTGGCAGGCGGCGGAGTAACCGGTCCGGGGCCGGGGCCGTACCCCCGCCCCCTCCCGCGTCATCTTCACGCCCTCGCGTGCCGGTGTCGTCGCCCGGTCGGCCGGCGGGCACGCCCTCCCGCATGATCTTCGCGGCGGTGCCGCAGAAGACGCCCTCGGCGCCCCCGGCTGCCGACTCGCAGGCGTCCAGGACGACCAGCCGCACCTGCGGGCCGTCGTGCATCAGGCGGCCCAGGTCCGGACCGCGGACGTGCGTCGCGGCCCCGTCCTCGGCGGACAGTCCCAGGTGCCCGGACCCGGTCTGGGGGCCGTCGAAGCCGCCGTGGCCGAAGAAGTGCGCGACGTGCGGGGCGCGGGCGCGGACCGCGACCGGCATGCTCACCCACTCGCCCCGGACCTCGAACACGTCCAGGTGGAACGGCGGTCCCCCCATGCTGCCCACCTCCCCCGCGTCCCGTCACGCGTCTCTGGTCAGCGCCTCCAGGACGCGCCGGGTCTTGCTCTCCTGTGCGAGGTCCGGCTCCAGCTCCAGCCGCCGGAGCAGGGCCAGCAGAGATGCCCGGACGACCTCGGAGCCCTCCGGTTCCACCCGCTCGGAGACTTCCAGCCAGTCCAGCGGCGGTCCGGTGCGCGGGGTCACCGTCCAGCGTTCGACGGACAGTTCGTGGTGCCGGCGGCGGACGTCGCGCCAGCGCTGGGCGCGCACCGGCCCGTAGACGGTCAGCTCCCGGAAGTCGACGGCGAGGTCCGCGCAGTCGGCGAGGAAGCGTTCCTGGGCGGCGGAGAAGGCGGTGTGCAGCGGGCGGTGCCCGGAGGCCACCGCGTCGATGTCCTGGCGGTCCCGGGTACGGGTGAGGGAGGCCGCGAGGACCTGACGCTCGCCCGCCCAGTCGCTCTCCATACGGAGTTCGTCGTCGCCGTGCCGGTGGAAGTCCAGCCAGTGGGCGGGGACGCGGGCGCGGCGGCAGGGGCGGAGTCTGGCCGTGGTGTCGCCCTTCTTCCCCTGGCGGGACCGCAGGCGGAGGATCACGCCGGCCTCCAGCAGCGGCAGTTCGCCCGGGTGGCGGTGGCGGAACCCTTCACAGAAGAAGACCTGGCACCAGACGCCCCCGTCGTCCGGTGCCAGAGCCTTGGCGGCCACCTCCGCCCGCGCGCCGGAGAACGTGGCCTTGATCTCGACCGCGTCCAGCCGAGGAACGGGCCCTGCGGAGCCTGTCATGACGCGCCCCCCGTGTTCTCCGTGTCCGCGCGTGCCGCCAGTCAACTCCCCGTGCGGAGGCCGCGCTTCGGGGAGGTCCCCACATGTGCCCGCAGAAGGCGCGAGGCCCTTCAGGGGCGCCCCCCGGGGGAGCATGATGGTCCCGGCGCCGGAGTACGGGCCGCACACGGCACATGCGAGCCCCCGGGGGTGCGACATGGACGGCAGGCGACGGACTTCCGGCTGGTCCCGGCTCCCCCGCCCGGCGGGCCCTGGCCTGGTGGGCCCTGGCCTGGTGGGCCGCGGGCGCGAACGCCGCCTGATCGACGGTCTGCTGGCCGCCGGGGCCGACGGGGGTGCGGCGCTGCTGCTGTGGGGTGAGCCCGGGGTGGGCAAGACGGCGCTGCTGGAGTATGCCGCCGAGCAGGCCGGGGACGCCGCGCTGTGGGCGCGGGGCATCGAGTCGGAGACGGTCCTGCCGTTCGCGGCGCTGGCCGACCTGTTGCTCCCGTTCGGTTCAGAATTCAGGGAACTCCCCGGGGTGCAGCGCGCGGCGCTGGAGTCGTGTCTGGCCCTGTCCGGGGAGCCGCTGACCAATCCGTACGCGGCCTGCATGGGCGCGTTGAACGTGCTGGCCGCGCTCGGCGAGAAGAAGCCGGTGGTGGTGCTCGTGGACGATCTGCAGTGGGTCGACCCGTCCTCCCAGCGGGTGCTGCTGTTCGTCGCGCGGCGGGTGGCGGGCGAGCGGGTGGCGCTCGCGTTCACCTCGCGCGAGGAGCCCGGCGAGCCGGGCGCGCCGCACAATCTGCCGTCCGTCGAGGTCACCGGGCTGTCCCGGAGCGAGTGCGGGCAGTTGCTGCGGCGGTCGGGCGTCGTGACGGCGCCGGCGGTGGAGGCGGACCTGGTGAAGATCAGTGGCGGCAATCCGCTGGCTCTGCTGGAGGCCGCCCGCTCCCTCACCCCGGCGCAGGCGCGCGGCGAGGAGCCGATGCACAACCCGCCGTCGCTGGGGCGGCACCTGGAACGTGCCTGGTCGGCCCGGATCAACGCGCTTCCCGAGGCCACCCGGCAGGCCCTGACCGTACTCGCCGCGCACCGGTCGACCGCGCTGGCCGGGCTGTGCGAGGCGCTGGGAGTGCTCGGCCTGTCGCTGTCGGCCCTGTGCCCGGCCGAGGAGGACGGCCTCGTGACGTCCACCGGCGACGGGCTGGACTTCCGGCATCCCGTGCTGCGGCCGCTGGTGCTCGGGCGGGCGCCGCTGGCCCACCGGCTCGCCGCGTTCGGTGCCCTGGCGCAGGTCACCCGCGGCCCGCTGCACGCGTGGTACCGGGCGGCGGCCGCCACCGGCCCCGACGCGCAGGCCGCCGCCGCCCTGTCGGAAGCGGCGGAAGAGGCCCGCCGACGCAGCGCGTTCGAGGAGTCCGCGCTGGCCTGGCGGCGGGCCGCGGAGCTGACCGAGGACCGGGTGGCGCGCGCGGACCTGCTGCACCGCGCCGCGTCCGACGCCTTCCTGGGCGGCTCGGCATCCAGTTCCCAGTGGTGCGAGGAAGCGCTGCGTACGACGACGGAACCCTCCGTACGCGCCGACATCGAGCTGCTGCTGGGGCGCATCCACACCTGGAACGGCGAGCCCGCGCGCGCCTACGAACTCCTCGCGGAGGCCGCGCGCACCGTCCGCCGCACCGATGCCGTACGGGCGTGCGTCCTGCTCGCCGAGGCGGTGGTGCCCGCCGGCATGGACGGCCGGGTGATCGCCGCCGTGCGGACCGCCGAGGATTCGTTCCGCCTGGCCTCCGAGTCGGGGCCGGACCGCTGGCTGAGCATGGCCCTGCTCGGGTCCGCGCTGGCGGTCTCCGGGCAGATCGGCCGGGGTGTGGCCATGCTGGGCGCCGCCGACGGACACTGCACCGGCGATCCCGTACGCAACCAGCAGTTGTACGCGCTGGCCGGGCAGGCGTGGAACTGGGTCGAGGACCGCGACCGCAGCCGCCGGCTGCTCAACTCCGCCGTGGAGTCGGCCCGCCGGCACAGCGCGCCCGGCGTCCTGCCGTTCACCCTGGCCGTACGCAGCGATCTGGAGGCCCGGGTCGGCCACTGGACCGCCGGGTACGGCGACGCCACCGAGGCCCTGCACTGGTCGGAGGAGCTGGGCCAGATCTCCTGCGTCGGCTACAGCCTGGCCTGCCTGGCCCGGCTGGACGCGCTGCGCGGCGACCGGGTGCGGTGCGAGGAGCAGGTCGGCCGGGCCCGGCGGGAGGTCGGCGGATACGGCATCGGCTGCCTGGAGAGGCACCTGACCGCCGCGCTGGGGCTGGCCGCGCTCGCCCACGGTGACCACTGCGCCGCCGCCGACCAGTTGGAGCAGAGCTTCGCACTGGTCACCGCGCAGGGGGTGGGCAACCCGCTGGTCGTGCCGTGCGCGGCCGATCTCGTCGAGGCGAAGCTGCGGACGGGCGACACCGCCCGCGCCGGGGAGGTCGCGGACTGGCTGGAGGAACGGGCGCGGGCCACCGGGCTGGCGGCCGCGGAGGCCGCCGCCGCCCGCTGCCGGGGCCTGCTCGCCGCGTCGTACGAGGCCGCGCGGGCCGCGTTCGCCGCGGCGCTCGCGGCGCACGAGCGCATCCGGGAGCCGTTCGAGCAGGCCCGTACGCTGCTGTGCGAGGCGGAACTGCTGCGCCGCTACCGCCACCCCGCCGCCGCCCGGGCCCCGCTCGCCTCGGCGCTGGCGCGCTTCGAGAGCCTGGGCGCGGTGCCGTGGGCGCGGCGGGCCGCCGGTGAGCTGGCGGCCACCGGCGCCCCGCCGACGGCTCCGGCCGCGCCGGACGGTGTCTGGGAGCAACTGACGCCGCAGGAGTTCCAGGTGGCCCGTGCGGTGGCCCGCGGCCTGAACAACACCGAGGCGGCGGTCTCCCTCTTCGTCTCCCGCAAGACGGTCGAGGCGCACCTCACGCGCGTCTACCGGAAACTGGGCGTCCGCTCCCGGACCGAGCTGACGCGGCTGATGGCGTCGGGCGAACTGGTCGACTGACGTCCGTCGGGCGACGAGTGACCCCTACCACAAGGCGCCCGAATTGTCCGCCTCCGGCGGGCCGTCATCGATGGATGGGTTAGGTTCGCAGAGGCCGAGATGCCGCCCGAGCAGCCGGCCGCTGACTGCTCGCGGCGCCCTGGGAACGGCCCTAACAAGGGAGGGAATGCCATGCCAGAGCCAGTGGACCCGCCGTCAGCGGCCCGCCGTCCCGACCCGGCCGCCGTATCACCGGACGCCGACGGCACGCCGAACGACGAGTCGCGGGAGCTGGACCGGCTCCGCCGGGAGGTACGGGACCTGCGGGGCAAACTGCGCGCGCATCCGCTGATCTCCCACGCGCAGGGCCTGCTCCAGGAACGCTACCGGCTGCCCGACGCGGAGACCGCGTTCGAGCTGATGAAGCGCTGCTCGCAGCAGCACAACCTGAAACTGCGCAACCTCGCGTCCGCCGTGGTCTCCGTCCCCCGCCCCGACGACGAGCGGGGCCTGTGGTTTCCCGGCCGGTCCGGCCGGACGCCTCCGCCGCTGAGGTTCCTGCCCGGCCACCGCCCGGACAAGGTCAACCGCAGCACCGTTCTGAAGCAGGTGCTGCACCAGGCGCTGGCGTTCACCGAGGCGCCCATGGGTGACCTGCAGACGCTGGAGCCCGCTGTCGGTCTCCAGATGCAGCACCATCGCGGGCTCAGCGAGGAGTTCCTCGACTTCTTCGCCGTGGTCGAGGAGGGCACGTCCTGCGCCGTCGCCGCCCGGCGCCGGGTACGCGTCGTCGCGGACGTCGCCACCGATCCGGCGATCAGCGAACCGGCCCGCGCAATGATCCTCGCGGTCGGCAGCCGCACCGCGCACAGCCTGCCGATGCTCTCGTCCGCCGGCCGTGCCGTCGGGGTGTTCTCCCTCCACCTCCCCAAGCCGGGACAGGACCTCACGCGAGTGCAGGCCACCGCCCTGGACGGGGTGGCCGCACAGGCGGGCCGGTGGCTGGAGTGGCACCACCGCACGGTCCTGATGGACGCCCTGGAGGACCTGCACCGACGCGGCAGGGACCTGCGGGCGGACGCGGCCCGGCGGCGCACGGAATAGAAGATTGTTCCGGCCGGTTGGGGTGGCGATGGCGAACAGCCCGACCGTCCGGCCGTTTCGACGCGCCGGCCGCGGAACGGGTACGGGGGACCGCCAGTCGCTCAGTACCCGGCTGCAAGGAGATGATGAGCATGAGCAACGCGCCCGGACAGGACGCCGCCACGGCCACCGCACTGCCGCACCGGACCGGACTCGCCGACCGCGTCGACGACGGCGCCGCCTTCGACTACATCGTGTGCGGGGCCGGTTCGGCCGGTTCCGTCCTGGCCGGCCGGCTCGCGGCCGACCCCGCCGTCACGGTGCTGCTCGTCGAGAGCGGCGGCGACGACGATGACGAGCGCGTGCGCAACCCCGACCTGTGGCCCGCCAATCTCGGCACCGAGCGGACCTGGGACCACGTCACGGAGCCGAACCCGCACCTGAACGGGCGCCGGCTCGCCTACGCGACGGGCCGCGGCCTGGGCGGGGGCGGCGCCGTCAACGCCGGTGTGTGGGCCCGCGGGCACCGCAGCGACTGGGATTCCTACGCCGAGCTGACCGGCGATCCCGCGTGGGGCTACGCACACGTACTGGAGCTCTACCGGAAGATCGAGGACTGGCAGGGCGCGCCCGACCCCGAACGCCGGGGCAACGGTGGGCCCATGCGGATTCAGCCGGCGCAGGACGTGCACCCGCTCTTCACCGCCTTCCTCGACGGCGCCGAGGCCACCGGCGTCTCCCGTTTCGACAGTTCCAACGGCGCCCTGATGGAGAAGGACGCCGGCTGCTCCGTACGGGACGAGAACTACCACGCTGGCGTACGGCAGACCCCCTTCAGCCGCTATGTCGCCCCCCTCCTGGGGCAGCCCAACCTCACGGTCCTGCCGCACGCGACGGTCTCCCGCGTGCTGCTCTCCGGGGGCCGGGCCTCCGGCGTGGAGTTCGTCCACGACGGCAAGCCGGTGCGCGCGCACGCGGCACGGGAGGTGGTGCTGTCGCTGGGCGCGATCGGCACCCCGGCCGTCCTCATGCGGTCCGGGATCGGGGACGAGGCCGAACTGCGCTCCGCCGGCGTACCGGTGGTCCAGCACCTGTCCGGCGTCGGCCGCAACCTCGACGACCACATACGCCTGCCCTGCATGTGGGAGGCCGAGGACGTGCCGATGCCGGTGCCCACGCGCAGCCAGGCCGTCTGCTTCTGGGGCGACGACACGCGGCCGGGCGCGCCGGAGTTCGTCATGTACCTCTCGCCCGCCCCGTCCGTCTCCGCCGAGAGCGCGGCCCAGTACCCGCCGCCGGAACGGTGTTTCACCCTGATGCCCGCCATGCGCCTGCGCCCCGGCAGCCGCGGCCGGGTCCGCCTGGCGAGCCTGGACCCGCTGGTCGGGCCGCGCGTCGAGACGAACTTCTTCGCCGACCCCGACGACGTACGCTCGGCCCTGTCCGCGGTGACCATGGCCCGCGAGGTCGGCAACTCCGCCGCGCTCCGCCCGTTCGCCGAGCGGGAGGTGTCCCCCGCGTCCTCCGCGGCGGACACCCTCGATCTGTTCCTGCGCAACGCCGTCGAGACGTACTGGCACCAGAGCGGCACGGCCCGGATGGGCCGGGACCAGGACGCCGTCGTGGACGCCCGGCTCAAGGTGCACGGCGTCGACGGCCTCCGCGTCGCCGACGCCTCGGTGCTGCCCCATGTGACGGTCGCCAACACGATGGCCCCCTCCATGGTGGTCGGCGAGCGGGCCGCGGAACTGATCACAGCCGACCAGGGCTGACCGCGGCAGGCGGCATCGGCCGGCCGGGTCCGGCCGATGCCGCCGCCGTCCGCGTCCGCCCCGCGCCGTCGGCTGTTTGTCATGCTGGCGCTGAAGGTCAGGGCGTCGAGACGGCTGGAGGGGTGCCATCGTGGCACTGGGCGCGGCGGACGACGGCGTGGGGCCGACGGGCGAGGCGGCCGCTTTCCGGGTACTGCGGGAGCGGCTGCGCAGCCCGTTCGGGAGTGACGGGGTACGTGCGGGGAACGGGCCGCCCGGGGTCGTCGTGGTCGTGCCGAGCTTCACACTCGACCAGGCCGGGATGGACAAGATCCCCGGGATCGTCCACTACGAGGAACGCCTGCTCGCCTTCCTGCACCTGCTCCGCGACCCGCGCCGTCGTCTCGTCTACGTCACCAGCCTGCCGCTGCCCGAGCCGCTGGTCGCCTACGCTCTCGGGCTGGTCCGTTCGCTGTCCGTCCCGGACGCCCGGCGCAGGCTCGTCCTCCTGGACTGCGGGGACGACCGCCCCGTCCCGCTCACCCAGAAGGTTCTCCGGCGCCCCGACCTGCTGGCGCGCATCAGCGGCCTGGTGCGCGCGCCGGAGGACGCCTGCCTGCTCGCCTTCAACGGTTCGCGGCACGAGCGGTCGCTGGCCGTACGGCTCGGCGTGCCGCTGTACGCGTGCGACCCGGACCTGTCGCACCTGGGGACCAAGAGCGGTGCGCGCGCCTTGTTCAAGTCCGCCGGTGTGCCCGTACCCCGCGGTGTCGAGGGGGTACGGGACCGGGACGACCTGGTCGCCGCGCTCACCGAGCTGCGGGCGGCGCATCCCGACGTGGACCGCGCCATGATCAAACTGAATGACGGCTTCGGCGCCGGCGGCAACGCGATGTTCGCCTTTCGCGGGGCGCCCCGGGGCAGCGATGCCGGGCGCTGGATCCGGCGCGTTCTTCCGGACCGCATCGAGTTCGCCGCTCCGCCCGACGACTGGGCGCACTACGCCGGGAAACTGGACGTCATGGGCGGTGTCGTGGAGGAGTTCCTGGACGGGGCCGCGGTCGCCTCCCCGTCCGCCCAGGTGCACGCGTCCCCGTCGGGCGACGTGCAGGTGATCTCCACCCAGGACCAGCTCTTCGACGCCGCCCTGCGCCAGACGTACACCGGCTGCTCCTCCCCCGCCCGGGCGGAGTACCGTCCGGCGCTGCGGGAACTGGCCCACCGGGCGGGCCGTGCCCTCGCCGCCGCGGGGATGGTCGGTATCGCCAGCGTCGACTTCGTCTCGGTGCGCGGGACGTCCGGTTTCCGGCACCATGCCGTGGAGATCAATCTGCGGATGGGCGGCGGCACGGCGCCCCTCATGTTCCTGCACGGCGCGACCGGCGGCAGCCACGCCCCCCGGACCGGGGAGTTCCTGACCCCGGAGGGGGAACCGTGCTGTTACGTCGCCTCCGACCGCCTGCACCGGGACTCCTACCGCTCGCTCACCCCGGAGCGGGTCCTCGACGCCGCCTCCCGCGAAGGACTGCTCTACCGGCACGAGGACCACCGGGGGGTCGTCCTCCACATGCTGGGCGCGCTGCCCGGCTTCGGGAAGCTCGGTGCCGTCGCCGTCGACCGTTCGGCCGAGGCGGCGCACGGGCGCTTCCGCCGGTTCGTCGCTCTGCTGGACGCCCTGGGCGCGCCGGGCGCCGCCGCCCCGGGCACCTGGTGAGCCGTACGCCCGTCAGCCGTGCGGGCCGGCCGTCCGGAGGCAGGCGGCGCGGAGCCCGCCGCCGCGCTCCTCACCGGGCTCGCGCGGGTGCCACGGTGACACCGTAGAGGCGGATCTTGCGGTAGATGGTGGCCCGGGAGATGCCCAGTTGCCGGGCCGCCGCGTCGCGGTTGCCCGCGGCGTCGTGCAACGCCCGTACGATCGCGTCGCGTTCGGCGGCCTCCCAGGGGGTGAGAGTGCGGCGGCAGGAACTGTGGCACTCCGGCGCGAGGTCGTGCGGTTGCAGGTCGGCCTGCCGTCGCCCGCGTGCCGCCTGCTGGAGCACCCGGCTCAAGTGCCGTACGTTGCCCGGCCAGTCGCAGCGGGTGAGGACCTGCATCGCCGCCGGGGTGCAGGACACCGTGCCACCGCGGCCGTGCCGGGCCAGCAGGGCGGGGACCAGGTCGCGGATGTCCTCGGGCCGGTAGCGCAGCGGTGCCACCGCGACCGTGCACGGGAAGACGGCACTGTCCAGCGCCGGGGGCTCGGCGCCTGTCGGGGCGACCGCCGGGACGGGCCCCTGCCCGGGGGCCGTGTACAGGCCGACGACCCACGGTCCGGTGCCACGGTTGCGCCGCGCCCCGGTGAGCAGCGTCTCCAGCCGGGACATCAGCTCCCGGTCCGCCACTTCCAGATGCTGGAGCACCACCGTACCGTCCTCGTCCCGTAACGCCTCTTCGGTGCGGGACAGGAGGTCCGTGGTGTCCTGATGGGCCGTCAGATCCAGCACGTGCAGCCGTTTCCGGGGCCGTACCCAGTGGTGGGCGGCGCGCACCAGGGCCAGCTTGCCCACCCCGGCCTCACCCACCACACGGGTCGGCAGCCGCTGGCGGCAGGCGGACGCGACGTCCCGGCTCGCCGAACGCCAGGACGGCGAGCGGCCGGCCAGGCCCGGCAGTTGCGCCGGGAGCGGCGCCGGGGGCGGCTGCGGACCGGTCCGCGTACCGGATGTCCGGTCCGCCGGGGTGGGAACCTCCTGGCCCTCCGCCGTCGTCATGCCGACGACGCAGCCGATCGGCCGGTCGGGCGGGCCGACCAGGGTGCAGCGCACCCGTACGTCGGCGCCGGAAGCCAGTCGCAGCGACACGTCGACGCGCTGCCTGCGGCTCCCCGCCGGTGCGGCCAGCAGGTCGGCGGCGAGCGCGCCCGCCTGGCACAGGTCCTGCGGCTCCAGGAGGCGTACCGCCTCGGTGTTGGCCGTCCGCAGGGTGGGGGTCACCAGGAGCACCGGGCCGCTGGTGCGGCGGCCCGCGGCGAGGAACGCGTCCAGGGCCGCGCGCTCCTTGCCGGAGTACCGGTCCAGCAGCCGTTCCTCGATGTCGGCGGCGGCCTGCCGTACCACCGCTGCCATCAGCGGGGAGGCGTCCTGCCGCAGGCACGTCAGGTTGACGACGCCTTCCTGCCGTCCGGTGAGCGGATTGCGTACGGGGATGCCGGCGCACGCGGCGCGCCGCAGCGGCTCGGCGAAGTGTTCGGCGCCGAAGACGGTGCTCAGGCGCCGTTCGGTGAGCGCGGTACCGATCCCGTTGGTGCCGACGGCCTCCTCCGCGTAACTGAATCCCGGGAGGAGGTGCACCCGGTCCATCAGGCGCACGACCGCCGCGTCACCACCCCGGCGGGACAGGACCCGGGCCGCGGAGTCGGCGAGGACCACGCCGGCGGTGCAGTCGGTGAGGAGTTGCTCGACGCGGTCGAGGACCGGCGCCGCCGCGGACAGGAAGCGGCTGTCCCAGTCGATGTGCTGCTCCACGTGCGGGACGTGCAGCCGGTCGGCGTCCACCGCGTGCAGACGGCAGCGTCTCCAGGAGGCGAGGACCGCTTCCCGGATCCGGGGGCACGGCGCACCGGGGGCCGCGGCGCCGGGGGCGGCAGGGGCCGCGGGAGCGGGGGAACCGGCGGGGCCGGCCGTGCCACGCCCGTCCGGTCCGCGCGCCGCCGCCTCCAAGGCACCGCTCAGCATCCGCTCGCGTGCCCGCATGGCCGCCTCTTCGGGGAACTGCCGGAAATCCATGGTTGCAGACATGCCCCGGGGGCCGAACCGCGATCCCCGCGAGCGGGCTCAATCGCACCACCGTGTACGGCACTTCCCTTGCCCGGCCCGAACACCCGCCGGGAGCAGGGGCGTTGCCGCCGCACCGTCTCACACTGAGACAGCACGCCCCACTGGCGGCGTGCTGTAATTCCGAGTGCGGCCGGACGACTTCGGGCGCCGTACGAGGCGTGCCGCGGCGCCCGGCGCAGGGACCCGGCACCGGCCCGGCACGAACGGCCGGGGCGGCCGCGGCGGGCCGCACGTACCCCGACGGACACCCGAGGACCGCCCATGCCGAGCTTGCCGCAGGAGCCGACCGTGACGCCGCGCTGGAACGGACGCCCTCATCCCGCCGACGTCTCCTCCGACGCGAGCCGGTGCCCGGACCCGTACGTGCTGCGGCTGACCGAGGCGAACCGGTCCGCGCTCGCCGACCTCTTCGCGTCGCTGGACATGCTGGAGAACCTGATCGGCCAGATCCGGGACCACGCGCACGACACCGTGGCGGGCGCCCACACCTGTCTCGCCCAGTCCCTGCACCAGGTGCAGACCAGCCTGGCGACCGTGGAAGCGCTCGACCAGCTGACCCGCCGCCTGCCGCCCCGGCCGGCACCGCCGCGCGAGGGCGGCAGGGCCTGAGCGCAGCCGCCCCGGAGGCGGGCCGTCCACCGGGCGGCGGTCAGTCCCGGCCCGCGCGGAGCTCGCTCCAGTCCAGCAGTTCGTTGGCCTCGCGCTCCGTCTCCTTGGCCAGCTGGCGCACCTGGGCCAGCACGTCGCCGTGCTCCTCGATGAGGCTCTCGTAGATCGGTGGGCCGGCGGGCAGGCGGGCAGCGGTCATGTGGGGTCAGTCCTCGAACCATTCAGCCGCACCGTCCCCCGCCCGTGGCGGGAGTGCGCGTGCGGAAACTACAACGACGCCGGAACCGCGGGCGGAGCGCGTGTCAGGCGGCGAGGAGGAAATCCTCCCGTACGCCTGGGCCGGGCAACCGGTGCCCGGCCGCGACCAGTGCCGCATCAACATCCTTCGTTCCGGTGGGAAGGCACCGCGAGCGGACGCGAACGCCCGTCGTCTGCGCAGCTCAGGACTGCCGTCCTCAGCACGCAGCACCCGCGATGTCCAGTACTGCTCGACGCAGGTTACCCAACACCACCGGGTGCGCCAACAACATCCTTTTCCTCTTCCCTCACATGATCGCCTTGACGCATCGCCGCAGTTACCCGCCCTACGGGACTCCATGCCGCACGGAGGGGGGAGATACATCACACGCCGCACACCACCCCCGTGCCCCGCGCGCCCCGCACACCGGACGCGCCGCACCCGCGATGCTGGCAGCGGACGTACACGACAGCGACGCACCAGCGAAGGGAGCCCGGACATGCACATCGACCTCTCCGGCCGGACGGCCGTGGTGACGGGTTCGTCCCAGGGCATCGGCCACGCCATCGCGACCGGCCTCGCCCGGGCAGGCGCCGACGTGGTGCTGACGGGGCGCCACTCCGGACGGCTCGACGAGGCCGCCGGGCGGCTGCGCGACACGGTGCCCGGTGTCCCGGCCGACCTCGCCACCGAGACCGGCGCGCGGGAACTCCGGTCGGCCGTACCGCACACCGACATCCTCGTGAACAACCTCGGCATCTTCGGCGCGCGCCCGGCCCTGGAGATCACGGACGACGAGTGGCGCACCTACTTCGAGACCAATGTGCTCAGCGCCGTCCGGCTGATCCGGCTGTATCTGCCGGGCATGAAGGAACGCGGCTGGGGACGCGTGCAGAACATCGCCAGTGACTCCGCGGTCGTGGTGCCCGCCGAGATGATTCATTACGGGATGTCCAAGACGTCCCTGCTGGCCGTCGCCCGGGGCTTCGCCAAGGAGGCCGCCGGGACGGGCGTCACCGTCAACTCCGTGATCGCCGGGCCGACGCACACCGGCGGCGTCGAGGACTTCGTATATCAGTTGGTCGACCGCGATCTCCCGTGGGACGCTGCGCAGCGCGAGTTCATGCGGACGCACCGCCCGCAGTCGCTGCTGCAGCGGCTCATCGAGCCCGAGGAGATCGCCAACATGGTCGTGTACCTCAGCTCGCCGCAAGCGTCGGCGACCACGGGCGGCGCGCTGCGCGTCGACGGTGGTTACGTGGACTCGATCCTGCCCTGAGACCGCCGACCGCAGAGGAATGAGCGCCGATATGCCCGACACCCACCACGGCCGTCACCAGACGGCCGACGGCGACGGCGGGAGCCGGTTCGCCGGCCGGCTCCGCGAGCGGGCGACCGCGCTCCGCACCCTCGACCCCGAGGAGCCGCTGGACGATCTGGAGCCGCTGCGGGCGCTCATCGGTGACGCCCGGGTCGTCGCGCTCGGCGAGAACTCCCATTTCGTCGAGGAGTTCGGCCTGGCCCGCGAACGCGTGCTGCGCTTCCTCGTCCAGCGCTGCGGATTCACCGCCCTGGCCTTCGAGTTCGGCTTCAGCGAAGGCTTCGCGCTGGACACGTGGGTGCAGGGGGAGGGCGCCGAGGAGGACTTCGCGCGGCAGACCGCGGCGACCGTTCCCATCGGGCTGTCGGGCCCGCTGCACTGGCTGCGCCGCTACAACCGGACCGCGACCCTGCCCGTACGGTTCACCGGTGTCGACGTGCCCGCGGCCGGGGGCTCCCTGCTCCCGGCCCTGACGCCGCTCGCCGCATACCTCCGCGAGGTCGATCCGGACGGCCTGCCGCTCGTGCAGGACGCCATGAAGACCGCCGAGCGGTTCGGTGCCGCCTCCATGGCGCTCGCCGCACCCGCCTGGTCCCGGCTGGGCACCGACGAGCAGGACACCCTGAGCGCGATGCTGGTCCGCCTGCGTATCCGGCTGCGCGCCATGGAACCGCTGTACGTCGAGCGCGGCGGCCGGCGCGAGTACGACATCGCGCTGCGCCGCGCCGAGGCGGCGTGCCACACCGACCACCAGTTCCGCGCCATGGCCGCGCTGTACGCGGGTGGCGGCTCACCGGCCGACACCTCGTCCCGTGAGGTGTTCATGGCCGACTCGGTCCGGTGGCTCCTGGACCGCGCCGCGCCCGGGACACGTGTCGTGCTGCCCGCGCACAACGCCCACATCCAGCGGACCTCCGTCTCGTTCGACGGCCGCCTCACAGGGCTGCCGATGGGCCTGCACCTGAGCCACGCGCTGGGCGAGGACTACTTCGCCCTCGGCATGACCAGCGTGCGCGGCCGGACCGCCGAGATGCACCTGGACGAGAACACCACCTTCGGCTTCCGCGTCGAGGACACCGCCCTCGGCACACCGGAACCCGGCAGCGTCGAAGCCGCCTTCGAGGAGGCAGGGCTCGGGTCCGGCATCAGCCTCGCCGGGCTGCGGGGGCTGCGGGGCACGGACGACGCCGACGGGCCCGACCGCATCCGTATGCAGAGCGGGTATCTGCACACCCCCGTGACCGAGGCCTTCGACGGCATCCTGAGTGTCCCGGCCTCCACGGTGGTCGACGACCTCGGCCTCTGAGCGACACCCGCGGCCCGACCGCCCCGCCCTGTCCCGAAGGCGGGACAGCGGCCGGACGCGGGCGGCACAGTGGAAGCCGGTGGCCCGTGCGGGGCCCGCCGGGGAGTGAGGCCGTCATGACGTACCGGCTGGTGGTGGCACGGGAGGCGCGGAGCCGGCTGAATGCCCTGCGCCGTGACGACGCCCCGGCGGCCCGGCTTGCCGGGGAGGCGGTCACCGCGTTCCTGGAGCAGGGCCCGCGGCTGGGGCCTCCGCTGGTGGTCCCGGTCGGGGCCGCTCTGCGGGCGGGCGAGCCCCGGGAGGCCCTGGACTACTGGTACCAGCGCCAGCTCACCCTGCTGCGGAAGGCGCGGCAGGCGGTGGCCGAGGTGGCGGCGTACCGCCGTCAACTCTACCACCGCATCACCGAGTTGACGAGGCAGGCCCGGCGGATGGCCGATCTGGGGGCACAGGCCGCCGCGTCGGGCCGGGAGAATCTCGCACGGGAGGCGGCGGACCGCTGGTCGGCGGTGCGCCACCAGCAGGTGCTGCTCCGTCAGTCGCGCGCCGACGTCGGTGAGCGGGAGACCGCTCTCCTCGCGATCAGCCGACGGGTGCAGAACCAGGCCGACCTCTTCCGGTCCCGCCGGGCGGGGGTGGAGGCGGTCCAGCGGGCCGGGCGCGCCCAGCAGGGCGTCCACGAGGCGTGCGGCGCGGCGGACGGGGCGGCCGGGACGGACGCGGCGTCGTGTGCCGCCGCGGACGGCGCGGTCGCCATGGCCCGGGCCGCGGCCGGCGACATGGTCGCCGAGGCCGAGCGGCTGGAGCGTGCGGTCCGGGAGCCGCTGGGTGACCGGCCGCGGGAGACGGAGCTGTACGAGCTGCGGCTCGGCGCGCTGACGGGCCGGGACCTGCGGGTGCTGTGCACCGTCGAGGCCGGGGAGGCCGGGGAGGCCGCGGGGCGCACCGGAGCCGCCGAGGCCGTGGTGCTGCTCGCCGTGGCCGCGGACCGCGCTCAGTGGTGGGAGTGGTACGAGTACGCCCTGCCGCTGGCCCGCGAGCGCCTGGCCAGGCGGGAATCCGCGGGCCGGGAGCCCGGCGCGGAGGACGAGACCTTCTGCGGCAGCCGGGACTTCCTCCGCGCCTGGTACCCCGGGCGGGACGAGGACCGGCACCGCGGCGCGGCGTTGCTCATGGCGCGGAACCGGGGGCAGCGGCTGGCGTCGGTGCGCCGCCACCGGGGGCTGACGCAGGAGCAGCTCGCCGTGCGGATGGGTGTTCCGGCCGCCCGGGTGGCGGCGGTGGAGGAGGCCGCACCGGGCTCCGTCGAGCTGCCCACCCTCGCGGCCTACGTGGCGGCCCTGAGCGGCCGGCTGGAGGTCGTCGCGGATTTCGACACGGAGCGGTTGATCCTGAGCTGATGCCTTCGGGCCGTCCTGGGCGGCCCTGGAGGGTCCTGGGCGGCCCCGGGGGCGGTAGGCCGTGGACCGGAACGGGTGCGTCCGCGTACCGGGGCCGGAGTCCGCGTACCGGGGAACGGGCGCGCACAGGAGGCGAACGGGCCGGGACAGGGCGTCATGACCCGTGACGGCGGGGCTCAAGCGGGCCGAAGCGGGCGGGTTTTGCGCCATGACGGGCATCGGAACGCGCCCTTCTGCTTGCTATAAACCTGGTGCCGGGCAGAAACGGGCAGGACGATGACCGAACGGAACGCCGTGGAACCGAGGGAACCGAGCAGGAGTGCGCCGTGAGAGCCGAGGAACGCCAGCACCGCATCCTCGTGCTGGCCCGCCAGGCCGGCCGGGTGGACGTCACGGACGTCGCCGGGGAGTTCGGGGTGGCCCGCGAGACCGTCCGGCGGGACCTGAGCGAACTGGAGCGGCGCGGCCTGGTCCGGCGTACCCACGGGGCCGCGTACCCGGTGGAGAGCGCGGGTTTCGAGACCACGCTGACCCGGCGGGAGACCCAGCAGGTGGCGGAGAAGCGGCGGATCGCGGCGGCCGCCGCGCAGCTCGTCGGCGAGGCCGAGACCGTGTTCGTCGACGAGGGGTACACGCCGGAGCTGCTGGCCATGCTGCTGCCCACCGACCGGCCGCTGACGGTGGTGACGTCCTCGCTGCGCACCGCGTCGCTGGTCTCCGCGTCCGACACGACCACCGTGCTGCTGCTCGGCGGCCGGGTACGGTCCGGCACGCAGGCGGCGGTGGGTTCCTGGGCCCGGGACATGCTCGCCGGGTTCGTCATCGACCTGGCGTTCCTCGGCGCGAACGGGGTGTCGCGGGAACACGGCCTGACCACCCCCGACCCGGCCGTCGCCGATGTGAAGGCGCAGGCCGTGCGGTCGTCGCGGCGGCGGGTGCTGATCGGGGTGCACAGCAAGTTCGGGGCGAGCAGTTTCTGCCGGTTCGCGGCCGTACGGGATCTGGACACCATCGTCACGGACACCGGGCTGTCCGCCCCTGAGGCCCATCGGTACACCCTGCTGGGCCCGCAGGTCCTGCGGGTCTGACACCGGCACGCACCACACGCACACCCCACGCACCACGCACACCACGCGCGAGGAGCACACGCCGTCCCGTACAGGCGTGCGCTCCGGACGCGCGGTCCGTCGTGCGCGCGGACCCGCACATCACGCGTCCCGGGCCGCACCGTTCGGTGCGTCCCCGGCCTTTTCCCCACAGCCCCCAGCAGAGAGGTGTCGAGCCGTGCGAGCACGATCTCCCGGAAGGACCGGCCGGCCACGGCGGTCCGTCCCACCGACCGGACGGCGTGGTCCGCTGGGCCTGGCGGCCGTCGTGGTGGCCGTCTCCCTGGCTCTCGGGGGCTGTTACCGGGGCGCCGGCGCCCTCGGCAACGAGGGCCGCGACACGATCAACGTCCTGATGGTGAACAACCCGCAGATGGCGGACCTGCAACGGCTGACCGCCGAGCACTTCACCAAGAACACCGGCATCAAGGTGAACTACACCGTGCTGCCCGAGGACGACCTGCGCGACAAGATGAGCCAGGACTTCTCCAGCCAGGCCGGCCAGTACGACGTGGCCAGCCTCAGCAACTACGAGACGCCCATCTACGCCCGCAACGGCTGGCTGACCCCGCTCGGCGACCGGGCCGCGCGGGACACCGGGTACGACCAGGCGGACCTGCTCGCCCCCGTACGGAAGTCGCTGACCGCCGCCGACGGAAAGGTCTACGCGCAGCCGTTCTACGGGGAGTCGTCGTTCCTGATGTACCGCAAGGACGTGTTGCGGCACCTGGGCCTGACGATGCCGGCGCAACCCACCTGGAAGCAGGTCGCGGCGCTCGCCGCGAAGCTCGACGGCGCGCGCCCGGGCATGAAGGGCATCTGCCTGCGCGGCCAGCCCGGCTGGGGGCAGCTCGCGGCACCGCTGACCTCGGTGGTGAACACCTTCGGCGGCACCTGGTTCACCAAGGACTGGCAGGCCCGGGTGAACAGTCCGGAGTTCACCGCCGCCACCCGCTTCTACGTCGGCCTGCTGCGGGCTCACGGGCAGGCGGGCGCCCCGCAGGCCGGGTACGCCGAGTGCCTGAACGACATGCAGCAGGGCAAGGTCGCCATGTGGTACGACGCGACCGCCGGCGCCGGATCGCTGGAGAGCGGCGACTCCAAGGTCGCCGGGAAGGTCGGCTACGCTCCCGCGCCGGTCGAGCGGACGGCGAGTTCGGGCTGGCTCTACACCTGGGCGTGGGGCGTGCAGAAGGCGAGCACCCACCAGGACGCGGCCTGGAAGTTCATCTCCTGGGCCTCCGGCACGGACTACGAACGGCTGGTGGGCGAGCGGCTGGGCTGGTCGAAGGTACCGGCCGGCAAGCGTGCCTCCACCTACCGCGACCCCGACTACCTGCGGCACTCCGGGGCGTTCGCCGCGGCGACGAAGAACGCGATCACCTCGGCGCGGCCCGATACCCCCGGGGTGCAGCCGCGGCCCGCGCCCGGCATCCAGTTCGTCGGCATCCCCGAGTTCTCCGACCTGGGCACCAAGGTCTCGCACGAGGTCAGTTCTGCGATCGCGGGGCGGCAGAGCGTCTCCGAGGCGCTCGACAAGAGCCAGCGGCTGGCAGAGGAGGTGGCCCGTGCCTACGCGGAGCGTTGAGACGCGCGACGAGCAGGGCGGCCGGGGCGGCACCCGGCGGCCCGACGGCGCGGCACGCCCCCGCGGGGGCGCGGGAACCGCCCGGCGCGCCGCGGGCTGGGCCCGCCGCGCCCCGCTGCTGCCCGCCCTGGTCTTCCTGGTCGTGGTGACCCAGCTCCCCTTCGTGGCCACCGTCGTCATCTCCTTCACCCGGTGGAACGCGCTGGCCCCCGACAACAAGGGCTTCGCGGCCCTCGACAACTACAAGGCCGTCTTCACCGACCCCGCGATGCGCTCGGCCATCTGGACCACGGTCCTGCTGACCGTGACCGTCGTCCTGGTCAGCCTCCTCCTGGGCCTCGGCCTCGCGCTGCTGCTGGACCGCAAGTTCTGGGGGCGCGGCGTCGTCCGTACGATGCTGATCACCCCGTTCCTGGTCGTACCGGTCGCTGCCGCGCTGCTGTGGAAGCACGCGCTCTACAACGCCTCGTACGGGCTGATCAACGGCACGCTGACCTGGATATGGAAACTGTTCGGCAGCGCGGACCCGCCGCAGCCGGACTGGATGACCGCCTCGCCGCTGGCGGCGGTCGAGATGGCGCTGATCTGGCAGTGGACGCCGTTCATGATGCTGATCCTGCTGGCCGGGCTGCAGAGCCGGCCCGCCGACGCGGTCGAGGCGGCCCGGGTCGACGGCGCCTCCGCCTTCGACGTGTTCCGCTACCTCACCCTCCCCCACCTGCGCCGCTACCTGGAGCTGGCCGCCCTCCTCGGCACCGTCCACGTGGTGCAGAACTTCGACGCGGTGTTCACCATCACCTCGGGCGGCCTGGGCACCGCCAACCTCCCGTACACCATCTACCAGACCTTCTACCAGGCCCACGACTACGGACGGGCCTCCGCGCAGGGCGTCGTGGTCGTCGTCTGCTCCCTGCTGGTGGCGACCTTCGCGCTGCGCAGCGTCTCGTCCCTGCTCCGTGAGGAGGTCACCCGATGAGCGCGAGTACGGTACGGGGCATCGCGCCCGCCGAACGGCGCCGGCGGCGCACCGGAAGTCTGCTGGGCCTGGCGGCCTGGCTCTGCGGCATCGCCTTCTTCCTGCCGGTGGCGTGGATGGTGCTCACCTCCTTCCACAGCGAGACGGACGCGGCCACCAATCCGCCGAGCGTCGGCGCCGGTCTGACGCTGCACGGCTACCGCGAGTTCTTCGGCGCGGGCACCGGCATCAGCCCCTGGCCACCGCTGATCAACTCGCTGACGGCGTCGGTGGTCTCCACCCTGCTGGTGCTGGTGCTCGCCGTCCCGGCGGCGTACGCGCTCTCCATCAAGCCGGTGCGCAAGTGGAGCGACGTGCTGTTCTTCTTCCTGTCCACCAAGATGCTGCCGCTGGTGGCCGGGCTGCTGCCGGTCTATCTGATCGCGCAGAACACCCGGATGCTGGACAACGTCTGGCTGCTCGTCATCCTCTACACCTCGATGAACCTGCCGATCGCGGTGTGGATGATGCGGTCCTTCCTGGCCGAGGTGCCGGTGGAGATGCTGGAGGCGGCCTCCATCGACGGTGCCGGGCTGCCGACGACGCTGGTGCGCATCGTCGCGCCGGTCGCGCTGCCCGGCATCGCGGCCACCGCGCTGATCTCGTTCATCTTCAGCTGGAACGAGCTGCTGTTCGCCCGGGTGCTCACCGGCATCGTCGCCGGGACCTCACCGGTCTTCCTGACCGGGTTCGTGACCAGCCAGGGCCTGTTCCTGGCGAAGGTGTGCGCCGCCGCCACCGTGATCTCCCTGCCGGTGCTCGCCGCCGGGTTCGCCGCCCAGGACAAGCTCGTCCAGGGCCTCTCCCTAGGAGCCGTGAAATGAAGGCCGCCGTCATCAGCGCCCCGGGCCGTGTCGAGGTCACCACCGTCGGTGATCCGGCGCCCGGGCCGCGGGAAGTCGTCGTGGACGTCGCGGGCTGCGGGCTGTGCGGTACCGATCTGCACATCCTCCAGGGCGAGTTCGCGCCGACGCTGCCCGTCGTGCCCGGCCACGAGTTCGCGGGCACCGTCGTCGCCACCGGTGGCGAGGTCACCGGGCTGGCCGAGGGCGACCGGGTCGCCGTCGACCCCTCCCTGTACTGCTACGCGTGCCACTACTGCCGCATCGGCCGCAACAACCTGTGCGAACGGTGGGCCGCCATCGGGGTGACCACGGCGGGCGGCGCCGCCGAGTTCGCCGTCGCACCGGCCGCCAACTGCGTCAAGCTGCCCGAGCACGTACGGACCGAGGACGCGGCGCTCATCGAGCCGCTGTCCTGCGCCGTACGGGGCTACGACATCCTCCGCTCCCAGCAGCTCGGCACCCATGTGCTGATCTACGGGTCCGGCACGATGGGGCTGATGATGCTCGAACTCGCCAAGCGCACCGGGGCCGCGGGCGTCGACATCGTCGACGTCAACCCGCAGCGGCTGGCCACCGCGCGGCAGCTCGGGTGCGGCAACGCGGCGGCCTCCGCCGACGAGCTGGACCGGCCGCGCGGCTGGGACGTGGTCATCGACGCCACCGGCAACGAGCGCGCCATCCAGGACGCGCTGGGCCGCGTCGGCAAGGGCGGCACGTTCCTGCAGTTCGGTGTCTCCGACTACGCGGCGCGCGCCGTGATCGAGCCGTACCGGATCTACAACCAGGAGATCACCATCACCGGTTCGATGGCGGTCCTGCACAGCTACGAGCGGGCCGCCGAGCTCTTCGCCGCGGGCGTCCTGGACCCGGACGTCTTCATCAGCGACCGGCTGCCCCTGGACCGGTACGCGGAGGCGCTGGACCGCTTCAAGGCGGGCCAGGGCCGGAAGATCCTGGTCACGCCCTGACCCGGGCCCGGTCGGCGCGCGGGGCCCCTCGCCGGGGCCCCTCGCCGGGGCCCCGGAGCGGGCCAACCGGGGGATTGACGGAGGTCGATCGCCGTCGGCGCGCACGTCCTGAAGCCCGGGGTGCGGAAGGTGTTGGAGCCTGGGCACGAGGCCGGGACCATGGCCCTGCCGACCCGTACGGGACGCGGACGAGAGGACGCCGATGGACCACGCGACGCCGCACGCGGCCCCGGGGCGGGTCCGCGCGTTCGCCCCCGGGGACGTCGCCCCGCTCGTCGCGGCGTGGGCCCGCGGCGCTCCGTACGACCCCGTGACGCGGGAACGTTTCCGCCTTCAGGTGCTGCTCGACCCGAACTTCGATCCGGCGGGGCTGCGCGTGGCCGTGCGGGACGGAGAGCTGGTCGGGGCCGCGTACGGAGTGCGCCGGACCGTCCCGGTGGCCGGCGGCGGCCTGGAGCCGGAGCAGGGCTGGATCCCGTTCTTCTTCGTCGACCCGGCCGCCCGCCGCGCCGGGCTCGGGCGCCGGCTGCTCACCGAGGTGCTCGACTGGCTCGCCGGGCACGGCCGCACCCGGGTGGACTTCGCCGCGTACACACCCCATTACTTCCTGCCCGGTCTGGACCGTGCCGCCTACCCGGACGCCGCCCGGCTGCTGGCGAAGCTGGACTTCCGGCCCCGGGGCGAAGCCGTCGCGATGGATCTGGGGCTGGCCGGTCACCGGATGCCCGACGCGGTGCGCGAGCGGGCCGCCGCCCTGGCCGCCGAGGGCTACCGCTTCGGCACGCCGCGGGACGGCGACCTGGTGGGGCTGCTGCGACTGGCCGGGGAGGAGTTCGGCCCCGACTGGCCGTGGGCGATCCGCCGGGCGCTTGACGGCGGAGCGCCGCTGGACCGCATCGTGACGGCTCACGGTCCGTCGGGCCGGGTCGTGGGGTGGGCGATGCACGGGGCGTACGAGGGGCTGGTGGAACGGTTCGGGCCGTTCGGGGTGCGGGCGGACCAGCGCGGCACCGGTCTGGGCAAGGTGCTGCTGCACCTGACGCTGGAGCGGATGCGGGCGGCGGGCGCGCACGGCGCGTGGTTCCTGTGGACGGGCGAGCGGAGTCCGGCCGGTCAGCTCTACAGATCGGCGGGGTTCGTCACGACCCGTACGTTCGAGATCCTTCGGCGGGAGGTACGGCCATGAGGCGGCGCCGGGTGCTGGCGGGGCTGGCGGGAGCGGCGGTGACCGCGGCGGGCTGCGGTGCCCCGGGCCGGAGCGGGAGCGGCCGCCCCGGCGACCCGGTCGTGCTGACGCTGCTGTCGCACTATGCGACGGAGCCGCTGAAATCGGCACTGCAACGGGCGGTGGACGCCTGGAACGCCGGGCACGACCGGGTGCACGTGCGGACCACGGCGGTCCGTTTCCAGGATCTGCTGACCACCTTGATGGTCCGGCAGGCCGCGGGGCAGGGCGCGGACATCATCCACCCGTACAGCCTGTGGGCCGGTCAACTGGCGCAGGCCGGGGTGGTGCGGCCGGCCCCGCCCGAGGACGCCGCCCGGATCGCGCGCGGCTTCGCGGGCGCCGCGGTCCGGGCGGCTTCGGTGCACGGCCGGATCATCGGCTATCCCACGGAGGTGCAGTCCTACGCGCTGTACTACAACAAGCGGCTGCTGCGCGCGGCCGGGGTGGACGGGCCGCCGCGCACCTGGCGGGAGCTGGAGGAGACCGCGTACCGGACCGCGCGGCGCGACCGGCACGGCAACACGCTCGTGCAGGGCTTCGGGCTGTCACGGACCGACGACGCGACGGTGGTGAACCAGACGCTGGCGCTGCTGGCCTCCCGCGGCGGATCGTTTCTCCGGGCGGACGGCGCCCGCAGCGCCCTCGACTCCCCCGCCGGCCGGGCCGTCTTCGCACTGGAGCACCGGCTGATCGACCGGGGCGCGAGCGACCCCGGCATCGACCTGATGAAAGCCTTTTCGGCGGGCCGGGTGGCGATGGCGATCAGCGGCGCCTGGTGGACGGGCAGCCTGAAGCAGTCGATGGGCCGGGACTACCGCGATGTCGCGGTGGCGCCGGTCCCGGGGCCCGCGCCCGGCAACCGGGGCACGATCACCACCGGCTTCCTGCTGGGCGTCAACGCCAGGAGCCGGCATCCGCGGGAGGCGTGGGAGTTCCTGCGCTGGCTGAACGACGAGGTGGTGCCGGCCGGTCCGCAGGCGGGCCCGGCCGCCGCGGTGCGCGCCACCCGGATGAGCGTGCTGCAGATGTCGGTCGGCACGATGACCGGCCGCACCCGCGACATGCGGGGTCTGCTGGCCGCCGGCGGCGATCCGAATCTGGGCCCGTTCGTCGACGCGCTGGACCACGCCACGCCGGAGCCGAACGGACCGCGCGCGCAGAAGGCGAAAGCGCTGCTGCGCAAGAACATCGAGGAGATGTGGACCGGCCGCCTGTCACCGGACGGCGCTGTCCGCACCGCCGTACACCAGGTCGACCAGGAACTCTCCCGCTGACCGCACGCCCCGCCCCCTCGGACCCTCTCCCGTCGGTCCGCCCGTCCCGAAAGGCTGGTGCTGCATGGCGACAACGGTCGGAAGCGCGGACGAGGACGGGGGCGGGGGCCGCGGGAGAGGCGGCGCGGACGCCGTGCGCCGCGGCGACGAGGACGACGGACGGGAGGACGCACCGGCGGCCGGCAACCGGGCCCGCGCCGCCGCGCACCGGCGCCGCCGTCGGCAGACCGTCGTCGCCTACCTCTTCCTCACCCCCAGCCTGCTCTTCTTCGCGATCTTCCTCGTTCTGCCGCTGCTGTTCGCGGTGCTGCTGTCGCTGTCCCGCTGGGCGGGCTTCGACCTCGCCGACATACGGCCGGTGGGCACGGACAACTTCGCCGATCTCTTCGCCCGCGGCTCGTCCTTCCTGACACCGGTCCTGAGCAACACGCTGCTGTACGCGCTGGGCACCGTGGTCCTGGCGCTGAGCGGCGCCGTGCTGGTCGCCCACTGCATCACCAACCTGCGCTTCCAGGGCCTGTGGCGCACGCTGTACTTCCTGCCGATCGTCACCACCGTGGTCGCGGTCGGCAATGTGTGGAAGTACATGTACGAGCCGGGCGGCCTGGTCAACGGGGTGCTCAACGCGCTCGGCCTGCGTTCCGTCGCCTTCCTCCAGGACCCGGCGACGGCACTGCCCTCGATCGTGGTGGTGCAGGCGTGGGCCTCCCTCGGTTCCGCCATCCTCGTCCTCACCGCGGGCCTGAAGGCGATCCCCCGCTCCTACTACGAGGCGGCGGAGCTGGACGGGGCCGGACAGTTCACCGTCTTCACCCGCATCACGCTGCCGCTGCTGCGGCCGTCGCTGCTGTTCGTGTGCGTGACCCAGTTCATCACCGGCCTCCAGTCGTTCGCGCTGATCATCGTGATGACCGGCGAGGGCGGGCCGGGCGACGCGACCAATGTCGCCGCCCTGGAGATGTACCAGCGGGCGTTCAAGTACGGGGACTGGGGTTCGGCGAGCGCGGCGGCCCTCGTGCTGTTCGTCCTGATTCTGGTGATCACTCTGGTGCAGTTGTGGCTGTTCCGGCGGAAGGGAGAGGACGCGTGAGACGGCGCAGGCGCTTCCCGTGGCTGTCGTACCTGCTGGTGGGGGCGGGCGCGGTGGTGACGGTCGTACCGTTCCTGGACATGCTGCTGACCTCGTTCAAGGGGGCGGGCGAGTACGGCAGGCTCCCGTACCGCTTCCTGCCGGAGGCCTTCGAGCTGTCCAACTACCGGGAGGCGTTCGTCCGGCTCGACCTGCCGCTGCTGTTCCGCAACAGCGTCGTCGCCACCGCCGTGATCACCGGTTCGGTGCTGCTGACGTCCTCCCTGGCGGGGTACGCCCTGGCCAAGCTGCGCTTCCCCGGCCGCGACCTGATCTTCCGGCTGGTGCTCGCGACGATGATGTTCCCGCCGTTCGTCTTCTTCATCCCGCACTTCCTGATCCTCGTGCACTGGCCGCTGGCGGGCGGCAACGGGCTGCTCGGCGACGGCGGCGCGGGGCTGACGGTCAGCCTCGCCGCGCTGGTCATGCCGTTCCTGGTGTCCGGGTTCGGGATCTTCCTGATGCGGCAGTTCATCGTCTCCGTGCCGGACGAGATGCTGGAGGCGGCCCGGATCGACGGCGCCGGGGAGTTCACGGTGTGGTGGCGCATCGTCGTACCGCAGACCAAGCCGGTGGCCGTGACCCTCGCGCTGCTCACCTTCGTGAGCGCCTGGAACGAGTACATCTGGGCGTTGCTGGTGTCGACCGCGAATCCCCGTCTGCTGACGCTGCCCGTGGGGATCCAGACCTTGCAGAGCTACTTGGACCCCAACCGCATGGTGCCCGTCATGATGGCCGGGCTCATGCTGAGTGTGCTGCCCGTGCTGCTCCTGTTCCTCCTGCTGCAGAAGTACTACATCAGGGGTGTCATGCTCAGCGGCCTCAAATAGGACAGCGGCCGCACAGCCGCGGTGTCAGGCGGTCAGGCGACCGTGCCGTCCTGCTGCGGCTCCTCGAAGGTGAGCAGCGGCTGGAGAGCGGGGACGGCGATCCCCGGCAGCAGGTACCGCCACAGGGTGGTGATCCGCTGGTGCAGGTCGGCCCGGCCGGTCGAGATCTGCGACAGGAGCTGGGTGCCGGAGTAGGAGCTGACCAGCACCCAGGCCAGCTCGTCCACGTCCACCTCCGGCAGCAGCTCGCCCTTGTCCCGGGCGGCACGCAACTGACCGGCGAACTCCTGCACCCAGTACTGGTACGGAGCGTCGTCCTGGACACCGAACTCGCCCTGTTCGATCGCCAGCCGCACTCCGGCCCGCAGCGCCGGATTGGTCTGGAGCTGCCCGGCGAGGTACAGCGTGGTGTCGATCAGCCGTTGCAGGCCGTCCTCCCCGGACGGCAGCTCCAGTCCGTCACCCTGCTCGACCATCACGGCGTGCGCGAGGGCCACCTTGGACGGGAAGTGGAAGTACATGCCGCCCTGGGTGACCCCCGCCCGCTTCATGATCTTGCTGACACTCGCGCCGCTGAATCCGAACTCGTCGAACACCTCGGAAGCCGCCCGGAGAATAGCCTCTCGGGTCTTGACCGCCCGTTCCTGCACTGACCGCACCATTTCCCTCGGCAAACACGTGAATGGTACGAAGAAAACGCGAGCCCTGCCGCATCGGTACCGGCCCCGCCCGGGGAAGTGATCATTACGGGGGATCGCGGCCGGAGGGAAAAGTACCGCGGTCCAACTGTGCACGGCGCGCAGACGGCCACCGCCACAGCGACCACCAGCACCGCCACCACCGCCGCTGTCACCGTCACCGTCAGTCGCCGGGGTCGCCGCAGAGGTGATCCAATGCGAACGCTCCGGCCCGGTCCTGCATCAGCCGTTCGGCCTCCAACTGCTCCAGCAGCTTCTCCAGGAGGCCGGGGTCCCGCGGGTCCTGCAAGAATTCCAGCACGGCCCGCTGGAACGCGCCCCGCAAGGTCGACGGCATGGCGTCGGACGCGTCGAAACAGATCTCGTCCGCCGTGTCGAAGAGTTTCTGCACCGCGGCGGTGCTGGCCGAGAGGCGGCCCCCGCCCGTGCTCCGGTCGGGGAACAGCGGGCGCTCCTCCGGTTTCGCCATCCGGGCCCACACGGCACGGGCCGGCTGCGAGGTCAGTTCCCGCAGCAGGTCCCAGGCGGCGTCGCTCGGCCGGAAGACGGCCGCCATGTCGCCGGAGACCTCGAACGCCCGGGGCCCGGCCGGCAGCCCGGGGACGAACGTGCGGGTGGGGGCGGGCAGCACGTCGTCGCCGTAGTGCCGTCGGATGAAGGAACCCTGGTGCTCCAGGGTGCACCTGCCGCTGTTCAGGAGTCCGTACCGGCCGTCACCCAGGTTCTCGAATTCGGTAGATATTGCCTTTTCAGCCGCTTTGGGACCGTCCTGTGCGAGCACGTCCCGCCACGCCTGCCACGCCGACCTCACCTGCGGACTGGTCCAGGGCAGCTTGCCGGTGGCCCAGTCCTCGTACACGTTCGCGCCGTACCTCTGCAGCAGCAGGTCCTCGACCCAGTCCGTACCCGGCCAGCCGGACGTGGCACCCGACGCCATGCCCAGGCACCAGCGGGGGTTCTCGGCCGCCTTGAGGTCGCCGGGGCGGCTCCAGACGATGCTCTTGAGGTCCACCCGCACCGGCACCCAGTACGAGTGCCGCCGCCGCTCCCCCGTCGCGTCCTCCAGCGTGATCTGCTGCGCCCACGGCCCCAGCGCCGATCCTGCCACGTCGTCCGCCAGCACCTCGGCGTCCCCGTCGCGCGCGTACTCGGCCAGCTCGCCCAGACCGTTGAGGATCGCCACGTCGGGCGGTGTCTTCGTGCGCAGCTGGGCCGAGAGGGTCTCCCGCAGGGAGCGGGTGCCCTCGTACTCGAACGACTGTCCGGTACGCCTGCCGATCTCCTTCAGCATCCCGACGAACGGGGTCTCCTCGCCGTCCGTCCAGGGGCCCAGGACCACCACCGTCCGGTCCTGCCCGGTGGAGCAGCCCGCCGCCACCAGGGCCGTCGTGACGAGCAGGCAGCAGGCCAGGGCCGGGCGCAGCAGCCGGTGCGCGCTTCTCATGCCTTCCCCCAGTCGATCTTCCAGTGTTCCCTGCCGTACCGGCGGAGCGTGAGGCCGCAGCCCACGGCGCCCGCCGCGCCGACGGACAGAGCCAGTACGGACGCCCGCGCCCACCCGTCCGGGTGGGTGCCCCGCAGCCGCTCGGCGAGTGCGGCGTCCGCCCGCTCGATCGCGGCGTCGGGTCCGCGCGACGAGCCGGCCCGCTGCGTGCCGTCGCCGGACGGGCGGGGCACGGTGATCCCCCCGATCAAGGACACGGAACGTTCCACGTCCCGCTGGGCCCGCTGCTGCGCGGCGACACCGAACGACAGCACCCCGAGCACCAGCAGGACGGGCAGGGCGTACAGCACCAGCAGCGGGCTGCGGACCCGCAGGCCGGCCCGTACGAAGTCGAGCAGGCCGACGAAGACGAAGGCGAGGACCAACACGGCCGGCAGCGCGATCCATGCCGCGACGGCCGGCACGGTGTGGCGGTCCGCCCGGTCGGCCACGGCGGCGCGCAGCTGCGTCTCCAGGACGTCGATGCGCTGGAGGACGGCGGTCGGGCCGGTGCGCAGGAGATCCGCCGCGTAGTCCATGCCCGCCCGGCGCAGCGGCGCGCTGTCGTGGTGGCCGCCTGCCCAGTCGATCCAGCCGTCATAGGCGCTGACCAGGCCCGACACCACGCGGACCACCTGCTCCTGGGCCCTGCTCAGCGCTCCGGTCTGCACGACGTTGTTGAGGCTCTGGGAGGCCTTGGTCACCAGGGACGGGTACCGCTCGCCGAGCCCGACCAGGGCGGTCTGGGGCGGCGGGCCGTCGTCGCCGGTGCCGAGCCGCTGTTCGGCCTCCTGCTGCGCGAGGACCAGCGACACCCTGGCGTGCGCCAGGTCGACCAGCGCGGGGGCGTAGCGGTCGCGCAGCTCCTCGGTACGGCGGTGGACGTCGAAGTACGCCGTCCCCGCGAGTGCGAGCACCGTGAACATCAGGGCAGGCAGCATCACCATGCGGCTGAACAGGAATTTCCCGGTGGGCCGCAGCCCGCCTCGCGCGTCGCGGCCGGCCGACCGGTGCCACAGCGCACGGACCGGTCTCCGCCACTTCCCGCGGGCCCCGGGCGCCTTGGCGGAGGCGTTTCCGCGGTGCCCGGCGGACCGGGCGTCGGCGCGCCCGGAGCCCGCGGCTCCCGGATCGCCCGGACCGGGCCGGGCCGGGCCCGGGCGGGAGCGGTCGTCGTGGTTCATCCTCCCCCCTCGGTCGCGGTGTCCTCGTACGTCTGAAGGCCCCCGCCGTCGGCCCGGGAACGCTTCCAGCGGGCCCGCCAGCGGGGGGCTGGGTAACCACGCCGATGCCACGTACCGATGGGGCGGGTGTGGTAGGAGTTGTCGAGCAGCGCCTTGGCCAGGTCCCGGTCACGGGCCCGTTCGGCGGGCGGCATCTGCTCGAAGAGCCGCCGGTAGCAGGCGGCGAGCTGATCCCGCAGCGCGTCCTCCGTCGGCGGGACGGGGATCTTCTCGGCCTGGATGTCGGGTTCCGCGCAGAACTCTTCCAACGGGCCGGGCCGGGCACCGGCGGGCGCGGACGTCACGAGCAGGAGCAGCAGTTCCTGGAGGTCGGCGCGGAGCCGGTCCTGGGCGTGCCGGTCGGTCAGGCCCTCCTTCCGCGTGAGCCGGTGCAGGGCCACCCATGCCTGCCGGGCCGCGGCGACGGTCGGCGGACCGCCGTCGGCGGGCGGGGCGGCGAGGATGCGGACCATGGCCGTACGGGCGGCGGTGCGGTGCCGCGAGTCGGCGGGCACGGCTTCCAGGCAGTCGAGGGCCAGTTGGGGCTTTCCGGTGGCGAGGTGGATGCGGGCCAGGCCGAAGGCGGCGACGCCGAGGGCGTGGTTGCGGTGCCACACCGCTCCGTACAGGGCCACGGCCTCCTTCCGGTTCCCCCGGAACTCGTGGCAGTAGCCGAGCGCCAGCTTCGGCGCGTACTCCCCCGGGATCGCCTCGTTGACCAGGTCGAAGCAGGTCCGCGCGGCGTCCACCCGGTCGTGCACGAGGTGCAGCAGCCCCTCGTGCCAGTACAGCCGCCAGTCGAAGTCGGCCAGTTCGCCGACGGCGGTGCGGGCCCGGGCCAGCTCCGCCTCGGCGGCGGCCCGCTCCGCGGCGGCCTCCTCCGGGTGGTCGCGGGCGATCTCCAGGTGGAGCCGGCAGTGCAGCAGCGCCTTCTCCGGGGACTCCTTCCAGGCGTCGCTGAGCTGGAGCAGGCCGACCGGGTCGTCGTAGGAGGTGCGGTGCAGTTGCGTCCAGTTGCCGTCGGCCGGACTCGGTTTGGGTACCGGCAGGCCGAGGGCGACCTCGGCGGGGAACGGCGGCCGCGCCGTCAGCATCCGTTTGACGTTGCCGCCCGTCCGCCACTGGCCGAGCGGCGGGGCCTTGCCCAGTTCACCGTCGAGGGCCGCGGGCACCGGGGCGAAGAGCGTCGACGGCTCGAAGGCCGCCTCCTCGCCGAGCCGCAGCGACCGCAGCTCCCGCAGGACGCCGCGGAGCTGGACGGACATCTCCCGGGCAGTGGCGAAGCGCTCCTCCGGGAGGTCGGCCGTGGCGCGGCTCAGCACCCTGCGCAGCGACTGGGTGCCGAGCCCCGGGGGCGCCTCGGGCACCCTGGCGACCAGCTCCTCCAGCACGGCGCCGGCCGCGTACAGATCGCCCGCGACGGTCATTCCGGCGGACCCGTGCACCTCGGGCGCCGGGTACGTGACGGGGCCCGAGGTCCCGATCGGCCGGACGCCGGCCACGTCGACGAGCTTGATGCCGGCGCCGCAGTGGATCACGTTGGTGAGCGAGAGGTCGCCGTAGACGAGCCCGCGCTCCTCGTGGAGGTAGGTGAGCGCGTCCAGGACGAGCAGCCCGTAGGCCGCGATGAACTCGTACACCCGGTGGTCGTGGAAGGGCTCGACGCGCTTCTCGATCTGTTCGGCCACCCATTGCAGCGGCGCGCCGTCGGCGAACTCCATCACGATGAAGCTGAGCTTGTCCTCCGAGGCCCCCGAGCCCTTGGCGTAGTTGAAGACCTTGACGATCGACGGGTGGTTGAGGCCGACCAGGCGCAGGCGCTCCTGCACGGCGTTCTTCACCGCCTGCTCGTCGTCGGGGTCTCGCACCCCTTTGAGCGCGACGGGCCGGCCGGCCAGCATCCGGTCACGGGCGAGGTGGACCTGCCCGTAGCTGCCCTGGCCGAGGCGGCCGACGACCTGGTACTGCTGGTGCAGCAGTTGGCCGCGGACGAGAGCGTTCCGCCGCGCGCGGGCGGCCACCGGGGCGGGAGCGGCATCCGGTGCGGCATCCGGCGGACGGTCCGCGCCGGGCGCCACCGGCGGGGGCGGGTCCGGCGGAGGTTCCGGTTCGACGAGGGCGTCCGGATCGCCGACGGTGACGTGCGGCAGGTCGGTCAGCCCGTCACCGGGCGGGAGGACGACGTACCCGCGTGGCGTGCGGGGCCGGTCCAGGCGCTGCAGGGCCTCCTCGACGTCGATGCCGATACGGAACAGGTGGTACGCGGCGTCCGCGCTGTTGCGCAGGGTGCCGCCCTGGCGCAGCGCCGCCAGCCGGCGGGCGAGCCGGGGCTGGACCGGTTCGTGTCCGTCGTCGGCCGTCGGCGGCCCGTTCCGCAGCCGCCGGCTCCGGCTCCGGCTCTCCAGGCCGGCCAGGACGTGCAGCCGCGCGGCGACGGCCTTCTCGTGGCGGTCGGCCCACCCCTCGTCGAGGAGTTCGCCGACGACGCGGGCCAGCAGCGACGAGCGCGGATCGCGGAAGACGAGCAGCAGCCGGCTGTGGCCGCGCGCCAGCAGCGCCTGCAGCAGCGCCATGACCTCGCCGTCGGACGACCGGACCCGGTCGACGGAGAGGAGGGCGGCGGACAGGGGCGGGGCCTGCTCGGCGATCCGCGCGGTCATGGCGTCGGTGGTGTCGGCCGGCGCCGTCCTCTCGGGCACCCCCGCCCGCGCCGCGGTACGGCGGACCAGCTTCTCGGCCGTCCAGCCCGTCGCGTCCAGGGCCAGGTCGATCGAGCCCGCCCGCGGCTCCGCCGCACGGCCGCGCCGCAGCGACCACGGGCCGCGCTCCCGGTCGGCCAGGACGAGCGCCGAGTGCAGGACGGACCGGGCCTCCGTGTCGCCGTCGGCGACGAAGGCCAGTTCCACGGGCTCCGCGGCCCCGTCCTGACAGCCCCGCCCCGGGGCGGGCGCGCCCCGGCTCCCTTCCGGATGCACCGACGTCCCCCACCGCGCTCCGGTGTACGGCTCCGTACCCGGGCCGGCCGGTGTGCCGGGGCCGGTGCCCGCGGCCCGTCCCGCGCCGGTCGCCCGGTACGTGCCCCTGACCGTGCCGACGCCGGTGGCCGGGCCCCCGGCCGGTCCGCCGTCGCCGAGCCAGCGGGCGATCCAGCGGCGCAGCCCGAGCGCCTGGTCCCGGCCGGCCGCGCCGGGGACGAGCCGGATGGAGCCCGACACGGCGCGGGCTCCGGTGGCGTACAGCTTGATCTTCTCGTCGGCCAGGTGCCCCAGGACCGTCTCGGTCGGGATCATGTACGCGTGGCTGGAGGGCACCGGGAACTGCACCGTGCCGTGCTGGTGCACCAGGATGCCGATGACGGCGCCGGTACGGGCGTGCACCACCCCGCTGCCGCTGAAGCCGTGCCGGACCACGTAGGGCGCCGTCTCCGGGTCGAGCTGCACCCACTCGGGGCAGCGGCCCGGCCCGCCGCGCCCCATGAGCCGGGCGGTGATGTGCTCGCCGCCCGGCAGGTCCTTCGGGTATCCGACGGTGTACACCTGCTCACCCGGCGCCGGGATCTGCCGGTGCAGCACGGCGGGTTCCACCGGCGGCTCCTCGGCCAGTTGCAGCAGCGCGATGTCGGCGCTGAACTGCGCGGTGGGCGGCCGCAGATGGCGGGTGAGCACCTCTGCGGCCACCGGCCGGTGCCCCGTCGGCAGGGCACCGGGGAATTCGGCGTGGACATCGGGCAGGGGCGCCGGACGGCCCGGCCACCGGCCGTCGGCCGCGGCGGTCCGGCGAGCGGCCAGCACGACGTGCGCGCAGGTGAGCACCAGCCCGCCGGGCAGGAGCACACCCGCACCGAGCGGCGGGGCGTCCCGGCGTCCCCCCTGGAACAACCGGGCCCGCCAACATCCGTCGCCTGAGTAGTAGTTGGAAGTTCCCCCGAGCTCCCTCATACTCCGAAACGATAGCCGCGGGCAGTGACAATCGCTCCCCGCCGTGTGACGAAAGGGCCGTGATGGGCGCGAACGGCGGGCCGGGCGGACGGAGCGGCGACGAGGGCGCGGAGGCAGCCGGTCTGGCCGACGTCATCGGCCGCATCCGTGAGGAGCTGGAAACGGCACAGCGCGAGGGTGAGCGCAGCAGGCTCCGGTTCCTGGTGGACCGTGTCACCGTGGAGTTCGCCGTGCAGGTCCGCCGCGAGGGTTCCGGCCGGGGCGGTCTGCGGATCGGCGTGGTCACCGCCGAGGCCGGCGGATCGCTGTCCCGCGAGAGCACCCACCGCATCGCGATCGAACTCACGCCGCACGACCGGGACGCCCCTCCCGAGGGCCCGGGCATCAGCGTGGGCGGGCCTTCGTAGCGCCGCCCCGCCGGAGCGTCCCCGGGAGCGGGCACCGCGAGCGGACATGGGGAGCGGACACCGGCGCAGTCGGCCGGACGGCAGGTGGCGGCCGTCGCCGTCCGGTGGCACCTGCCGACCGCCGGCCGGGCCGCGGAGCCGGCCGTCACCGTACGCGGCGGTAGTCCCGTCCGGGCAACCCGTTCGCCAGCCCCCACGTGCGGCGCGCCCCGGGCCGGGTGAGAGTCGACTCAAACACCCCCTCCCTGAGGAGAGACCATGCGTCGCACTGCGATAACCGCCGTCGGCATCATCGCTGCCGGATTCCTCGCCGCCACTCCCGCGGCAGCCGCCACCGCCGGTGGCGGGGGCAAGCACCTGCACCACCGCACCGCCAGCCACTACCAGGCCGCCTATGTGGAGGCCGTGAATGCCGGCGGGCCGGACGGCGTGACCATCGGCGAGGCCGGAGCCACCTCGCACAAGAAGGTCAGCGACCTGAAGAAGCACAAGCACTTCTACCACCACTGGGTGCGCTGACCACTCGCGCCGCCCGGCCCCACCACGTTCCCCCGCCGCACCGGCCCGCAGCCCTTCGTCGCCCGCCTGGCGCGAAGGGCTGCGCCGTGCGCACAACCCCCGCACTCAGGCGGCGGCCCGGAGCTCCTGCTCCGTGTTCCGTTCGATCTCCGCCCGTACGCGGGCCAGCGCCCGGCTGATCAGCCGGGAGACGTGCATCTGGGACAGGCCCAGTTCGGCGGCGATGGCGCTCTGCGTCATGTCCTTGAAGAACCGCAGGTAGAGGATGTGGCGTTCGCGTTCGGGCAGCCGGGCCAGGGCGGGCTTGACCGTTTCGCGGTCCTCTATGAGGCCGAAGCGGCCGTCGGCCGTGCCGAGGGTGTCCATGAGGGTGTAGTCGTCGTTGTCGCCACTGCGGTCCAGGGCGACGTCCAGCGACAGGGACCGGTAGGTCTCCAGCGCCTCCAGGCCGAGCACCACGTCGTCCTCCGGGAGCTGGGCGTGCTCGGCGAGCTGCGCCACGGTCGGCGACCGGCCGTCCAGGGTGGTGCTCAGTTCCCGTACGGCCTTGCGGACCTTGTTGCGCAGTTCCTGGGTGCGCCGGGGCACGTGCAGGTCCCAGGTGTGGTCACGGAAGTGCCGCTTGAGCTCCCCCGTGATGGTGGGTATGGCGAACTGCTCGAAGGCGTCGGCACGCTCGGGGTCGAAGCGGTCGACCGCCTTGACCAGGCCGAGGGCGGCGACCTGCTTGAGGTCGTCGAGCTGTTCGCCGCGCTCGCGCAGCCGCACGGCCTGCCGGTGGGCCAGCGGCAGCCAGGCGGTGATCACGCGCTGGCGCAGCCGCTCCTTCTTGGGCCCGTCCGGCAGCGTGACGAGCAGCCGGAGTTCCTCGTTGGTGTCGGGGTCGTCGTGACGGCGCCCGTGGCGGCGCGCGATCATGGTGGTGGCCATCGCCGGCTCTCCTTAGACGCTGGTGGGCGGTTCGCAGGCAGATGAGTGGCCACTCACCGGAAAACGGCAGACTGGCCCCTCTGGGACGGGGTGCCTGCGGTTCCGAAGCACTGACGCTCTTGTGTCCCGGCGTCGGTGCCTCACACTCCGGGGCCGGAATTTTTTCGCACCGCTTCTTGCCCTGGGGGCAAGAGCGCAGACGGACGCCCCCGTTGCCCCCGGCTCGGGTACCGGGGGCAGCGGGGGCGACGGGCGGGCGGCGGGCCCTTACTCCTCCAGCACCACCCGCCCGAACACCGTCGTCGTCAGCCCGAAGAAGTCCGCGTGGACGAGGCGACGGGACACCGGGCGGGTGACGCCGTTCGCGGTGAGGGTGCCGGTGGCCGTCGTGCGGTCGGTGAAGTAGGTCTCGGACTCCTCGACGAGGAGCCGGTACAGGCTGGGCGACGGGAACCGGGCGGGTGGCGGGGTCAGTTCGCCGGTCCAGGTGAAGCCCGTGCCGTGCGGGGTGCAGACCAGTTCGGCGGTGGCGTCGGTCGCCGTCCAGTCCAGGTCGCCGCCGGAGCGGGCCCGCTGCTGCACGGTGACGGTGACCCGGCGGCTCGCCGCCATGCCGTCGCGTCCGGGACCGGTGAACTCGCCCGTGTCGTTGGCGGCGGCCGGGCCGCTCAGTCCGACGCGGATCCGGCCGTCGGCCGTCATCGCGGCGGTGACCGTACGGTCGGGCAGCAGCTGGACGAACTCCCCGGTGACCACTTTGGACAGGTGCAGGGGATCGACGGCGTACGGCTGGTAGCGGGCGAAGACGGGCCGCAGGTAGGGGAAGTAGGCGGGGCTGTCGGCGAGGTCGCCGAGGTTCACGTCGATGTCGCACGTCCAGAGGCCCAGTTGCTCGTCGTACTGCGGCGCGAACGCGGCGACCGTGACGGCCGCGGGCGTGCCGCCGACGGTCTCCGCGAGGAGCCGGTCCGTGGCGGTCACCGCGGCGTTCGGGAAGTTGGCGGGGCGCAGGCGCGGCAGGACGGAGTCGTCCGCCCAGACGGGGTCGGTGCCGCAGCGGGTGACGAGTTCGGCCGGGAGCCTGCTGCCGGGGTCGAGGACGACGGCGAGGAGTTCGTCGTCCCCGGAACTGAACCAGGGGCGGCGGAGGTGGACGCGTACGCCCGCGCTCCGGCGGGTCCGGGTCACCCGGTGCGCCGCGGTGTCTACCGTGCGTTCCCAGGTGAAGGTGGGGACGGTGTGGCTCACTTCGGGCGGCTCGGGACGGCGGGTGGCCGGCACCGGCCAGCCCCGGCCGGTGGGCCCGGCGGCGGCCGGGCCCCGGCTGGTGATCAGTTCGGGCCGGTCGGTGATCGCCGGGTGGAAGTACTCGCGGAAGCGGGTGGTCGCGGTCGGCGTGTAGGTGACGTTGCGGTGCCGGGTGTCGCGGAACTCGTGCCGTACGTCGGAGAAGGTGCGGGTGTCCCGGAAGCGGTCCGTGGTCAGGTCGCCCACGTGGTCGCGGCCGGTCACCCGGCGGGGCGCGGACTCCTTGACGTCGTCGAGCCACTCCTCCCAGGTCGCGTCCAGGTCGATCCGGCCGGTGCTCCTGGCGTGCAGGGTCAGGTCGCCGGAGACCAGTGCGAAGGTCTCTCCGGCCGTACGGCGGAAGCGCAGCTCGGCCAGGGACGGCGGGGCCAGCGGCTTCTCGACGGCGTGCACGAGCGTGAGTTCCGTCCACGGGGTGATCATCCAGTTCTCGCCGGCCGCCGACGCGGCCGTGAGCTCCCGCTGCTTCTCCGAGGTCAGGCGCAGCGGGTCGTTCCACAGGGGCGACGCGGTCAGCAGCCGCCAGACACGGAACAGCGGGAGGTCCGCCTCTGCGACACGGCAGCTCATGCGGACGGTCACCACCTCCGCCTTCGGCACGTACACGGTCAGGACGCCGCCCACCGGCGGGTCCGGCGGGCGGTCCCCCTCCACGATCCGCAGCCGCAGCGGCCGTGCCTGGGGCCAGGTGCCGGTGAAGTCGTAGGTGCGGTGGGGTTCGGCGCCCGTGCCCGGCAGTCCGCGCAGGGCGACGCCGCGGGCGGGGACGTCGGGCAGGTACGGGAGCAGGAGCCGGCCGGCGTCGTGGACGACGTACTCGCCGGTGTGCAGGCCGTCGCCGCGGGCCACCGGCAGTTCGGTCAGGGGCGAGGTGTCGTGCGGGCTGTGCTTCGCGACGTGGATCTCTCCCGCGGCCTTCAGGTCACGGGTGACGCGGGGGTCCTCGGGGAGACTGACCACCGTGTCCAGGTAGCTGCCCGCCTCGCGGGACGCCGCGGCGAAGTACTGGCGGCGTACGGCTTCCGGTGCGCCGGGGCCGAAGGCGGCGTCGTACACGCCGTGCTGCTCGGCCGTCTGGAGTGCGCTCTTGGGCGGGCTGATGTGCCGTTCGTCGAAGGCGCGGTAGCGGCGGTCGAGGCCGTCGGCGGGCGAGTTCCTCCCGTGGTCGGGGACCTGCGGGTTGCGGAGGTCGGCCCATTCGCCGGGCGTAAGCGGCCGGCCGTCCTCGTCGACGGTGCTGCGGATGACGAGGTGCGGTTCCGACTCGCCTTCCAGGAACGGCCACCTCGGCACGATCACGGGCGGTGGTACGGGCTCCCAGCGGCCGTACGTGACGGGCTCGGTGGCGGTGCCCTCCACGGCGGGCGCCCCGGGGGCGAGGCTGTTGCCCGCGAGGTCGACCAGGCGGGCGCGCAGCCGGTACGTACGGCCGTAGCGCAGGGCGGGCAGCGTGCCGGGGGTGGGCCGGAACGCGACGGCGAGCGGGAAGCGGTCGGAAACCTCGGGTGCGGGCACCTGCGGCCGGTTGTCGGCGCCGAGCGTCCGGCCGGGCGGTGCGGCGGCCAGGCTCCAGCCGTGCCAGCCGAACAGTGCCTGGTGGACGTAGAGCTGGTGGTCGGCGGCGCGGTCGCGGGTGACGGCGGACGCCTTGACGTGCCCTTCGTCAGGTGCGGCGGTGAGCGGTACGGCCGGTGCGCCGGGCCGCCTGATCGCGTACTCCCCCGTCCGCGCGCACAGCGGGTACCAGGCGGTGACGCGCCCGGTCCGCTCGTCCGCCACGCCGACGTCGACGCGCAGGCCGCGGACGAGGTGGGCGGCGTCCAGGACCGCGGCGGCGACGGGCCGCCCGTCGGGGCCGACGCCCGCCGTGTGCCGGGCGTCGGCCTCCATCTGGTCGGCGAGGGCCCGGTCGCGGTCGTCGTGGACGACGGTCAGGCCCGCGCCGTGCAGGGCCGGTACGGCGGTGGGGTCGGCGGCGACGGCCGTGCCCGGTTCGCCCGTACCGCTCAGGTACTGGTCGAGGACGCGGGAGAACTCGACGAACTTCATCGCGGCGCCGTCGAGGTCCAGGTCGGTGGTGCGCACGGTGTCGGCGCCCAGCTTGAGCATCCGGTGACCGTGGAAGCCGTCGTCGGCGGCGTACGGTTCGAAGCGCCGGCCGGGGACGTGGCGCAGTGCCGTCCAGGGGCGCAGCGTCTCGTCGGTGTTGAGGTGTTCCTGGGCGGCCGTGAAGGTGACCCGGGCCTGCCAGTGGTCGGCGAGACCGGCCGGGGGTGTGACGAGCAGATCGAGGGCGAGGCCGAAACGCCGCAGGAGTTCGGGGTAGTCGGCGAGGAGGGCGCACGCGGTGTGGAAGTCGAAGTCCGGTGCTTGCGGGGGAGGTTCGGCTTCGGGTGCGGCCGGGGGCGGTACGGCGGCGGAGGCCGCCGGGCGCGCGGCCCGGTCGTAGAAGCGGTACATCTCGGCGAGTCCGAGCAGCGCGCCGTCCCGCGTGTAGTCACGCGCGGTGCGGTCCATGTGCCGGGGGCGGTACGGGTTCGGGTCGGCGGTGGCGTCCTGCCGTCCGGCGGGCGGGGCGCCGATGAGGTCGTCGAGCCGGGGGTAGGTGGTACCGACGTGGCCGGAGAAGGCCCGGATGGTGCGGGTCAGTACGTCGGTGAGGTCGCTGCCCTGGGGGTGGTCCCAGTCGGCGGCGGGCCCCTGCGTCTCCACGGGCGCCGCGAGATTCAGTTCGTCGCCGCCGGCCGGCGGGTTCGCGCGGCGGCCGGCCGTCGCGCTCACCGCCGCCTCGTACAGTGCCGTGACCTGGTCGTGCACCGCTCCGGCGGGGAACGAGCGCAGCACCGGAAGCGGTGCCGCGGTGGCGGCGAAGGCCCCGGTGGGCGCGTGGACCACCGTGTCGGGCTTGAACAGCTCGGTCCACAGCGCGCTGTCGGCCGGGGGGAAGCGCCCGGCCTGAACCGTGGTGGGGACGAGGACGCCCGGCCCGGTGGTGCCGGGCGCGCGGAAGGCGACCTGGAGCGCGGGCGCGTACGTCCGCAGGGTGTCCGGCCAGTCACGGAAGCCTGGGAACGCGTCGAGGCGGGTGCCGCCGGTGAGGCGGGGGCTGACCAGCACCGTCAGCCGCAGGGTGCCGTCGGCGGCCGGGCCGTCGGGCAGTACGGTCCACCGGATCGTCTCGGGCATGGCTCAGCTCACTTCCGCGAAGGCGGTGCAGTACTCGGTGACGGGGTCGCGCCGGGCGCCGGTGGCCGGGTCGGTGTAGGGCGCCATCATCTCGGCGAACGTGGGCGGCCGTGGCGGCTCCTCCGCCGCCGCGCCGCCGAGCGGGGCGGGGGCGGGCCCGCCTCCCACGAAGCGTTTCTCACACTCGATCGTGACCGACTGCGACCAGAAGCCGATGTGCACACTGACGGAGATCCTGGCGCGCCCGTGGACCGTTCCGGTCGCGGTGTCGAAGGTGAGGTCGAGGTGGATCTCGATGGAGGCGGAGACGATGCCGAGGACGTCGACCTCGCCCCGGGCCCGGAAGTAGCCGGTCAGCCGGGACTCCCCGGTCTGCAGTTCCAGACGGAAGTAGATGCCGGCCATGACGGACAGGCTGCCGCTGGCCACGCCGAAGTTGAGCGAGACGGCGGCGCCGAATTCGAGGCCCGCCTCCAGGACGGCCACCCGCTGGGGCGTGAGGACGATGCCGAAGAACCCGCCGCCGCCGAGCAGCGAGACGGTGAGCCGGAAGGGGGCCTGCCGGCTGCAGAAGGAGAAGCCGATCTCCAGTGCCCGGCCGAGGAAGGGCAGGTCGAGGTAGGCGTCCAGGCGCAGGTTCTCCAGGCTGAACACGCCGATGGCCAGGTTCGGCAGCGGCAGCCCGTACCGGGCGACGATGCCGGAGGGCGTGACCTGGATGCCCGGCGGGTCGCTGAAGCCGTCCACCGGGATGAGCTTGCGCAGCGTCTGGACGAAGGAGAGCGGGCCGATGAAGTCGACGCTCTTGAGGACGACGTCGATGTCGGGTTTGCGGCCGGCCCGGGCGACGAAGCGGACGTGTTCGAAGCTCAGCCGCAGCGCGTTGAACTTCGGCACGAGGATCAGGGCGAAGTTCTCCAGGCTGCAACTGACGTCGGCGCCGACGCTCAGGTCCGGGCGCAGGGAGCCGCGCAGGTCGACGACGAGGGACAGCCGTCCGTCGGCGTCCGGCAGGAAGACCGGCGAGCCGTCCAGGAGGACGGGCTGGATGTCCGGGTTCCACTCCAGGCGCGCGTTGACGGTCTCCGGGAGCCGGAAGCCGTTGGCGGCCTGTTGTACGGCGTCGCGCAGCGCGACGACCTCTCCGGCGGCCCGGGTCCAGGTCGCGATCTGCTGCTGGACGCGGGTGAGCAGGGTCCGTACGCCCGGGTCGGTGCCGGCGGGCAGGGTGTCCAGCAGGTTCGTCAGTGCGGCGGCGAAGGCGGCGAAGGCGGCGTCGACCTGCTGCATCGTGATCGGTCCGGTACGGCCGGCGAGTCCCTGGGCCACGAAGTCCCCGACGACGGTCACGAACTTCTCCGCCGTGTCGGCGACCTGGCGGGCAGCGGCCGGGTAGCGGTCGAGTTCGTGGCTGAGCAGTTGCCGGACGCGGCCGAGGTCGGAGAGGAAGCCGGTGACCGTGCTGACGGTCTCGGTGAAGAAGTTGGGCACCTTCAGGGCCTTGCCGAGCCCGTCCACGCCCTTGATCACTTCGGCGAGCGGTACCACGCCCAGCAGGCTCGGGCCGACCGCGTCGAGGACGTCCAGCGGGCGGAAGAACTCCTCCGGGCGGAAGGTTCCGTCGGCGATGAGCTGGAGCGGGTCCTCGCCGCCGACGGCCGGGACGCCCGAGACCGGTCCGGTCAGGCGGGACAGACCGGACACGATCATGCTGGGGGCGGTGAGGCCGCCGGACCGGTCGCTCTGCCGGCCGAAGTCCATCCGCAGCGGCTGACTCCCGGGAGTGAGCAGGCTGAGGAAGACCTGCCCCGCGTTGGCCTTGCGTACCGGGCCGCCGACGGTGTCGAAGCCGGACAGGGCGTACCGCCGCGCATAGGCGACGGGCACCGTGGCGTCCGTGCCGCCGATCCGTCCGACGGCGGGCACGGCGGCCTGTGCCCAGCGCAGTTGCGGCAGGAACTGGGCGTTCTTCGACAGGGCCGGGTCGCCCGGCGCCGGGTCGGCCAGCGCGGGCGGCGCCGCCATGCCCCACACCATCCGGGTCACGTCGAGCCGGGTGTCGTCGGGCCGGAGGGTGGGCGCGAGCGCCACCGACTGGCCGAGGAGGTCGGCGCTGGCCTCGACCGGGTGCTCCGGCGCCGCGGCGCCGGGTGCGGCCGCGGCGGTCGGCGGGTTGCGGTCCAGGGCGTTGTACTCGGCGACGGCCGCGGCGAGTCCGGCGCCGGTGGCCAGCGTCTCGTCGAGGAAGAGCAGCGGTGTACGGAACTCGACGGTGTTCCCGCCGTGGTCGACCGCGGTGACCTTGAAGTGGAACGGCCGCTCCGCGGGGGTCGCGGGGAAGAACTTGCGCCGGTCGGCGGGCGGTACGAGGTTCGGTGTCTCCACGGTGTCCAGGCGCACGCTGGTGAAGGGGAACAGCACGTTCGCCAGGTCGCTCGCGGGGTCGGGCCCGGTGGGCAGCGCGGTCTTCGGATCGTACGTGCGCAGCGGCTGCCGTACCACGACGAACTCCCGCTGGATCAGGTAGGCGGCCCGGGAAGCGTCGAACTTCCGCTCGGTGACGCGGACGTACACCGCCTTGTGTCCGAAGGGGCACAGGAATCCCTCGCGCATCACGCGGACGTAGTGGTCGCGTCCCATGGCGGCCCGATGGCGCCATTCGGACAGCGAGACGCCGCGCGGCCGTCGCGGCCAGGAGCCGAGGCCGTCCAGCCAGCCGCCGGCCGTGGAGAGCATCAGCAGCCGTACGGCCACGGGCTGCGGGACGTACGGGCTGCCGTCCGGCTCGATCAGGCCGGCGCCGGTGGTGAGGTCGACGATGTCCCGCCGGTCGTCCGGCTCCAGCGCCTGCCGGAAGGCGTACGGCGCGCCCGGGTCGCCGCCGCGTTCGCGGTTCCACACCGCGCGGACCGTCCCGGTGTCGAGCCGGGTGTGCCAGAGCGGGACGCGGGCGCCGGGCTCGGGCTCCGGAATCCTGCCCCGGTGGATCCACCTGCCCTTCTGCGAGGGAGACAGGTACAGCCGGTAGGGAAGTTCGATGCCGGTACGGGGGCGGGCCGGGTCGGCGAGCGGGTCCTGCGGCCCGGCCGCCACGGCCGGTGCTCCGGCTTCCGTCTCCTCCGCCGCCGCGCCCGCCGCTGCCGCGAGGGCGCGCGCGGTCTCGGGGCCGAAGCGGGCGGTGAGTTCGGTCGTCGTCCGCAGCAGCCGCACCAGCGCCATGGCGCGGGCCGCGGCGTCCTGCCCGCCCGGTGCCGCGGGCGGCGGCCGGAACGCCGGTGCCGCGGGGGCGGGCGTGTCCGGTTCGCGTGCCGCGTCCACGACGCGCAGCGGGAGCCTGCGCATGGCGTCGAGCAGTCCGTCCTCGGTGAACGGCACCGCGTCCCGCGGGCCCACCTCGAAGACCAGGACACTCCGGCCGCTGATCAGGGAGCCCACCGGCAAGTCGCGGGACTCCCCCGGCACTTCGTCGCTGAAGGCCTGTTCCACCGTGTGCTGCGGTCCGAAGGTGACCGCGATCCAGCCGTCCGCCTGCGCGTCCGCCCGGACCAGCCGCCGGTCCCCGCCGGTGCCTTCCACCGTCAGCCCGGCGAAGCCGAACGACAGGTCGAGCAGGTCGGTGCCGCGCAGCAGACGCAGTGCTGCCGGAGTACTCATGACGCCCCCTAGCCCTGCGCGCCGAGCGGGGTCTGATCCCCCGTCCCTCGCGCGCAGCCCCGCCTACCTCCTATCTCCAACAGCGCCCCCGCACCAGACGGTGCGCGGCGCTCCACCAGGGCTAAATGTGTTCGGGGGGTCTCAGGATGTTCCGCACGCCTTGCGCGGCGCCTCGTCCGGCAGATATTCGGCGTGTTCCGCAGGCGTCAGCTCGCGGTTGACGGCGCGGCAGATCCGCTTGACGGACTCGGCGGGGCCGGGCAGGGCCACTTCCCGCAGGCGTACCACTCCGTCGCTGCTGCCGGTGGCCAGCGAACGGCCGTCGGGGCTGAACGTCACCGACCGTACGAGGCCGGTCTGGCCCGCGTAGGTGGCGCGGGTCCGGCCGGTGGCCACGTCCCACAGCCGTACGCTGCCGGTGTCACGTCCGCTGGCGGCCAGGGTCCGGCCGTCGGGGGTGAAGGCCACCGCGCCCAGCGCGCCGATGGAGTGGCCGGTGATGGTGGTACGGGGCTTGCCGGTGACCACATCCCACAGGCGTACCGACCCGTCGGCGCCGCCACCGGCCAGGGTCCGGCCGTCCGGGCTGAACGCCACCGCCCCGGCGTCGCCGCGGGGGCCGGTCAGGACGGTCCGGGCCCGGCCGGTGGCCACGTCCCACAGCCGTACGGGGCCGTGCCGGCTGCCGCTCGCCAGGGTCCGGCCGTCCGGGCTGAAGGCGACCGAAAGGGCCGGCGTGGTACCGGAGACGGGCAGGGCCCGGGTGCGGTGGCTGCGGGTGTCCCACAGCAGCAGCGCTCCGGACCCGTCGGTACCGGCCAGGGTCCGGCCGTCCGGACCGAAGGCCACCGCTTCCCCCGTGAAGCGCGCCAGTGTGGCGCGGAGACGGCCGGTGGCCACGTCCCAGACGCGCAGGCCGGTGCGTCTGCCGGTGGTGGCGAGGGTGCGGCCGTCGGGGCTGAACGCCACCGCGCGGACGCGGTCGCCCGTGCCGCTGCCGGACCGGCGCCCGAGAATCCGGCTCCCGCGCGTGCCGAGATCCCAGACGCGTACGGTGCCGTCGTCGCTGCCGCTGGCCAGCGTACGGCCGCCCCGGCCGTACGCCACGGCGCCCACCGGCCCGGAGTGGCCGGTCAGGGTGGTGAGGGTATCGCCGAGGGCGGTGTTCCACAGCCGGACCGTGCCGTCGTCGCTGCCGCTGGCCATCGTGTGCCCGTCCGGGCTGAACGCCACCGAGCTGACGCGGCGCGCGTGGCCGGGGAGGGTGCCGAGGTTCGCGCCGGTGGCCACGTCCCACAGCCGTACGGTGCCGTCGTCGCTGCCGCCGCCCAGGATGCGGCCGGAGGGGCCGAAGGCCATCGCGATCACGTATCCGGCGGGTCCGGCGAGGGTGGTACGGGCTTTGCCGGTGGCCACGTCCCACAGCTTGATGGCGGCCTCGTCGCTGCCGTAGATGGCCAGCGTGCGCCCGTCCGGTCCGAACGCCACCGCCCTGTTGCTGCCCGCGGGCGTTTCGAGCCGGGCGCCGGCGGCGCCGGTGGCCGCGTCCCACAGGCGTACGGTCCCGTCCAGACTGCCGGTGGCCACCGAGCGTCCGTCGGGGGCGAAGGCCACCGAGACGACCTTCCCGGTGTGACCGCGCAGCGTCGCGGTGAGCGCGCCGGTGGCCGTGTTCCACAGGCGCACGGTGCCGTCGGTGCCGCCGGCGGCCAGGGTGCGGCCGTCCCGGCTGAAGGCCGTGGCCGCCACCGGGCCGCCGTGCCCGCCGAACGTCGCGCGGGTACGGCCGGTGGCCACGTCCCACAGCCGCCAGGCTCCCCCACCGGTGCTGCCCGCCAGCGTGCGCCCGTCGGCGCTGAAGGACAGGGCGGCGAGGTTCTCCGCGGGCGCGGGGAGGACGGCGCGGACCGTTCCGGCGGGCATGTTCCACAGGCGTACGGTGACGTCGTGCCCGCCGCCGGTCGCGAGGGTGCGCCCGTCGGGGCTGAACGCGACCGCCCGCACCCCGCCGGAGTGCGCGTCGAGCCGGCGCCGCAGCGGCACGTCCACAGCGCTGAACAGCCCCGCGACGGCTTCCTTGGTGGGGGCGGTCCGGTAGGCGTGGACCGCCAGGAGGGAGGACAGGTCCGGCCAGTCCCCCATGAGGGCGGAGGACTGGGCGGCGAGCTGCCGCGACAGGGAGATCCGCTGGGCGGCCACTGCCGCGTCGCGCTGCCGTTCACTCGTACGGAACTGGTCCCAGGCGACCAGCCCGGCGGCGAGGGCGAGGGCGAGGAGGACGGACAGGGTGGCGGCGGACTGGCGCAGCCGGCGGGTGGTCCGGGCGGCGGCGCGCCGCTCGCGGTCGCGCGCCGCGACGCTGGCGGTGAGGAAAGCGCGTTCCAGCGGGGTGAGTTCGTCGGAGGTGCCGCCGGGCGACGGCACGGAGCCGCCCGTCTTCTCCGGAAGGCTCCCCTCCTCGGGGGCGAACGCCTCCTCGGCGGCGTCCAGCCGGGTACCGCGGTACAACGCCCCCGGATCGCGGTCGAGTTCGTCCCACAGTCCGGCCGCCTCCGTCAGCCGGCGGTGCACGATCAGGCGCCCGCGGTCCTCCTCGATCCAGCCGCGCAGCCGGGGCCAGGAGGTGATCAGCGCTTCGTGGGCCAGGTCCACGGTGTCCTGGTCCACCGTGATCAGACGGGCCCTGGCCAGTTGTTCGACGACCTGCGCGGCGGCCGGGTCACCGGCGTCCAGCTCGGCCCTGGCCGCGGGCCGGCGGGTGTCCGCCGCCCCTTCGCCCGGGGTGATCAGGCGCAGCAGCATCCGGCGGGCCGTCCCGGCCTGCCGCGGCGAGAGGCGGCCGTAGAGCTGTTCGGCGGTCTGGGCGACCGCGCCGTGGACGCCGCCCGCCGCCTCGTACGCCTGGAGCGTCAGGGTACGGCCGCGGCGCCGCCGCCAGGTCTCCAGCAGGACGTGCGAGAGCAGGGGCAGGCTGCCGGGCTCCTCGGCCATCTCCTCGACGAGGCGGGCGGTCAGGGACCGTTCCACGATCAGGCCCTCGGCGGCCGCCGGCTTGACGATGGCCTCCCGCAGTTCCTGCGGTGACATCGGGCCGATGGGCAGGCTCGCCTCGTGGATCACGTCGGCCAGTTCCCGGTGCGCCAGGCACCTGCCGTAGAAGTCCGCCCGTACGCCCAGCACCACACGCAGGCGGCTCGCGGGGTCGCCGGCCGTCACAACGCGTCGGAGGAACGCGTTCCGTTCGTCGGGGTCGGCGCAGAGGGTGAAGACCTCCTCGAACTGGTCCACCACGAGCCAGGTGTCCCCCGGCGTCCCGGCCGGGGAGAACAGCCGGCCGGCGTCGCGCTCGGGGCGGGCGCCGGGGGTGAGCACCCGGATCGCGGCGGGCGGGGACAGGCCGAGCGGCGGGTCGGCGGCGGGCTGCCGCAGGCGGGCGATGAGCCCGGCACGCAGCAGGGACGACTTTCCACTGCCGGACGGCCCGAACACCGCGACGACCCGGTGTTCGCGCACCCGCCGCAGCAGTTCCTCGGTGAGCCGTCGGCGGCCGAAGTAGCGCGTGTGGTCGTCCGGTTCGAAACGGGCCAGGCCGCGGTAGGGCGCGACGGCACCGTCCTCCTCCGCTTCGAGGACCCGGGCCGCGTCCTCCCGTACGGCTTCGTGCCAGCGCCGTTGCCAGTGCCCGGTGTCCCCGCCGCACGCCGTCACGTACGCCAGCGCCACCGGGAGGGACGGCAGCTTCTCCCCCGCCGCCGCCTGGGAGAGCACGGCGGCCGAGTAGTCCGCCCGTTCCGCCATGGCCCGGTAGGTCGGACTGCCCGCCTCCAGGCGCAGCTTGCGCAGTTCGTACGCGAACCGCTGTACCGGACCCGCCCCGGGGTCCACGGGCTTTTCGCGACGCCCCATGCGGCCTCCGCGCCGAGCTGACCGGGCAACGCCACGGTACGGAGACCGGTGGGACGTCACAAGGCCGGTTTCCGGCCGTGCGGGCCATTGATTGGACGCACGGAAACGGGCTGCCAATCAATGGCCGGTGCGGTGAAGTGGGCCGTACCCGCGCCGGTCCACGGTGCCCGCGTCCGCGCCCTCCGGCGTCGACGGGGCCGGGCCGGCGCGGCACCGCACCGTGGTGCGGCCGGTGGGTGGGCGGGCATCCTCACGGGGGTGGGATGCCCGGCACCCGGATCACGTCAGCCGCATACCGGTGGCGGTGACGATCGCGTCGTAGTCGCCCTTGAGGCCGCCCTCGCCCACGTAGCAGCGGTATCCGCTGGGCTTGTCGATCGGCACCAACTGCACCGCGGGAGCCTCGTCGCAGCGCAACGAGCGGGCCGCCTTGCCCCCGTAGATCCCGTACTGCTTCCACGCCCGGGCCCGCATCCCCTCGGCGGTCAGCACGCCGCCCTTGGTCGGCGTGGCCGTGTACTGCATGAGGATGAAGCCGCCCTTGGTCTCGACGCGGAAGGGCACGTCGACTCCCATGTACTTCACGGTGCAGGTGAAGGTCTGGGGCTGGTCGCCGACCTCTTTGGTGTCGCAGGTACTGCTGGTCGGCTTGGAAACCGCGCCGCCCATGGAGAGCACCCGGGTCTCCAGGTCGTACTTGATCTGCTCCAGCACCGGCGCCTCCTTGCCGGGCGCCGGGTGCTGGGGAGCGGCCTTCTCGGGCGGCGCGGCCGTCGGGCTCGGCACCGGGGTGCCCTTGGCGGACGCCGGTTCCCCGGACGCTCCGCAGGCGCTGGCCGCCGAGACCACCAGGGCCACCGTCGCCGCCGTACGTATCCATTTGTTGTGCTGCACTGCTGCTTCCCCGTTTTCCCCGTCGCGCGCGGACCGCCCGACGCGGCCTGCGCACCTTGTTCCATGACCGCCCGATCTTAGGACGCGCGCGGCGTGGCGGAGGAAGGGGGTCCGCAGGGGGTGCGGGCCGTGTCCCGGTCCGCCTCAGCCGAAGTCGTAGTCGAAGGTGTACGGAACGGACGGACTGCCCTGCTCGGCCGTGAACTCCCCGGTGCCGCGCAGCCCGGCCAGCTCCCCGGTGGCCGAGCCCGGTACGACCTCGAACGCGCAGCGCACGCTTCCTCCTTCGTCGAACGAGCCGCGCTCCTCCACGGCGAAGGTCCCCCGCCGCCCGTCGACGGTGCCCGCCAGCAGCTCCATCCCCGTGAACCCACCGGTCTGCTCCGTCAGGTAGAGGACGGTGTACTCGCAGGTCGTGCGGGCTGCCTCGATGCCCCCGGCGAAGGTGTTGGTGACGGCGGCGTGGGCGAGCCGCGGAAAGGTGTCCTCCTCGCCGAGGGCGCGCTCCTGCCAGTCGGCGTAGGTGAAGTGGCCGGTGGTGCGGGTGCGTTCGGCGCTGGTTTGTGCAGACATGGCGACGGTGGTCCTTTCGTCCGGCCGCGCGGTGCGGTCCGCGCGGTGCGGTTCTCTTGGTGCGATCGAAGTCTGGCCGCCGTACCTGACACCTTCTGTCAGGTACGGCGCGACAATGACCCCATGCGCGCCGACCGTCTGCTCTCCCTCCTCCTGCTGCTCCAGAACCACGGCCGGATGACCGCGGCCGAACTGGCCGCCCGGCTGGAGGTGTCCCCGCGTACGGTCTACCGGGACGTCGAGGCACTGGGCGCCGCGGGCGTCCCGGTCCGCTCCGAACGCGGCCCGGAAGGCGGCTACTCGCTCATGGACGGCTACCGCACCCGGCTGACCGGGCTGAACGATGCCGAGGCGGAAGCACTGTTCCTGGCGGGCGTGCCGGGGGCCGCGCGGGAACTGGGCCTGGACGCGGTCCTGGCGACGGCTCAACTGAAGCTCCAGGCCGCGCTACCGTCCGGCCTGGCGGCGCGGGCCCGCCGCCTCCAGGACTGCTTCCACCTGGACGCCGCCGCCTGGTTCCGGCAGGCGGACCCGGTACCCCACTTGGCGTCCGTGGCCCGCGCCGTCTGGGAACAGCGGGTGCTGCACGTCCACTACCAGGCGTGGAACGGCCGTGCGACGCACCGGGAGCTGCGCCCGCTCGGCCTCGTCCTGAAGAGCGGCACCTGGTACGTGGTGGCCTGGACGGACGGCCCGCCACCGGGCGACGGCACCCTGCGGACCAGGACCTACCGGATCTCCCGCCTGGTGCACGCCGAGGCGACGGACACGCTCTTCGAGCGGCCGGCCGGCTTCGACCTGGCCGCCTGCTGGGAGGAGTCCTCCCAGCGCTTGGAGGCCGGACTGCACCATACGACGGCACGGCTACGGATCTCCCCGCGCGCGCAACGGCTGTTGCCCATGCAGTTCGGCGCAGCCGGCAGCCAGGCTCTGGAAGGCGCCGGGCCGCCGGACCACGAGGGCTGGGTGCTGGTGGACCTCCCGGTCGAGGCCCCGGCCGTCGCGGTCGGTGACCTCCTCCGGCTGGGTGCGGAGGCCGAGGTGCTGGGCCCGCCCAACCTCCGTGCCGCCGTCGCCCGCACAGCGTCCGAACTGGCGGCACGGTACGCGGCGGCCTGAGCCCGCCACCGGGGCACGGCCCCTCGGCCCGGCAGTCGCACGCCGCGGCAGGGGCCGCCCCGCTCAGCCCCGCGCCCCCGGTCCGGGCACCGCCACCGCCGCGTCCAGATGCGCGGCCACCTCCCGCCCGATCCGGGTCAGTGGCTCCGCCTGGGTCATGGCGTGGTGGGTGCACGCGATGTCGTGGTTCTCGATGTGTCCGGTGACCAGGTGGCGCCAGGTCTCGGCGGCCGGTGCGTGGGCGGGCTTGCCTTCGGTGGCATGGAAGTACAGCAGGTCGCCGTCGAAGATGCCCTCGGAGAACGTCGGCAGCAGCTTCACCGAGTTGGTGAACACCTCTGTGACGGCGGTGAGCCGGTCCTCGCCGAGCGCCGGGTGCTGCTTGAGGGAGTCGAGCAGCTCACCGCCGCCCTGTCCGCGCAGCACCGCCGCCACGCCCGGGACGGTCAGCGGCCGCGCGAACCGGTCCGGATCGTGCCCGGCCGCCTCCAGGAGCAGGGCCAGGATGTCGTGCTCCGTGACGGCGGAGTCCGTCGTTCCGTGCGGGTCGATGGGGTGTGAGTCGAGCATGGCCAGCAGCGCCACCCGCTCGCCCCTGGCCTGGAGCCGGACCGCGATGGCGTGGGCGAGCGCGCCGCCGAGCGACCAGCCCAGCAGGTGGTACGGCCCGGCCGGCTGTACGGCGCGGAGCTGCCCGACGTAGTCCCCGACCATCTCCTCGAAGGTGGCGGGCAGTGCCGCGCGCCGCGCCAGCCCGCCGGCCTGGAGCCCGTACACCGGGACGTCCGGGTCCAGGTGGCGCAGCAGCCCGGCGTAGCACCAGCTGAGGCCGCCGGAGGGGTGGACACAGAACAGCGGGGGGCGGCTTCCCCGGGTGCGCAGCGGCAGCAGGGCCTCGAAGCCGTCCGATCCGCCGCCGGTGCGCAGCACCTTGACGAGTTCGGCGACGGTGGGGGCGTCGAACAGCGCGCGGATGGACAGCTCGGTGCCCAGGGCGGAGCGGATACGGCTGATGAGCTTGGCCGCCAGCAGGGAGTGCCCGCCCAGGGCGAAGAAGTCGTCGTCGACGTCGACCTGCCGTACACCGAGCACCTCGGCGAACAGCGTGCACAGCACCTTCTCCTGAGGGCTGCGCGGCTGCCGCCCGTTGCAGACAGCGGGGGCCTCCGGCGCGGGCAGGGCGGCGCGGTCCAGCTTGCCGTTGGCGGTCAGCGGCAGGTGCTCCAGGAGGACGAAGGCACCGGGGACCATGTACTCGGGCAGGCGGGCGGTCGCCCAGGCGCGCAGGATGTCCGCGTCGACCGGTGCGGGCGCGGCGGTGCCGGAGCCGGAGCGGCGTGAGGCGGGGACCCGGCCGGGCGCGGTGCGGCCGGCCGGGCGCTGGGGGGCGACCGGTACGACGTACGCGGCCAGGCGCCGGTCGCCGGGGGTGTCCTCCCGTACGGTGACCACCGCGTGGGCGACGCCCGGGTGGCGGGCCAGTGCCGTCTCGACCTCGCCGGGCTCGATGCGGAAGCCGCGTACCTTGACCTGTCCGTCGGCGCGGCCGAGGTATTCGAGGATGCCGTCGGGCGTCCAGCGCGCCCGGTCGCCGGTCCGGTACATGCGCGACCCCGGCGCGCCGCAGGTGCAGGGCACCCCGGGGTCGCCGCAGGTGCCGGCGGCCGAGCCGCTGCCCGCGTGGGCGAACGGGTTGGCGACGAACCGCTCCGCGGTCAGCGCGGGACGGCGGAGGTAGCCACGGGCGATCTGGTCACCGGCCAGGTACAGCTCCCCCGGTACCCCGGCCGGCACGGGGTTGAGCGCGGCGTCGAGCACGTACGCCTGCACGTTGCGTCCCGGCCGTCCGATGACGGGCTGTTCCCCTTGGTCGGCGATGCGGCAGTACACGGCGTCGACGGTGCACTCGGTCGGGCCGTAGTAGTTGTACGCGGTGGTGCCGGGCAGGGCGCGCAGCGTCTCCCAGAGGGCGGCGTCGACGGCTTCGCCGCCCACCATGAGGATGCGGGGCCGGTGCCGTGCGCCGGTGAACAGTCCGGCGGCGATCAACTGGTGCAGGTAGGTGGGGGTGAGGTCGAGGAAGTCGATGCGCCGGTCGGCGATGTAGTCGACGAGGGCGGGCGGGTCGAGGCGTACGGCGTCCTCGACGAGGTGGAGTTCGTGGCCGGCGGCCAGGAACAGCGGGCCTTCCCAGGCGGTGTCGAAGGAGAACGCGGCGGTCAGCGCGGTCCGCAGGCGGCGCCGGGCCGCGGCCGTCTCCGGGTCGATCAGCTCGGCCCGGTGGTCGAAGAACAGGTTCGTCAGCTGGCGGTGTTCCACGACGACGCCCTTGGGCTGCCCGGTGGAGCCGGAGGTGTAGCTGACGTACGCCGGGTGGCCCGGTGCCAGCGGGGCCCGCCGGTCGGCGTCCGTGGGGTCGGTGTCGGGACGGAGGTCCAGCTCCCGGGCGGCGGCCGGGGTGTCGAGGCACAGCGTGGTGGCGGTGCCGGGCAGGTGCCCGGCGGCCGCCGTCGTGGTGAGGACGCAGACCGGGCGGGTGTCGGCGAGCAGGAAGCGGATGCGTTCGGCGGGCAGCTCCGGGTCGACCGGTACGTACGCGGCGCCCGTCTTGAGGACGGCCAGCAGGCCGGCGAGGTGGTCGGCGGTGCGCGGCAGGGCCAGCGCCACGAACGTCTCGGGCCCGGCGCCGCGTTCGATCAGCGCGTGCGCCAGCCGGTTGGCGCGGACGTTCAGTGCGGCGTACGAGAGGGTGGTGGCGCCGCACACGAGAGCGGTGGCGTCGGGCGTGCGGCGGGCCTGCTCCTCGAAGAGCGCGGGCAGCGTGGTGACCGGCACCGTACGGGCGGTGTCGTTCCATCCGGTGGTCACCCGGCGGCGCTCGGCAGCGGGCAGCAGGTCGATGCCGCCGACGGGCTGTTCGGGGTCGACGCCGGCCAGGGTGTCCAGCAGGGCCAGGAAGCGGCGCTGGTGGGCGGCGGTGACCTCGGCGTCGTACAGGTCCGGGTCGGCCTGGAAGTCGATGCGCAGGCAGCCGTCGTCGGTCCGCTCGTAGACGTTGACGCCGAGGCCGGTGACCGGGCCGTTGGAGAGGTTGTGCAGGGTGGCCGGGTGCCGCCCGAAGGCCAGCTCCGGGTCGTAGCTCATGATGTTGATGCCCCAGTCGCCGAGCGGGCCGCCGGTGTGCGCGGCGCCCAGCTCCTGGACGAGGTACGGCGAGGGGTAGCGCTGGTGACGCAGCAGGCCGCGGGCCCGCTCGGAGGTGTGCCGCAGCAGTTCGCGCACGGTCGTGTACGGCTCCAGCCCGACCTGGAGCGGCAGCACGTTGGCGACCATGCACGGCGTGCTGCGCGGTACGGCGCCGACGCGGCCGGTCACGGTCAGGTCCAGCGTCACGTCGGTGGACCCGCTCATCCGGTGCACGTACAGCGCGAGCGCGGCCATCGCCACCACGGGCAGCCCCGTCCGGGTCTGCCGGGCCAGCGCGCGCAACCCGTCGGCAGCGGGTGCGGGGAGGTGGCCGGTCTCGCGTACGAAGCGGTGCGGGACGGTGGCCAGCCGGCTGGCGAGTCCGGTCCCGGCGGTCTGTCCGGCGAAGCGCTCGGCCCAGAACGCGCGGTCCCGGGCGCACCGTTCGGAGGCGTGGTAGTCGGCCTCGTCGGCCAGCAGTTGTTCCAGGGTGCCCAGGTCGCTGGGCGGGCACTCCTCGCCCGCCTCCAGGGCGCTGTAGATCTCGGCGACGCGCCGGATCAGGAGCGAGAAGCCGTAGCCGTCCAGGACGATGTGGTGCAGCGCCATGTACAGCACGCAGTGGTCGTCGGGCAGCAGCAGCACGGCGAAGCTGAACAGCGGGGCGCGGCGCAGGTCGGCGGGCTTGCGCAGGTCGGCCCACATCCACTCCTTCGCGCGGGTCCACGGGTCGGCCGGCGCGACCACCCGGGCCGGGCCGGGCCGCGGGCCTGCGGGGCGGCCCGCCGCCTCCCGCAGGTCGACGACGGGCAGCGGCCAGTCGTCCGCGAGGTCGGGTACCTGCCAGACGCCGCCGTCCTCGTCGGTCTCGAACCGGACCCGCACGGCGTCGATGCCGGCCACGGCGCGGCGCACCGCGGTGTCCAGCACGGCCAGGTCGACCGGGCCGTGGATGTCCACGTACTCCGCGGCACGGTAGATCGGGTTCTCCGCGTCCAGCTGCTGGGAGAACCACATCCCCGTCTGCGCGACGGTCAGCGGCAATCGGCGACCGCGGTGGCCTGGCTTCCTGTTCATGCTTGCCGTCTCCTGACGAAGGTGCTGGTGTACAACGGCGACCGGGCCGTGGCGGGGCCGGGCGACCGGTCGCGGCTCACGCGCCGTAAAGGGCCAACGAGCACCACACGACGGGTGTATCGGTTCGTCGGCAAATCTCTTTGGACAGGTGTACGGAGACGGGGGCGGCGCACGCGCCGCGGGCCGCCCGGGGAACCGCTGACGCGCAGCTCACAGGCGGAACAACGAGGGCGGGGCCGGGCGGTTCCGGGGCCCGGACGGCTTCCCGCCGACCGGGCCGGCAGTCAGGCGTACGTCGAATGCGTGCGCCAGAACGGACCGCCGGGGTCACTCACCGGGGCGTACCAGGTCCGACGGGTCGGTGTTGGCGCCGCACACGACCACGCACACCCGCTCCCCCGGCGCGGGCCGGTACGCCCCGGACCGGAGGGCGGCGAGGGCGGCCGCCGTGCCGTGCTCGACCGCCAGCCTGCGGTCGTCCCACAGGCTCCGGCGCGCGGCCACGATCGCCTCGTCCGGGACCAGCAGCGAGACCGCCCCGGCCCGCCGCGCCCAGTCCAGCGCCATCCGGCTGGCGCGGCGGGCGCCCAGCGAGTCCGCGGCTACGGAGTCCACCGGGACGTCGACGACCCGGCCCGCCTCGATCGCGGCGTTCAGCGCCCGGCAGTTCTCCGGCTCGACGGCCACGACCCGTACGCCGTGGTGGTGCGCGGCCGCGGCGACCCCGCTGAACAGTCCACCGCCGCCGACCGCGACGACGACCGTGTCCAGGCCGGGCAGCGCGGCCCGGATCTCCTCCAGCAGGGTGCCGGCCCCGGCCGCGATCAGCGGGTGGTCGTACGCGTGCGCCGCCAACGCCCCGGCCCGCGCGGCGTGTTCCTCGGACGCCTCCAGCGCGGCGGCGTACTCGGTACCCACCTGGCGCACGTCGGCACCGAGCAGGCGCAGCCGGGCGACCTTGACCGGCGGCGCGGTCTCCGGCAGGAACACCGTCGCCCGGACGCCGTGGCGGCCCGCCGCCCAGGCGCAGGCCAGCCCGGCGTTGCCTCCGGAGGCGATGACCACCCCGGCCTCGGGCAGGGTGCCGGCCTCCCGGTGCGCGGCGATGAAGTTGGCCGCGCCACGGGCCTTGAAGGACCCGGTGTGCTGGGTGAACTCGTAGGCGAGCCAGCCCTCACCGGGGCCGAACCCGCCCGGGTCGACCGGTGCGACGGTGACCGGGCGCACGTCCCCGGCGATCCGGCCGGCCGCCGCCCGCACGTCGTCGTAGCCGATGCTGCTCATCGCGGACCACTCTCCCGGGTCGGAACGTCGGACGTCGTGTCACGGTGCCGTCGGCGCGGCGGGCGGAGCCGCCCTACCGGCCGGACCGGACCGGTCCAGTTGATCACGCGCCGCGTCCGGGGCGCCCGGCCGCCCCGGTCTCGGCCCCGTCCCCGGCCGTCCCGGCCCCGGCCCGGCCGCTCCGGCCTCGGCCACCCCGGCCCTGGCGCCACCCCGGCCCCTTAAGGGCGAAAGTCCCGCCCGGCCAGGACTTTCCGCCCTTGGCGCACGGGACCACCGACCGAAATGATCTTGATACGCCGAGCCGGCGGCGCGTCCGAGCCGCCGGCCGACCGAAGGAAAGTACCCGCACGTCATGACATTACGTACGCCGGCCGTGATCACGTCGAGCGCCGCGGCGGCCCTCCTCCTGGGCCTGCTCCAGGCACCCGCCGCGCACGCCGCCGACCGGCCGCAACCGTCCGGCGCCCGATCGCTGGACAACGTGCTCTGCATCTACAGCACCGAGATCACCGACCGCACCACCGGCGGTTACGTCTGGGACATCGGCAAGCGGGCCCACGCGCTGTGGAAGAGCGACGACTTCAAGAAGAAGTACGGCGAGCTGTCCTACGCCGATCAGACGAACAAGCTGCTCTACGAACTGAACGTGAGCCAGCACGTGTTCGGCCACAGCTGGCTCGTGCACTTCAACACCGGCGGAAAGCTGCACCGGAAGCTGGACAGCGGCGAAGAAGCCCGATACGACACGTATTCCTTCCAGCCGAACGACCCGGACGGCACCAACGGCGACGGTTCCCCGGTCGACGGCATGTCCGTCAACTACACCGGTTACGACATCAACGTCCCCGGCAAGCCGCTGGTCGAGTGGGACCGGCCGAGCCGCAAGCAGGACCAGGGCCAGGCGCACTCCCCGCGCGCCGCGCGCTGCACGGCGCTGACCGGCGCCCAGCAGAGCGCTTTCGAGCAGGAGATCCAGCGGCGTGCCGAACTCGATGAGAAGTACACGCTCCTGCCCAGCTGGAACTTCCTCCTGACCGGCGGCTGGGCGGGCACGTCCGCCAGGAACTGCACCACGTTCGCCCTCCAGGTCTGGGACGCGACGATGAAGGACACCCCCGCCGAACGCATCGACGCGCCCGGCGGCTACCCCGCTGCGGACATCAACAAGCTGGGCGGCAAGGTCCCCGGCGACCTGACACAGAGCGAGTTCTCGGCCTGGATCCCCGCCCTGGCCGGCAAGTGGATCCGTGAGAAGAACGGCGGCCACGACGAGAACGCGGAGGTGCCGCGCTTCGCCGACGACACGCTCGCACCGGTCGGCGCACGGTAGACACCACGCACGCTCCCGGCCCGGCACCGGCCGGTGCCGGGAGCCGGTCCCTCACGGGCCACTCGGGGCGGCGGTACGGCCGCCCCGAGGGCCCTGTCGTCAGTCTCCCGTGGCGTCCAGGTAGGCGCCCAGCGGTTGCAGCGGCGTCCACAGTTGTTCGAAGTAGGCGGCGAAGTAGGACATGTACGTCGGGTCCTGGACGCTGAAGCCGTTCAGCTTCTGGCGGGCGCCCCCGGAGAAGGCCAGGAAGACGGTGCTGTCGTCGATCAGCGCCATGTTCAGGCCGTCGGCCGCCGCCGTCCACCGCAGGACGTTCGCCTCGTAATTGAGCAGGTGCACGGTCTCTTCCCGATGCCGCCGGGCCCAGGCGAGGACGTCCCGGTCGGGCACGCCGTCGGTCTCGGGGATGCCGATGATGCGGCGGACGCTGCGCTGGTCCTCGGTGTCCTCGCGCGCCCAGGCCAGGATGTCCGCGAAGTAGTCCGCCGAGGCCTTCGTCGTGTACTGGTCGGGCGGGTAGCGGCGGGTGTACGTCACCCTGATCTCCGTCCGGGCCGCCCGGACGCACCGGGCCGCCGCGGTGTAGAACTCCGGGTTGCTGCGGTACCAGGTCGCGGCGAGGAGCGCGGCACCGCCGACGTCCGGCAGCGCCGCCGGACGCGCGGCCCCGTCCTGGCCGGCCGGCCCCCGGCGCAGCGCGTCGAGGCGGCGCTTCGCGTCCCGCCAGCGGTCCAGCCAGTCCGCCGGTTCCGCGCCGCACGCGGTGACGAAGGCCGAGGTCAGTTCCCAACTGGGGAAACGGCGCCCGTTGAGCATCGCGGACACCGAGCTGCGGCCGCACTTCATCTGCAGGGCGAGACGGGCCTCGGTCGGTTCGAAGCAGCGCAGCCGCAGTTCGCGCAGTTGCTCCGCGAACGCCTCGACGGGCTCCGGTACGGGTGGGGACGCCGGCCGTTCGGTCAATGGATCATCATCCCCCGGGTGCTCGGCGGCAGCGTCACGGAAGTTCCGCGCCTGTCCGTCATTGTCCGCCTGTGCCACCGGTGTTCGCCAGTGTTCCGCCGCGCTGTCGCGGTGCTCGGAAATGCCTGCGCCCGTCGCTCAGCCATAGGCGCAGGTGGACGCGGGGCCGACACTTCCGGTGTACGGGCTGCGCGGCTCCACGCGGCCGGAGAGCGGGAGGAGGACGCCATGTGACCTGACAGCCGATCACGACCGGCCAGGACGAACCGGCGGGCGGGCAGCGCCCGTACCGCCACCGGCACACGAAGAGGCCGCTCCCTGGTGCTTCTGGCGGGAAGCAGGGAACGGCCTTCTGCCGAACTCGGAAAACCTCGTGTTCTTCACCCACAAGGAGACCTCATGTCCGTCGACTGCAGGATAGCCCTTCGCTGTACGGGCATCGCCTTCGTGGCGGTGCTCATCGTCGGCGTCACCCTGGTGACGCCCTCCCACCTCGCGTTCCCCGTCCCGCAGGACTCCCTGTGGCTCCTGCTCCTGGCATCGGCGCTCGCGCCGGCCGCCGCCGTGCGGAGCGGAACGGGGCGGGGACGGTGAGCGCGACGCCGACGGCGGCGTGCCGCCGGTGCGGGGCCGCGGAGCCGCGCACCTTCACCACCCCGGTCGTCGACTGCTCCGGCCGGCTGCTCGTCGCCACGTCCGTGATCTGCGCGTGCGGCAGCACCACCCTGGTCGGTCTGCGGCCCGTCCGTACGGCTGACGGCCAGGACGCGCGGGCGGACGCGCCCCGGCAGCCCTTCCCCTTCACCGTCTACTGACGGGGCCGCCGGGTACTGACGGGCCGCCCCGGATACGGACGGGTTGCCCCGGATACGGACAGGTTTCCCGGGTACGGGCAGGCGGGACCGGTGACCGTGACCGGCTGCGGAGGGGTGCGCCCCGCCGTGACCGGTCACGCGTCCGCGTGCGACGGTGCGGGGCCGGTCTGGGTATCGTCGGCCGTCGGGCCGGCGGACCGCCGGTGACCGTACGACACGACGAGAAAGGTGCAGGCGCTGTGCCACGCCCTCAAGGCCGGGACCACGACCGCGGACGCGCACACGGCCGGGACCGCGGGCAGCCCCGTGGCCACGGCCGGCCACAGGACCGGCCGCGGGCCGACCGCCCGCAAGGGGTCCGGGACGGACTGGCCGGGGAGCTGCGCCGGATGGACGGCGCCTCGTACGGCAGGTACAAGGCGCTCCTCGGCGGCTGGTCCATGCCCGGCTTCACCCTGGAGGTGATCCGCGGGCAGTCCGACCCGTACGCGCCGCCCGCACGGGTCGCGCTGCGCGTGCCGGCCGAGGAGGCCGGGTTCCCCGCCGATCTGTGGGAGTCGCCGGTCCGGCGGCGGGCGCTGGCGAGCTACCTGGCGCGGCGGGCCGCCGAGGCGGCGGACCACCGGGCGCTGCGGGTGGACGCCGGCGGCCAGGAGGTGCTGGAGCGCAGTTCCTGCCTGGTGGACGCGCGCGACGGCTCGGTGACACTGCGGCTGGGCGTCGATCTGCCGGGGCACGGCCGCCGCATCGACGGGCACGCGGCGGAGCACGTGCTGTGCGGTCTGCTGCCGAGGGTCGCCGAGCGCGCGCTGCGGTACGCGGCGCTGGACGCCGACGACGTACGGGCTTTCGCGGACACCGTCGAGGACTCGGCCGCGCTGCGCGCCGCGCTGCCCGGCCTCGGCCTGGTCGCGTTCGTGGCCGACGGCGCGGTACTGCCGCGGCGCAGCGGCGTGGACGACCGCCCGGCGACCGGTGACGGAGTCGTCCCGTTCGCCTCTCCGGAGGAGCTGCGGGTCTCGGTCGACCTGCCGCACGCGGGGACGGTCACCGGCATGGGCGTACGCGAAGGCGTCACCCTGATCGTCGGTGGCGGCTTCCACGGCAAGTCGACGCTGCTGCGGGCCCTGGAGACGGGTGTGTGGGACCACGTTCCGGGGGACGGACGCGAGCGGGTGGCGGCCCGGCCCGACACCGTCAAGATCCGCTCCGAGGACGGCCGCCGGGTCGAGCGGGTGGACGTGCACGCCTTTGTGGACCACCTGCCGAGCGGCGCGGACACCACCGACTTCTGTACGGACAACGCCTCCGGCTCCACGTCGCAGGCCGCCTCCCTGTGCGAGGCCGTCGAGGCGGGCGCGCGGGCCCTGCTCATCGACGAGGACACCGCGGCCACCAACCTGATGATCCGGGATGCGCGGATGCAGGCGCTGGTCGCCAAGGAGCGGGAGCCACTGACGCCGTTCGTGGACCTCGTCCGGTCCCTGCACCGGGACCACGGGGTCTCGACCGTGCTGGTGATGGGCGGCTCCGGCGACTACATGGAGGTCGCCGACCAGGTGGTGATGATGGACGCGTACCGGCCGTCCGATGTCACCGAGCGGGCGCGCCGGCTGGCGGCGGTACCGACCGGCCGGACCGCCGAGGCGGACGCCTTCCCCGGTGTCGCCCATCGCCGCCCGGACCCCGGCTCGCTCGACACGTCCGTACGCGGCCGCTCCCGCATCCGGGCGCGCGGCGACGACGGGCTGACCTTCGGCGAGCACGACATCGACCTGCGGGCCGTCGAACAGATCGCGGACGCGCGCCAGGTGGCGGGCATCGGCCTGGCCCTCGAACTGATGGTGCGGCGCGGGTACGTGGACGGGAAGCGCACCCTGGCCGAGGCGCTCGACCTGCTCGACGGCGACCTGGAGGACGGCGCGCACCGCCTCCTCGCCGTCCGCGACGAGGACTTCGCGCTGCCGCGTCGCCACGAGGTCGCCGCGGCCCTGAACCGCCTGCGCGGCCTGCGGGTCCTGGGCCGGCCGACGGGGGCGGCGCAGGGCTGAGAGCCGGGACTCGTCCGCGTACGGGATGCGTCAGATGCGTTCGATGCGTCAGGTGCGTCGCGAGATGCCACTGGCACGTACGCGGACGAGTCACCACCGGTACGTCGGGTCCCGGTCGGTCCGACGAAACGCAGCCGGCACGACGAGACACGACCGGTTCGACGAGACGGTAACGGCCCGTCGAAACGCGACCGGTTCGACGAGACGTTGCCGACACGACGAAACGCCACCGCTTCGACGCGTCCCCACCCGTACGTCCGTACGCGTACGTCCGTCCGTACGCGTACGTCCGTCCGTACGCGGACCAGCCCCGACACGCTCCAGTGGCTCGCGTCACGGACCGGAAGGCACCGGTTCGACGCGGCGGATGCCCGCCCGGCGCACGACCTCGCGCCCCGCCTCCGCGGCCCGTCGTACCAGCGCGGGGCCGTCCCAGTGGAGCGGCCGGCCGTCCCACAGCCGCAGGCGGCCGCCGACCACGACCGCGCGGATCTGGTCGCGGTTCGCGAGCCGTACCAGTTCCCAGCTCAGGTCCCACGACGGCGTCAGCTCCGGTACGTCGAGGTCCACGACGAGGAAGTCCGCCGCCTTGCCGGGCGCGATCTCGCCGGTGACCCGGCCGAGGCCGAGCGCGTCGGCGCTGCGCGAGGTCGCGTGCTCCAGCCACCGCCGTCCGGCGCCGCACACCGAGTCGCCGCTCTGCAGGCCGAACGCCAGCCGCTGCGCGGTCTCCGCGGCGTCCACCAGGCGGAATCCGTCGCCGCGGGTGCCGTCCGTGCCGGTGCCGAAGCGCACGCCCATGGCGGCCATCGTCCCGGCCTGCGCGACGCCGTTGCCCTTCCACGCGCTGGCGACGGGGTTGTAGCTGACGGCGGTGCCCGTGTCGGCCAGCAGACGGAGTTCGCCGGGCGTGAGCAGGGTGGCGTGGGCGCCGAGTGTGTGCGGTCCTAGGGCGCCGACGTGGTGGAGGTGTTCCACCGGGCGCCGGCCGACGCTCTTGAGGGAGCGTTCGACGGAGGCGATGTGCTCGTTGACGTGCACCTGGAAGACGGCGCCCGCTTCGGCGCACAGCCGTGCCGTGCGCCGCAGCACCCCGGCGTCGGCGGCGTCCTCCGGCACGGGGATCGCCAGGGACGGGTGGACCAGCCGGGAGCCGTCCCAGCGGGCGAGGTGCCGTTCGCCGCCCTTGCCGTCCGAGCACACCTGTCCCAGCACGCAGCGGACACCGGCTTCCTGGGTGGCCTGGGCCAGGACCGCGACGTCGACAGGTGCGCGGGTCCCGGCGTCGGCGACGGTGGTGAATCCGCCCCGCAGGGCTTCCAGCGCGGCCAGTTTCGCCGTCAGGTAGGCAGTCTCCTCGTCGAGCGCGCGTTCCAGGGGCTCCCAGACCGTTTTGAAGATCTCCGACGGCTGCCCGAACGCCTGCGCCTTGCCGAAACTCTGCGTCAGGTGATGGTGCGCGTCCACGAAACCCGGCATCAGCAGCGTGCGTCCGAGGTGTACCGGCGTCAGGCGGCCATGGGCACCGATCAGCTTGCGCGCCGGCCCGGCCTCCCGGAAGACTCCGCCGGCCACACGTACGGCATGGTCCCGCACCGGCCCTCCGGGCAGCAGGAGCACTTCCGGCACGAGCAGGAGCTCATCGCCTTCGAACTGCTCGGGGCGCAGCGCGGGGGCCGCCGCCGACGCGGGGCCCGCCGCCGCGGTCGCCGCCAGCAGACCGCCCGCCCCGGTCAGTCCGGCATGCATCAGGAAAGACCTGCGGCCCGTCCCCGCCTCCCGTTCCTCCCGGCGCGGCCCCTCGCCCGCCGCCCGCACGTCCTCCCGCTCGCTCTCCCCCGCGCCTTCGCCCCCGGACCGCTCCCGCCTTGCCTGGTTCGCCAACGCGCTCTCCTCCATGGTCGGTTTCCCGCCGCCCCGGCCGGGCGGGCCGACGATAAAGGAGCCCGTAACGCGGAACAACCCTTTCGGCATACGGGAGATGCCTCATCGCAGCGCAACACGCCGCCCGGGGTGGCGGAACCGTCCGACACGCCGCACAACCTCCCACGTCCCAGCGTTGCCGCAGGTCAGAACGGGTGGCGTAACTTCGGGGAAACGTACGGACCCTAGGTTGGGCAGGCGCCCGGCACCGAGTCGCCCGGCGTGCCCCGAGCCGAGTTGCGGAGATCCCATGACCGCGTCGCCGTCCGACCCGACCACCACCCCGCAAGGCCCGCGCACCCGCTCCCGCGCGGACCGGGCCCGGCAGGTCGCGGAGGTGCTGCGCCGGCAGATCGCTTCCGGCGCCTTTCCCTCCGGTGTCCTGCCGGACGAGCGGAGTCTGATCGCCGACCACGGCGCCTCACGGAACACCGTCCGCGAGGCGCTGGGTGTCCTGCGCGACGAGGGCGTGGTGGAACGGCGGCAGGGCGTGGGCACGGTGATCCGGCGCCGTACGTACGAGCACACGCTGGAGCGGCTGACCGGGCTGGCCGAGACCCTGTCGGCGTACGGGCGGGTCAGCAACGAGGTGCGGGTCGCCGACGTGATCCGGCCGCCCCGGGAAGTGGCACGCAAGCTGTGCGTCCCCGACGACGGACAGGTCGTCTACATCGAGCGGCTGCGCCGCCTCGGCGACGACCCGCTGTCCCTGGACCTGACCTACCTGACCACCGACATCGGACGGCCGCTGCTGGACGCGGACCTGGCCGGCCGGGACCTGTTCCGCCTGATCGAGGAGTCGGTCGGCGGCCCGCTGGGCTCGGCAAGTGTGACCGTGCACGCGGTCAACGCGGATCCCGGCACCTCGGCCCTGCTCGGAACCCCGCCAGGGCAGGTCGTGTTCACGGTCGAGCGGCTGACCCGGCTGCCGGACGGACGCCCCGTGGACCTGGGATTCCTGCGCATCCGGGGTGACCGGCTGGCATTCCGCGCGGAACTGGGCCGGAGCGCCGGCGTATCCGACAGCCCGACAGGTGACGACCGATGACCCGCACCACACCCACCTCTCCCACCACCCCCACCCCCGCCAAAACCGCTCCTCCCCGCCTCCCGAACCCCGCCCCCACCGGCCCGAACCGCCTCACCGTCGCCGTGCTGTGTCTGTGCGTCACCCTCGTCGTCGGCATGGTCTCCGCCGTCAACCTCGCCATCCCGTCGCTGTCCCGCAGCGCGCTGCACCCCTCCGCCGAGGCGGTGGTGTGGGTCGTGGACGGGTACGTGGTGTTCTTCGCCTGCCTGCTCGTCCCGGCGGGCGCACTCGCGGACCGACTGGGCCGCAAGGGCACCCTGCTGGGCGGGATGGCACTGTTCACGGCGGGTTCCGCGCTGTGTGCCGCCGCACCCGGCATCGCGGTGGTGATCGCCGGCCGGATGCTCAGCGGGGTCGGGGCCGCCGCCGTACTGCCGACGACGCTGGCCCTGCTGGTCGCGGACGCGGCGCCGGAGCGCCGGCCCCGGCTGGTGGCGGTGTGGGCGTCGATGACGGGCCTGGCGGCGGTCCTGGGCAACGTCGGGGGCGGCGCGGCCCTTCAGACCGGTTCCTGGCGGGCCCTGTTCCTGTGTGTCGTCCCGCCGGCCCTCCTGGCCCTCGTCCTGATCGCCGTCTGCACCCCGGCCGCCGTACGCCACGACCGCCCGGTCTCCCCGCTCTCGGCGGGTCTGCTGACCGCCGGGTTCCTGGCCCTGCTCGCGGGCCTCGTCTCCGGGCCGGAGTCGGGCTGGCTGAGCGTACGGACCGTGGGCGGTTTCCTCCTCGCCGCCGTACTGCTGACCTGCTGGGTACGGTACGAACTCCGGCGCCCGCACCCGATGCTGGACCCGCGGCTCTTCGCCCTGCCGGCCGTGCGGGCGGGAGCGCTCGGTCTGGCGCTGGCCTTCGTCGGCATGTTCGGCCTGTTCTACATCAACGGGCAGTACCTCCAGTACGCGCAAGGCCATTCGCCGCTGGGGGCCGGCATACGTCTGCTGCCGATGGCTGCCGCACTGCTGGTGGCCCCACGTTGCGCGGCGGCACTGGAGCGGCGGCTGGGCGGCCGGGCCACTGTGGGTGCGGGGCTGCTGGTACTGGCGGCGGGCCTGGCCACCGTGTCGACCGTGAGCGCGCACACCCCGTACGTCCTCTACGCCGCCGGTGCCACACTGACCGCGGCCGGCTGCGGCCTGGCCACCCCCCTGCTCTCGCACGACATGATGTCGGCGCTCCCTCCGGACCGGGCGGGAACCGGCTCCGGATTGCAGAGCCTGGCCCGCGAGTTGGGCAGCGCGCTGGGCATCGCGGTCAGCGGCAGCATCGTCACCGCCTTCTTCACCGCCCACCTGCCCGCCGTACTGCGCGGTCCGCACCCGCCGACGACCGTGGCGGCGGCGGAACGGGGACTGAGCGGCGCGCCCGGCCCGGCGGGCGGCGACCTACGGGACGCGGTGCTCGGTGCCTTCACCGGCTCGCTCGACGTCGCGATGCTCGTCCTGGCCGCGGTGGTCGTGGCGGGCGGGGCGCTGGTGGTCGCGTGGTACCCGGGACGCCGTACCCGCCCCTGATCACCACCCGGCCGTACGACCAGGCACGTCCACCGGACCGCCGCCCCGCACGGCCCACGGCCCACGGCCCACGGCCCACGGCCCACGGCCCACTGGCAAGATCCACCCATGACTTCCGCAACGCCACCCGCCGCCCCCTCCCCGATACCCCCCGTCGTACCCACCGGCAGCATGCGGGACAGCGAGCAGCCCACCCTCACCCTCACCACGGACGCCGAGTTGCGCCCGTGGCGCCCCACCGACGCCGACGTGCTGGTCGCCGCCTGCCAGGACCCGGACATCCAGCAGTGGAACCGGCCCACGCAGGTCTCGACGGAGGGCGCGCGGACCAAGATCGCACGCTGGCACCAGCGGTGGCACGACGAGCAGGCCGCCATCTGGGCCGTCGCGGGCAGGGAAGACGGTGCGGCGGTGGGGCTGGCCGGACTCGCGGACCTCGACCTCGGGGGCGGCGGCGCGGAGTTCCTCTACTGGCTGCTCCCGGCCGGGCGCGGGCGGGGGCTCGCGGTGTCGGCGACCCTACGGATCAGCCGATGGGCCCTGGAGGATCTCGGCCTGCACCGGCTGCGGCTCACCCACTCCGTCGCCAATCCGGCGTCCTGCCGGGTGGCGGTCAGGGCGGGCTTCCGGCTGGAAGGCACCATGCGCAGCGCGCTGCTGCACGCCGACGGCTGGCACGACGAGCATCTGCACGCCCGTGTAGCGGCCGACGCCTGGCCCGCGGACGCCTGAACCACCGCCGCCCCGGGGTACGGAGGCGGAACGGGCGGGGACTCCGGCCCCCGCCCGGCGCGGCTCAGCTCATCGGTACGACGGCGGTCGGCGCGTGGCCGGGCTCGGTGGCCAGGTCCTCGAACTCGTTGACGCTGCCGATGTCGGTGCCGCTCATCGCGATGTTGGTGACCCGCTCCAGGATCGCCTCGACGACCACCGGCACCCGGTGTTCGGCGGCCAGCTTCTTGGCCTCCTCGAAGGCGGGCAACAGGTGGTCCGGCTCGGTGACGCGGATCGCCTTGCAGCCCAGCCCTTCGGCGACCTTGACGTGGTCCACGCCGTAGACGCCGAGTTCGGGGGTGTTGATGTTCTCGAACTCCAGGGTGACCTGGTAGTCCATGGCGAAGTTGCGCTGGGCCTGGCGGATCAGGCCCAGGTAGGAGTTGTTCACCAGCACGTGCACGTACGGGATGCGGTGCTGGGCGCCGACCGCCAGTTCCTCCAGCATGAACTGGAAGTCGTAGTCGCCGGAGAGCGCGACGACGCTGCCGTCGGGGTCGGCGGTGGCGACACCCAGTGCGGCCGGGATGGTCCAGCCCAGCGGCCCGGCCTGGCCGCAGTTGATCCAGTGGCGCGGCTTGTAGACGTGCAGCATCTGGGCGCCGGCGATCTGCGAGAGGCCGATGGTGGTGACGTACCGGGTCTCGGGCCCGAAGGCACGGTTCATCTCCTCGTACACGCGCTGCGGCTTGAGCGGCACGTTGTCGAAGTGCGTACGGCGCTGGAGCGTGGCCTTGCGCTGCTGGGCCGAGGCGGCCCACTCACCGCGGTCGGGCAGTGCGCCCGCGGCCTTCAGCTCCTCGGCGACCTCGACGAACAGTTCCAGCGCGGCCTTGGCGTCGGAGGCGATGCCGTAGTCCGGGGCGAAGATCTTGCCGATCTGGGTGGGCTCGATGTCGACGTGCACGAAGGTGCGGCCCCGGGTGTAGACGTCCAGTGTGCCGGTGTGCCGGTTGGCCCAGCGATTGCCGATGCCGAGGACGAAGTCGGACTCCAGGAAGGTCGCGTTGCCGTAGCGGTGCGAGGTCTGCAGGCCCACCATTCCGGCGTGGAGCCGGTGGTCGTCGGGGAGGGTGCCCCAGCCCATCAGGGTGGGGATCACAGGGACGCCGGTCAGTTCGGCGAACTCGACGAGCAGGTCCGAGGCGTCGGCGTTGATGATGCCGCCGCCCGCGACGAGCAGCGGGCGCTCGGCGGCGTTCAGCATGGCGAGGGCCTTCTCGACCTGCTTGCGCGTCGCCTTCGGCCGGTGCACCGGCAGCGGCTCGTACGTCTCCGGGTCGAACTCGATCTCCGTGAGCTGGACGTCGATCGGCAGGTCGACCAGGACCGGCCCGGGGCGGCCCGAGCGCATCAGGTGGAACGCCTGCTGGAAGACGCCGGGGACCTGGGCGGCCTCCAGGACGGTGGTCGCGGCCTTGGTGACGGGGGCGGCGATCGAGGCGATGTCGACGGCCTGGAAGTCCTCCTTGTGGATCACCGCGGTGGGTGCCTGACCGGTGATGCACAGGATCGGGATCGAGTCACCGGTCGCGGAGTACAGCCCGGTGATCATGTCGGTGCCGGCGGGCCCGGACGTGCCGATGCAGACGCCGATGTTGCCGGGGCGGGCGCGGGTGTAGCCCTCGGCCATGTGGGAGGCGCCCTCGACGTGGCGGGCGAGCGTGTGGTGAATGCCGCCGCCGGCCCGCAGCGCCGCGTAGAACGGGTTGATCGCCGCGCCCGGCACACCGAACGCGTTGGTCACGCCCTCGCGCTTGAGGATCTCCACAGCCGCACGGGCGGCGGTCATTCGAGGCATCGAGTACTCCTGCGTCGGGCTGTCGGGATCGCGCTCCGGCCCGAGGGCGGAAGCGCGAGCTGCACTTCTTCCGCATTACGGAATACTTGTTTTACTCTGCGGAAGTACGAATGAAAGTAGAGCGCGCCGTTCCCGCCGTCAAGGGACCGCCGTACAGAGAGGAGCCCGGCAGGCCGGCGCATCGGAGGACGCGGAGGCCCAGCCCGGGCAGGCCCGAAGGGCACGGCCATCGCGCCGCGGCACGGCCGTGACCAGGCACGTCAAGCTGCACACCGCCCTTGCCGCACTGCCGCCCGCCCAGGAGACCGCACCATGCCCCCGCGCGCCGTCCTGATGCTCCAGCACATAGAGGCCGAGAAGCCCGGCCTGATCCTGGACGCCCTGGACGGCAGCGGCCTGTACGTCGACATCCGCAACCTGATCGACACGCCGGACGCCTCGGCGGACGGCCTGCCGCCGCTGTCCGACCTGGCCGGGCTGGTCGTCATGGGCGGTCCCATGAACGCCGACGACACGACGGAGCACCCGGCACTGAAGGTGGAGCGGGACCTCCTGGCCGACGCGCTGCGGGCCGGCGCCCCGACTCTGGGCGTGTGCCTCGGTGCCCAGCTCCTCGCCCGCGCCCACGGCCTGGCCGTACGGACCGGCGCCGAGCTCGGCCGGGACAGCGAGATCGGCTGGTCCGCGCTGGACGACGTGGACCGCGCCGACCCGTTCGTCGGCCCGCTGGCCGACGCCCCGGCCGTACTCCACTGGCACGGCGACCGCATCGTGCCCGCCCCCGGCACCCGCGTCCTGGCCCGCACCGGCACCACGGAGTGCCAGGCGTTCCGCGCCGGCCCGGCCGCCTGGGGCGTCCAGTTCCACCTGGAGGTCACGCCCGGCCTCCTGGAGGAGTGGCTCGCCGAACCGTCCTTCACCACCGAGGCCACGGACGCCCTCGGACCCGACGCCACGGCCCGGCTGCGGGCCGACGCCCTGGCCGCGGCCCCCGCCCTGCGCCCCTGGCCGAGCGGAGCCTGGCGCACCTGCGGGCCCTCTTCATGGAGCGCGCGGGACTCTGATCCCCACGGCCTTACGGGGCGGCGCCCCCGGGCCACTCATCGGCCCCGCCCTGGCCCGCTCCCCCGCCGAGCCACACCCCGATCACCTCGGACGCCACCGAGACCACGGACCGCCCGGTGGTGTCGATCACCGTCGTGCCCGGTGGTTCCGGGCGCGTGAGGGCCGCGTGCTGGCGGACCGTACGGGCGAGCTGGTCCGCCGTCCCGGAGCCGATCTCCCGGCGGCGGACCCGGCGTTCCAGAGTGGGCACATCCGCGGTCAGCCGTACGGACGTGATGCCGGCGTCCGGTACGGCATCGGCGATCCACACCAACTCGCGTTCCAGCGCGACGAATACACCCGTCACGATCAGCCGGGTGTGGCCGACCCCGGCCAGGTTGGCCCAGACCGCGGCGAGATTACGGCGGGACAGCTCGTTCGGCCCGAGACCGGGCGGCGGCCAGGGGTGCACCTGGTCCAGTTGGTCGGTGTCGAGCAGGGCGTGCGGGATGTCGGCGCGGCCGAGCTGGTGGGACACCTCGTACGCCGTCGTGGACTTGCCGACCCCGGCTGCGCCGCACAGGACCAGGATTTCCGTCGTGGGCTGCATCGTCGCCCATGGTGGGCCGACGGAACCCGCCCCGCCAGCGAATTTGCGGGCCTGAGAAGGTGCGCCCGAGCCCTGGACGCGCCGCGACACGTCCTGGGCGGGTTCGCGTTCGCAACCGTCCCCGGCCCGCGCCCGGGTCCGCAACAGCCCCGGGCCCGCCGCCCGGGTCCGACGAGTCGGAGGGACGACCATGCGCGACGCCGTGGTGACGCCCGAGGGCGACCGCATCCGCTGGGCCGAACTGCCGGGCGCCGGACCGCCCGCGTCCACCTGCACGGCCTCGGCGCCGCCTCGCCCGCCTACTTCGCCGGGACCGCCGCGCACCCGCTCCTGGCGGGCCGCCGGTCCCTGCTCCCGGACCTGCTCGGATCAGCAGCAGCGACCGGCCCACCGGCTTCCCGTACACGACGCCGCGGGCGCGCACTGGTGGTCGACCGTGCGGCTGGCCGGCCCGGAGGCGCTGCACCGCAGCGCGGTCCACCTCGCCCGGGGCAGCGAGCCGGTCGTGCGGGAGCTGCTGGTGAGGCTGCCGATGCCGCGTACGTTCCTGCTGCCCGCGGACGACGGCCCGCTGCCAGGCGCGGAGGCGCTCGTGGCGGCCGGTATACGGGGGGGCGGCGGTGCCGGACTGCGGGCACGACATCATGCTGGACACCTCGGAGGCGTACGGAAGCGTAGTCGCGGCGGCCCTGACGCCGGAGCCGGACGTGGCCCCCACCGCGTGACCGGGCCGGCCGGCGGCCGGGAACGCGGCAGGCGGGAGTTCGGGTGCCCGGCCGCCGCCTCCGTGCGAAGATCCCGCCATGCACCCCCCACGTATCCGCAGGCCGCCGTCTGCGCCCGGCGTGGAAGGCCCATGCCGCGTAGGTGCCCCGCCCCGATCCGGGGCGGCCTGGCACCACGGCGGCCCGCCGCTTTCACGGTGGTCGACGGTCTCGACGCCGTCGCCCGGCTCGATGTCCGCGCGTTCGAACAGGCACGACTGACGCCCGGAGCCGTGGCCAAGGCCCTGCGGAGCCGGCGGCAGCAAGTCCGACTGTCGCGCCGTTATGTGACTGACATGACGCCGTGCGGCTGCCCCTGCTGCTGCGACGCCGGGCACGGGCGCACGGAGCTGGAACTCGCGCTGCGCCCCCCGCCGCAGCGCGCGCCAACTCCACTCTCTCATCGACCCCCTGGACGACACCTTCCTCGCCCGTACGCTTCCCGACCCGCACCTGCCGGAGGACCTGCCCTGGTGGGAGCGCCGCTGCTGACGGGCTCATGTGCGGCCGGGCCGGGCCGGATTGACGCCGCCGGACGAGCCGTTGAGCTTCTGTTCATCGCCGTGCCGCAAGCTGGCTGAGCCGACGGCGCGGTGGTGCCGACGGGGGATGTTCCGTGCCGAGATGGGGCTGATGTCATGAACGTCGTTCAGGAACCGCTTCGCGTGCCCGCCGTGTCGTTACCGCGCCAGTTGCCCGCGGGCAGCGCCCGGTCGCTGCCGATGCTGGACGCGGTGGTGGAGGTGCTGCGCGCCGCCGGTGAGGACGTGCACGTGGTGTACTCCGCGCACGGCGACGTGTTCAAGGTGGTGCCGCGGCAGGACGCCGCTGCCTGAGCGGGCGGGAGCGCCGCGGTTCAGCCGTCGCCGGTTCAACCGTCGCCGTCGCGCAGCAGGACGGTGCGGCAGGCGGCGGAGAAGTCGCTGAGGCGGGCGTGCACGTCCGCCCTGCTGTCGGCGAGGCGCTCCCGTACCGCGTCGGGTGCCACCGGCCCGGAGGGCTGCCGGCGCTCCGCGAGTTCGCGGTACGCCGCGACGAAGGCGTCGGTCGCGCCGACCAGTGCCCGAGCGGCATCATGAACCCGCTCGGGCCCCAGCATGGCGGTGGGGCTCACCGCGACGGACAGGTGGAGCCGACGCTCCTCCACGCGCTCGACCACATCCTGTACGGGTCTGCGGTCGGCCAACGCGCCGTGCAGCGCGGCGAGCGCGGCGGCCAGATCGGCATAGGTCCGGCTGATCTCGCCGTAGAGCTGACGGCGTTCCTGGCGGACCCACTGCGCCTGCTCGTGCCTGGCCTGGCCGACGACTTGCTCGGCGAGAGCCCGCGCCGCGACGTCCGCACTGTGTTTTGCCGCCCGGTAACTGGCGAGACCGCCGACCGCGGCGCCCAGGACCGCACCGGCCACCGGCCAGAAGGACAGCGAGCTGCTCGTCCACGGCGCCTCCCCGGACGCGGAGCGCCCCGACGCCAGTTGCCAGTTGCCCCTGACACTGATGTCAAAGCTTAGCGTCACGGGCATGGCCACTGATCGATCCCGGCCCATGAAAACGGGCCTCCTGCCGCCCTCCTCGACTGCCGTCGCCCCGGCGCCTTCCCGCGAGGTCATCATCCAGGGCGACGGCCCGGCGCCGGCGCTGGCGCACGGTGCGGGCGCGGGGGTGTTCGGCCATTACGGCCTCGCACTGGACGACCTGGCACGGGACCGTGCGGTCATCGGCCCGCACCACCCCGGCGCGGGCGGCACCCCCGAAGCCGACCGGCCGCTCCAACTCGGCTGCCTGACCGGCCAGTCGGTCTCCGCCGCGACAACCGCCGGGCACGACACATTTCCCGTCGTCGGCGAGTCACTGGGCTGCGCGGTGGCCGTACGGGCCGCGCCCCGGCACCCCGCCGGATCACGGCACTCGCGCTCACCGCCGGATTCGCCGCCACCGATCCCGTGCTGCGACTGACCACCCAGCTCATCCGGACCCTGGGCCGGAGCGGAGAGCTGACCACCGCGGCCCGGCTGGCCGGTCTGTCGTGCTGATCGCAGAGGAAGCTGGCCGAGCTGGCCGAGCCGACTGCGGCGGAGATCGACGCTCAGGTGGCGGAGATCCAGGCGGATCCGGGGGCCCGCGCTGGGCCATTTCGACCTGGCGGGCCGAGTGGACGTACGCGGCGATCCGGCGCGGATCACTGTACCCACGCTCGTGGTGTCTCTACGGGGGATCGTACGGCGCTGCCTGCCACCACCCGCCGCCCGGCGGACGGCATCCCCGGCGCCGCGTTCTCCGAACTGGCCGGCCCGGGGCACCTCATGAGCGCCGCCCACCGGGCGGACCGGCGCGGCCGGGTCCGCGCCTTCCTCGGCCGCGTCACGGAGCAGCGGGCGGCGTCCGCTAGCGGATCGGCACCCCCGCCACCGTCCGGGCGATGACCAGGCGCTGGATCTCGCTCGTCCCTTCAAAGATCGTATAGATGGAACTGTCGCGGTGCATCCGCTCGACCGGGTACTCCCGCGTGTAGCCGTTGCCGCCGAGGATCTGCATGGCCTGGGCCGTCACCTTCTTGGCGGTCTCGCCGGCGAACAGTTTCGACATGGAGCCCTCGGCCGAGGTGAACGGCTTGCCGGCGGTGGCCATCCAGGAGGCGCGCCAGACCAGGAGGCGGGCGGCGTCGATCTGGGTGCGCATGTCGGCGAGCTGGAAGGCGATGCCCTGGTTGTCGATGATCGGGCGGCCGAACTGGACGCGTTCCTTGGCGTAGTCGAGGGCGACCTCGTACGCGGCGCGGGCGATGCCGACGGCCTGGGCGCCGACGGCCGGGCGGGACGCCTCGAAGGTGGCCATGGCGGCGTTCTTCACGCGTTCGCCGCCCGGTTTCCCGGCCCGCTCGCGGGCCCTGGCCAGGCGCTCGTCCAGCTTCTCCTTGCCGCCGAGCAGGCAGTGGCCGGGGACGCGTACGTCCTCCAGGACGACCTCGGCGGTGTGCGAGGCGCGGATGCCGTGCTTCTTGAACTTCTGGCCCTGGGACAGGCCGGGAGTCCGCGGCGGGACGATGAAGGAGGCGTGCCCCTTGGGGCCGAGGTCCGGGTCGACGACCGCGACGACGACATGGACGTTGGCGATGCCGCCGTTGGTCGCCCAGGTCTTGGTGCCGTTGAGCACCCACTCGTCCTTGGCCTGGTCGTAGACGGCGCGGGTGCGCATCGCGGAGACGTCGGAGCCCGCGTCGGGCTCGGAGGAGCAGAAGGCGGCCACCTTCACGTCGGCGGCGTCGCCGTACATCTGCGGTATCCAGGTGCCGATCTGCTCCTCGGTGCCGTTGGCCAGCACGCCGACGGCGGCCAGGCCGGTGCCGACGATCGACAGGCCGATGCCGGCGTCGCCCCAGAACAGCTCCTCCATGGCCATGGGGATGCCCAGGCCGGTCGGGTCGAAGAACTGCTGGGCGTAGAAGTCGAGCGAGTACAGGCCGATCTTGGCGGCTTCCTGGATCACCGGCCAGGGGGTCTCCTCGCGCTCGTCCCACTCGGCGGCCGCGGGGCGCATCACGTCGGCGGCGAAGCCGTGGATCCAGTCCCTGACCTCCTTCTGCTCGTCGCTCAGCTCCATGGTGAACTCGGCCATGACCCCTCCAGCGGTGCGCTCCCGGGGCGGACCCCGAGCAGTGTCGCCTACCTCACATTACTTGCGGTAACCCGAGTGTGTTACCCGCGAGTAAGGGATGTCAACTCCCCCAGCCCCCCAATCACCCCGCAGTGCGGGTGTTACGTTGCGCGAGCGTCACGGATTCACGAGGGCGGGGAGTGGGACATGGAAAACACCCAGCACGACGGCCGGCAGCAGGCCACCGCGGTGGAGCCGCCCGCGGCACGGCACGGCGCCGCGGCGGACCCGCCGCACACGGTACGGCGGCAGCAGACCGCCACCGAGCGGCGGCGCCGCGAACTGCTGGAGGCCGCGGACCGGGTGGTACTGCGCGACGGTCCGGACGCCTCGATGAACGCCATCGCGGCGGAGGCCGGCATCACCAAGCCGATCCTGTACCGGCACTTCGGCGACAAGGGCGGCCTCTACCGGGCCCTGGCCGTACGGCACACCGACGCCCTGCTGGACGGACTGCGGGCGGCGCTGGACTCACCCGTACCGCGCCGGGACCGCGTCGAGGCGACGCTCGACACCTACCTGACCGCGATCGAGGCCCGCCCGCAGGTCTACCGGTTCCTGATGCACCCCTCTGACGAGGGACCGGGCGCCGACAAGGACACCGGCTTCGACGTCGGCCGGCACTCCGCGCCGCTGCTGCGCCGGCTCGGCGAGGAACTGGCACAGGTGATAGGCGAGCGGCTGGACCTGGGCCCGGGCGGCGAGGAGCTGGCACGGGTGTGGGGCCACGGGATCGTCGGCATGATGCACGCGGCCGGCGACTGGTGGCTGCGCGAACGCCCCTGTTCGCGAGCGCAATTGGTGCAGCACCTGGCGGACCTGCTGTGGGGGCGGCTGGCGGCGGCCGGGGATCGGCTGGGCGGGCCCGGGTTCTGAGACACCGGGGTCCGGGATCGGTCAGGAGCCCGTGGCCCGCTCCCGCCCCGCCCACGGCGCGCGGGACGCGGCCCGCAGGGCCCGGCGGCGGCGCAGGCCGGTGAGGTGGTCGAGGTAGAGGCCGCCCTGAAGGTGGTCGCACTCGTGCTGGAGGCAGCGGGCGAAGAAGCCGGTGCCGGACACAATGCGCGGCTCGCCCGTCACGCTGAACCCCTCCACCACCGCGTGGTCGTACCGCGGGGTGCCGGCCTCGATGCCGGGCACGGACAGACAGCCCTCGGGGCCGCGCACCAGGACGCCGTCGGCCTCCACCAGGCGCGGATTGACGAGGTGTCCGAGGTGGCGCCGGTCGTCGTCGTCCGGGCAGTCGTAGACGAACACCCGCAGCGGCACGCCGACCTGGTTGGCCGCCAGGCCGACGCCCTGGGCCGCGTACATCGTCGCGAACATGTCCTCGACGAGCGTGGCGAGCCCGGCGTCGAAGTCGGTGACGTCCCGGCAGACCGCGGTCAGGGCCGGGTCGCCGAGCAGGCGCAGGGGGCGCGGGCGGCCGGAGCTGCCGGGGATCGAGCGGGAACGCATGGGGGTAAGCGTACGTTCTGCCACGTGTGACGACGCAGGTCGTCGCGGGCCGCGGAGGTCGCGGCACGGGTAGCGGGATTCGGGGCCGCCGCCGGATCTCGATAGGCTGATCCCCGACCGAAGCCTCCGGCCGGTCATCGGCTCCGGAGGAGGCGTTCCACCGGCAGCCCTAGGGCGTTTCTGATGGATCTCCGTGGGGAAGGAGCGGCGTCCGGTGCGTGCGCTCGGCGTGCGGCGCGAAGGGTCATGTGGCGGAGCCACCTGTCCCTTCGCACCGTGCGGCGAGGGTGCGTGCCGGGAGTCGCGACGCCGCGGAGATCCATCAGAAACGCCCTAAGGCGGGAGGGCGCCGGATGCAAGGAGGATCAAGGACGATGGCAGGCAACACGGAGCCGCTGTCGCCGCGGGCCAAGCTGGCCGTGACGGCGGGCAAGGCCGCGGCGGCGGTGTCGCGCGCGGCGGGCCGCGGCAGCGGATCGGTGATCGGCGGCAAGGTGGCGCTCCGGCTCGACCCCGACCTGCTGGCCCGGCTCGCCCGGCACCTGGACGTGGTGCTGGTGTCGGCGACCAACGGAAAGACGACCACGACGCGGCTGATCGCGGAGGCGCTGCGGGCCAGCGGCCCGGTCGTCTCGAACGCGCTCGGCGCCAACATGCCGGCGGGCATCACCTCCGCGCTGGCCGGCGGCTCCGACGCCCGCTTCGGCGTCATCGAGGTGGACGAGAAGTACCTGGCGGGCGTGGCGCGGGACGTGACGCCCAAGGCCATAGCGCTGCTGAACCTCTCGCGCGACCAGCTCGACCGCGCCGCGGAGACCCGGATGCTCGCCGAGCACTGGCGGGAGGGGCTGGCCGGCTCCAAGGCGCTGATCATCGCCAACTGCGACGACCCGCTGATCGTGTGGGCCGCCTCGTCGTCGGCGAACGTGGTGTGGGTCGCGGCGGGCCAGGAGTGGAAGGACGACGCCTGGTCCTGCCCGTCCTGCGGCGGTGTGATGCAGCGCCCCGGCGACGACTGGTTCTGCGGCGAGTGCGGCTTCCGCCGGCCGACGCCGAGCTGGGCGCTCTCCGGTGACCACGTACTCGACCCGCACGGCAGCGCCTGGCCGATCCGGCTCCAGTTGCCGGGCCGGGCGAACAAGGCCAACGCCACGACGTCGGCGGCGGTCGCCGCGGCGTTCGGCGTGCCGCCGCAGGTCGCCCTGGAGCGGATGTACTCGGTCCAGGCCGTCGCGGGCCGCTACGACGTGGTCTCGTTCCTGCAGCGCGACCTGCGTCTGCTGCTGGCGAAGAACCCGGCGGGCTGGCTGGAGACGTTCTCGCTGATCGACCCGCCGCCGACACCGGTGATCCTGTCGGTGAACGCACGCGGCGCGGACGGCACGGACACCTCCTGGCTGTGGGACGTCGACTACACCCGGCTGGCCGGTCACCCGATCTTCGTGATCGGCGACCGCAAGCTGGACCTGGCGGTCCGCCTGGAGGTCGCGGGCCTGGACTTCCGGGTGTGTGACACGGTGGACGAGGCGGTGCAGTCGGCTCCTCCGGGCCGTATCGAGGTCATCGCCAACTACACCGCCTTCCAGGACCTCCGCCGGCGAGTGGGGAACTGACGTGAACCAGCGACCTTCCCGACAAGGACGAGCGAGCATGAGTGACAACAGCCTGCGGTTGGTCTGGATCTACCCGGACCTGCTGAGCACGTACGGGGACCAGGGCAACGCCCTGGTGGTGGAGCGCCGGGCCCGCCAGCGCGGCCTGGACGTCCAGCGCCTCGACGTCCGCTCCGACCAGCAGATCCCCACCTCCGGCGACATCTACCTGATCGGCGGCGGCGAGGACCGGCCGCAGCGGCTGGCGGCCGAGCGGCTGCGCCGCGACGGCGGTCTGAACCGCGCGGTCTCCAACGGCGCGATCGTCTTCTCGGTGTGCGCCGGCTACCAGATCCTGGGCCACGAGTTCATCAACGACCTCGGGGAGCGGGAGCAGGGCCTGGGCCTGCTGGACGTGGTGAGCACCCGCGGCGAGGGCGAGCGGTGCGTCGGCGACGTCCTGGCCGACATCGACCCGCAGCTCAACCTGCCGCCCCTGACCGGCTTCGAGAACCACCAGGGCGTGACCCACCTGGGGCAGACGGCCCGCCCGTTCGCCCGGGTCCGCTTCGGCAAGGGCAACGGTGTCGGCGACGGCTACGAGGGCGCGTACAACGACACCGTCTTCGGTACGTACATGCACGGCCCGGTCATGGCGCGCAACCCGCACATCGCCGACCTGCTGATCAAGCTGGCGCTGGACGTCAACGCGCTGCCGCCGGCCGACGACCGCTGGTACGAGGCGCTGCGGCAGGAGCGCATCGCCGCGGCCACGCAGCCCGCGTAACGATTCGCCGCACGCCGTACGACCGGGTACGCCCGCAGTGTCCGCACTGCGGGCGTACGTGTACCCCAGGGTCCTCGCGCTTGTAGGGTGAGCGCCATCCAGCCGGACGACGGGGTCCGGGCGTCCGGTCGAGAGCCCGCGCCCGCGCCCGGCCGTGGTCCGGAGGGCGGGCTCCGATGTGCAGAGGGTCTGCGAAACATGCGTATTGGTGTGCTCACCTCCGGCGGCGACTGCCCCGGTCTGAACGCCGTCATCCGCTCCGTCGTCCACCGCGCCACCGCCGATCACGGAGACGAGGTGATCGGTTTCCGGGACGGCTGGAAGGGCCTTCTGGAGTGCGACTACCGCAAGCTGGACCTGGACGCCGTCGGCGGCATCCTGGCGCGCGGCGGCACCATCCTGGGCTCGTCCCGGGTGCAGCCCGCGCACCTGCGGGACGGCGTGGAACGGGCCCGCGGCCACGTGGCCGAGCTGGGGCTGGACGCGATCATCCCGATCGGCGGCGAGGGGACGCTGAAGGCGGCCCGGCTGCTGTCCGACGCCGGGCTGCCGATCGTCGGCGTGCCCAAGACCATCGACAACGACATCGCCGCGACCGATGTCACCTTCGGCTTCGACACGGCGGTGGGGGTGGCCACCGAGGCCCTGGACCGGCTGAAGACCACTGCCGAGTCGCACCAGCGGGTCCTGATCGTCGAGGTCATGGGCCGGCACACGGGCTGGATCGCCCTGCACTCCGGGATGGCGGCGGGCGCGCACGCCGTCGTCGTCCCGGAGCGCCCCTTCGACGTGGCGGAGCTGACCCGCAAGGTCGGTGAGCGGTTCGAGGCGGGCAAGAAGTTCGCGATCGTGGTGGTCGCCGAGGGCGCCAAGCCGCGCGAGGGGACGATGGCCTTCGACGTGGGCGGCACCGACGTGTACGGGCACGAGCGGTTCGCCGGGGTCGCCCGGCAGTTGTCGCTGGAGCTGGAGCGGCGGCTCGGCAAGGAGGCCCGCGCGGTGATCCTGGGCCATGTGCAGCGGGGCGGCACGCCGACCGCGTACGACCGGGTGCTGGCGACCCGCTTCGGCTGGCACGCGGTGGAGGCGGCGCACCGCGGCGCGTTCGGGATGATGACGGCGCTGCGCGGTACGGACATCACGCTGGTGCCGCTGGCCGAGGCGGTGGAGACGCTGAAGACGGTGCCCGGGGACCGGTACGCCGAGACGGAGTGCGTCCTGTAGCCGGTGCCGCCGGCGCCTGCGATGGCGCGTACGGGTGCGAAGCGGCCGTGCAGCCGCCCCCGGCCGACGCTCCGGCCGGGGGCGGTTCTAGTCTGGTCGCGGAGTATCGGTACGAATCAGGAGCGAGCGGATGGATCACGGCGGGCACGGCATGGACATGGATCTGCCGCCGTTCACGCTGGGGCGCGGCATGGAGTTCGGCGGAGACCCGTTCTTCCTGGTCGGTTGCCTGGTGGGGCTGATTCTGTACGGCTGGGCGGTGCTGCGGCTGCGGCGGCGCGGCGATCACTGGCCGGTGGGCCGGACGGTCGCCTGGGTCATCGGTGTGCTGACCGTGGCGCTGGTGATGTGCACCAAGCTCAACGACTACGGCATGGCCATGTTCAGCGTGCACATGGTGCAGCACATGGTGATCAGCATGCTGTCGCCGATCCTGCTGCTGCTCGGCGCGCCGGTGACGCTGACGCTGCGCGCGCTGCCGGCGGCCGGGCGGGGCCGCAAGGGGCCGCGTGAGCTGCTGGTGGCGCTGCTGCACAGCCGGTACATGCGGGTGATCACCCATGCGGCGTTCACCATCCCGATGTTCATCGCGAGCCTGTACGCGCTGTACTTCACGCCGCTGTTCGACTTCCTGATGCAGTACCGGGTCGGGCACATCGCGATGATGGTGCACTTCCTGGTGGTGGGCCTGGTCTTCTTCTGGCCGATCATGGGCGTGGACCCCGGGCCGCACCGGCCGGGCTACGTCATGCGGATGCTGGAGCTGTTCGCGGGGATGCCCTTCCACGCGTTCTTCGGCATCGCCCTGATGATGGGCACCGAGACGATGATCAAGACGTTCGAGAACCCGCCGGCCTCGCTGGGGATCGACGCCCTCGGCGACCAGAGCGCGGCGGGCGGCATCGCCTGGGCCTTCAGCGAGATCCCGTCCGTGCTGGTGCTCGTCGCGCTCCTCTACCAGTGGTACAAGTCCGAGGAGCGGCAGAACCAGCGCAAGGACCGCGCGGCGGCCCGGGACGGCGACCAGGAGCTGGCGGCCTACAACGCGTATCTGGCCTCCCTCCAGGCCCGTGGCCAAGGGGGCGGCGCGGGGTGACCGATTACTGACCGGAGGTCAGGCACGACAGGTGGCGGTACGGGCCGCGGCCGGGGACGATGTCCTTGAGGCCGCGGCCCGTGGCGTTGGGCCGCCGGGCCGCCGTGAGGAGGTTGCGGGGATGCCCGGATCTGCTAAGGCGATGGCGGCGATCACGGTGGGCGGGCTGGTCGTGGCGACGGCCTACACCGTGGCGCTGGGCGGCAGTGGCTGGCTCTGGTTCTCCTGGGTGGTGCTGGCCCTGGTCACGATCGGGATCGTGACGGCACGGCCGTCCTGAGGCCCGGCGGACGCGTGCGGCGCCGGGCCGGGTATGCGCCACGCCGGGGCGCGTGGGCCCGTGGCCCGTATGCCGGGGCTCAGCGCTTGCGGCTGTATTTCCGCACGAGCACGCCGTTGTCGAAGGTGCGCACGGCGTCCAGGGTGAAGTCGGTGACCGTGAAGTCCGTGCCGAACATCGGCATGCCGGAGCCGTACACCTGCGGATAGGTCTTGATCACCAGCTCGTCGACCTCGTCGAGCAGGTCACCCGCGAGCTGCGAGCCGCCGCAGAGCCAGATGCCCAGGCCGCCCTCCTCGGCCTTGAGGGCCCGGACGGCGCCGACGAGGTCGTCGGTGATCAGGTGCACGTTCGGGTCGGGCGACGCGCCGAGGCTGCGGGAGGCCACATACTCGCGGAGGTGGCCGTACGGGCTGGTGACGCCGGCGTCCAGGCCCACCTGATAGCTGCCGCGGCCCTGGATCACCGTGTCGAACTTCTGGTTCTCGGCGCCGTGGAAGCCCAGGGCGGCGCGGCCCTCGGCGGAGACGGTCTCCGGGTATTCCGTCTTGAGGAACTCCAGGAACTCCGCGTCCACGTACCGCATCATCGACGACGCGTCGCCGTGCGGATCGCCGATGAAGCCGTCGATCGAGCAGGCGACGAAGTAGGTGAGCTTGCGCAAGGTGGTCCTCTTTTCCGCCGGCGACGCGGTGGGCGCGTCGCGGTCAGGGTCGGCCGTGGGGACGCACGGACATGCCGACACGCCATAACCACTTCACATAGAGTGCTCCAAGCGTAGTGGTTACGCAACCCCTTTCTCGTGGGCAAGCGGACCGCCGGCCAACCGGTCGTACGGTCGACCGGCCGGCCTTCAGGCGCGGACCACCGGCGGGGCGATCCCGCGCCGACCGCCGCTCAGGAGTGGGCGACATCCACGATGAGCTGGTTCTTCTGCTGGATCACGCGGAACGGGAGCCGCTTGGCGACCCCCAGACCTATCTGCGTGTCCCCCTCGAAGCTGGCCCCGAACCGGGTGTCCTTGAAGGTGCGGTAGCCCTTGACGTCAACTCCCGGGAGCGGCTTGCCGGCCTCGCCCGGGTACGTCGACCTGCCCGTCTCCGGGTCGTAGCTCGGCGCCGCCACCCGGATCTCCAGGACGGCTCCGCCGCCGACCTCGATGAGGTCGCCGGAACCGTCCTGGTGCAGCTCCTTCACGTAACCGACCCGGTGGCCGACCGGCTTGCCGCCCGCGGTCGGCACCTCGAAGACCAGCCGGTCGTAGCAGGCGTGCTGCCCGGCCCTGATCTGCTTCAGCGGCTTGTGGTCGTGCGCGTCGGCGGACTTCAGGGCGCTCCCCCAGCCGCCGGTGTCGCACGTGGCCGACGGCGCGGCGGCCGGTGCGGCCCCCGTCACCGGGGCGGCCGTCGCCGACACAGCCGTCGCCGACACCGCCGCGCCCGCCAGCACCACCGCGGTCAGCACAGTGCCCAAACGTCGCATCAATTACCCCGTATCTCGTTGCTCGGACGGCAACCGCCGGACTTCGGCGGCCCGTTCACTGCGCGGTCCGGCCGGTCGGATCCGGCCGGTCCGTACAGGCGATCATCGCGTACGGGTCTGACAATCGGACATCCGGTCGGCGACTTCCGGCCACCGCCCGCCCGTCCGCGGCCGGTGTGCCCTTGGCGGCACGCAGGCCCTGTGCGAGGCTCGCTGCCATCGCGGAGCCGGACCCGGGCGTGCCGTCCCGCCGGCGCCGGTGCGCACGCATGCCGATACGGCCGCCTGTTACGGACAGTCCGGCGCGGTTTCCGGCCCGATCGGCCAGGCAGGGCCGGGGAACCGGCCACGGAGCCGAGGAGAGCCCCAAGATGACTACTTCTGACCATGCCGGTCGGACCTCCCGCACCGCTCACCCCGAAGGCACCGACCACACCCGCCGCACGACCGGCGCGCACCCCTCGGGCCACCCCGACCCCACCCTCTACCGCACACCCTCCGAGGCCGTCGCCGCTCCCCCGGAGAAGCTCGCCTACCTCGTCGGCTTCGACCGCTCCGCCCGGCGCCCGGACGCGCTGATCGTCGTGGACACCGACCCCGCGTCGAGTTCGTACGGACGGGTGCTGCACCATGCCGACGTACCCGGGCTCGGCGACGAACTCCACCACTTCGGTTGGAACGCGTGCTCCAGCGCCCTCGCCCACGAGGGACACCACCAGCCCGAGCGGCGCTACTTACTGGTGCCGGGACTCCGCTCCTCCCGGCTGCACGTGTTCGACACCCGTCCAGACCCGGCCCGCCCCCGCCTCGTGAAGGTGATCGAACCCGCCGAACTGGCCGACGCCGCGGGTTATTCACGGCCGCACACCCTCCACTGCGGGCCCGGCGGCGTCCTGCTCTCCTGCCTCGGCGGCGCGCACGGCGACGACGGTCCCGGCGGCGTCGCGCTGCTCGACCACGAGACCTTCGACGTCCTGCGCGCCTGGGAGACGGACCGCGGCCCGCAGCGCCTGGCCTACGACGTGTGGTGGCACCTCCAGCACAACATCGCGGTGACCAGCGAGTGGGGCACCCCGTCGATGGTCGAGAACGGTGTCGATCCCGAGCTGCTGCTCGGCCGCGCGTACGGCCACGCGCTGCACTTCTGGGAGCTGGACTCCGGCCGCCACCTGCAACGCGTCGACCTGGGCGACGAACACCAGATGGTGCTGGAACTGCGGCCCGCGCACGACCCGGCGGCGACGTGGGGCTTCGCGGGCGTGGTGGTGAGCGTGGCGGACCTGTCGGCGTCCGTGTGGCTGTGGCACCGCGAGGACGACGGCCGGTTCACGGCGCGAAAGGTCATCACCATCCCGGCGGAGCCCGCCGAGAAGGACGCGCTGCCGCCGGTCCTCAAGCCGTTCGGCGCGGTGCCGCCGCTGGTCACCGACATCAACCTGTCGGTGGACGACCGCTGGCTGTACGTGTCGGCGTGGGGCACCGGCGAACTCCACCAGTACGACGTGAGCGACCCCGCCCGTCCGCGCAGGACCGCGTCCGTACGGCTCGGCGGCATCACCGCCCGGCAGCCGCACCCGGCCGCGCCGGGCCTGCCGCTGACCGGCGGCCCGCAGATGGTCGAACTCAGCCGCGACGGGCGCCGGGTGTACCTCACCAACAGCCTCTACGGCGCCTGGGACGACCAGTTCTACCCCGACGGCTTCCACCCCTGGCTCGCCAAACTCGACGCCGACCCGGAACACGGCGGCCTCGCCCCCGACCCCCGTTTCTTCCCGCACGGCGAGGACTTCCGCGGGCTGCGCGTCCACCAGACGCGCTTGCAGGGCGGTGACGCGTCGTCCGACTCGTACTGCTACCGCTGACCGCGGCCGGCCGGTGGGCGGGCGGACGGATTCCGTACCGGAACCGTTCGCCCGTCACACGCGTGACACGGGACACGGGGTACTCGACCGGAACCACCGCCGCGTCGGCCGGCGGACGGGAGGACACGGACCATGCACGGTGAATCGGGCAGCGCACGGAGACGTGTGGCGCATCCTTCGGTGGAGGCCGTGGTGCGCGCCTTCCTCGCGAGCGCGGACCGGTCGCGTCCCGGCCTGGTCGAAGGGCTGTATCTGACCGGGTCGATCGCCCTGGGCGACTTCCGGCCGGGGCGCAGCGACGTCGACTTCGTCGCCGTCACCGCCCGGCGTCTCACGGCGGAGGACGTCGTGGCCCTGCGGCAGGCGCACGCCGAGACGCGCGCCCAGCACCCGCGCCCGTACTTCGACGGTGTCCACGTCACCTGGCAGGATCTCGCCGCCGGGTACGCCTCCTGCCCCGCCGTTCCGTACACGCTGCGGGGGAAGTTCCGTACGGACGACGCCTTCGAGGTCAACCCGGTGACCTGGGCCGTCCTCACGAAGCACGCCGTACCGGTACGCGGTCCGGTGCCCGGCGGTTTCGAGGTCGGTGCGGACCGGGCCGCCCTGTACGACTGGACGCTGGGCAACCTCGGCGGCTACTGGCGGCGCTGGCACACCGCGCACCGCGCACCGCTGTCCCTGACGGGGCTGGCCGCACTGGGCGGTTGGGCGACGGCCTGGGGAGTGCTCGGAGTCAGCCGTCTCCATCACACGGCGGCCACCGGGGAGATCGTTTCGAAGAGTGCCGCAGGCCGCTACGCCCTGGAGACGTTCGCCCCGGAGTGGCACCCAGTGATCGAGGAGGCCCTGCGCCTGCACGGCTCCGTCACCGCGCCCCCGGCCACTCCCTCCCGCCCCCTGCGCAGCCCCTTCGCCCGCCGCAGAGCCGCCACGGACTTCGTCGCCATGGTGGTCGAGGACGCGACGGCGGAACGCTGAACCGATGTCGGCCGGTGTGTCGAAAAGGGTGGTCGGGACGGGCCCGATGTCGGATCCGAGCAGCCGAAAGGCGCTGGCGCGGAGCGTCGCCCGTCGTGTTCCATGATCGTGCGAAGGGCTGCGCCGGGACGGGAGTTCCTGCACCGGCCGGCCGGCCCACGACCGCGCACGCCGTACGTCCGCCGCGTCGGCCGCCCCCGCACCCTCCGGCCTTCGGCCGTCCTCTTCCGTCCGACCACCAGGAGCCCCGCCCCATGTCCACCACCGCAACCCGCCCGTCCTTCCTCCTCGTCCACGGCGCCTGGCACCGGTCCACGTGCTGGTCCGCCCTGCAGGACGCCCTCACCGCCGACGGCTTCGAGTCCCACACCGTCGACCTGCCCAGCTCGGGCCCGCAGGGCACGCCCACCGCCGGTGTGTACGACGACGCCGAAGCGATATCGGCGCGGCTGCGCGGGATCGAAGGCCCGGTGGTCGTCGTCGGCCACTCCTACGGCGGCATCCCCGTCACCGAGGCCGCCGTCGGCCATGCGCACATCACCCACCTCGTCTACCTCACGGCGTACATGCCGTCGGAGGGCGAGTCGCTCGGCAGCCTGCACGGCCGGGACGCCGCCAAGGGCGTTGACCTCGACGGCGTCCAGCCCTCCATCTTCGAGGACCCGCGTGCGTCGCTGTACGGGGACGTGCCGGACGACGTGGCCGCGCAGGCCGTCGGACGGCTCGTCGAGCAGAGCCGGCGGTCCTTCCAGGAGCCGGTGACCCGCGCGGCGTGGCGGACCGTGCCGTCCACCTACGTGATCTGCGAGGGCGACCGGGCGCTCCAGCCCGCGATGCAGACGAAGATGTCCGCGAACGCCACCCGCGTCGAACGTCTCGGCACCGGCCACTCCCCCTTCCTGGCGGCGCCGGCCGAGCTGGCCGCCCTGCTCGGGCGGATCGCCGCCACCGTTCCAGGGCAGCGCGCCTGAGGTCCGTGGCACGGTGCTCAACGGGTCCGGGGCACGGATGCCGCGCTCCGGCTCACGAGGCACCGGCTACGAGATCTGCGGCGCAGCGCGAAGCTGACCAGGGAGGAGCGCCGTGAGCGGTCGGAGGAAATCCTCGGGGCCGTCAACGCCTTGCGACCGCGCCGGCCGAACTCCCCATCACGAGCGTCCGCCGCCGGTCCGCGCGCTGCGGGTCTCCGGCCATGTACGACGGCCCGGCCTCCCCTGCGTGGAGAGCCCGGGCCGTCCGGTGCCGCTCAGCGGCGTTCACTCATGTGCTTCGGCTTCCACCGGCTTCGGGATCAGGAACGACGCCACGAGGGCGACGGCCATGATGACGACTCCCGCGATCATTCCGGCCGTGTAGCCGGAGGCGGACGACGGGTCGTCGGCCGGTACGGCGGTCTTGACCGCGTACAGGGCCGCGAAGCTGAGGCCGGAGCCGAGGTTGAAGGCGCCGGCGTTCAGGCCGGGCAGGAAGCCCGGATTCTCCTTGGGCGAAAGCACGATGCCGAGCCCGTTGAGCACGATGTTCGCCACGCCCGCGTAGGTGATGCCCACCAGGATGGAGGCGGCCAGCAGCAGCCCCTTGGAGTGGGCGGAGAGCGTGACGATCATCAGGACGACGGTCGCCGCCGCGCCGACGAGGCCCAGTCGCAGGATGCGCCCGTACCCGTACGTCGCCGCGAGCCGGCCGGCGATCGGGCCCATGGCCAGGCCCGCGATGGCGTACGGCGTGAGCGTCCACCAGGCGGACTGTTCGGCCGACATGCCGAGCCCGGCCTGCGCATCCTGCGCGAAGGCGGGGATGAGCCCGTTCATGACGGCGAAGACGCCCGTCATCGTCAGCATCGTGGTCAGCAGCGTCGCCCAGGTCGAGCGCTGCCGCAGGTGCCGGGTGGCGACCAGGGGGTGTCCTGAGCGGTCCTCGGTGCGCCAGAACAGCCAGAACGCGACCGCCGCCACGACCACCAGGACCGCGATGAGCGGCCAGTTCGCGGCGGCCAGCTTGCCCGCCTCGTTGAGCGCGACGAGCAGCGAGCCGACCGACACGACGAGCAGCAGGACGCCCGGCCAGTCCATCCGGTGGCTGTCGGGAGCCTTCGACTCCGGCGCCATGACCGCGACGAGGGCGGCGGCGATCGCGGCGACGACGGCCATGGCCCAGAAGACCGCGGCGAAGCCGTGCCGGTCGGCGAGGTAGCCGCCGGCGAGCGAGTCGATGCCCGCGATGCCGCCGTTGACCGCGGTGATCACGCCGAGCAGCGTGCCGTACCGCTTGGGCTCGGTGACCTCGACCCGCAGCATGATCAGACACAGCGGGACGGTCGGCCCGGACACGCCCTGGATGACGCGGCCGACGAACAGCATCGGCACGCTCTGCGCCAGCGCCGCCACGATGCAGCCGACGACCATCAGGGCCATCATCCCGGCGAGCACCTTGCGACGGCCGACGATGTCGCCGAGCCGCGGCAGGAACAGCGAGAACAGCGCCGCCGAGGTGAAGAACGCGGTCTGGGTGAGCCCGATCTCGGCCGAGGTGGCGCCGAGGCTGTCCTCGATGCTCTTCAGCGCGGGGCTGAGCATGCTGGCGTTGAGCTGGAAGGCGACACAGGCCGTCAGCAGCGCCGTGACCAGCACGCCGACCCGTACGGAGCGCCCTGGGCCCGTCGTTTCGGCGGGCCGGGCGGTGTGCGGCGCGCTCATGCCTCGACGTCGCCGATGCGCTCCAGGGCGTCCACCACGAGGTTCCAGAACCGCTCGTGGTCGAGCTTGACGGCGACCTGGGTGCGGCAGTCCTCGGGGATCGGCCAGCGGAAGTCGGTGACGGTCATGCCCATGGTGAGGCCGCCGGTCAGCTCGATGTCCACCGGCGCCTTGCGCACGGTCATCACGTCCGGGTCGATGACGTACGCGACGGCGCACGGGTCGTGCACCGGCGGGTACTCGAAGCCCTGGTTCTCCCGGTAGGCGTCGCGGAAGAAGTCCAGCAGTTCCAGGACGAACTTGGCGGGCTTGGTGCCGACGTCGGTGATCTTCTTGGTGACCTCGGGGGTCGCCAGCGCCTGGTGGGTGAGGTCCAGGCCGACCATGGTCACCGGCCAGCGCTCGTTGAAGACGATGTGCGCGGCGTGCGGGTCGATGACGATGTTGAACTCGGCGACCGCGCTCCAGTTGCCCTCGTGGAAGCCGCCGCCCATCAGGACGACCTCACGGACGCGCTCGGCGATCCGGGGCTCCTTGCGCACGGCGAGCGCGATGTTGGTCAGGCCGGCGGTGGGAACGATGGTGATTTCGCCCGGTTCGTGCGACATCACCGTGTCGATGATGAGGTCGACGGCGTGCCGGCGGTCGAGCTCGACGTTCGGCTCGGGCAGGTCCGGGCCGTCCAGTCCGGTGTCGCCGTGGATCTCGGGCGCGTTCTCGATGGTCCGGACGAGGGGCCGCGGGCTGCCGGCCGCGAAGGGCACGCCGGTGATACCGGCGATGCGGGCCACGGACAGCGCGTTGCGGGTGACCTTCTCCAGGGTCTGGTTGCCGACCACGGTGGTCACGGCGACCAGGTCGATGTCGGGATTGCCGTACGCCAGGAGCATGGCGATGGCGTCGTCGTGCCCGGGGTCGCAGTCGAGAATGATCTTTCTGGCCAACGGAAGAGCCCCTTTGCTCAGCTGAAGGTGTTGAAGTGGATCTCTTGGTGCACAGCTGTGAGGGCTGGTACCGGAAGAGCGCGGACGGACGGCGGCGCACCGGGCCCGGCGGACGGGGCCGACCACGGCTGGTGCTGCCGGGCACCTCCCCTTCGACACGGTGCGGGTAATCGATTTCACGACGGCGCTGCCGCCATCCAGAGCCCTGACCAGCGATCGGGGCCCTGTCCCGTCATAGTGCCAGAGCATTCGGGCGGGACGGGCATCCGGGGCGTCACGGGGTCGGACGGGCTCGCGGGACGCAGGGGTCAGTCGTCGCGCCCCGGCTCCCCGGAGGCGTCCGGCCCGTCCGGCCCGCCGGCCGCGGCCGGCCCCGGCCGCTCGTGGTCCGGCCCCGGCCGCTCGTGCGCGGCGAGTACCGTCTCGACCGTGTCCGCCTCGGCGGCCGTCTTGTCCTCGCGATAGCGCAGCACCCGGGCGAACCGCAGCGTCACGCCCGCCGGGTAGCGGGTCGAGGTCTGCAGCCCGTCGTACGCGATCTCGACGACCAGCTCGGGGCGTACGGTCACGACATATCCGCTCTCGTCCACTGCCAGCTCGCGCAGGCGCTCCGTCTGCCAGGCCAGCATGGCGTCGGTGAGGCCCTTGAAGGTCTTGCCGAGCATGACGAACGTGCCGTCCGGGCCGCGCGCGCCGAGATGGAGGTTGGAGAGCTTGCCGGTACGGCGGCCGTGGCCCCATTCGGCGGCCAGCACCACCAGGTCGAGCGTGTGCACCGGCTTGACCTTCAGCCAGGCGGCACCCCGGCGGCCCGCGCTGTAGGGCGCGTCGAGGGCCTTGACCATGACCCCTTCGTGGCCGCGGCGCAGCGTCTCGGCCCAGAAGTCCTCGGCGGCCCGGCGCGCCGCGGTGTCGGCCGGGTCCTCGACCACCGTCCGGCGCACCCGGCGCTCCTCGGGGACCAGCCGGACCAGTTCCGCGTGCCGCCGGTCGCCGGGCAGGTCCAGGAGGTCGTGGCCGTCCACGGCGAGGACGTCGAAGAAGACCGGGGACAGCGGCAGCGCGGCCCGTGCGGCGGCCACGTCCACCCGCGAGCCGAAGCGGCCGGCGATCTGCTGGAACGGCAGCGGGCGCCCGTCGTCGCCGAGCGCGATCACCTCACCGTCCAGGACGAAGCAGGGTGCTTCCAGGGCGAGCGCGGCCTCGGTGATCTCGGGCAGCCGCTCGGTGACATCGTCGAGGGTGCGGGTGTAGATCCGTACGTCCGTGCCGTCGCGGTGCACCTGCACCCGGATGCCGTCCAGTTTTTCCTCGACGGCGCACCGTCCGGCCTTGTCGACCGCCTCGGCCAGGGACTTCGCGCCGTGCGCCAGCATGGGCCCGACGGGACGGCCCACGGTCAGCCGGAACGCGCCCAGCGCCGAGGCCCCCTCGGCGAGCAGGCCGCGGGCGACCTCCTCCAGTGATCCGGCCAGCATCACGGCCCGCCGTACGTCCGCGACGGGCACCTCGGCCGCCGCGGCGATCGCCTCGGCGGCGACGGCGTCCAGCGCGCCCTGCCGTACCTCGCCGGTCAGCAGCCCCGTGAGGAAACGTTGCTCCTCCGCGGTCGCCGCCCCCAGCAGCTCCTGTACGAGGCGGCGCCGCTCGGCCTGGGAACCGGGCCCCGCGACGGCGGCCAGCGCGGTCAGGGCCGCGTCGGTGCCGAGCACGGTCAGCGTGGGGGTGTCCGCGGCCGGCACGGGGTCCCGCAGGACGCTCCAGCCGACTCCGATACGGCCTTGCGGCAACCGGCCGGCCAGGTAGGCGATGGCCACCGGCGCGTCGTCGGGCGCGGCCTGGCGGAACAGTTCGGCCAGCAGTTTGATCTTCTGGGACCGCGCCGAGGTGGCGGCGACCTCCCCGGACACATGGGCGAGACGAGCCAGCAGCATGCAGCCATCCTGCAACGGCACCGCCTCCCCCGCACGATCACCGGCGCCGGCGGCCCGCCGCGCCTCCCCCGTTCACTTGCCGATTCCCTCGGACAGCCCGCGTACGAAGTGCCGCTGGGCGACCAGGAAGATCACGATCATCGGCAGCGCGGCGATGGTCAGGCCCGCGAAGAGCATCGGCCAGTCGGAGTTGAGGCGCCCGGCCATGTCGGCGAGGCCCACGGGCAGCGTCTTGAGGTGGTCGTCGGTGATGAAGACGAGCGCGAAGGCGTACTCGTTCCAGGAGAAGAGCGCCTGGAGGAGCGCCGCGGAGACCAGGATCGGCCGGGCCATCGGGACGACGACCCGCCAGAAGGTCTGCCGGCGGCTCGCCCCGTCGATCAGCGCGGCCTCCTCCACCTCCACCGGCTGGCCCAGCAGGTAGGCGCGGATCAGGAAGGTGGTGAAGGGCACCTTGAACGCGGTGTACAGGACGATCAGCGCCCCGTACGTGTCGTAGATGTGCAGCGCCTGGAGGAGCTGCGTCAGCGGGACCAGCGCCACGGTCGGCGAGAGCATCATGGCGCCGAGGACGAGCAGCAGCGCCGGCTGGGAGCAGGGCATGGCGAGCCGGGTCAGCCCGTACGCCGCCCAGGCGCTGATCAGGACGACGGCCAGGACGCTTGCGGCGGTGACCAGCGCGCTGTTGAGCAGATAGCCCAGCACCCCCTGGTGCCACGCGTCGGCGTACGTCCCCCAGTCGGGGTGCGCGGGCAGCCCCCACGGGTCGGAGAAGATCTCCCCGTTCGTCTTGAGGCCGGACAGGGCCATCCAGCACAGCGGGTAGACGACCGCGACGGCGAGCGCGGCGAGTCCGCAGTACGTGAGGACCCGCAGCACGACCGAGCCGGAACGGGCGGACCTGCCGCGGCGTTCGCCGGGCACGGCCGGCGGGGCCGGTGCCGGTGGTGCGGGCTCGTGCAGGGTCAGGGTCATGCCGCTACCGCCTTCCGGCGCGAGTGGAGGAGCTGGACGGCACCGGCCGCGAAGGTGAGGGCGAACATGACGGTGCCGATGGCCGCGGCGTACCCCATGTCGTCCCCGGTGAAGGCGCCGGCGTACAGCCAGGTGCCCAGTGTCTGGCTGGAGTTGGAGGGGCCGCCGCCGGTCATCACCATCACCTCGTTGAACACGAGGAACGCGCCGGAGACGGTGAGGATGACGAGGAGGGTCGTCATCTCGCGGACCATCGGGACGGTGACGGCGAAGAAGGTGCGGACGCGGCCCGCGCCGTCCACGGTCGCCGCCTCGTACAGCTCCCGCGGAATCCGCTGGACGGCGACGGTCAGCAGCATCGTGGTGTAGCCGAAGGACTGCCATTGGCTCATGGCGACGACGCCCCAGATGGAGGTGGCCGGGTCGCCCAGCCAGTCGTGCGCGAACCGGCCGAGTCCCAGGCTCTCCAGCGCGCTGTTGATCAGGCCCGCGTCCGGCTGGTAGAGGAATTGGAAGAGCAGGCCGGCGACTGTCATGGAGACGGCGGCGGGGATGAAGTAGACGGTGCGCAGCAGCCCGCGCAGCCGCCGCCCGATCAGCCCTTCCAGGATCGCGGCCAGCACCAGCGCCGCCCCCACCTGGAAAATCACCGACGTGACGGCGTAACCGAGGTTGTTGGCGAGTGCTTTCCAGAAGACGGGGTCCTGGAGGGCCTGCCGGTAGTTCTCCAGGCCGACGTAGCGCATGCCGGGCTGGAAGACGCTGAACTTGAAGAGGCTGAGCCGGATGTTCTCGACGATCGGGTAGTAGACGAACAGGGCGATCAGGGCGAGGGCGGGAGCGGCGTACAGGGCGTGGCGGAATCGGCGTCGCTGCATGACGGTGGCACCTCCTTCGGGACGTCGGGGCGTACGGAGTCGGGGGTCAGTCGCGGACGCGGAACCGGTGGGCCTGCCGCGCGCCCTCGCGTACCTGACGCACCGCCTGCGCGGCACTGCTGCGGCCCCCGAGGACGGCTTCGGCCGCCGAAAGGTACGGGTTGACGATCTTGTCGTCGGCGCGGGTGTCGAGCCAGAGCGCCATGTCCTTGGTGGTGAGGGTGCGCTGCGCCTCGGGCAGCCCCTTCAGGCGGGCGGCGTCCGCCGTGCCCTTGACCGCGCTGAGCCAGCCCAGGTCGCGCACCATCGCGCGGGCCTGGTCCGGGCCGGTGAGGAATTTCAGGAAGTCGACGGCGAGCGCCTTGTTCGGGGAGGAGTTGGCGACGAGCAGTCCGTCCGCTCCTCCGGCGACGGCACCGGCCGAGCCCGCCGCGCCCGGCACGGCGGGCATGGTGAAGAAGTCCCAGCCCGCCGCGAACTTCTCCGGGGCGCCGCCCTCGGCGCTCAGGTAGGAGAATTCCAGGGTCTCCAGGTACTGCATCGCCGCCTTGCCGTACAGCAGCCGGGTCTGCGCGGACTCGTGGCTCATGCTCGTACCGGACGGCTCCATGCAGTGCTTCTTGAGCTGGGCGAGGTCGTCGAAGGCACGCTCGTAGCCGGGGTGGCTGAAGGCTTCCGTACCTCCGGCGCCGTCGTAGTCCCTGGCCAGGACGGCGGGCGGTACCTCCATCGCGTTGAACTGGGTGAGCAGGTGCCCGGCGGGCCAGCCGTACTGGTTGCCGAAGGCGAGCGGGGTGCGGCCGGCCGCGGAGATGCGGTCGCAGGCCGTCAGCAGTTCGGGAAAGGTGCGCGGCTCCCGGGCGACGCCGGCCTGCGCGAAGATCTTTTTGCTGTACGCGAAAACCTTGGCGTCCATGTCCAGCGGCACCCCGTACGGGCGTCCGCCGAAGGTGAACGCGTCCAGCGCGTCCGCCTCGAACGACCGCCCCCACGCGGTGTCCTTGAGGGGCTCCGACAGGTCGGCGGCGAGCTTGCCGTCGGCGAACTTGCGCGCGTACCGGCCGGGCCAGGCGAAGTAGATGTCGGGCATCTCCCGGGACGCGGCCAGCACCGCGATGCGGTCCTTGTACGGCTGGTCGCCGACGGCCTGGAGGTCGATGCTGACGCCCGGGTTCCGGCGCTCGTACGCGCGGGCCGCCGCCTCGAAGTACGGGGCGTACTCCGGATCGGCCCACTTCTCCAGGACGGTGAGATGCCCGCGCGGCGGCCCGTCGAGGGCGAAATCGTTCGGGGTGACGCGGACGGGGGCCTGCCCGCACCCGCTGACCAGCAGGGTCAGCAGGGCGACGAGCAGGCGGCCGGCGACGGTGGCGGGAGTGCGGCGCATCGGCTCTCTCCTGGCGGGGAGTTCGGACGATCGGTCAGGGACATCGGGAGGGGTCGCGGGGGCCCGCGCCGTCGAGGGCGAGGGGCCGGCCGAAGGCGCCGGGCAACGTGCACACGGCCGCCGCGTACGTGGCGGCGTACCCGGCCGCGTCGGCGAGGGGGCGGACCCGGTGGAGGGCGAGGTGCAGGGCGGCGATGAAGGAGTCGCCGGCGCCGAGGGTGTCGGTGGCGCGGACGGGCACCACGGGCTGGTGGTGCGTGGTGCCCTCGTACGACAGGTACGCGCCTCGGGCACCGCGCGTCACCACGGCCAGCTTCGCACCGAGGCGGTGCGCGGCGGCCGGCAGCCCGACGGCCTCCGCGTCGTCCGCGTCGGGCCGCGAGAGGACGGCGCTGTGCACAAAGGGCAGCAGCGGTTCGGCATAACTCCACGGCCGGTCCGAGAAGTCGAAGCTGACCGGGCAGGCGGCGGCCAGCCGCGGCAACTGCTCCTCCATGCCGCTGCAGTCACCGGTGTGCACCAGGTCGAAGCCGCGCAGCCAGCGCAGGTCGGCGTCGTCCGGGGTGAAGAGGGAGACCGTCTCGTCGCAGTCGCCGAAGGTGCGGTTGCCGTCGCGGTCGAGGTGGACGGTGGCGTAGGCGTTGGGTCCTTCGGCGATACGGGACCGTTCCGTCGATACGCCCTCGGCCGCCAGCGCCGCCCGTACGTGCCGGCCGGCCGCGTCGCTGCCGGTGACGCCGAGGTACGCGGCCTCCGCGCCGCAACGTGCCGCGTGCACCGCGACGTTGAGTGCGTTGCCGCCCGGGTACATCAGTCCGCGCCGGGGGTAGCGATCGACGACGTTGTCGCCGAGTCCGCAGATGCGCATACCGCTCGTTCCTCCAGTTGGCTCCGGTGGGGCCCGGCCCGGCGCGCCGACGCGCTCCGGGCCGGGCGGCCGCGGCGGCGCGGGCTCAGTACTCGACCTGGAACATGTAGCGGCGCTTGTCGAGGTCGTGGCCGCGCACGGACTCGTAGTGCCGGGCCAGCCGGGTGCCGAAGACGTCCAGCGCGATGGGCGTGATGTCGCCGCGTACCGCCTCCGGCACGCCGGGCAGCGAGAAGAGCCTGGAGTCGACGTAGTGGGCCTTGCGGGTGTATTTGTCGAGGAACGCCTTGGTGCGTTCGGCCATCGGGCGGGTGGCGTCCTCGCCGAGGAAGAGGATCACCGGCTGGTCCTCGGTGACGACCTCGAAGGCGCCGTGGAAGAACTCACCGGCGTGGTAGCTGCCGCCGTGCTTCCACTGCATCTCCATCAGGTAGCACATGGTGAAGCCGTAGCCCGCGCCATAGTTGGGGCCCGCGGAGAGCACGTACGTCACCGGCTCGTCGGCCAGTGCGGTGGCGATGGAGTGGGCGAGCGCCTCGCCCTCCTCCTGGGCGGTGTAGAGGGCGTCGGGCAGTGCCTCGTACGCCGTGCGGATGGCCGCGTGGTCCCCTCCCACCCCGGTCTTCTCCAGCAGTGCGTACGCGAGCTGGCCGAAGAGGACGCCCTTGGGGGCGACGACGGTGTCCTCGCTGCGGTACGTGAAGGCGATGTCGGCGGCCTGCGCCAGGGGGCTGTCGGCGTCGCGGGTGAGTGCGGCGACCCTGGCGCCGGTGGAGCGGGCGTGGTGGGCGGCGGCGACGGTCTCCTTGGTGGTGCCGGTGTGCGAGGAGACCAGGACGAGGGAGCCCTCGCCGAGCAGCGCGGGCTTGCGCAGGTTGAACTCGTCGCTGTTCATGTGGAAGACGGGGAATCCGGCGCGGGTCTCCAGGAGGAAGTGCACCGGGTAGGAGGCGGTGAGCGAGCCTCCGCAGCCGACCAGGAAGACGTTGCGCAGACCGGCTGCGACGACCTCGTCCACGAAGGCGCGGGCCGTCCCGTGCTGGCTCAGGGCGAAGGCCACGGCCTCCTTGAAGTCCTCGGTGATGGGCTTGAGGGGCAGGGTCGCGGTGGTCACGTGGATCCTCTCCGAGCAGGTTGGGAACGTTCCCACAACAGACCGGGGATGCCCCGCGGCGTGGGTGTGGGAACGTTCCCAGCGGGAATGCCGGGAACCTTCCCACCGTCCTTCGCGGAGCGTCAATACCCCTGCACAGCCGATAGCCTGGCGAGGCCATGACGACGAACCGACGCAGCGGCCGGAACCGGCCCGCCACCATCCCCGACGTCGCCCGCGAGGCGGGCGTCTCCCGGTCCACCGCCTCCCGGGCCCTCGCCGACTACGGCTCCGTCAGCCCCGATGCGCGCGAACGCGTACGGGCCGCCGCGCGGAAACTCGGCTACCGCCCCAACCAGCTCGCCCGGTCCATGATCACCGGCCGTACGCACACGCTGGGCGCGGTCGTCGCCGACATCCAGAACCCGTTCTTCGCCGGCGTCACCCGCGGCATCACCGACGCCGCCCGCGCCGCCGGCTACCAGGTCCTGCTGGCCAACACCGACGAGGACCCGGCAGCCGAACGGGCAGCCGTGAAGACCCTGCGCGACCGGCACGTCGACGGCCTGATCGTCTCCCCCGCCTCCACCACGGACACCGCCCACCTCACGGCCGCGCACACCGGCGGCTGCCCCGTCGTCCTCCTCGACCGGCGCGTACCCCGCCTCGACCTGGACTCCGTCACCGTCGACAACCACGGCGCGGCACAGGACGCCGTACGCCGACTGCTCGCCGTGGGGCACCGGCGGATCGCCCTGGTCAGCCTGGTCGGCAACGACCCCACCGACGACCCGGTGGACCCCGGCTCCACCGGCCTCGCGCGCATAGCCGGCTACCGCGCCGCCCTCCGCGAAGCCGGTATCGACGACACCGGGACCTACCTGCGCACCGGCGCCTTCCACGGCCAGGACCCGGCCCTCCTCGCCCGCGACCTGCTGGACTCCCCCGAACCGCCCACCGCGGTCTTCGCCACGGACAGCCAGATCGCGCTCGGCGTGCTGTCCGCCGCACGCGAACTGAGCCTGCGCGTCCCCGAAGACCTCTCCGTGATCACCTTCGACGACGCCGACTGGGCCCGCGCCGTACGCCCCCGCGTCAGCGTCGTCTCCCAGCCCGTCCAGGAACTCGGCGCCCAGGCCGTACACGCCCTGATCGCCCGCGTCCAGGGCGGCACGCACCACCCCGAACACACCACGCTGCCCACGGAGTTCATCGAGCGGGAGTCGGTGGCGCGGGCGAGGAAGAGGGCGTGAAGCACGACAGGTCAGGAGCGGGTGTGACCGCCGGGCTCGGCACGGTGGCCGGTCTCGGCGTCCCGGCGAGTGGCGTGGAGGGTGCCCAGGAGGCTGAGTGCCTGGGCGCTCGGGGTGTGCGGTTCGGCATGGTAGATGACGAGTTGCTGGCCCGGGGCGTGGCGGACGTCGAATGCCTGGTAGGTCAGGGTGAGGGGGCCGACGTCCGGGTGCAGGAGACGCTTGGCGTCCTGGGTCTTGCCGCGTACGGCGTGGGCGCTCCACAGGCGGGCGAAGTCCGGGCTGTGGCCGGTGAGGGTACGGACGAGTTCGCGCAGCCGCGGATGGTCCGGGTCGTGGCCGGTCGCCTGGCGCAGGTTGGCGACGGTGGCCTCGGCCGCCCCGTTCCAGTCCGCGTAGAAGCTCCGGCCCGCGGGGTCGGCGAAGACCATACGGGCCAGGTTGTCCGCCGGCCGGAACGGAGTGAAGAGGGCCTCGGCCAGGGCGTTGGCGGCGAGGAGGTCCAGGGCGGGGCTGAGGACGAAGGCGGGGGTGTTGGGATATCCGTCCATCAACTGGCGCAGTGCAGGCGTGACGTGTCGGTCGGGGTACGGAGAAGGTCGGTCGGCCGGGGCCGCCCCGGCCAGCCTGTACAAGTGTGTCCGGGCGTCGCCTTCGAGGCGCAGCGCGCGGCTGAGAGCGTCGAGCACCTGCGGTGAGGAGTTGCGCTCGCGCCCTTGTTCCAGGCGGGTGTAGTAATCGGCGTTCATCCCGGACAGGACGGCGACCTCTTCGCGGCGCAGTCCGGCGACCCTGCGGGTTCCGTAACTCGCCATGCCGACGTCCTCCGGCCGCAGGCCGGCGCGGCGTGCGCGCAGGAAATCTCCCAGGTGGTTGTCGTCCATGCAGGCAAGGCTAGGCGGAGGTCCGGCATGCTGCCCGGGTGTGCCGCACCCAGGCAGCGGAGGCCCTGGCCGGCGGCCGTCGTCCAGGGGCCGGGGGCCGTCGCCCGGCTGATGATCACCGATGTCGCCGGGGAGCCCCTGCGGAAGCCGGCCCATCGGCTCGGGGCGGACGGCGCCGAGGTCGTCGTAGCCCGGCTCGGCGGCGCCTCGACGCGGGAGTCGGGCGAGGCGATCCGGGACGTACGGGCCGGTTCGGCGCCCTGTACGTACTCGTGCACCTCGCGGGCATCGTGCACCCCGCGGGCGCCGCGAACCCCGCGGGCATCGTGGGCCGGCCGGGAGTCGAGTACGCGCAGCAGGGGGTACGGGGCAGCTCGGTGCACCGCGGAATGATCGCCACCCCGATGATCCAGGAGCTGCTGGACGACCCGGCGCATCGGGGTCCGCAGGACGTCCACGAGGCGGCGCCGACTGCTCGCCGTGCCTCAGGCTTCCGCTTCCACCTCAGGCGCCGCCGTGGACCGCTTCCTCTTGCCCACACCCGACGCGTCGGCCGCCGCCTGCAACGACCGGAGGGCCAGCAGCAGCACACCGATGTCGTCGAGCAGCACCGGGTCCGGCAGCAGGTCGACCGGGGAGATCACATAGAGCAGCGCACCCCAGTACGCGAGTTTGTTCTCCAGGGGGACACCCGCGTCACGCAGGGCGTGGCGCGCGCGGACCACCTTGACCAGGAGCACGATCGCCGCGCCGACCATCGCCGCTAGCAGAACCGCCAGGATCACCACGATCGCCCACATCTCACCGCTCATCCCTGACGTCTTCCCTCCGTCGCGTGGGGAATGCCCGTCGGCACCGGCATTCTTCGTCCGGCGCCGTCGGCACCCGCTTCAACGAGCGGCGACAGGAAAGGAAACGAAACGGCGTAGAGGAAACGGGATAGGCGAAAAGGTGCAGGGGAGAACGTACGGGGTGGACGAGGCGGGAGTTCCGCGCGGGTCGGCACGGTCACCCCGGACCGTCAGCGCAGCAATTCCGCGTCCGGTTTCCGTTCCTCGCGCACGATTTCCCTGCTTTTCTCCGCCGGCGGCACGGAGGCGCCGGTCATTTTCGCCGCCCGTGAGTGGAACCGCATTTCCTCCACGCTTTTCTGCATGGACGTCCGGAGTTTCCGGCCCAGCGGCCGTTCCACGTAGCGGTGCACCAGCCAGGAAAGAGCCAGCATGAGGACGACGATGCCCGACAGCAGGGCCGGGGCGGGGACACGGTCGCGCAACAGGTCGATCAGGGTGAAACCCACGTACATGTGGAGGAGATAGAGCGGATACGTGAGCGATCCGGCCGTGGACAGCCAGCGCCACTGGAGTTTGTCGAACCACCCGAGCGCGATGGCGGCCATCAGCGCGAAGGCCGCCAGGACGGCCAGCCGTACCGGCCACCCCTGCGCCAGGTCCGCTTTCGCGCCGAGATTCATCACCAGTCGGCCGCGCAGATAGTGCTGGGCCAGCAGGAAGGAGACCGCCACGATCGCCCACAGCAGGACGGTGGGCCGGAAGCGGTGCATGAGGTAGAAGGCGATGCCCGCGATGAAGTACGGGGAGTACGGCGCGATCGCCCACACCGAGAGCAGGTCGCTGTTGGACTTCAGCGCCACCACCCCGGCCACGGTCCACAGACCGCAGAAGAGCACACAACGGCGGTAGGTGACCCCGCGGAAGACCACCACCGCGAAGAGCAGGTAGAACTTCAGCTCGATGAACAGCGTCCAGTACGCGTCGTCCACGTCGGGCACGCCGAGCCCCTGCTGCAGCATGGTGAGGTTCGTCAGCACCGTCTCCCAGTTGTCCGCGCTGCGGACGTTCGGCCACACCGTCAGGACCGCCGCCGTCAGCAGCACGGCGACCCAATAGGCCGGATAGAGGCGGGAGACGCGGGATGTCACGAAATCGCCGAGAGAACGCCCCCATGCGCTCATGCAGATGACGAAACCGCTGATCAGAAAGAAGACTTCGACGCCCAGCCACCCGTACTCCGAGAGGTGGTGGACGAGCGGGGAGAATGCCTGCGGGTCCTCGCCCCAGCCGTCGCGCAGCGTGATGTAGTGATACGCCAGGACCATCAGGGCGGCCAGCAGTCGCAGCCCGTCGAGGACACGCAGTCTGGGCCGCCGCACCTCTCCCTGCGGGCCGGGAGGGTGAGGGGGCGCGGCGTAAAGCATCCGGGTCCTTAACGACGGTGCGGCGGCAATCTGTCCGAGTTTTACGGTAAACAGCGGAAAATGCGCGAACGGATCGCGGAGTTTAGCGTACGACACCTCACCTGCCCCATGTCCACAACGTCGGCGGACTTCCTGAACTTCGGCTGTGGTGCAGGTCAACCGGGTATCGCCTAGGTGTACCAGGGCGAAGCGGCCCGCGTTTGTGAGAAACGCATGAGAATGCGCGTCGGGAGCCAACCGTTCGGATTCGGGAAGCATCGGGTTCGGGGGTTCGGTCCCGTTTCGGTCCGCAGGCGAGGGAGCCCGGGGCGGACCGACGGGAGTCGCAGTGGCGGCGCGTACGCCGGTGTACGGACCCCGGCTCTCGCCCCGCTCCCGGCCGTCCCGCCCGTCCCGGCAGATCCGAACAACTTTCCGCCGGTTACGGCGAAGTTGTTGCCAGCAGCCTCCGTTGCCCCAACAATGCGCACGTCAAAGCCGAAGGAACTTCGGCCACGGATTCTGAGAGGACCCCCACATGAGAAGCCCTCTCGTCGGTGCCCTGGCCACGGCCGTCCTGGGTACCGCCGCCCTCGTGGGCACCGCCGGAACCGCCGGTGCTGCCACGCCCTCGGACGCCGCCGGGCACACGGCGACGCCTTCGCTCCAGCGCACGACGGACGTCACGCTCACCGGAGCCGATGCGGCGGCTCCCCGGGCGGTGTCCTTCGCCGGCACGGTGGCCCTCAGCAACTGCTCGGGGTCGATCGTGCGGATGCCCACCTCTGCGGACAACGACCCGGCCCTGGTCATGTCCAACGGCCACTGTCTGGAGACCGGGATGCCCGGTGCGGGCGAGGTCGTCGTCGACCGCCCGTCCAGCCGCAGTTTCACCGTGCTCAGCGCCTCGGCCGGCAACCTCGGCACGGTACGCGCCACCAAGATCGCATACGGCACGATGACCGACACCGACGTCTCGATCTACGAACTCTCCTCCACCTACGCCCAGATCAAGCAGCGCTTCGGCATCAAGGCGCTGGACATGGCCACCACGCACCCCGTGAAGGGCGCCGCGATCAGCGTCGTCTCCGGTTACTGGAAGAAGACCTACAACTGCAACGTGGACGGTTTCGCGTACCGGCTGAAGGAGGGCGACTGGACCTGGAAGGACTCGGTCCGCTACACCGCCCCGTGCAAGGTCATCGGCGGCACCTCCGGGTCGCCGGTGGTCGACGTCGCCTCCGGCAAGGTGGCGGCCGTCAACAACACGATCAATGAGAGCGGGCAGCGCTGCACGATGAACAACCCGTGCGAGGTGGACGCCAACGGCCAGGTGAGCGTTCGCCGGGGCATCGGCTACGCCCAGGAGACGTACGAGATACCCAAGTGCTTCGGCACCGGCAACAAGCTCGACCTCGGACGGCCGGGCTGCGTCCTGCCCAAGCCGTGACCCCGGACCGGCGGGTGCCTCGGGTGCCCGCCGGTGCGGTCACCCGCCGGGCGGTCTGATCGCGTGACGCAGCCAGACCTCGCAGGCCAGGGTGTTGTCCAGGGCGCGCATCACGTCCGGCGGCAGGTGCGGCCGGGCCAGGCCGGCCGCGAGGGCCGCGGTGTCCAGGAGCCCGGCGCGGGCCAGCCGCGACTCGTTGAACAGCTCGGCGAGGGCGGCACGGTTGCGGCGCAGGGCGAAGTAGAAGTCGGCGGTGTACTCGCCCTTCGTGGACCGCGCCAGCAGATCGTCGGGGACGATGCCCCGCATGGCGGTGGCGAGGACCGGCTTGTAGCGGTCGGGGGCGCCGCGGTCGGCGGTCCGTACGGACAGCGCGGCCTCGATCACGTTGTCGTCCAGGAAGGGCGCGGCGTACGGGAGTCCCAGTCCGGTCGCGGCCTGGTCGACCTGCCGGAACGCGCGGCCGCACATCTGCACCCCGGCCAGCGCGGCGTGCTGGCCCCGCTGCGTCGCGAGCGCCTCGGGGGCGCCTGCGGCCGCTTCGCGCAGGACGGACCGGGCCGCGCCGACCGCTGCCGGAGTGGCCCACGGCGGCATGGCCGAGAACGTCCCCCAGGCCGTGCCGGACGTGAAGCGCGCGGGCGGCGGCTTCGCCGGGTCGGGGACGAGGTGGTCGGCCCAGGCGGCCAGCCATCGGCTGAAGGTGCTGCGGTCCGCCAGCCCGCGCAGCAGCGGCAGCAGGGGCTGGGGCCGGGCCGCCCGCTGTCTGCGTACACGTCCCGGTACGGTCCTCGGGTGGCTGCGCAGGGCGTCGTGCAAGTACGGCGGAAGGGCGGCGAACAGTTCGTCCCCGCCGCCGCCCGAGAGGTGCAGCGCCGACCCGCGCGCGGTCATCAGCCCGGCGAGTGTGGTGAGTTTGGCGCTGTCCCTGACCCAGACGCCCGGTTCGTCCCCGGCCCCGTCCAGGCTGCCCATGCCGCTGAACCACAGGGGCGCGCCGGCGCGGCCGGGCAGTACGTGCTCGGCGCCGGGGAGCCGGGCGGTCGCCCGCGCGGCCCAGGCGGCGTCGTCATTCGCCGGATCGACGCTCTCCCAACGGAAGGTGACCAGCCGGGCGGGGCCGCGCGCGGCGAGGAAGCACAGGCTCGTGGAGTCCATCCCGCCGGAGAGGTCCGAGCTGACGGTCTTGTGTGCAGCGGTGCAGGAGTCCACCGCGGCGGTCAGTGCCTGCCGTACCGCTTCCGCTCCCCGCGTGAGCGGGAGTTCGGGGTCCGGCGGGGTCCACCACCGCCGGGCGGTGGCCCGTCCGTCCGCCTCCAGCAGCAGGCCGTGGCCATCGGGTACGGAGCGGACCCCGCGCCACAGGCAGCCGCCGTCGGCGAGCGGGTACGGAGGCGGAGACGCCAGCAGGCGGAGCGCCAACTGCCGTTCGTCCACGGGCGCGCCGCATGCCGACGCCAGGATGTCGGCCCGGCTCGCCGCCACCGTCACCCCGCCGACCCGGGCGTGGAAGACCCGGCGGACGGCCGAGGCGCTGCCGCGTACCCGGACCCGGCCGCCCGCGGAGAGCACCGCGTGGAAGCTTCCCGTCAGCCCGGCGAGCGCGCCCTCGGCGCCGGTGATGTCCCGGACCCGGCGCAGCCGGTCCGTCAGCGCGTCGGCGGTGACCGGGCACCGCCCGATCACCGCCATCCGTGCCGTCCCCACCGCGGCGGCCGTGAACTGGCCGGCGGGCCAACTGCCCACCAGCCACGGGCGGCCGGAGTGGTGGGAGACCACCTCGGTCGCGCCGGACCGCAGCACGCTCGCCGCGGCCAGTCCGTTCTCGCCGTCGGGGAGGACCGCGAACCACACGTCGTCGGTCAAGACCGGTCAGCCCGTCGGCGGAATCTGCCAGTACCAGGGCGCGTAGCCGCCCTCGAAGAACACGCCGACGTTCGAACCGAGCGTCAGCTCGGCGAAGTCGCCGAGCTCCGTCACCACGGGCGGCTCGTACCCGGTGTCCGCTTCCACAGTGCTCCCCTCTCCGCGCGGCGGCTCCGGCTTCCCGACCGCTTCGGGACCGCCGGGCCCTGCGCGCCCAGGGACTGCCCAACACCGCAGCACCGTACGCCGGACGGCGGCCGTCTTCACCCGGCGGAGTGACGCAGCCGGGGGCGCATGCGAAACGCGCGCGCCGGGCCCGGTGGCGCCCCCGCCGGAAGCGGGGTGCGGTGTGGCACCGTCGGACCATGAACGCGGCATCCGACATCCGGTCCCAGGCCACCACCCTCGCCCGCGACCTCGGCGGGCCGTGGCAGCCGGACGACGCCGACCGCAACCTGGCCCTGGCCCTGGTGCTCGCCCGGGACGACAACGGCGGCCGGCTCACCGCCCCCGTCATCACCCACATCCTGCTCAGCGCTTCCTGGGGGCTGAAGCCCATCGGCGCCATGTACCAGCTCCTGGCCTGTACCGCCGACGTCCTGGACGACCCCGCTCAGCGTGACTCCGACACCGGCCGGGAGGCCCTGGCCGACGTCAACCGCCTCCTCGACACGGTCGCCGCTCTCCCCCCGGACGGCAGCTGAGTCCTCTGAGTTCGACGCGTCCGGCGCGTCCGGCGCGTCCGGCCGGGCCCGGTGTCACTCCGGGCCGGGTTCGACGACCTGGACGGCGGCACCGGTGGCCCGCAGGGCCGCGAGTTCCGCGGCGGGGGCCGCGCTGTCGGTGACGACCGTTCCGTAGCGGGCGGCGGTGCCGTACTCGTACGTGGCCCGCTTGCCCATCTTGGAACTGTCCACCACCAGGGCGGCTCGGCCGGCGGCCGCCAGCATGGCTTCCTTGACCTCGACGTACTCCCGCAGCGGATGGAACAGACGCCCGTCGAGGACGGCGGTGGCGGACATCAGCACCAGGTCGGCGTGGAGCCGGGCGAGGTCACGGGTGACCTCCGGGCCGGTACAGGAGTTGAACTCGCTCTGGTACCGGCCGCCGAGCAGCGTGACGTCCACGCCGGGTTCCCCGCCCAGGCGCTGCGCCAGGCCGACGGAGTTGGTGACCACGGTGAGCCGCGCGGCCCGGTCCAGGCCCCGCCGGGCCAGCATCCCGGCCAGCGGATAGAGCGTGGTGGAGTCGTCCATCAGCAGGGTGCTGCCCGGCGTGATTTGGTCGGCCACCGCCGCGCACAGCGCCGTCTTGGCCGCCAGGCCGACGCTCTCCCGGAAGCGGGTGGCGGTCTCCATGGTCAGCGCGGGGAAGGCGACGGCCCGGCCCCGCTCCTTACGGAGCAGCAGGCGTCCGGCGAGGTCGTCCAGGTCGCGGTGCATCGTCATCAGGCTGACGCCGAAGCGGTCGGCGAGCGCGTCGATGCGCAGGGCGCCGTGGTCGGCGACGTACCGCAGGACGTCCTGCCGCCGCTGTTCGACGGCGGCCTGCGACAGCCGTGCCTTGGCGGGCATCCGGCGTTCCTTCCCTCCGCGCCCGCGGCGGTCAGCTCGGCAGCGGACACACCACGGGCTTGATCGTCGTACGGTCACGGGCGGCCGCGGTGAGGGCCTGTTCCGCCTGCTCCAGGCCGTACCGGTGGGAGACCAGCCGGTCCAGCTTCACGTCGCCCGAGGCGGCCAGGGCGATGGCGGCGGGCCAGGTGTTGGCGTACCGGAAGGTGCCGGTGACCTCGATCTCGAAGTTCTGCACATGGGCGAGGGGCAGCGGCACGGTGTCCCCGCCCATCCCCACCAGCACCGCGCGGCCGGCCCGGCCGACGGTCCGGATCCCCTCGTCGGCGACGGCCGGGACACCGGAGCACTCCAGGAGCACGTCGGGGACGTACCCGGTGTCGGCGAGCCGGGCGGACCGTACGTCGACGGTGCCGGTGGCACCCAACTCACGGGCCAGGTCGAGGCGTTCGGGTGCGATGTCGGTGACGACGACCTCGGTGGCACCGAAGGCGCGGGCCGTCTGCACGGCGATCAGACCGATCGGCCCGGCACCGGTGACCAGCACCCGCGAACCGGTGCCGACCCGCCCCTTGCGCGCCGCCCACACGCCGACGGAGAGCGGCTCCAGCAGGGCCGCGGTCTCGGCGGTCAGCGTCTCCGGGACCGGGTGGGCGAAGTGCTCGTCGATGACGACGTACTCGCACAGGGCGCCGTCGACCGGCGGCGTCGCGTAGAAGGACACCTCGGGGCACAGGTTGTAGCGGCCGTGGCGGCACTGCGTACAGGTGCCGCACGGGATGCCGGGTTCGAGCGACACCCGCTGTCCCGGCCGGCGCAGGGCGGCGCCGGGGCCGAGGGCGACGACGGTGCCGCCGGGTTCGTGGCCGAGCACCATCGGGGCGCGGACGACGAAGTCACCGATCCGTCCGTGCTCGTAGTAGTGCACGTCGGAGCCGCAGATGCCGACGGCTTCGACGCGGACCAGCACCTGCCCCGGCCCGGGGACCGGCACGGGCCGCTCCTCGATCCGCAGGTCCTTCGGCGCGTGCAGTACGGCGGCGCGCATGGTCGCGGGTACGTGGGTGGGCAGCGGAGCGGGCATGGGCGCGTTCCTCGGGGGTCGGCGGACGGCATCGCGCGGATGATGGTGACAGCATTCTTAGCAGAAGTCTTCTGCATTGTTAACACAAAATGCGTGAAGAGGCGCGGGCGGGGGGCGTGTGAACCGGCTCGCACCCGGTGCCTCGTCCCCCGCTCCCGGGCTGCCGCCCCAGGTACCCGGCGTCCCGGTAGCCGCTACCGGCGTCGTGGCGGACCGGTCGGTATCGGTCAGTGACCGATCGCCTTCTTGCTCTCGGAGGCAGTACGGCAAAGGCATGGGCCATTACCGGCCACTTCTCACGGTGATCGGGTGGGCGCTGTTAGATATCAGCCGTCATGAGGCAGGCTCCTCCGGCCGGTCGCGTGCGTGCGCCTTCCGTGCGTCGTCCGCGGCAACCGCGGGGCGGGCGCGGGTGCCTTCGAAGAGGCGACGAGGTGCCATGGTCCGGTGCGACAGCGGCGTTGCCGGTTCCCGGCCGGAGGAAGGCGGTCCCCCACGGGGGAGCGGGCCGGTGCCCGGGGCCGCGCCGAGTGCCGCGCGCCTCGCGGAACTCCTCGTCGGACATCTCGGGTGCGACGCGACGCAGGCCCGTACCTGCGCGAGCGGGCTGCTCGGGCTGCTGGGGGCTCCCGCGGCCGGAGAGGTGGTACGCGAGGCGGGGGCGCGGGAAGGGGCCGCTCGTGTCCCGGTGGTCGCGGAGGCGGGCGTCGCCGGGATGGGCGTTCCCGGTCTGCATGCGCCCGTCCCGGAGCGCTCCGGTGCCGGAGCCGTTCCCGGTGCCTCGGGGACCGGCTCACCGGCCTCCGCCGGAACGGTGCGCGGCGCCGGAAGCCTGACCGGCGGCGAGGAGCTCCGCGCCCTGCGGCCGTCCAGGGCCGACGTCCGCGCCGAAACGGTCCCGCACGCCGCCGACCCCGATCTCGGCTCCGATCCCGATCTCGGCCCCGGCAGCCCCGGCCCCGGCCCGCTCGACGGCGCCGTGGAACTGACCACCGCCGCCAGTCCGGTCGAACTGGCGCAGCGGCTCTACGAACGGGCCGAACCCTCGGGCGCCACGGCGGCACTGCTGGCCGTCCTCGACATGGAAGGCGTGCTCCGGATGAGCGGAGCCGCCGGCCCGGCCGCGCGGGCCGACGGTGACTGGTCGCAGGTGCCCCTGTGCCACATCCTCGCGCTGGCCCGCTCGGCCGGGACGGACCAACAGGTGTGGCTCGACGACGAAGCCGGCGGCCGGGCGCTGACCTGGATCTCGGCCAGGAGCGACGCGCCGGACGCGCCCCGCCCCGCCGCCGAAGACCGGAAATCCGACACCGACACTGCCACCGCCACAGGAACGGGCACCAGCACCAGCGCCAATACCAACGCCCTGGTCTGCGTCGTCAGCATCATCCGGCCGGGCTCCGCGCCACCGGCCCTCGCGGCCCGGGCGCGGCTGGAGGCGCTGACCGACTGCGCCGGGCAGCGGCTGCGCGGACTGGCCGCCCTGGGGCTGCCGGACGACGACGTGCGGGCGGCCTGGCTGGGCGCGGCCCTCGACGCCGTCCCCGTACCGGCGGCGCTGCTCTTCCCGGTACGCGGCCCGCTCGGCCGGGTGGTCGAGTTCACCGTCGACCGCTGCAACGCGCACGCCACCGGCCTCCTGGGCCGTACCCCCGAGCAGATCACCGGCAGCCGCCTGCTCGACGTCTTTCCCGGCATGCTCCCCTCGGGCATCTTCGACGCCTGTGTGACGGTCCTGGAGACCGGAGAGCCGCTGGACCGTGACCCGTTCCCTTACGAGGAGCCGCGGCGGGGCGTCCTGCATCCGGCCCTGCTGAGCGTGCGTGCCCGGCGGGTGGGCGGCGGACTGCTGGTGAGCTGGCAGTTCCACGACGAGCAGGCACGGCTGACGGCCCGTGTCGACGACGCCGAGCGGCTGGCCGACCTCGGCTGGGCGGAGTGGAACCTGGCCACCGGCGAGGCCACCTGGTCGCGGCGGATGTACGACATCTTCGGCCTGACCCCGGGCAGCGGCCCGTTGTCGCTCGGCGCGCTCTCCGGGTACGTCGTCGAGGACGACCTGCCCGCCGTCGTCCGGGCCGTGCAGTCGCTCTCCCGCGACCACGGCCCGGTGTGGTTCGAGGTCCGTACGCGTGCGGCCGGCAGGCTGCGCCACGTGAGCGTCAACGCCGAGCTGGTCCGCGACAGTCTCGGCAACCCGGTGGCGCTGCGCGGGGTCGTCCAGGACGTCTCCCGCGTCCGGCGGGTGGAGGCGGCGCTGGACGCCTCCCGGCGGGAGGCCGAACGCCGGCAGCTACGGATGGCGGAGGAACTGCAACTGGCCCTGCTGCCGCGGGCCCACACCGCCCTGCCGGGCCTGCGGGCGGCCATCCGCTACCAGCCCGCCGAGAACTGCGCCCGCGTGGGCGGTGACTGGTTCGAGGCCACGCCGCTGCCCGACGGCCGGGTGCTGATCGCCATCGGCGACGTGCTCGGGCACGGGCTCCAGGCCGCCGCCGGGATGGCGCAGTTGCGCAACGCGCTGCTCGGGATCGCGTACACCGGTGCCGACGCGGCGCGCGTCCTCGAATGCCTCAACCTCGTCGCCTTCCACGGCCACGACGAGTCGCTGGCGGCGACCGCCGCCGTCGGTCACTTCGACCCGGTACGGCGAACGCTGTCCTGGGCCCGCGCCGGTCACCCGCCGCCCGTGCTCGTACGCGGCGGACGGGCCACCGAACTGGTCAACGCCGACGGAACCACCCTCGGTGCCAGCCTCGATCCCGGCTATGTCTGCAAGACGCTCACCCTGGCCCCCGGCGATCGCCTGATCCTCTACACGGACGGCTTGGTGGAGCGCCGCGCCGACCGGGCCGGCGACCGCGAGGACCTGCTGCTGGCCACCGCGCGCCGAGGTGCCGCCGGCAGCCCTGAGGAGCATTTGGAAACCCTGCTGTCCGTCCTGCACACCAATCCGGAGGACGACACCTGCGTCATCGTGCTGCACGTGGGGAGCTGAGGGACGATGGCCGCCGCCGAGAGCCACGCGGACGGCCACGACCACGGCCGCGGGGCGGAACACGACATGGCGACGGAGCGGGCCGGTAACCGCGGCGGAACCCGCCCCTGGCCGGAAGGCGACGCGCCCATGACACCTGCCGAGACGGTACGTCTACTCTGCGGACCGTCCTGGTGGATCATCAGCGCGTGAAGGAACCCCCGCATGAACCCGAACCGCATACGCACCCTGTGCGCCGCTCTCGGCCTCGCCGCCGGTCTGCTGGCGGCGCCCGCCGCGAGCGCCGCGCCACAGCCGGACGACCGGGCCGCCACGACAACGGTCGCGGCGTCACGGCACCGGCCCGAGCCCTGCACGGGGACGTACCACGGCGACGCCCGGCTCGGGCCGAAGTGGCTGCCCGGCAAGCAGCAGGCTCCCGTGGGCCCGCTGCTCAAGGGCTACCGGAGGACCGGGAAGCTCCCGGCCCCGGCCTTCTTGAAGAAGTACTGGGAAGGGCCGGCGGACACGGGCGGCTGGAAGTACCCGCCCAACGACGGCTTCGGCGAGGTCAACGGCACGGTCGACAAGGAACCCGCGAAGCTGCGCCCGGGCCAGCGGCTGGACCGGTTCGGCTCCGAGTTCGGCGGTTTCCTGGCACCGGCGGGCGACGCGTACGCCGAGCGCTCCCTGCCGCCGCAGAACCTCAACACGCGCGAGCCCGCGGCGCCTTGCGACTACCACGTCTACAAGGTCGCGAAGCCGTTCTGGGTGTGGCAGGGCAGCATCGCTCCGTGGTTCGAGCAGCCCGGCGGCGGACAGCAGATCAAACTGGACGCGGTGTTCCTGGACCCCGGTCAGGGGCAGCGGCTGAACGTGAAGTGGCTCGTCGAGCACGGCTTCCTCACCCGGGCCGCCACCTGAACGCCAGGGCGGCAGGAACACCGTGGTGAAGTGCCCAGCATGACTGACTCCTTGGGCAAGGGCTCTCCCCCGGACCGGCAGGCGGTGCGCACCGCGCTGCGCGCGGCAGGGGTCGCCGACGGCCACTACCGCATCGAAGGCGTACACGAACCGGTGCCCACGCCCCCGGACTTCCTGTTCCTGCGCCAGGCACCGGACGGCGCGTGGGAGACCGGAGCGTACGAACGCGGAGCCCATCACGTCATCAGCCGCCACCCGACCGAAGCGGCGGCCTGCGCCGAATTGTTCCGTCTGCTCACCTGACCGCGCCACCGGTCGGGCGCCCGTCCTGCCCGTTTCGCCCGAGCCGGTGACCGCTTGCTGTCCGATCCGGAATCTGGACCTCTGCCATCTTGACTGGTACAGACCAAGCGAGTTGAGTACCAACCGACCTGTGATCGCGCTTGCGAATCAGAGCGCGGTCCGTGGTCCACGTCGTGCGCCGGACCGTCCGGCGCCGACCGAACGCGGCCCTGCCGCACCGAGGAGTGATCACATGTTGCTCAAGCAGCGTATAGCCGCCGTGCTCTCCGCCGCCGCCTGTGCCGCGACTCTCACCGTCGCTGCGCCCACGGCCACCGCAGCCCCCTCCTCCGGCCCCGCGGCACCCGCCGCGAGCTGCAACTTCTCCATCTGGACCGCCGGCAAGGCGTACCGCACCGGAGACATCGTCAAGTACACGAACGGTCAGTACTACCGCGCCACCCACGACAACCCGGGCTACGACCCGGTCATCAGCACCTGGTTCTGGGAGCCGTACAACTGCGGTGGCGGCACCAACCCGTCCGGCTTCGTGGTGAGCGAGGCGCAGTTCAACCAGATGTTCCCGAACAGAAACCCGTTCTACACGTACAACGGTCTGAAGGCCGCCCTGAGCGCCTACCCCGGGTTCGCCAACACGGGCAGTGACACCATCAAGAAGCGCGAGGCCGCCGCCTTCCTCGCCAACGTCAGCCACGAGACGGGTGGCCTGGTCCACGTCGTGGAGCAGAACACCGCCAACTACCCGCACTACTGCGACCGCAACCAGCCCTACGGCTGTCCGGCAGGCCAGGCGGCCTACTACGGTCGCGGGCCGATCCAGCTCAGCTGGAACTTCAACTACAAGGCGGCGGGCGACGCGCTCGGCATCGACCTGCTGCGCAACCCGAACCTGGTCCAGACGGACTCGGCCGTCGCCTGGAAGACCGGCCTCTGGTACTGGAACACCCAGCGCGGCCCGGGCACGATGACGCCGCACGACGCGATCGTCAACGACCGCGGCTTCGGCGAGACGATCCGCAGCATCAACGGCAGCCTGGAGTGCAACGGCAACAACCCCGGCCAGGTCCAGAGCCGGGTCGACAGCTTCAAGAAGTTCACCCAGATCCTGGGCACGTCCACGGGCGGCAACCTGACCTGCTGACCTCCCGCCTCCGGCGGGCTGAGCGGCCGAGTCCGCACAAGGGAGCCGGCCCCGGATCGCGCACCTCGGCGGTGTGACGTCGATCCGGGGCCGGCCTCAGCAGCACCTGCCCGGCAACCGGGCGTCACGTTTCTAGCCGTCCCGGTCATCCACGTCCATCAAGGCGACCAGAGGGCTCAGGCGACCGAGCTCCACCAGGAGATCGCCCATCACCGCCCGCGTCTCTTCGACGGCAAGGGCGCCTTCTCGGACCATTGCCTCGCCCTCTTCCCGGAGGCGCGCTTCGCGGACCGGGGACAGCGACTTGTCGGAGCCGGGCAGCAGCCCGCCGTACCAAGGCGTACCACGCCGTTCGGTCATGCTGCATTGTCCTCCCGGGGTACGGGAGATCGCCATGGTGGACCGTTGTCAGCCAAGGCGATGCAGTACGGCGCCGAGGTGGCGCGGCTCACGCGGGGCTGAGGCGCTTTCGGCCGGATTTCGTCCGGCGGGCAGCCCGGCCCGACCGTCCGCCGAACCGATCTTCACTCGCGGGAGTGGAGCTGTGCCCGGCTCCCGTCACCGGTTCCGCTGGCGCGGGACACTCGACGAGCCGGACCGCCGGGTCCGGAGGTCGGAGCGGGAGTTGGAGGCGGTGACGACGGAACGGAACAGCCAGGGCCGCGAGCTGCTCGGAGCGGACGTGCGCAACGAGGTGTCAGCGCCGGTCGAGGGCCACGTCGTGCAGGCCGGGGTGGTGCACGGCGGGGTGCACCTGCACGCCGGGCGCGCGCGCCCGGTGGTGCCGCACCAGTTGCCCGCCGCGCCGCGGGTTTTCACCGGCCGGGCCGCGGAACTGGCCGCGCTCACGGCCGCGCTGGACGACGCGACGGAGGCCGGCGCCACGGTCACGATCTCGGCGCTCGGCGGCGCCGGGGGCATCGGGAAGACCTGGCTGGCGCTGCACTGGGCGCACCGGCACCTCGACCGGTTCCCCGACGGCCAGCTCTTCGTCGACCTGCGGGGGTTCACCCCCGTAGGCGAGCCGGTGTCGGCGACGGAGGCGGTACGCGGATTCCTCGGCGCCCTCGGCGTGGACCCGGCCGGAATACCGGCGGACCTCGACGCGCAGGTGGGGCTGTACCGGAGCCTGGTAGCCGGCCGGCGTCTGCTGATCGTGCTGGACAACGCCCGTGACACCCCGCACGTGGCCCCGCTGCTGCCGGGGGATTCGGCCTGTACGGTGCTCGTGACCAGCCGCCGTCAACTGGCCGGCCTGGTCACCACCCACGGCGCCCGTCCGCTGGACCTGGACGTGCTCCCCGCGGCCGAGGCCCGCCAGTTGCTGGTCGGTCACCTGGGCGCTGCGCGGGTCGCCGCGGAGCCGGAGGCGGTGGACGCGTTCCTGGAGTGCTGTGGCGGACTGCCGCTGGCGCTGAGCATCGTGGCCGCCCGCGCCACCGCCCACCCCGGCTTCCCCCTGCGTCTGCTCGCCGAGGAACTGCGCGACCACACCACCCGGCTCGACGAGCTGGACGCCGGTGAGATCCCGCTGAACCTGCGGGCGGCGTTCTCGTCCTCGTACGACGCGCTGACTGCCGAGGCGGCCGTCCTGCTCGGACTGGTGGGGCTGGCGCCGGGGCCGGACATCGGCCTGCCGGCCGCGGCCTCGCTCGCCGGGCTGCCCGTGGCCCGGACCCGCGCGCTGCTGCGGGAGCTGGAGACCGCGCACCTGGTGTCGCAGCCGTCCCCGGGCCGCTACCGGATGCACGACCTGATCCGCCTCTACGCGTCCGAACAGGCCCACGACCACCAGGCGGCGGACAGCCGTGACGACGCGTTGCGGCGGCTGGTGGACTTCTACCTGCACACGGCCTACGCCGGTGACCAGGTGCTCGATCCGCACCGCGAGTCGGTGGCGCCGGCCCCGCCCCGGCCGGGCTGCCGCCCGCAACCGCTGCCGGACGAGACCAGGGCACTGGAGTGGCTGGACGCCGAACACTCCTGCTTGATGGCCGCGCAGCGGCTGGCCGTCGAGCGGCGTTGGCACCGGGCCGTGTGGCAGTTGGCGCCGACGCTGCACACCTACCACTGGCGGCGCGGGCTGCTCGCCCATCAGGTCACCGTCGCGGGCGACGGGCTGGAGGCCGCGCGGCATCTGGGGGACGAGGCCGCCCAGGCTCCGGCGCACCGCCTGCTCGCCGAAGCGTGTGCCCTGATGGGCCGGCATGCCGAGGCGGTGGAGCGTCTTCACCGGACGCTCGCCCTCGCCGAACGTACCGACGACGTGCCGAGCCAGGCACACACCCACCGCGTCCTCGCGTGGGCCTGGGGGCAGCAGGGGGAGGCCCGGTCCGCGCTGGATCACGCCACGCGTTCCCTCGCGCTGTTCCAGGCGCTGGAGGACCAGGAGTGGGAGGCCCGCGGCTTCAACCAGTCGGCGTGGTACTCCGCGCAGTTGGGCCACTTCGAGCAGGCGCGGGCGTACTGCGAGAAGGGCCTGCTGCTGCACCGTGGCCACGGCAACCGCAACGGTGAGGCGCTGTCGCTGGGCGTCTTCGCCTACCTGGGACTGTGCACGGGCCGGTATGCCGACGTCCTGGAGCACGGCCGGCAGGCCCTCCGTCTCCTGCGCGACATCGGCAACACCTACCACGAAGCCGTGTTGCTGCACGGCATCGGCCAGGCGCACGCCGCCCTGGGCCGGCCCGGCCAGGCCCGTGAGGCGTGGGAGCAGGCGCTGGAGCTGTACCGCAGTCAGCACCGGTCGGGCGAGGCCAGGCGCCTGCAAGGCCAGTTGTCCGAGCTGATCGAGCGGGAGCGGGAGGGCGAGCGGGAGCCGGGTGAGGCGCGTCCGCCGGACAACCCGCCGCGTCCTCCCGACGGCCTTCCGCACGCATAGGCCGGACGGCTCCTTCCGTGTGCCGGACAGCGGAAGAAGTGCGTGACCTGTGTGCTCGGCGACCCGCCGGCCCCTTCCCGGTCTGAGCACACGCCGCCGTACGGAAAGCGGCGAAGGGCATTCCGGCGGGCAGTGTCCTCGCGGTCCTCGCCCCCGACTTCGGGAAGCGGTATGTGAAGAGCATCTGCGACGACGCGTGGGCGGCCGGTCGCCGGCCGCGCCTCGTCGCCCCGGAATCGGAAACGGACCAGGCGCGCGCCTGAGAACAGGACAGTCAGTATGTTCACTTTCGACGTGGTGCCGGGTGACGCCGTACTCAACACGCTGCGGAGCCGGCGCGGTGACGTCCTCGACATCGTCGCCCGTACGTACCGCAGCCACGAGGCCGGCCAGACGGTCAACCCGGACAGTTGTTTCCTGCGGTTTCCCGAGAAGCCGGATTCCCGCATCATCGCGCTGCCCGCCTTCATCGGGGCGGATGTGGAGCTGGCCGGCCTCAAATGGATATCCAGCTTCCCGCGGAACACCGAGAACGGAGTTCCTCGTGCTTCGGCCGTACTCGTCCTCAACGACTACCGCACCGGCTACCCCGTCGCGGTCCTGGAGGCGGCGCACATCAGCGCGGCCAGGACCGCGGCCTCCGCTGCCGTGGCGGCGACAGCGCTGCGGCCGGGCGGGTACGGGGGCAGCCGGATCGCCGTGGTCGGCGGCGGTGTCATCGCCCGGAACATCTGCGACTACCTGCAGGCCGCGGGCTGCGCACCGGACGCCTACCTCGTCCACGACCTGCACGAACCGTCGGCGCAGGCACTCGCCGCGCATGTGCGCGACACCCAGCGGCGCCCCGCGGCCGTCACCGGCGACCTGGGGGCCGCGCTGGAGGCGGAGACGGTGGTGTTCGCGACGACCGCCCTGGAGCCGTACGTGCACCGGCCGTTCGGCGCCGGTCAGGTGGTGCTGAACATCTCGCTGCGCGACCTCGCACCCGAAGTGGTGCTGGGCGCGCAGAACGTCTTCGACGACGTCGAGCACTGCATGAAGGCCGACACCTCGCCCCACCTGGCCGAGCAGCTCACCGGCAACCGCGAGTTCGTGTCCGGGACACTGGCCGGGGTGCTGGACGAGGAGGTGCGGCTCACCGCGGACCGTCCGGTGATCTTCTCGCCGTTCGGCCTCGGCGTCCTGGACCTGGCCGTGGGCGCGTACGTCCTCCAGCAGGCACGCGCCGACGGTACGGCCGTCAGTGTGCCGGACTTCTTCGGGGAGACCCGCCGTTGGTGACCCCCGGGCGGCCTGCTCGGAGGTCGCGCACCGCGCCGGGGCGCTGTCTGCCGTGACCACACCGTACCGACGCCGGTGCACACCCGGCTGATATCGGCCACGGCACAGGCGCCGGCCGCGCACTTCGCCGATCATTCGCACGTCAGCCGGGTCGCGTACCCGGGGCCGCCGACCGATCCCGGCCACATGATCGCGACCCGGCAGTTGCACGGCGGCTTCGGTGGCATGCTGTCCCTGCACGTCAACGGAGACTGGCAGCGTTCCCTGCGCACGGCAGAGAACTGCGACCTCTTCACCCGGGTCACGTCCTTGGGCGGGGTGGAGAGCCCGGTGGAACACCGCTGCCCCTTCGAGGGGCCGGGCAGCACGTCCCCCAAGGACAAGATCCGCCTGTCCGTCGGTCCGGAGGATGTGACCGATCTCGTGGCCGACCTGGAACAGGCACTGGAACGCGCCGCAAAGGAAGACCGTTGAGTTCGGACACCACGAGCAACATCCAGCCGGCCGGCACCGCTCCCCCGCCGGAGCCGCCGGTCGGTCCCTCCGCGGAGGGCTCGCCGGCGGACGGCTCGCCGCAGCCACGGCGGGGCCTGTTCCACGACGTCTCGCTGTCGGCCGTGCTGGCCGGCTTCGTGGCCGTCGTCGTGTCGTACTCCGGGCCACTGGTCATCGTGCTGGCGGCCGCCCACGCCGGGCATCTGGACCAGGGACAGACCAGTTCCTGGGTGTGGGCCATATCCATCGGCAGCGGCGTCACCTGCATCGCGCTCAGCCTGCGCACCCGGATGCCGGTCATCACGGCCTTCTCGACCCCGGGTGCGGCGCTCCTGGTCACCAGCCTGGGCGCGTACTCGTACGCCGAAGCCGTCGGTGCCTTCCTCGTCACCGGGGTCGTCATCACGCTCGTCGGGCTGACCGGGGTGTTCGGGCGGCTGATGCGGCAGATTCCGACGGCCGTGGTGTCGGCGATGCTCGCGGGCATCCTGTTCTCCTTCGGCACCGGGGTGTTCACGTCGCTGAAGACCGCACCGTGGATCGCCGGCGCGGTCCTGGTGGCGTACCTGCTGGGCAAGCGCTTCGTCGCGCGGTACGCGGTACTGCTGGCGCTGGCCGCCGGTGTGCTGTTCAGCGCGGTCACCTCGCGGCTGGACATCCACATCGACCATGTCGGGCCGGCCCAACCGGTGTTCACCGCGCCGTCGTTCTCGGCCGGCTCGCTCATCGGCATCGCCGTACCGCTGATCCTGGCCACCCTGGCGTCGCAGAACGCGCCCGGCATGGCCGTGCTCAGCGCGTCCGGCTACCGGCCCGACGACCGGCTGCTCATCGGCTCGACCGGGCTGGCGTCCACGGCCCTGGCGCCGTTCGGGTCGCACGCGATCAACCTCGCCGCGATCACCGCGGCGATCTGCACCGGCCCCGAGGCGCACCGCGACCCGCGCCGCCGGTACGTGGCCGGTGTCTCCTGCGGTTTCTTCTACCTCCTGATCGGCGCGTTCGGGTCGACGCTCGTCGTGCTGTTCGCCGGGCTGCCCAAGGAGCTGGTCGCCGCGGTGGCCGGTGTCGCGCTCTTCGGCGCCCTGGCCGGCGGACTGACCGCCGCGGTCAAGGAGGAGAAGGACCGCGAGGCGGCCCTGATCACGTTCCTCGCCACCGCGTCCGGGGTGACCGTCGCGGGCATCGGTTCGGCCTTCTGGGGGCTGGTGTTCGGCGTCGTGGCGCACCTGATTCTCACGCGGCTGCGTTCCCGGGAGGGCGCGGCGGCCTGATCTCCGGGGGGGCGGTGCGCGGGCCGGATGACGGGCGGCTCGCGTACCGCCGTCGGAGGCCGCTCCCCGCCCCGCGGCGCTTCGGCCGGAACCAGGGCGCGCCCTCTGGCCCTACGGGTGCCGCGATCTCATGATGGGCCCATGGCAGACGACAGCGGGCCCGAGGAAGACGACAGCGGTCCCAGGGCGGACAACGGCGGGCCCCAGGGAGACCGGAGCGGGCACGATCGAGACCGGAGCGGGCCGCGGAGAGACCGGAGCGGGCCCGAGGAAGACGACGGCGGGCCTCAGGGAGACAGCACCTACGGCACGCTCCTCCGGGACGCCCGGCGGCTGCTGCCGCGGATCACCGCCGTACGCCGCGAGATCCACCGCGCACCGGAACTGGGGGCCACGCTGCCCCGCACCCAGCGGACCGTGCTGCGCGAACTGTCCGGCCTGCCGCTGGCCGTCACCACGGGCGACCGCCTCACCTCCGTCACCGCCACACTGACCGGCGCCCGGCCGGGGCGGACGATCCTGCTCCGCGCCGACATGGACGCCCTGCCGCAGACCGAGGAGACCGGGCTCGACTTCGCCTCCCTGACGCCGGGCGTCATGCACGCCTGCGGGCACGACACGCACACCGCGATGCTGCTCGGCGCCGCCCGCCTGCTCGCCACCCGCAGGGAACGGCTGGCGGGCCGGGTGGTGTTCATGTTCCAGCCCGCGGAGGAGGTCTGCGGGGGCGCGCAGCCGATGATCGAGGAAGGCGTGCTGGAGACGCCGGACGGCGGGACGGTGGACGCGGCGTTCGCCCTGCACATCACCACCCGGCACCCGTCCGGCACCGTCCACCTGCGGCCCGGACCGCAGTCCGCCGCCGCCGACATGCTGGCCATCACCGTCCACGGCCGGGGCGCGCACGCCGCCGCGCCGCAGCGGGGCCTCGATCCCGTGCCGGTGGCCTGCGAGATCGTCCAGGCGTTGCAGACGATGGTGACCCGTACGGTCAATGTCTTCGAACCGGCGGTCCTCACGGTCACCCGCGTCACCGCCGGTACGGCGTCCAACATCATTCCCGACACGGCGGAGATCGCCGGCACCTTCCGCACCCTGTCCGACGCCACCCGCAAGAAGGTCCGCGACGGCATCGTCCGGGTGGCCGACGGCGTGGCTGCGGCGCACGGTCTGACCGCCGACGTGGAGCTGCCGGACGTCACGCCGGTGGTGGTCAACGACCCCGGCTTCACCGACCTGGTCACCCGTGCGGCGACGGAACTCCTCGGTCCCGGGCGGGTCCGGCTGCTACCCCACCCGATCATGGCCGCCGAGGACTTCGCCTTCGTCCTGGAACGGGTGCCCGGAGCCATGGCGTTCCTCGGCGCCTGCCCGCCGGGACAGACCGCGGGCCAGGCACCCGACAACCATTCCCGCCGCGTCGTGCACGACGAAGAGGCCCTCGCCGTCGGCGCCGCCGTGCACGGCGCGGTGGCTCTGTCCTACCTGTCGGCGTAGGCGGCGTACGGCTGCGCACGGCGGCGTACGGCTGCCGGTGCGCGGCCCGACCTCCCCCTATCGGCCGAGCACCTGCTTCGCGTACGCCGCGACGCGCCCCCGCATCCGTTCGGCCGTCATGCCTTCCGTGCCGGCCAGGTGCTCGACGAGGTCGGCGCGGGTGGCGGCCAGCAGGGCGTGCGCGGTGAAGCTGCTGTCGACGCCCGGCAGACCGTCCAGTGTCCGCCGGAGGGTGGCGTGCCACCACTGGTAGTGCTCTGCCTGGTACGGGCTGCCGCTGCCTGCTTCCTCCAGCGCGAGGGCCAGGTGCCGGTTGGCCAGCTTGAAGCCGAGGACGGCGTCGAGCAGGGCCGGTACCCGTTCGTGCGGCGGCGTGGCGGGGCCGAGCGGTGCCGGCCCGCTCTCGACGGCCTGGCGCAGCGGTTCGATCCGTGCCTCGACGAGCGCGCGGATCAGGCCGGTGCGGTCGCCGAACCGGCGGAAGAGGGTGCCCTTGCCGACCCCGGCGGCGGCCGCGACATCGTCCATGGACACGCCGCGCGGACTGTCGCTGCGGGCGAAGAGGGCGTCGGCGGCGGCGAGCACGGCCTCCCGGTTGCGTGCGGCGTCCACGCGCTCCTTGCGTACGGTCACGGCCTCTCCTTCGGTCGTTACGGCACCCGTTTACAAAGCGGACTGCCGGTCCGTATTGTTGTCCCGTCCAGCTAACCGGACCCGTGGTCCACATCGTAGGAGGAAGGGGCCGTCCATGCCCGGTTCCGTAACCCGGCCCGACGCCAGCGTCCTGCTCACCGGGGCCACCGGCACCACCGGCAGCCGCCTCGTGGCCCGGCTGACCGCGCTCGGCTGCGAGGTCCGGGCCGCGAGCCGCCGCGCGACACCGATGGACGGCGCCCGGCCCGTCCGATTCGACTGGTACGACCCGGCCACGCACGCCGAAGCCCTGCGCGGCGCGGACGGGCTCCACCTCGTGCCTCCCGTCGGGGACCGCGACCCGGCCGCCGTCGTGCTGCCCTTCCTCGACCGGGCCCGCGCGGCCGGGGTCCGGCGCGTGGTGCTGCTCAGCTCCTCGGCCATCGACCGGGGCGGCCCTGCCGTCGGCCGGGTGCACGACGCGCTGCCCGGCCTCTTCGACGAGTGGGCCGTCCTGCGGCCGTCATGGTTCATGCAGAACTTCGGCGGCGACCATGTACACGCGCGGAGCATCCGCGAGGACGGGGTCATCGCGACCGCGACCGGCGACGGCCGCGTCGGGTTCGTCGACGCGGCCGACATAGCGGCGGTCGCCGCCCATGCCCTCACCGACCGGAGCGCTCCCTGCACCGACCTGGTCATCACCGGCCCGGAGGCGCTGAGTTACGACACGGTCGCCGCCGTTCTCACGCGCGTGACGGGGCGGACGGTGATCCACCGGCGGCTCGGCCACGAGCAGTTCCACGACCGACTGACCGCCGCCGGCGTCCCTGGGGAATTCGCCACGCTGCTGGCCGACTTGGACCGGTCCGTCGCCGAAGGCTCGGAGGACCGCACCACCGACACCGTCGAGCGCGTCACCGGCCGTCCCCCGCGCAGCTTCCTCACGTACGCGCAGGAGGAGCTGGCACAGGCCGGTGCGGTGGACGGAGCGCCTGCTCGCGCGCGGCTCCACGGGCCTGGAACCGGTACATGCGGTACGCCTCGGCGTCGGTGAGGACCCGCGCGACGCTCAGGTCGTCGTCGCCCGGCAGACTCCCCCGCGGCATGGGTGACCAGGGCTGCCGCCTCCGGAACGCCGAATCCCGGGGGTGCGGCGGCGGTGTGGCCGCCGGTACGGCCGCCGGGCGGGCCGCCGCGGTTCGGCACCCGCGAAGCACGTGTCAGCGGTCAGGGCGGAGTACGCGGGCTCCCCCGGAACGCGGCTCGCCACCAACCGTTCCGCGAAGTCACGGGCGGTCGGTGCGGGCGGGACCCCGCCAGCGGCCGATACCGGCTTTCCGACCATGAGGTCCCCAGGGCCCGGACGGGCGAACCGAGATTCCAGACCAGGCACCCCGCACCGGGCGGCCAAGACGAGCGGCGAACTACCGCCCTGCCGGCCGGCCCGCCCCGTCGCTGCCCGTGTCGCCGCCGTCGCCCGCTCCTATCTCGGCGCCGGTCGCTTCGAGCGCCGTGGTGACCGGCTGGAAGAAGGTCTCGCCGCCCCGTGTGCAGTCGCCGCTGCCGCCGGAGGTCAGCCCCACGGCCGCGTCGCCGGAGAACATCGGCCCGCCGCTGTCCCCGGGTTCGGCGCACACGTCCGTCTGTATCAGCCCGTTGACGATGTCGCCGTTGCCGTAGTTCACCGTGGCGTCCAGGCCGGTGACGGTCCCGTCCGACAGCCCCGTCGTACTGCCGGAGCGCTGTACGCGCATCCCCACGGCGGCTTCCGCCGCCCGGGACATCTGCCGGGTGCCGCCGTTCTGCAGGTCCACCGCGCTGTCCGGCCTGGCGGCCGGGTCGTCGTAGGTCACCAGGGCGAAGTCGCTCTCGGGGAACCGGGCGTCGGCCACCGTACCCAGCGGCTGCGCTCCCGCCTGGTCGGCCGTCCAGGTCGCGCTGCCCTTGCCGCAGTGCCCCGCGGTCAGGAAGGCCGGAGCGCCTTGAACGGTGACGTTGAATCCCAGCGAACAGCGCGCGTTGCCACCGAAGATGGCGCTCCCTCCCACGGGCAGGGCCCCCGTACTCCCCTCGCCTTGTCCGGCCGAGTCGCCACCGGAGCCGCCGGAGCCTGCCGAACCGTCTGAGCCGTCCGAGCCGCCGGGACTGTCCGGTCCGCCGGAGCGGCCCGAGTCGTCGCCCGATTCGCCGGAGCCGTCCGAGCCACCGGTGCTCGTCGCCGCCTCCGAGCCGCTGCCCCCGCCGTGATACCGCCGGAACTCCCCCGCCGACCGTTTGATCCTCGCCATGCCACCGCCGCCCGCCTTTTCGACGGCTTCGGTGAGAGCGGCGAGTTCCGCACCGGTGACCGTACGGTCGGCGACGACCGAGACCTGGTTGGTCCTGGGATCGATGGACCACGCGGTCCCGGGGATGGCCACCGTGGCACGCAAGGCGCGCGTGGCCGCCTGAAGTTCGCTCGTGCTGTTGCGCACGACGCGTGCCACGGCGCCCTCCGCTTCGACCTTTCCGGCGTCGTCCGCCGACAGGACGTTCATCACGAGCCGCCCCTTCCCGGCATCGAGATACCAGCCCGCCGTCCGGTCGGCACCGAGTTCCGCCTTCAGGGACGAGGCGGCCCGCGCGGCCGACTCGGCGGAGAAGGTCCGCGGCGGCGCTGGCCGTTCCGCGCTCGCGTTGGCCTGCGGCAGCACGATCGCCGCCGCGACGAGGGCTGTTGCCGCGCCGCCGACGAGGACGCCGGTCCGCTTGTTCACATGCCGATGGCTCTCGCTCACGTATCGGTGGCTCACTTCTCTGACCTCCAGCTGGGCCACAGGGGGAGCACACGGGGACGTACGCCGTGGTGGCGCAGGGGCCCCCGTGCACGGTGGGCACCCAGTTCTACGGAGGACACAGAGGTACCGACTCAGCGCTCCTCGCAACGCGATGAATTCCGCCCGCCCGGCGCGCCGCCCCCTTACACTGCCCCGCTCGCGCGCCGTACCGCGACCGGGCCGGGTTCAGAGATTGTCGCCCCAGCCGCCCTGGATCATGGTCTGGAACGCCCACGTCCCGTCCCGCCGGATCAGAATGTCGGCGTACCGCAGCTGCCGGCTCCGGCCCTCCTGGGTCATGGTCGAGTCCGTGAAGACCACGGCCATCGAGGGCGAGAGGAAGACCGGCGTCCGGGTGGAGTCGAAGGTGATGCCCTCGTCCCCCTCGCCCATCACCTGGGTCATCGTCGCGACGAACTGCTCCCGGTCCCACTGTGCCGAACGGCCCTCGCCGGCCGAGTCGTCGCTCACCAGGTTGAGCGGGAACACCGCCATGCCGGCCATGGCCTCGATGTCGCGCTCGGCGCTCCGCGCGTCGTACTTCGCGAACCAGGCGTCCAGGCTCGCACGGTCCTCGTCGGTCGGTACGTAGCCGGTGTCGGGCAGAAAGGTCACGCGCAGTTCCCCTCGGTCGATCTCGGACGCGCACCCACCGCACGGGGCCACGCAGAAGGAAAGTACGCCTGACGGGCCAGCTAGTCAACCTTGATTAGTGCGGGGTGAAGGAGAGCAGCGCCGTCATTGAGCCGTTGGCCACCGCTCCCGCACCCGTCGAACTCACGCGATCCGTCTCAGCACTCGAACCGGTGGTTTCCGATCCCCGTACGAGTGAGACGGCCTGACGGTCCCGGGTGGCCGAAGCGACGCTCTCCTCGTGCCGAGGCGACCCTCGCCCGGCACCGGAAGCTCGGCATCCCCCTACCTCGACAAGGAGTCATGCACATGAGCCTTCGCCGTTCTCTGCTGGCGATTCTCGGCACCACGGCCCTCGCCCTCGGCATGTCCGTCGCGGGCGCTCCCGGCGCGTCCGCCAATCCCTGCGGCTTCTACGAGACTTCGAGGGACGCGTACTACAACCACTGCACGAGCGACGGCTCGCGCGTGATCATCGAAGTGGAGGTGTTCGGCCCCAACTACGAGCGCTGTGTGGGCCCCGGGGTCACCTGGCTCGGCTCCGCCGGCAAGATCGACGGCGCGCACTACGTGGGCCGCACCTGCTGATCCGTTCCCAGGGGCTACTCGCGCAGGCCGATGAGCCCCCTGGCAGCGTCCGCCGCACACAAGCTGGTGGACGCTGCCAGGGGCACGGTTCAGCCTCCGGGGTCCGACCTCCGGGGATCAGCCCTCGGAGGTCGGCCTCCGAAACGTTTCAGCATGGCAGGGACTTCACCGTTGGAGGAAGGTGAAGAGGTCCTCCCAGCGCTGGACGATTTCGTCGGTGGCGTAGCGCTGGATGTTGGTGCGGGCGGTTTCGCCCATGCGGTCGCGCAGGGTCTGGTCGCTGATGAGGGTGTCGAGGTGGCGGGCGAGTTCGCTGGTGTTGCCGGGCGGGGCGAGCAGGCCGTCCTCGCCGTGGCGGATGATTTCGCGTACGCCCGGGGCGACGTCGAAGGCCACGCACGGCACGGCGGTGGCCATCGCCTCCATGGGGGCCAGCGGGAAGCCTTCGCCGCGGGAGCTGAGGACGAACACCGACGCCTCGCGCAGCGCGCCGGGCACGTCGTGGGTGCGGCCCATGAAGGCGACGCTGGCGTCGATGCCCAGCTGGGTGCTCTGCCGGCGCAGGGCGGCTTCCTCCTCGCCGGCCCCGTACAGGCGCAGGGTCCATCGGGGGTGGCGGGCGGCGATCTGGGCCCAGGCTTCCAGCAGCAGGTCGACGCCC